>JAFURT010000024.1 GCA_017471765.1 Clostridia bacterium
GACCAACTTCAGAAGCATCGTGACTTTTGTTGACCACAACTATGTGGACGGCATCTGCTCTATGTGCGGCCAGGCTGACCCCGATGCTTATACAATCGTCAGCACGGAGCAGTATAATGGTCGTCTGACCTTCGAGGTGCGTGAGAAGGCCGACGGCAGCCACACTCTGGTGGTTTCCGGTACCGGCGTGATGCCTACCAACAAGCAGGTTGCCGGCTATGAGTTCCTGAACTACAGCGCCACCACCACTAAGGTGATCATCGAAGAGGGCGTGACCACGGTTGGTTACGGTATCTTCAATGGCTGGACGGCTCTGGCTTCTGTGGAGCTGCCCTTCTCCCTGACTACCATCGACGGTGAGTCCTTCCGTGGCTGTACCGGCCTGAAGGCGATTGAGATTCCCTACGGTGTCACCACCCTGGGCTACGGCGCTTTCTGGGGCGCTGGTCTGGAGTCTGTTGTGATTCCCGAGTCTGTGACCAGCATCAAGAACTATGTGTTCTACCGTTGTAAGAGCCTGGTGTCTGCTGAGATCTACGGCACCACCGATTATAAGGTCGGTTCCAGAATCTACAAGGCTCCCGGTGCCCGTATGTTCTCCGAGTGCTCTAAGCTGAGCAACATCGTGCTGGGCGAGAACATCAACCTGCTGAACACCTACTGCTTCCATGGTACGGCTATCACCGAGTTTACGGTGCCTGCCCGTGTGAAGTTCGTGTACGACGCCGCGTTCCACAGCTGCACCAAGATGACCAAGTTCGTGATGGAAGAGGGTGTGACCTATCTGGGATGGGCTGCTCTGTTCGGCTGCTCCAGCCTGACGGATGTGTCCCTGCCCAGCACCATCACCGGCGGCAACATTGCTACCTGGGCGTTTGGCGCATGTACCAGCCTGGAGAGCATTGAACTGCCCTCCAAGCTGACCAACCTGAAGAAGCGCACCTTCTCCGGCTGTACCAGCCTGAAGAGCATTGAGTTGCCCGAGACCGTTACGACCCTGGGTGACCGTGTGTTCATCGGCTGTACGTCTCTTACGAGCGTGAAGCTGTCGAACATCACCAAGATCGATGTGCAGACCTTCAACAACTGCCCGAAGCTTACGAGCATCACCATCCCGGAGACGGTGACCAGCATCGGCGATCTGGCGTTCCGTCTGAACAGCAGCCTGAAGACTGTCTACATCGATTCTGCCACCATCGCCGCCGGCCTGACCGGTAATGCGGTGTACGGCAACATGATCAAGTGGGCGGAGACCATCGCGATCCGTGCGGATATCGAGAATGTTCCCAGTTACGTGACCTCCAACTACAAGACGGTTGGCTCTGTCACCGTGGACGGCGTGGAGTATGTCACCTATAGCAAGTAAGTTAATTAACCCTTTTTGATGTGTGTTTTCCGGAAAGGAGAAAAACCCATGAAAAAACGCATATTAACCATTCTGTGTGTATTGACCCTGTGCGTTTCCCTGCTGTCTGTGGGGATGAACACGCTGGCGGATACCGCCTATGAGTACACCATGTTGCAGGACTTTGAGTCCGATAATATTGGCACTGATTGCTATACTTTCAGCCAGTTCCAGAGCAGCAATGTCCTGACCTATGCCAAGGCTACCGCCGGCGTTGCCGGCGGTGCCCAGGCGGTGCAGGTAACGGTTTCTGCTCAGTACAACAACGGTGACAACTTCTATCCTGCCCTGGCGGCGGATAAGAAGGATTGGACCGGTTATGACGGCCTTGTTTTCTACTACAAGGCCGGCGACTGCCCGGTTGTTCACTCCGGTGGCGCAGAGGTCGGTCGTTTTGACATCACCCTCCAGTTGACCTCCGGCACCCGTTACACCGCTTCCAACACGACGGGCCCGATCTACTTCCTGGAGGATGGCGCCTCTGCCGAGACCACGCTGCTGGTGGCTGGCGACAACCGCTACATCATGCCCAACAAGTCCGGCTACGTCCGTATGCCCTTCTCCTCCCTGACCGGGTGGAGCGAGGCCGTGGATATGGCTACGATGCATGAGATGTTCCTGTGGATCGCCGCTGACGCCTATACCGGCAACAATTACTACTTTGATGCGGTACAGCTGTACAAGGCGATCGGTAACTCCGACGGCGGTGAAGGCGGCGAAGGCAATACCCCTGATGATGGCAACCAGGGCGAGGGCGAAGGCGAGGTTACCCTCGATCCGGTGCTGCTGCAGGGCTTTGAGTCTGCCAACGCCGGCGAAAACGCCTATACTTTCAGCCAGTTCCAGGGTGCCGGCAACGAGGTGCTGACCTATGTCAATGTTACCGATGTGAAGAACTCCGGTGACCAGTCTTTGAAGCTGACGGTGAGCAAGGAAGGTCCCGGCTGGGATAACTTCTATCCGGTTATTTCTTCCAAGACGGATTGGTCCGGGTACAACGAGCTGACCATCCATTTCACCCCCGGCGATTGCGCCAATGTGTACAATGAGAATGAGGTGGGTCGTATTGAGTTCGCCGTAGACACCACCACCGGTACACGCTTTGCGGCCAATGCTGCCGTCGGCAACCTGTATTTCCTGGCGGATGGCGCTGAGGAGGAGGTCGCTCTGGAGGTAGCCGCCGACGGTCGCTATAAGCTGCCCAACAAGGCCGGTACCATCCGCATTCCCTTTACCTCCCTTACCGGCTGGACTGCGACTAAGGATATGTCTTCTATGAAGGAGATGTTCCTGGGTTTTGCCACAGCCGACTATGTGGGCAATGTCTACTATTTCGATACGGTGACCCTGTGTGTTGCCGAGGATAGCGACGGTGGTGACAGTGGGGAGGAAGAGGTTGTTCCTCCGCTGATGATCCAGAACTTTGAGAAGAACAGCGCCGGTGCCTGCATGTATCCCTGGACCGATGGCGCCGGTGTTACGCTGGCACTGGAAGAGGGTATCGGCGTGGACGGTTCCAAGGCCGGTAAGCTTACCATTGGTGCTCCTAATGGCAGCCAGGTGTCCATGGTGCTGTATGTGCTGTTGCAGAACACCGATCTGTCTGCCGGTCAAACGCTGATGTTCTATGCAGAGAATCCCCAGACAGACGAGGACGGCTATGTGTCGCTGGCCTTCACTCTGGAGGAGAAAAGCGGCGAGCGCTGGGGTGTTGGCTCCAACAAGAAGTTCTACCTGGTTGGCCTAGATGGCGAGGTAGAGGAAGTCCGCAACGGCAGCGATATGCGTATGGTCATTCCGGCCGGTTTCAAGGGCTGGATCGTGGTGCCGGAGAGATCGCTCAGCCTGCACATGAATTCTCTGCAGGATGGCGAGCGTGACCTGTCCGATCTGAACAGCCTGCTGATCGATGCGGCGGCGGATATGATGGAGGGCAAGACTATCTATCTGGACAACATCTGCATGAGCGAGCTGTCGGCGACTGAGGTGCTGGAGCAGTTAGCTCCCGACCACGGCGATAACAGCGGTGAAAACGCTGGCCCCGGCGACAGCAATGCCGGCAATAACGATGGCAATAACGACAGCAATGTGAACGATACGCCTGCGGACAACACCCCTGACAGCGACAGCCCCGCTACCGGTGAAAATGTACTGGCGGTTATGCTGGCGGCTGTGGCATTGATGGCCTCTGTTGCTTGTCTGCGTCTGCTGCGGAAAAAAGTGCGGTAAGCATTCCCCACTGAGAATGTGTTTGTTCCCCTCCGTCTCCTTAGGGAGACGGAGAAGGATACTTTTCGCAGAGTGTGGGGAGACAAATCACATCTACAAGGAGAAAAAATAAAGTATGAGAGTTATCGAATTTTCTGAATATGTAGAGCGATTTGGGGATGCTTCATTAGCGATGCAAGAGGCTATCGAGGCGCTGACTCCGGAGGGTGGCCGTTTGGTGTTGCAGCCGGTTCAGTATGATTTCACTCCTACCATGGCCGGCGAACGCTTCTATTTCGTGTCAAACAATGACAAGAGCAGTAAGCGGATTGCCATGCCCTTTGTGGAGGCTCGCAATGTCACTGTGGAGGGAAACGGTGCTCAGCTCCGTTTCTATGGTAAGATGACACCGGCGGTATTAGATCGGTGTGAGAACATCTGCTTCCGGAATCTGTCCATTGATTTTGATCGCCCCTTCTACACGGAGGGCGTGGTGGTGGAAGCTTCGCCGGAAGAGGTTATTCTGCAGATCGATGGGGAGCGGTTCCCATACTATGTGCGGGATGACCGCCTGCATTTTACCGGCCTGGACTGGGATGTCAGCACCATCGTGAACATTATGCAGTACTCTCCGGAGACGGCCAACCTGGAGTCTGAAACTGCCGACTGCTTCTTGGATAAATACGGCTACATGGCTGAGACTCTGCCGGATGGGTTGGTGCGTCTTCGGTTACGGGGGAGGAACTTCCCCTATCCTTTCCGCAAGGGGAATGTCCTGGTCATGGTGCATGCCACCCGGGAAAATCCGGGCATCGTCGGTACCGAGAGCTGTAATCTGCGCTTCGAAAACGTGACGGTGCATCATAGCGAGGGAATGGCCTTTATCTTCCAGCTGTGTGAGAATGTGCATCTGGAGGGGTGCAAGGTGATTCCCTCTGGTAAACGGCTGATCTCTGCCTGTGCGGATGCCACCCATTTTGTCAACTGCACCGGAGATATCCAGCTTTGCAACTGTGTGCTGGAGAGCCAGTGTGATGATGCCACCAATGTGCACGGCATCTACACTCGTGTAGACAAAATCGTGGGTAACCGGTTGTATCTGTGGTTTATGCACTACCAGCAGGAGGGCGTGCCGCTGTACCATGCGGGTGACCGCCTGCGGTTGATTAAGTGCCATGATTTGATGCCCTATGGAGCGTGCTGTGTGGTGTCCTCCCGGATGCTTAACGGACAGATTGTCTGCGTAGAGGTGGATAGTCTGCCGGAAGGCATCGCCGTGAATGATGGTGTGGAGAACGTAGACCGCATGCCTGAAACGGTGACCATCACCGGCTGTGTAACCGGCAAAAACCGGGCCCGCAGTTTCCTAATTTCCTGCCGTGGCAAGGTGCGTATTGCCGATAACGATATGCACTCCAACGGTGCGGCCATCTGGATTTCCGGCGACTGCAACTACTGGTATGAATCCGGCCCGGTGGAGGATGTGGAGATTACCGGCAACCGCATGGAATGTCTGAACAGCCGGTCAATGGGCTGGGGTGTGGCGGCCATCGAGGTGGTACCGGAAATCAAGCAGATTACCCCGTATTATCACGGACGTATCTCGGTGACGGATAATATTGTCTATAAGGGCAATATTCCTCTTGTTCACGCCAGTTGTGTGCGTAGCCTGGAGGTGCACGATAACCGTCTGGTCTGTGCCGATGACAGCGCCAGCCAGATCGTGACCGAATCCTGCCAGGTGTGCGACCGTGACAACAAGATTGTTGTCAACGGATAAAGAAGTACCTCAAACAAGCAGAAGGGCACCCACGTTTTCGTGGGTGCCCTTTTGCTATGAGCCGGATAAGTTTTCGTGGGTGCCCTTTTGCTATGAGCTGGATAAAGAAACCGGACAGGCTCTCCAGAGTCTGTCCGGTTTGGTGGGTTACCTTATTTGCTTACAGGATACCACAGGTCGAGGTAATCCCGCACCGCCTTCTTCATCTCCTCGAAGATGATGGTCTGGCGATAGAGGGTGGTGAAGTGAGCGATGTTTACCGGCTGGTCCGTGTTGGCCTTCTCGGTGAGATAGCCGTCGGCAACCAGCTTATCAACGGTGGCCTTGTTAGCCACCTCACGGGCGTGGCGCACCATGTCATCAAAGAGGATGGGGGTGGCGTCACGCTCCAGGGCGGTCCACACATTGACCTTGCACACACCGTCGTTGTACAGGTGGGCGACCTGGTCATTGGGGACAGAGGAGGTGCCGTGCAGCACGATCTTCTCGCCGATGACTGCCTTGATCTCCCGGCTGACCTCGCCGTGATACTGCAGGTCTTTGCCGGTGGCCCGGTGCTCGGTGCCCAGGTTGCACACCACCAGGTCGGCACCCGTCAGCTCCATGAAGCGGGCGGCGTTCTCGGGGGTGGTCAGGGCATTGCGTGCTTCGCCTACAGCGTCTACGATCTCGTCGCAGGCGCCCTCGATGACGATTTCACTGCCCCGCTTAGCTACGAACTCTGCCGTTTTGCGGATGTTCTCCTCCAGCGGCAGGGTGGAGGCATCGTACATGATGGAAGCATAGTCGGACAGGTCACCCTCTAACAGGGTGGTGTCCAGATCGTGCTGGATGTGATCCAGGTGGATCATCACCTGCAGGTTTTCGAAGGGGCCCCCCTCGCCGGCCAGCACCTTCACCGACTCGGTGAACAGCTTGAGACCGGTGTCCCAGCGGCGGGTGTGGGTGTAGTTGGTGGCCTGGCTACGATGGTCATAGCGGCAGGTCATGGCGATGATGATGGGCAGGGTGTCCAGATTGTGCTCCACACGGAACTCCTCAGCCGCCGTCAGGATGGCCTCGGTGGTGGTCAGGTTCTCGGTGCAGATGCAGGGCAGTACCCAGCCGTTTTTGCCGGCGGCTTCGTAGATGTCCAGCACCGCCTGCCGGTTACAGATAACGCTCATGGTTTTACTCCTCCTCAGATCTCTACAACATCATAACCAAGGTAGGTGCCAAAGGCCTCTTCCAGAATATCCTTCATGTGGCCGACACCCACGGTGGTGTGGTGCTTGAAGCCGCCACGAGCCAGGGCGATGAGCTTATTCTGCAGGTCGTCGATCTCGGCCACGCCACCGCAACCGAAGAAGGCATCCTCGATGGGGTCGGTGGTGAAGCGGCCTTCGCTGGCATAGATGATGAGGCGGCCATCCTCGGTCAGACAGTTGGAGAAGGTCATATCGAAGTCACGGATACGGCCCTCATTGCTACCCCAGCCACTGCCGGGATCGCCCTTGGCGAACATCTTGTGCTCGGTAACGGTACCCTTGCCGGCCATCAGGCTCTGGGCCACAGGGCCGCAGTGGAACAGGATGACCTTGTTCTCGTCGTCGCCGTAGTTGTTGTTCCAGTCCAGGCAGGCGGTGGGCTCGCCGGAGGCCAGGTACATGGCGCGCATGGTGATGGCGGAGCACAGGTCGATCTCACAGGAGCAGACGATGCCACGGTCGTTCAGCTCGGAGATGAGCACGCAGGGGCAGACACGCAGGATGGTCTCCATCTCGTTCCAGCAACGCAGAGTGATGGCATCCAGGTGATACTCCTCGATGTATTCGTCGATAACCACGCTGATCTTAGCCAGTGTCAGCTTGTTCTGCAGGGGCACACGGGAGAAGTCGGTGTAATTTTCCAGACGCTCCACCTTAGCCAGTACAGCCGCATCGTCGTCCGCCTTCTGCTGCACCTTGAAGATCAGCTCTGACAGGTCGAAGGACTCCACATTGATGCCGTAGCGCTGCAGGGTGACCTCGTCAAAACGTACCGTCTTGAAGGCGGTGGTGCGGGCGCCGATGCAACCCAGGTTAAAGCGCTTCATGCCGTTGACGACCCGGCAGATTGCGGCGAAATCGTCCAGGTTCTGCCGGAAGGCGGGGGAGAGGGGATGCACCACATGGGGCTTCATGACGGTGAAGGGAATCTGATACTGATAGAACACGTCCGTCACGGAGAACTTGCCGCAGTAGGCGTCACGGCGATGGGCAAAGTCCATCTTGCCGATTTCGTCGGGGTAGGCCTGCATCAGCACCGGCACGCCGGCATCCTGCAGGGCGGCGATGGCGCCGTTTTCGTCAATGAAAATGGGCATGCACAGGATAACGCCGTCATACTCACCCTCATGGGACTTCAGCCAGTCGTGGTACAGCAGGCCCTCGTCACGGGTCTCCACGGCGCCGTAGCGGGTGGCGTTTTCGTCCATGACCAGGTAGTCGTAGCCGGCATCGGTGACGGCCTTGATCATGTCGGTGCGGGCACCGGCGATGAGCTCGGCCGGCATAAAGCCGCGGTTACCGAAATAGAGAGCAAAGGTGGTTTTCTTTTTCATGATGATTCCTCCAAACGTTAAATTTTTCTTTCAACTTGTTGCACCGCATCATAGACACGGCGATAACGGGCGTAATGGGGGTCGTAGCGGCTTGCATCTGCCGCCGGGGAGAAGCTGTCGGTGGTGTGGACGATGGCCATGGCCTCCTCCAGGCTCTTGTAGGCACCGGTGGCCAGACCGGCCAGCATGATGGAGCCTACCGTGCCGGCTTCCTTTACCGACAGGGTGTGCATGGTGACGTTCCAGATATCTGCCTTCATCTGATTCCAGGCGGCCGAACGGGAGCCGCCGCCGGTGGCACGCATGGTGTCGATGGTGACACCGGCCTGCCGGAGAATATCCAGGCTCACCCGGTTTTCGTAGCAGACACCCTCCATCATGGCCTGATAGATGTCCATAAAGGATTTCTCTACCGTCAGGCCGAGGATGGCACCGGTAGCGTCATTGTCCATATAGGGGACAGCGGCACCGGCAAAGTGGGGGAGCACCAGCATCCCGGTGGGGTCGTGCTTGACCCGCTCATCAATCAGCTGGAAGATGCTGACGCCCTTGGCGTCCGCTTCTTGCTGCAGGCCGACACCCAGCTGTTCACGGCACCACTGTAACAGGGCGCCGCCGGTGTATATGTAGGCATAGGTGGTGTACAGATTGTCCATAGCCGGAACGATGGCAAAGCCACCGGCCATCAGAGCCGGGGATTCCGGCACATAGTCGAACACAGGGGTGATGCATTCTACCGTGCCACTGCCGTCCACCGCCCAACCGGCACGCATGGCACCGGCACCAATGGAGGCGGCAATCTGGTCGTGACAGCCGATGACGATACGGGTGTCTGCATTGAGCCCCAAAGCGGTGACCAATTCCGGACGAATCCGTCCGGCGACGGCACCGGTGGGTACCACAGGAGGGAGAATGGAGCGAGAAATGCCGCCGGCAGCCAACACTTCGTCACACCAATCACGCTTGCGGATGTCCAGCATCATGGTGCGGGCGGCCAGGGAGGTATCTGCCACCTGTTCGCCGGACAGCCGGTAGACGATATAAGCGTTGACCGGCAGGATGGCCTTGACTTTAGCAAACATTTCGGTCTGATGCCGGTCATACCACATCAACTTAGGCAGGAAATAGGCCGGGCTGGCACAGTGACCGGTGAGATGATAGATCTGCTCCGGCGCCATCCGGCTGTTGAGAATGTTGCTTTCCTCCCCACCACGGGGGTCAGTGTACAGCATGATGGGGCACAGCGGCTCGCCGTCCGCCCCCAGCAGTACGCAGCTTTCGCCGAAAGAAGTGGCACACAGCGCCTCCACCGGCTCACCGCTTTCAGCGGCGGCCTCTTTGATGACTTCCTGTACCGCCTCCCATAGCAGGTTTGCATCCACCTCATGCCCGCCGGCTGTCCGGCTGACAGCATAGGGCCGGTAGCTGACCGCCAAGGTCTGTCCGTCTGCTGTCATGATGGTGCATTTACATCCGCTGGTGCCGATATCTATTCCGCCCAACGCCATAACATCACTCTCCTTAGCTTGTCTGTGTATCGATACACGGCGCCGGCAAAAAAAGAAAGCACCACCGACCAGTCGTGTATATACAGTATACTATGTATCGATACACATGTCAAGAAAAATCCGTAGCCTGGGAAAAAGAGTTGCGCTTTTTGTCTAGATTTGGTATACTGGTGTCCTGAAGGAGGCGATAGGTGTGGCAAATATCAAACAAGTGGCGGCGGCGGCCGGGTTATCGGTGGCTTGTGTGTCCAAATATCTCAAATCTCCCGACAGCGTGTTGCCTACCACGCGCCAGCGTATTGAGGAGGCCATTGAGGCACTCCATTATGTGCCTTCTGCGGCGGCACGCTCCTTGCGGACAAAGAAAAGCTATCAGGTCAAAATTGTGATGGAAAGCATCAGCAACCCCTTTTTTGCGGATATGTTTGAGGGCTTGCGGCGGCAGTTGGAGGCATACGGCTATACCTCTTTGCTGCAGAATATGGACAAGCCTCCTGCACCGGAGGATTTCCGGGGGCTGGACGGCCTTATTGTCTGCTTTGGTGACGACGAGACCCGTATTCGGGCACTGTTGGATATGGCCGGGGCGTCTCTTCCTACGGTGTGCCTGCATTGGAGACGACCGTCGTTTGATGTGCCGGCGGTGTGGGTGGATGTGAGCACCGGCATGGAGCTGGCAGTGGAGCACCTGCTTGCCCAGGACTGTGACCGGTTTGCGTACGTAGGCGGCCCGGCCTCCAGCATCATTTCCTCTGTCAAGTACCAGGGAACGGTGGCGGCACTGACGGCGGCTGGCAAGGCCTTGACCCCGGAGGGAATCTACCACGGCGAGTTCACCTTTCAGGCCGGCTACGATGCCGCCAAGGCCATTGCCCGGTTGCCGGAGCGTCCCCAAGCGGTGGTGTGCGAAAACGACGTGCTGGCGGCCGGCGTGATCTGTGGTTTGTATCGGCAGGGGGTGGCCGTACCGGAGGAGGTACGGGTAACGGGCTTTGACAATCTGCCATTGGCAGAGATGTACATCCCGGCCATTACCTCCATCGCTATCCCCATGCAGGAAATGCACAGCCGGGCAGTAGCTATGCTCTTGGAAAGAATAAACGGCGAGGTCACAGAGGACTGTATGCTAGCTCCGTTGCTCATTCCCCGGCAATCCTGACCGAATCTGTGAACAAATGGAGAATTTTTCCCAAACCCATTGCAAAACAGGAAAATATGGGGTAAAATAGTAAAAACTGTGCGTTTCCTGCACACTTTAAGGAGATTGAGTATGGATACCTTTATCGAGCAGATTGTTAAGAAGAAGAAAGACCCCAAGGAGTGGGCCATCATTCTGGCCATTGTTATGGCGCTGATCGTGGTGCTGGCGGCGGCGCTGCTGTTTTGGGCGTTTATTTCCATTCTGTTGCCGTTCATCGTGCTGGGCGCCGGTTACGGTGCCTGGTATGTCATCAGCGCACAGAATAAGGAATTCGAGTATTGTGTTACCAACGGCGATATTGACATTGACCTTATCATTGCTCGTCGCCGCCGTAAGCGTCAGGTGTCGGTTGCCGGACGTAAGGTAGAAGCCCTGTTGCCCTTTGAGCAGGGGATGTCTACCACCAACTACCAGCGCATTGTGGTGGCCGCTCCCTCGCTGGCCGAGGAGGGGTTGTGGTATTTTACTTACCACAGCAAGAAGAACGGCAACACGCTGGTGGTGTTCCAGCCGGACCAGCGTGTATTGCAGGCGCTGTACAGCGGTCTGCAGAAGCTGGTGCAGATCGAATCCCGTCGGGCAGCGGATGCCAAGGGGATCGTACTGGACAGCCGCCGGACAGCGGAATAAGCCTTACTATGCCATGCGCTGTCGGCGCATGGCATTTTTCGTACAAAAGGAGTGGGGAACATGAGCAGAGCAAGTACAGAGGATATGCGCCGAATTGAACAGCTGGCGGTGGAACAGGGGAGCAGTTATGCCTGGCTGATGGAAAAAGCCGGGGAGGCATGCGCTGTGTGGTTGCGTAGCGACCTCGCCTTACGGGAAGGTGCCGTTGCCATCGTCTGTGGCCGGGGCAATAACGGCGGCGATGGCTTCGTCATCGCCCGGCATCTGTGCCAGTATACCGGGGTGACGGTGGTGCTGGCACAGGGCGTTCCCACAGCACAGCCGGCGCTGGACCAATACCGACGGCTGATGATGCTCAGCGAGGCACTGGGGGAGGAATTATCTATCCTGGATTGGCAGGAGGAGCCCTATCTGTGCAGTGCGGCGGTGCGGGAAGCATCGCTGGTGATAGACTGCGTGTACGGTATCGGCTTCCACGGGGAACTATCGGAATCTCTGCGCCCCTTGCTGGAGCAAATGAATGCGGCTGAGGGGGCTAAGATAGCGGTGGATATGCCCAGCGGTGTGCCGGCAGACGGTAGCCCGGTGGCACCGGGGGCGTTCCGGGCGGAGCACACGCTGACCTTTACGACGGAAAAACTGGGGCAGGAGCAGACACACTGCGGACAGGTGACGGTGCTGGATATCGGCATCCCGGAGGAACTGGTGGAGCAGGTGGTGGGACAGCGTACCATCACCCGTTCTCTGGTGGCTGGGTGCATTTCCCCCCGTCCCCTGGACAGCCATAAGGGCTCCTTCGGCCGTCTGTTGACCATATGCGGTAGCTACGGCATGGCCGGGGCGGCTATGCTGTGTGTCCGGGGAGCTTTGCGCAGTGGTGCCGGGCTGGTGACAGCGGCGGTACCCCGGTCGGTGTACCCCATGTTGGCACCAGCTATACCGGAGGCGGTGTTCCTGCCCCTGCCGGAAACGGTGGATGGGCGGTTAGCAGAGGAAGCCGCCGTACCGCTTCAGACAGCGGTAGCCGGGGCGACAGCAGTGGTGTGCGGCTGCGGCATCGGTCCGGGGCAGACGGCTCTGGTGGATTGGCTGTGCCGGTACAGCACCCGGCCGGTGATTTTGGATGCGGATGGCATAAATGCAATTACGCCGCATATATTGACAGAGGAAGCGGTTTCTGCTCCTCTGATTTTAACCCCTCACCCCGGCGAGATGGCCCGGCTGTTGGATATTCCGGTGCCCCAGTTACAGCGGCACCGGGAGGAGATTGTCCGGCGCTTTGCGGATGACTATGGGGTGACTTTGGTGCTGAAGGGACACCATACGCTGGTGACCGCCCCGGGCCGACCACTGCTGCAGAATGAGACCGGCAATCCCGGTATGGCTACCGGTGGCAGTGGGGATGTGCTGGCCGGCATCATTGGCTCGCTGGCGGCACAAGGGATGGATCCCTACTATGCGGCGGCCTGCGGCGTGTACCTGCACGGTGCGGCAGGGGATCGGGCGGCGGCCCGGCTGTCCCAGCACAGCATGCTGCCCAGTGACCTGATCGAGGAGTTAGGAGACCTGTTTCTGCAATTTGAGAAATAGGGAGCCTTGACACATGAAGCGTTGGATACACACTTTAGCCGTAATGATAACACTGGCTATTTGTTTTACCGGCTGTACGGCCGGTGGAAACCATGCCGGTATAAAGCCTGTAACAGCGGATTTTTCCTGCGAGGCTGTCATCCATTACCGGGAGCTGGAACTGGAGGCTGACTTAACCCGCCAGACGGACGGCAAGCTCATTCTAGCCTTTTCCCGGCCGAACTCTCTGAGTGGCATCACCTTGGGGTGGGATGGCACCGACATGACCATGGAGCTTGGGGGAATGAGCCTGTCGCTGGCGGCAGATAAGGTGCCGGAGAGCGCTCTTATCCGTTGTCTGTTGCAGGTGCTGGCTGCTGCCCACCCGGCGGGTGCCGAAACCGAGGAAGGGTACACAGTATCCGGTGAGGCAGAGGGGCTGGCCTATGTGCTGGTGTGCGATCCGGCGACGGGTCTGCCGTTGTCGCTGACGGTGCCGGAGCAGGAGTTAACCGCCACCTTTACGGATAGCGAAAGGTTACCTTTGACCTAAATAAACGATAGAGACATCTTGGAGCCTCCGTTCCAAGGTGTCTCTTTTTCTATTGAAAATCAGTTGGTGGTATGGCATAATGTAGGTAAACAGAAAATTTTCCCATTTTCATGCAACCGATGTGGATAAACGGCGAGTAGATAAGTGAAAGCTGTATGCAGGTACATAGGAGGTGACAGCTGTGGAGGATGCTAAAATCGTAGAATTGTACTGGCAACGAGAGGAGCAGGCCATTGAGGAAACAGCCACCAAATATGGTGGCTATTGCCGAGGTATTGCGTATAATGTGCTGGGCGACAGCGGCGAAGCGGAGGAGAGCGTCAACGATACCTGGCTGGATGCCTGGAACAGTATGCCACCCCACCGGCCCTCCATTTTGTCCACTTTTTTAGGGAAAATTACCCGGCGCGTGTCCATCGACCGATGGCGGCGAAAGCAGGCTGAAAAGCGCGGCGGTGGCCAAATGCCGGCGGTGTTGGATGAACTGGAGGACTGCGTAGCCGCAGAAGGCGGCGTGGAGCAGGCGGTGGAGCAAAACCTGCTGGCGCAGACGGTCAACCGGTTTGTGCTGGCCCTGCCGGAGATGGAGCAGAGAGTGTTCCTCTGCCGGTATTGGTATATGGAGGGCGTGGGTGTTATCGCCCATCGCTTTGGCTTTACCGAGAGCAAGGTTAAATCCATGCTGTACCGCACCCGGGAAAAGCTCCGTGCACAGCTGATGAAGGAGGGGTTGCTATGAGAGCCGAAGACCTGCTGGATGCCATCGGCCAGGTGGACGATGGGTGCGTGCAAAGGGCAAGAGAAAAACAGCCTGCCCGTAAGCGGGGATGGCTTGCCGTCGGTGCGTTGGCGGCGTGTCTGGTGCTGGTGCTGTGCAGTCCGCTGATGATCGCCCTTCGAGGAGCCAATTCCGCCGCCCCGGAGGGCATTGGCGGCGATAAAACCGGTGATGCGGAAAATGGGGACCTGGCCATCCAGTATGCGGATACCCGCATCTATTATGTGGATGGGGATACTGTCCGGTATGCGGTGCGGTATTTGCCTCAGACGGCGGAAGAGATTTTTACCGCCTGGCGGGAGAAAAACGACATCGGGGGCGAGGTAGTGCTGCTGGATGCGGTCATTGAGGATAACGGAACCACCGTGGATAACGGCGAAACGGTGGAGCATACCGTAGGGGATTATTTCATCCTTCGCTTGACGGTATCGGAGAATCTGAAGGAATACTTCGAGGCGCTGGACGAGGCGCTGCTGTTGGACTCTCTCAAGCACACTATGACCGGGTATTCCGGGATTGATTTTGACGAATACCACCTACAGCTAAGAGCGTGTAAATCGGCGACCATTGATTAATTAGGAGGGGTGAGGAATATGCCAAAAGGAACCGGAAAAAAGCTGACGGTTCTTCTGTTGCCGCTCCTGGCGTTTTTCGTGCTGTATATTCCCTATAATTGGGTCAACCAAACCTTCCTTGTGGACTGGCTGGGGTGTGGTTGTCCGGTGGTGGACGAATACGGGAACGTATACGAGCGAGCGTTCAATGCCAATGATTTCACGGCGTGCTTTTGGTTGGCGGTGACCCTGGGTGTCACCGCTTCGGCGTGCTTCCTCTGCCGGAGGATTTCCCGGGAGAGATGGTGGCTACGGGTGGTGTATATCGCCGGGATGCTGGCCGCCTCTTTGTGGCTCGCCGGGAGCTTTTATTACAGTATGCAATGGAATTAGGAGGGCTGTACATGAACAAGTATCGGCTGTTTGCGGTGGTGCTTTGTCTTTTGTTATTGCCGGCCTTTGCGCTGACGGTGTGTGCCGATATAGGCCCCAAGCCTTCGGTACGTGTGACCTTTGCCAACATGGGGGATGCGCTGTGCTACGGCACCCTCCTGTCGGAGTATCCCTCCACCGGCCCACAATCGGTGTGGGATGGCAACGAGGAGCATATTTACACCGATGGGTTGGATATGGCGGTGTGGCGAGCCTTTGCAGACTATGAGGATGCCGATGGCTACTATTTCCTGCAGATCGGCTGGCAGGTGAACGAAGCAAAATCCCTGGCCTGGACCTATTATCCGCCTGACCGCTTTAAAATTCTGCTCTATTATCCCGAAACCGGCCGGTTTGTGTCCAGTGGCGTGTGTGAGCGCTATGCCTTTGACACCTACTACACGGTGGACATGGAAGGGGTGGCCATTGGTGAGGTGGCGTATGACGAGACGCACAGCACCGATGAGCGCATCGAGGCCTATCGTTCCTATAACTACCGACGGGAGGCGGCAGCGTTAGCTGTCCGCATCCTGCTGACCATCCTTATAGAACTGGGGATTGCTCTGTTGTTTGGCTACCGGGAGCGCCGGCCGTTTTTGTTGCTGGTGGCGGCCAATACCGTCACCCAGGTGGTGCTTAACGGACTGTTGGGGTTGATCCGGTATTGCTCCGGCGCATGGGCGTTTATCGCTTGGTATGTTATGCTGGAGCTGGTGGTGTTGCTTATAGAAGCTGTGGCGTTCTCGCTATATCTGCCGAAACTGTCGGAAAAGCCTCGCCCCAGGTGGCTTCCGGCGGTGTATGCGGTGGTGGCAAACAGCACCTCCTTTGCCGCAGGGCTGTTTTTAGTCAGGTGGCTGCCGGATGTGTTTTAGAAAGCAGGTGACGGAATGAAAAAACGGTTGTCGGTGTGGCTGGCCGGTGTGGCTGTGCCGGTCCTGCTTGCGGTGTGGGTTATGTCCGGCAAGGCGGTGTCTGTCGGCCGATTTATCTCCGGGGATAACGGCACCTGCTTTGTGGTGCTGGACAACCGGCCGGTGCAGGTGCACCACATCGGTGCGGCCGGCTGTACCGTAGGGGATAAAGTGCTGGTCATGCATCAAAATGTGTTTGCTGAAAGCTGGCCGGAGCAGACTAAAGGGTATTGTATTCTAAGGCTCTCCGAAGGGACTCAGGCGGATATTCCCGAGGACGTATGGACGGTGCTTCGGGCGGCCGGGTATACAGAATGAGGAAAGGGCGTCTGTTCATATGAACGGACGTCCTTTTTTGCACCCTCTTGTCCCACCGTCATAAGATGGAATGAGTGCTGTATAAAACCCAGTGGTTTGTGCCATACTCATACCGTCCGGAAACATACAAGACCAAAAGGAGCGTGAGTGCCATGACGGTACATCGAGGGGACATATATTACGCCGATTTAAGTCCGGTGGTGGGCTCGGAGCAGGGGGGCATCCGTCCGGTGCTCATCGTGCAGAATGATGTGGGCAACCGGTTCAGTCCCACCGTGATCGCCGCCGCCATCACCAGCCAAAAGGATAAGACCCGTCTGCCCACCCATATTCAGTTGCAGGCGGTAGGCAGTGGGCTGGCCAAGGATTCCATTGTCCTGCTGGAGCAGATTCGCACCTTGGACAAGCGTCGACTGAAGGAGCGGATGGGAAGATTGGATGAGGTATCTATGAATCGGGTGGATCAGGCATTGCAGGTCAGTTTTGGCCTGGGGAATGTGCCACCCCGGGATACGCCGCTGTAATATCAGCCAAGCCCGATGGCATACACTAGAAGCAAAACGGTAGGGAGTGAGGTATATGTCTTTTTGGAAAAAATATAAGCCCATCATCATCCAGCTGGCCTTGACACTGGCGCTGGCCGGATTAGGAGTACTGCTGAGTGGGGATTACAGCACCCTGTACACCCGGCTGGAAAAGCCGCCTCTGGCGCCACCCGGCTGGCTTTTCCCGGTGGCCTGGTCTATTTTGTATGTGCTGATGGGCGTTGCGGCCGGCCTGGTGGCCCGGTCAAATGACCCCCGTCGCCAGACGGCTCTGCGGTATTATTATATCCAGCTGATCATCAACATCCTGTGGCCGGTGATCTTTTTCCGCTTTGAGCTGCTCAGCGTGGCACTGGTATGGCTGGCGGTGCTGATCGTGGCAGTACTACTGACCTGGCGGCGATTCCGGGAGATCTCTGTTCCGGCAGGCTGGCTGTTGGTGCCCTATCTGGCCTGGTGCCTGTTTGCTTTTTATTTAAATGCCGGCATTGTTGTGTTGAATTAACAGGAGAGAGCCGATGGTTTTTCAGTGTGATGCATGTAAACGTGTGTATGAATTGGACCGTAACGATATACGGTGTGTGTACTGCGGCGAGTGCCGCTGTCATCCCGTGGAGCCGCCCCGGGAAGACAAGGGAAAAGAGAACTGAGAAACAGCCCGACAGGCCGCCAAGCGGCCTGTCGGGCTGTTTTGTATGGTAGTGGCTGTTTTTAGTTCTATTCCGCCGGACAAGGCCATATATATGGGACAAGAGGTGAGGACAGGCATGACGATATGGGAACGGCTAACGGCCTATTTGCCGGAAAATTGGGTGAAACTGCTGGAAGCACTATCGCCTTCGCAACAGCAAGCGATCCAGGAGATTCGGGTGCGTGCCGGGGAGCCGGTGGCGTTATCCACGGCGGCGGGCATACAGTATCTTTGCGTCGGTGGGCTGACTTCTCTGCGGCAACCGGGTCTGGTGGTATGCAGTCGCGCCCAACTGGCCCGGTGTGTGTCGCTGTTGTGTGATGAGTCGGTGTATGCGCATCAGGAGGAGCTGCGGCAGGGGTATATCGCTCTGCCCGGCGGTATTCGTGTGGGTGTGGCCGGCCGGGCGGTGGCCCAGGGAGGACAGATCCGTAGCGTGCAGGATATTACGGCACTGTGCATCCGTCTGCCCCGGCGCCACCGGGGATGTTCTGCCGGTGTGTTGCCCTTTGTAGAGCAATATGGGCGGTTACATAGCAGTGTGCTGGTGGGGGAGCCGGCCAGCGGCAAAACCAGCCTTTTGCGGGATATTGCCGCCTCGCTGGCGGTGCATCACTACCGTGTGGCGGTGGTGGATGAACGCGGTGAGCTGGCTGGGGTGGATGGTCTGCCCGGCTGTGAGGTGTTACAGGGCTATCCGAAGGCATTGGGCATTCGGCAGGCGGTGCGTTGTCTGGCTCCGCAGGTGGTGGTGTTTGATGAACTGGGGGAGGACGAGGAGGTAGCGGCGGTGGCCGCCTGTGCCCATGCCGGGGTAGCGGTGCTGACCTCCCTCCATGGGGACAGCATGGCTCGTTTGGCCTGCCGTCCGGCTACCCGGCTACTGCTGGAACGGCAGATATTTGACCGGTGGCTGTTTCTTGCCGGGCGGGAGACCCCGGGAGCGGTAAAGCATTGTCTATGTCCGGAGGTGATGGGGGATGCCATACATTGGGCACCTGTTGATTGTAGCGGCAGGGATAGGCTTGGGTTTGCACGCTTCCCACGGCCTTTTCCGGCGGGTAACCGTACTGGAACAGGTGGAGCAGGTGCTGGAAACCTTGTTGCGGCAGATGACCTATACGGCTCTCCCTATGAGGGAGCTGTGGTTGCAGATGGCCCGGAATGGGAGCCTGTCCGCCTGTTCGCTGGTGGCTGATACTGCGATGGGGCTGAAGGACGCCCCCTTTTCAGTGGCGTTTTCGGCGGCTGTGGAAAAGGCCGCCCGAAGCGGTACGCTCCGGCAAGCGGAGGCGGCGGTGCTGTTGGCCTTTGGCCGGGAGTGCGGTCAGTACGACCTGACTCGGCAGACGGCTCTGATAAAGGGGTGTCTGGCGCAACTGGAACGGTTGCGGGAGGAGGCTCGAGGACAGGCCGTAGCCCGGGGGCAGATCTACCGGGTGATGGGGGTTGCCGGTGGGGCGGCGCTGGCGCTGCTGCTTTTATAGGATGGTGGAAAGGAAGGATGAATGGTGGATATCGACCTGATATTTAAAATAGCCGCCATCGGCATCATCGTGTCGGTGCTTAATCAATTGCTGATTCGTTCCGGACGGGAGGAACAGGGGATGCTATTAACTCTGGCGGGGCTGGTGGTGGTGCTGTCCATGATTGTGGTGCAGATCAGTGACTTGTTTGCCACCGTTAAGTCGGTGTTTGGCCTATGAGTGAGGATAAACTGCTGGTGGCGGCGGTGGGCATCCTGCTGTGTGGTGCGCTGTTGGCACTGATGTTGCGCACCCGCCGTCCGGACCTGGCTATGTGCCTGAGCCTGGCCGCCGGAGGGGTGGTGCTGATTCTGCTGTTGGGACAATTAGCCCCCTTGCTGGTCGCCTTGCGGCGGATGGGGCAGACCGGCGGGCTGGAGGATAGCCACCTGGCGGTGGTGCTGAAAGGGGCGGGGGTCTGCCTGCTCACCCAGCTGACAGCGGACACTTGCCGGGATGCAGGAGAGGCGGCTTTGGCCGGGAAGGCAGAGCTGACCGGCCGGATATTGCTGTTACTGCTGGCAGTGCCTTTGTTCGAGGAGCTGCTGACCCTGGTGCTGACGCTGATCAACAGACAGGCGGTGGGGGGATGAGATGGGGGTGTATGTGCCTGCTGTTCTTGTGGCTGTTGGCGTTGCCGGTAGTTGCCGGCAGTGATACGGAGCAGCTGTATCAGGAACAGCTGTTGGCCAGTGGGGCATCCTCTTTGCCGGCCAAGCTGCCGGAGAATGTACAGGCACTGCTGGAGGAGATGGGGGTAGACGGTCTGAACCCGGCCACTTATACCGGGATGAGCTTTGCGCAGGTGACCGAACTGCTGATCGAGTTGCTGGAGCAGGAAACTACCGGTACCGCCGCTCCCTTTGCCACTCTGCTTTCGGTGGTGGTGGTCAGCGCTCTGTTCAGCTCGTTGGAAGGCTCTGCCCAAAGCTTGTCTTTACGGCAGACCTACCATACGGTAGCTGTGCTGGCGGCAGGCAGTGCCTTGCTGGTGCCGCTGTTTGCCCTGGTGGAGCGTGTGGCGGAAACCATCGACCGGGTGACAGTATTGCTCACCGGGTTTATCCCGGTGTATGCTGGTATTTTGGTGACCTCTGGGTCGGCCATGGGAGCGCTTTCGTATCAGACCACGTTGCTCACGGCGGCCGAATTACTTACCTGGCTGGTGCGAGGTGTGGTGTTCCCGGCGCTGACGGTATCGCTGGCTATAGGGTGTACCGGCTCGGTGACGGAGGGGTTCTGCCTGGATAGCTTTAGCCAGACCATACATAAGGCCATCCTGTGGATGTTGGGGCTGTTTTCCACCTTGTTTTCCGGTGTGCTGTCCCTCCAGCAGATGGTGGCGGCGGCCGGAGATAGTCTGAGTGGGCGAGTGATGCGGTTTTCTCTGGCCAGTTTCGTGCCGGTGGTAGGCGGCTTGCTCAGCGAGGCGTATTCTACCGTGGTGGGGTGCTCCGGTCTGCTCCGGTCCACCGTAGGGTGCTTCGGCCTGCTGGCGGTGGTGCTGATTGTAGCTGCCCCCTTGGTCAGCTGTATCTGCTGGAGCATTAGTTTGGGGCTGGCGGGCAGTGCGGCGGCCTTGTTCGGGCTGACTGCCCTGGAAAAGCTGTGCCGTACCGCCGCCGGTGCGGTGAGGGTTATGATTGCCGTGCTGGCGGTGTTCGCTTTGCTGATGGTGGTATCTACAACGGTGCTGGTGTTTGTGGGAAGGGGTGGCGCATAGGATGGACGGCTTTCGTGGGTGGGCGGTGGTGGTGTGCACCGCCGCTGTGGTGTGTACGCTTTTGCGGCGGCTGTTTCCGGATACCCTGCTGGGTCAGCAAGGCAGAATGTTGTTGCCTTGTGTGTTTATGTGCGCTCTGCTCACACCACTGCCAACGTTGCTGGCAGGCATCCGTCTGCCTACCTTACCCACAGCCGGGGTGACGGATACCGCTGTACTGGAGGCGCGTATGCAACAACAGCTTACCGCCCGGGTAAATGCGTCTCTGCTGGCGATGGCCAACCAGGCGCTGGAGGGGTATGGCTGGCAGGCGAAAAAAGTAGTGACAGATATGGATATTGGAGAGGATGGCAGCATAAGTATGGGACAGATTACTCTGTATGTGGACGAGAGGACGGCACGCTCCTCTGCCGCTGTGCGGCAGGTGGTTGAGAAACGGCTGGGGACGGAGGTGGTGCTGGCTCTATGGGAGGAAACACCGTGACAGGCCGGCTGGGGACGTGGTGGAAGAACCTGACCGGTAAAGACGGCAAGGGGCGGGTACGTGTTCTGGTGGCGGTAGGGCTTGTGGGCATGGGACTGATTGCTCTGTCGGAGCTATGGCCGACCGACGGCGGCAAGGAAAGCCGGGAGCCCTCCATCACCGTGACGGCAACCGAGGCCGAGCTGGCGCTGGAAGAACGCATTGCCGCCTTGCTGGGCCAGGTGGCCGGGGTAGGGAAGTGCCGGGTACTGGTGACCCTGGAACGGGACACCCAAAAGGTATATGCCGCCAACACCGCCACATCGGCTAACGGTAGCAGTGAGCAGGTGTTGGTGGTGGATACAGATACCGGCCCGGTAGGGTTACCGCTGACCACCTTGTTACCTACGGTAAAAGGGGTGGCGGTGGTATGCGCCGGGGGAGATGACCCGGCCGTGTGCCAGCGGGTGGTGGAGGTGGTGGCCACCGCCTTTCATATCTCGGATAGGCGGGTTTGCGTGGCTCCGCTACAATAAATCAATTCATGAACTGGAGGACTTATGGGATGAAGGCGTTTCTGAAGAAAAAACAACTGATGACGGTGGCCCTGGTGGCCGCCCTGGGGGTGGCGGTGTATCTGAACTATTATTTGTCCAGCGAGCCGGGATTGTCTGCGGGGACGGATGTATCGGCACCGGAGAATAGCGATACGCTGGGAGAGGCTACCTTTGTGGGGGCGCCGGTGAGCAAACCGGAGAACAGCGACACCGGTAAGGGGGAGAGCTCTTCGGAGAAAAAAGAGCCTACCTATTTTGATGAGGCACGAGCCAACCGTACAGCGGCTCGCGAGGAAGCTCTGAGTATTCTCCAAGAGGTGCTGGATAATGCCCAGGCATCCGCCGAGGATAAGGCGGCGGCTACAGAAAAGGCCACCGCCATCGCCGAAAATGTACTGCAAGAGAGCAACATCGAGAGCCTGATCACCGCTAAAGGGTTTCCCGACAGCGTAGTGTATATTAGCGGTGACAGCTGTAGCGTGGTGGTGCAGACAGAGGCGCTCCAACAGCAGGAAAGCCTGCAAATTCTGGAAATCGTGGTCTCTCAGGCAGATGTCAGCGCCGGCAAGGTGCAGATTGTGGCGGCGAAAGCATAAAAATCCGTAAAACTTTTATGAATTTATGAAAAAACATTGCTTATTTTCAACTTTGTGGTATAATACACTTAATAGTGGGCGCATCCTTTTTATGCCCCCATGGGTGCACGGTATGTGCCATAACACAAAGGAGGATTTAGTCATGGATGCAAATGAATTTAAGACGGCTGAGGGCAGTTGCATTATTTCGGAGGATGTCATTGCCTCTATCGCCTGCACAGCGGCCCTGGAGACCCCCGGTGTGGCCGCTATGGCCAACCGTCCCGCAGACATTCGGGGCATCATGTCATCCAATACTGCCTCACGGTCGGTGCGGGTGACGAACACCGAGAACGATACGGTGCTGGATGTGTATGTCACCCTTAAGCAGGGTGCGAAGATCCAGGAGACCGCCGCCGCCTTGCAGAAGAATGTAAAACTGGCGGTGCAGTCTATGACCGGCAAGCCGGTCACCCGCATCAATGTCCATGTTGAGGGCATGGTGCTGGAGGAAAAGGATACTTGATGGCTGACAGGCCCTCTGCGTGGTGGAGGGCCTTCTTGCTATGCATGATTGTATAAATATACGAAAGATGAAAACAGGAGTGTTTATCTATGTCCAGACGGAAATCCCGTGAGCAGGCTTTTGCCCTGCTGTTTGAAAAGGCGTTCAATGACCAGCCCATTGAGGAGCTGGCGCAGGCGGCCACCGAGGCCCGAGACCTGGAAGTGGAGCCTTTTGCCCTATCCCTGGCTGTGGGCACCGAGGCACATATGAGCGACATCGATGCCCGTATCGAGGCGAATGCTCACAAGTGGAGCCGTGACCGCATCTCCCGGGTGGCGCTGGCGGTGCTCCGGCTGGCGGTGTACGAGATGCTGTACGAGGATGCTACCCCGGTCAGCGTTGCCATCAACGAGGCGGTGGAGTTGGCCAAGCGGTACGGCGGCGAGGAGGATGCCTCCTTTGTCAATGGCGTGCTGGGCGGCATCGCCCGTGAGCAGGCATGAGTGGGTATCTGGGGCTGGATACCAGCAACTACACCACCTCGGCGGCCTATTGGGCGGCCGGGGAGGCTCTGCCGGTGCAAAAGAAACAGCTCCTGCCGGTGAAAGCCGGGGAGATGGGACTGCGGCAGAGCGATGCGGTGTTCCATCATGTGCGGCAGTTGCCGGATATGCTGGAGGGATTACAGGAGGCCATGGTCGGCGGTGTGTCGGCGGTGGCGGCTTCTGACCGCCCCCAGCAGAAGGATGGCTCCTATATGCCCTGCTTTTTAGTAGGGGCCGGGGCGGCACGCCAGTTGGGCGCCGCATTGGGCGTTCCCACCTATTTTTTCACTCATCAACAAGGACACGTGGCGGCGGCGCTGCTGGGGGCGGACTGTCTGCCTCTGCGGCGGCGGCCGTTTTTGGCTTTTCATGTGTCCGGTGGCACCACCGATGGCCTGCTGGTACAGCCGGATGACACCTGTATCATCCGCTGTGAGGTGGTGGCTCGTTCCCTGGACTTAAAAGCCGGTCAGCTCATCGACCGGGTAGGTGGTCTGCTGGGGCTGCCCTTTCCGGCCGGTCCGGCGCTGGAACGCCTGGCGGCCGAGGCACAGCAAACATATAAGCCTAAGGCCACCCTACGGGGGTGCGACTGTCACCTGTCTGGGGTGGAGAACCAGTGCCGTGACCGTCTGCAACGGGGGGAGCCACCGGCGGAGGTGGCACGCTTCTGTCTGGACAGCGTCCGGGCAGCGGTGGAGGGCATGACCGAGGCTATGCTGGCCACCTACGGCGACCTGCCGGTTGTGTACGCCGGCGGTGTGATGTCTAATACCATGTTAAAGGAATGTTTGACCGCCCGGTTTGGCGGTCGGTTCGCCCCGCCGGCATTTTCGGCGGATAATGCGGCAGGCATCGCCTGCCTTTGCCGGCTGGCGCAGGAGGAGGGATACCCGTGCCGGTAATTTCGGTCAGTCAGCTCAACCGCTATGTAAAAGGCCTGCTGGAAGGGGACCAGAACCTGGCGGCGGTGCACATCAGCGGTGAGATATCCAACTTTACCCATCATTACAAGTCCGGGCATCTGTATATGTCCCTGAAGGATGAAAACGCCGCCGTCAAGGCGGTGATGTTCAAGGGACATGCCTCCAAGCTGGTGTTCAAGCCGGAGGACGGTATGCGGGTCATCGTCAAGGCTCGGGTATCTCTGTACGAGAACACCGGCGCCTTCCAGATTTACATCGAGGAGATGCAACCCGATGGCGTGGGTGCTCTGCAGATTGCCTTTGAACAGCTGAAAAAGAAGCTGGCCGCCGAGGGCCTCTTTGAGGAGAGCCGGAAACGGCCGTTGCCGCCCTATCCAAATCGGGTGGGCGTTATTACATCCCCGACCGGTGCGGCCGTGCGGGATATCTTCAATGTGCTGGGGCGGCGGTATCCGCTGGCCCAGGTGGTGTTCTGCCCGGTGCTGGTGCAGGGGGAGGGGGCAGCCCCCTCCATTGTGGATGCCATCCGGCGCTTCAATGCTATTGGGGCGGCTGATGTGCTGATTGTCGGCCGCGGCGGCGGCTCGATGGAAGACTTGTGGGCGTTTAACGAGGAAAGTGTAGCCAGGGCGGTGGCCGCATCGGCCATTCCGGTGATTTCGGCTGTGGGGCATGAGACGGATTTTACCATCTGTGACTTTGTGGCTGACCTGCGGGCACCCACCCCCTCGGCGGCGGCCGAATTGGCGGTGCCGGATGCCCGGCGTTTAGCCGCGGTGGTGCAGACGGTGGAGGAACGGCTGGAGTCGGCCACACGCCGCCAGGTGACGGCGGCCGGGCAGCGGCTGGAACTACTGCGGAGCAAGCGGTGCCTGTCTGCACCGCAATACTATACGGAAGAGCAGGCTATGCGCCTGGATTATCTGACCCGGCGGTTTGCCTCGGCGGCGAAACAGCCCTTGGGCGTAGCTGACCGGCGGCTGGCGGCGGCGGCCTCCAAGCTGGATGCCCTCAGCCCCTTGAAGGTGCTGGGGCGAGGCTACGCCATAGGCTATGGGGCTGACGGCCAGGTGCTGGACAGTGTCCACCGGGTGACGGCAGGAGACCGGGTGCGTCTGCGGCTGGCGGACGGCACCCTGCACTGCCAGGTGACGGAAATCGGAGAGGAGTAAAATCAATGGCGACAGAATGGACGTTTGAAAAAGCCATGGGGCGGCTGGAGCAGATCGTAGCGGCGCTGGAAGGCGGCCGTTGTACACTGGACGAGTCCCTGAAACTGTTTGAAGAGGGCACCAAGCTGACCGCTTATTGCAGTAAACTGCTGAAAGAAGCAGAGCAGAAAATTGTTAAGCTGACCGCCGTAGAAGCCGGTGAGGTCGGCGAGGCCTTGTCTGACCGGCAGGGCGAGGATATGGGCGAAGAACTGTCCGAATAAAAGGGGCGTTTTCTATGAATAATACCTTTTACACACCTCAGATGCAGGCGCACTTCACTCATTTTGAGGCGGCACTGCCGGGGTATATGCCGGCTACCGGCGGTCTGCAGACTGTGGTGGCCGAGGCGATGGCGTACGCCTGCGAGGCCGGCGGCAAGCGCATCCGGCCGGTACTGACGATGGAATTCTGCCGGCTGTGCGGTGGTGACCCGGAAGCGGCGCTTCCCTTTGCGGCGGCCATTGAGATGATCCACAGCTATTCCCTGGTGCATGATGACCTGCCTTGTATGGATAACAGCCCTCTGCGCCGGGGCCGCCCCTCCACCCACGCGGTGTATGGGGAGACCATGGCTCTGCTGGCCGGGGATGGACTGCTGAATCTGGCCTTTGAGACCATGCTCCGGCCGGATGTCCGTCGTGATGTCCCGGCGGACCGGGTGCTGGGGGCCGCCTCCGCCCTGGCGGATGCCGCCGGCATCGAAGGGATGGTGGGCGGTCAGGTCATTGACCTGAACAGCGAGGGACAAGCTATTGGACTTCCTGTGCTGGAGGCTCTCCAACAGGGCAAAACGGCGGCTCTGCTTATCGCCGCCTGTGTGATGGGGGCACGCCTGGCAGGCGCTACCCCAGAGCAGGAGGAGGCCGCCAGAGCCTATGGCGAAAATATCGGGCTGTCCTTCCAGATGGTGGACGACATTCTGGATGTCACCGCCACGGCAGAAGCTTTGGGCAAGCCCACAGGAAGTGACGCCGAAAATGAAAAAGTGACCTATGTGTCTCTGTTGGGGCTGGAGGAGACCCGCCGGCTGGCGGCACAGCGTACGCAACAGGCGTTGGATGCGCTGGCCATCTTCGGCGAGGAGGCCGAGTCTCTGCGCTGTCTGGCGCAGACTTTGTTGGAGCGAGATCACTGAGAGGATGAGAGTATGTGTAAGCTGGAAGAGATCCACTCTCCCCACGACATCAAACATCTGAATAAGAAAGAATTAACCGACCTGTGTGGCCAGTTGCGACAGAAGATGATCGACACCGTCTCCCGCACCGGCGGCCACCTGTCCTCCAATTTGGGTACGGTGGAGCTGACGGTGGCTCTGCACCGGGTGTTTGACACCCCCCACGATGTGATCGTGTGGGATGTGGGACACCAGTGCTATGCCCATAAGCTGCTCACAGACCGGTATGCGGATTTTGATACCCTGCGGCAGCAAGGGGGCGTATCCGGCTTCCCCAAGCCGGAGGAGAGCGTTCACGATTCCTTTATTACCGGCCACAGCAGCACCTCCATTTCGGCGGCCAACGGTATTGCCAAGGCCAAGACCCTTACCGGAGAGGGCGGCTACACGGTGGCGGTTATCGGGGATGGTGCGCTGACCGGCGGCCTGGCCTATGAGGGGCTGAGCAATGCCGGGCGTAGCGATGACCGGTTGCTGGTGATTCTCAACGATAACCAGATGTCCATCAGCCGGAATGTGGGCTTTGTGGCCCGGTATCTGTCCCATCAGCGTAGCCGAGTGAAGTATGTCCGCAGAAAGCGGCGGCTGTTCCGTATACTGGAGCGGCTCCCACTGATCGGTAAACCGCTGATTGCTGTTTTACAGAACACAAAGAAGCGCCTCAAGCGCACCCTGTTCCCCAATACCTCGTATTTTGAGAATATGGGCTTTTACTACATGGGCCCGGTGGATGGACACGACCTGGACGACTTGAACGAAGCTCTGCTGGCGGCTAAGAGCATCGGCCGCCCGGTGCTGTTACACATTGATACGGTTAAGGGCAAGGGATGCACCTTTGCAGAGAAAAACCCGGATACCTACCACGGTATCTCCCGGTTTGACGTGCAGACCGGCGAGCCGGTCAAGGGTGGCGACAGTTTTTCGGCGCATTTCGGACAGACTCTGTGCGATTTAGCGCAGGAGGATGCCCGCATTGTGGCGGTCACAGCCGCTATGATCAAGGGCACTTGCCTGGAGAATTTTGCCGCCCGGTATCCTGCACGCTTTTTCGATACCGGCATTGCCG
This sequence comes from Clostridia bacterium, assembly GCA_017471765.1. GTDB lineage: Bacteria > Bacillota > Clostridia > Oscillospirales > Acutalibacteraceae > UBA5905. The sequence goes on from JAFURT010000024.1 coordinate 27,945, forward strand.
AGGAGCACGCTGTGACCTTCTCCTCCGGCATGGCCAGCGGCGGCCTGCTGCCGGTGTTTGCGGTGTATTCCACCTTCTTACAGCGCAGTTATGACCAGCTGGTGAACGACACCTCCATTATGAACAACCATATCGTGCTGGCCATTGACCGGGCGGGGGTGGTGCCGGATGATGGAGAGACCCACCAGGGCATCTACGATGTGGCTATGTTGGCCACCATCCCTAATACCACCCTGTTTGCACCCAGCAACTATAAAGAACTGGAATTGCATCTGCGGCAGGCGCTGTACGATACCCCCGGCATTGCGGCGGTGCGGTATCCGAAAGGCCCTCAGCCGGAGGTGCTGGCAGAGTATGAGCCCAGCTATAAGGCTTTTGACTGGCTGGATGATAAGGGACGTGACCTGCTGGTTATCACCTATGGGCGCACCTACGGGGACGCTCTGACCGTGTGCCGTCAGCGGCAACGCAACGGCCACCGCACCGGCCTACTGAAAATCAACCGGATCTTGCCTCTGCCGGATGAGGTGGTGGAGATTGCCGCCGGATACAGCTGTGTTTTGCTGTTGGAGGAGACCGGCCGCCGGGGCGGTATCGGTGAATTACTGGGTAGCCGGTTGGCGCAGAGTGGGTTTGCCGGACACTATGCTGTAAAGGCAATTGACGTTACACTTGGTGCTTGCACCACAGCACAAGGGCTGGAGGCAATTGAACTGGATATTCCGGGCATTTCTGCCTTTATTAAAGCTCATGCGGAGGGCAAAAATGGAGAGTAAAGGTGTACGCCTTGACACCTGGCTTGTACAGCAAGGCTATGCCAGTGGCCGGGAAAAAGCCAAGGAACTATTGTCTGCCGGGTATGTGCTGGTGGATGGTGCTCCTGTGACGAAGGCTTCCCGCCAGCTTCGTCCCGGTGAGCAGGTGGAATGTCGGGCTCCGGCTGCCAAATATGTAGGCCGGGGCGGCTACAAGCTGGAAAAGGCTATTCAGGCGGCAGAACTTTCTCTGTCCGGGGCAGTGGCCATGGATGTGGGCGCCTCCACCGGAGGCTTTACCGACTGCATGTTGCAGAGCGGTGCCGCCCACGTGTATGCGGTGGATGTGGGGCATGACCAGCTTCATCCTACCCTGCGGCAGGATGGCCGGGTAACGGTGCTGGAAGGCACCGACATCCGTAGCGAGGCGCTGGCTGAGAGTGTACAGCCGGGCAGTATCACCTTTTGCTCGGTGGATGTGTCCTTTGTGTCATTAGAGCATATACTGCCGGCGGTGCTGCCGTACCTGGCAGAGGATGCGACGCTTACGTGCCTCATCAAGCCCCAGTTTGAGGCCGGAAAAAGCGGCATCGGCAAGCATGGTGTGGTGCGTGACCGGAAGGTGCACCTCCGGGTGCTGACTGACCGGTTGGCGTTGTTTCAGCGGTTGGGGCTGGGGGTGCTTTGGCTGGCCCATTCCCCGATTACCGGGGGCGAGGGCAACATAGAATATCTGGCAGTGCTCCGACGGCAGGGCGGGGGCATCTTATGTGACCCAGCCAATGTGGTGGCTACTGCTTTTGCAGAATTGACTTAAACGGGAGAGGATAGGTATGCGTGTAACCATCATACCGAATTTACGGCGGACAGAGGCCGCTTCCTTGCTGGCGGTGGTGCATAACCGGCTGACAGCGTTGGGAGCGGAGGTGACCGTGGCAAAAGAGGAGGGGGCCTTGCCCACCTCATCGGCTATCACCGCCGCCTTGGAGGGAAGCGATGCCGCCATTGCCATTGGCGGTGACGGTACTATTGTGCACGTGGCGAAAGCGGCGGCGGCCATAGGATGCCCGGTGCTGGGTATCAACGGCGGCCATTTGGGCTTCCTGGCCGGTATGGAACGGGACGAGCTGGCTCTGTTGGAGCGCTTCGTGCAGGGGGACTATGCAGTGGAGCAGCGAGCGCTGCTGGACATCGCCGTACATACGGCAGAAGGAGAGCAACACTTCCTGGCGATGAATGAGGCGGTGGTTTCCCGGGGCAATCTGTCCCGACTGGTGGATGTCCACATCACTTCTGCCGCCGGCGACGTGCTGACCTGCCGGGGGGATGGCGTGATTTTGGCAACCCCCACCGGCTCTACCGCCTATTCTCTGTCTGCCGGCGGCCCGGTGGTGGACCCGGCGGTGGAGTGCATTCTGCTCACCCCGGTGTGTCCTCACTCACTGGATTCCCGTCCCCGTCTGTTGCCTGTTGATGCGGTGCTGTCCGTACAGGCAACGGCTGCAGATGAAGATACCATCTTCATTACCGTGGATGGAGAGGAAAACATCCCCTTGACCCCTACAGACCGGGTGACTGTTCGCCGTGGGGCGGTATCTGCCCGACTGATACGGCTGAACACAGCCACCTTCTATGAAGTATTACAAGAAAAACTTGCCGGCAGGAGGTAACAGCATGAAGACCAGACGCCATGCCAAGATTTTAGAGATTATCGGTAGCCATAATGTGGAGACACAAGAGGAATTACAGGCCCTTCTGCGTCAGGCAGGCTATCAGGTGACTCAGGCCACTGTCTCCCGGGATATTAAGGAACTGCGGCTCATCAAGACCCCCGGCACGGGTGGCGGCTACCGCTACACCATCGCCAAAGGGGGCAGTGAGCCCATTTCGGCTAAGTTCCACTCTATTTTTTCCGGGTCGGTCATGCGGGTGCAGTACGCCCAGAATATTGTGGTGGTGCATTGTCTGCCGGGTATGGCCCAGGCGGCCTGTGCGGCGATGGATTCTCTCCATTGGGATCAGGTCATCGGTACGTTGGCCGGGGATGATACCTTCATTTGTATCGTTACCAGTGAACGGGAGGCCGAGGATCTGGTGCTGGAGCTGAAAAAGATGCTGAGTATGACGGAGAGGTAAGAGAGTATGCTGCAAAGCCTACATATCGAAAATGTGGCGGTAATCGAGAAAGCAGACATTGCGTTCTCGACAGGCCTGACCGCCCTCACCGGCGAGACCGGTGCGGGTAAATCCATCGTCATCGACGCCATCAACGCCCTGCTGGGGGAGCGCATCACCCGGGATGTGGTGCGTACAGGTGCGGACAGAGCCTATATCGCCGGTGTGTTCGACGAGCTTCCCCCGGCAGTAATTGCTCTGCTGGAGGAGCTGGAGCTGCCCCCCGAGGAGGACAGCTCCTTGCTGATTCAGCGCAGTCTGACTGCCGACGGCAAGGGCAGTTGCCGTATCAATGGGCGTCCGGCGACGGTTTCCTCTTTGCGGGAGATTGGCCGGATGCTGGTGAATATCCACGGCCAGCATGAAAACCAGGTGTTGCTCCAGCCGGAACGGCATGTAGAGTACCTTGACCGGCTGGGCGAATTACAGGCAGAGAAGGCGGTGTACACAGAGGCGTACCAGCGGTATTGCCGCATCCGCCGCACCATCAAGGCGACCACCCTGGATGAGGATGAAAAACAGCGCCGGATCGCTGACCTGCAACAGCAGATTGCGGTGATCGATGGGGCCGCCCTGCGTCCGGGAGAAGAAGAGGAGCTAAAAGTCCGTCGGGAGCTTGCCCGCCACAGTGAAAAACTGGTGGGGGCGCTGTCGCTGGTGCGGCAGGCGATGAATGGTGATGAAAACGGGGGAGAGCGTGGTGCGCTCACTCGGCTGATGGATAGTGTGGCGGCTTTGCAGACGGCCGGGCAGGTCGCCGGTGAGGCGGCGGCGCTGGCTACCCGGTTGCAGAGCTGTCTGTATGATGTGGAGGCGGTGGCAGAGGAAGCCGCTGACCTGGAAGATAGCCTGGCCTTTGACGAGCGTGAGCTGGCGGAGTTGGAAGACCGGCTGGCGCTTATCCAGCGCCTGATGCGGAAATATGGGGTGACTGACGAGGCGGCTGTTCTCGCACGCCGGGAAGAGATGCAGACCCAGCTGGAGGCAATGGAATCGGCAGACGCCTATCTGGCGGAGCTTCAGCGGCAGTCAGATGAGGCCAGAGATGCCACCATCGCCGCCGCCGAGGCGCTGACGGCGGCTCGTCGCCGGGCGGCGACCCGGTTTGAGGAGGATGTGTGCCGCCAGCTCACCTTTTTAGATATGCCTCATGTGCGGCTGGAGGTGTCGATGGAGCCGGCCCCCCTCACCGCCATCGGTGGGGAAAAAGTGGAGTTCCTCATCGCTTCCAACCCCGGAGAACCGGCAAAATCCATCGCTAAGACTGCTTCGGGCGGCGAACTGTCCCGCATTATGCTGGCGATGAAGAGCGTGCTGGCGGAGGTAGACGACATCGACACGCTGGTATTTGATGAGATCGATGCCGGGATCAGCGGCCGTGCCGCCGCCAAGGTGGGCACGCTTCTGCGGCAGATTGCCGGGTGCCGGCAGGTGCTGTGCGTCACCCATCTGGCGCAGATTGCCGCCTGCGGACACAGCCACCTGCTGGTGAGCAAGTCGGTGGCAGACGGACGCACCTACACCCGTGTGGACGATTTGGAGGAGCCGGCTCGTTTGCAGGAACTGGCTCGTATCATGGGCGGCGAGGTGACCGACACCACCCTGTCGGCGGCGGCGGAGTTGCGAGACCGGGCGGTGGAGTGAAGCAAGAAAAAAGCCCTCCCTGTGTAAGGGAGGGTGGCAAAGCCGTAGGCTTTGCCGGGAGGGTTGTGGATAAAAAACAACCCCTCCGGCTTTTGCTTCGCAAAACCCACCTCCCCTTGCACAGGGGAGGCTCTCTGTGATTGGCGATATGTTGTCTGCGGCGAAGGAACTGCGAGATAGAGCGGTGGAGGAGTAAGAATGAAAAATAAAGACAAGCAGAAGCGAAAAATAGTATGGTTAAAAATCGCCGCTGTCTTTTGTTTTTTTAGTGTTGTGATTTGGGGAATAAACTTTTGCATAGCCATTTATCTGCCTGCTCCCAGTCTGAATATTATAACGAACGGAGTTTGTTTGTTAGGCAGCCTGATTTTTGGTATTAGTCTTTTGATTTCAATAAAGGTCATTTCTAATTCTCTTGACAAATCCAAAAAAATATGGTTTAATACCAACAATGGCTATGATGGGAAGAAGTAAGCGGAGGGTTTCTCCACAGAGAGCTGTCGGCCGGTGCAAGACAGCGTGAAACGCCGCCCAAATACATCCCGGAGCTGCGAACTGAACCGCCACCATGGCGCAGTAGGGGAGCCGGTTGCACCCGATACCGTGCGGCGACGTCATTTGGCGTCCGTGAGGCTCCCGTCGGGAGCGAACAGAGGTGGTACCACGATTTGACTCATCGTCCTCTGCGGTTTTTAGCCGCAGAGGATTTATTTTTTATCAAGGAGAGTATCAATATGACAGTTTACGAAGAACTGGTGGCCCGTGGGCTGATTGCCCAGGTCACCGACGAGGCGCAGGTCAGCGAGCTGATCAACACCGGCAAGGCGACCTTTTATATCGGTTTTGACCCCACGGCGGACAGCTTGCATGTGGGTCACTTTATGGCGCTGTGCCTGATGAAGCGACTGCAGATGGCAGGCAACAAGCCCATTGCCCTTATCGGCGGCGGTACCGCCATGATCGGCGACCCCTCGGGGCGCACCGATATGCGTTCCATGATGACCAAGGAGACCATCCAGCACAACTGCGACTGCTTTAAGAAGCAGATGGAGCGGTTCATCGAGTTTGGCGAGGGCAAGGCAGAGATGGTGAACAACGCCGACTGGCTCTTAGACCTGAACTATGTTGAGGTGCTCCGTGAGGTGGGTGCCTGCTTCTCCGTCAACAATATGCTCCGTGCCGAGTGCTACAAGCAGCGGATGGAGAAGGGCTTGTCCTTCCTGGAGTTCAACTATATGATCATGCAGTCCTACGACTTCTACCGCCTGTTCCAGACCCACGGCTGTAACCTGCAGTTCGGCGGCAACGACCAGTGGAGCAATATGCTGGGTGGCACCGAGCTGATTCGCCGTAAGCTGGGCGAGGATGCCCACGCCATGACCATCACCCTGCTGCTCAACTCCGAGGGCAAGAAGATGGGCAAGACCGCCAGCGGTGCGGTGTGGCTGGATCCCAACAAGACCAGCCCCTACGATTTCTACCAGTATTGGCGGAATGTGGGTGACCAGGACGTGCTCAAGTGCCTGCGGATGCTCACCTTCCTGCCCATCGAGCAGATTGATGAGATGGATGCCTGGGAGGGTAGCCAGCTGAACACCGCCAAGGAAATTCTCGCCTATGAGCTGACTGCACTGGTGCACGGCAAGGAAGAGGCGGAGAAAGCACAGCAGGCCGCCCGGGCCCTGTTCGTGGGCGGCGGCGATACCGCTAACATGCCCACCACCGTGATTGCGGATGCTGTGGGCATGGGCCTGCTGGATGTGCTGGTGACCGCCGGCTTGTGTCCCTCCAAGAGCGAGGCGCGTCGCTTGGTGCAACAGGGTGGCGTTGCGGTGAATGACGAGAAGATCACCGACCCGGCCGCCGTCATCACCCCCGACCAGTTCAAGGATGGCGAACTCATTATCAAGAAGGGTAAGAAGGTTTACCACAAGGTCACGATGGAATAAAAAGCAAAAACAGAAGGCACCTGTAATGCGGGTGCCTTCTGTTTTGTTTGTAATCGAAAACCTCCGGCACAGCCGGAGGTTTCGTATAGCTTTAGCGTTATCTTGCCTCCTCTGTGTTCGACGTTCGTTTACGGCGAAGTCGGGGAGGGGGACTGCGAAACGGCGGTGGAGGGGTTGTGAAGATGTTCAATATGAAAATTTCAGCTGAGCGGCGTATGTGCGCACATCTTCTACAGTACATTGATTCCGTGCCCGCTCGGCGGCGAAACCGATAAGATGGTTGCGCACCGAGATGCCGATATCAGCGGCGCAGAAGCCGGTGTAGTTCCCTGATAGATAGTCATACAGTTCTTCCACGATCCCGCCGTCGCCGCCGCCGTGACCGCCCATGATGCTTTCTTCCGTTTCTTCCACCGACAGAGTGGTGGTTTGACGGGAGTCAAAGGAATAAACCGTAATCTCGGTGTCGGCGGCGTTGGCGTACAGTTCCCCTTTTGTGCCGAATAGGCGGATGTACCGCCCTCCCTCGTTAAAGGCGTTCATGGTCAGGCTGGCGGTGGTACCACCGTCAAATTCCATATGGATTACCTGATGGTCTACTACGTCGTTGCCGGCGTGGAAGACACAGGCACCGAAATTGGTGTTCCGCAGTCCCTCCAGCACCTCGGCGGTGGTGGGGGAATACGCCTTGGAGAACCCCCTGGCGGCGGTGCGGCGCATAAATTCAGCAGAATCCTCTTGCAGATACGCCTTATTTACATCGTAGTAACAGGTCTCCCGGTGGGGACAGCGGGTGTCGATACAACGATGGGGCGCTCCTTTAGGGGCGTTTTCGGGGGTGAAATAGGTCAGACTGCCAAAGGAAGACACTTTGTTGCAGGGCTTATCCAGTAGCCACTGGATAATATCTAGGTCGTGACAGCACTTGGCCAGTAGCATGGGGGTGGTTTCCGCTTCGCTTTTCCAGTCACCCCGGACATAGCTATGGCTTTGATGCAGATGACCTACGCCTTCCACGGCAACCACCGACATGACATCGCCAATAGCGCCGTCCATCACGGCTTTTTTGACCGTCCTGTAGAAGGGGGTATAGCGCAGTACATGGCAGACTAACACCCGAACCCCTTTTTCTTCTGCCGCCTGACAGATGCGAATGCATTCCTCGGGGGTCTGTGCCAACGGCTTCTCCAGTAACAGATCGTAGCCTTTTTCGATGGCTAGCAGGGCGGGTGCGGTGTGCAGATCATCCATGGTGGCGATGACGGCAATATCCGCCAGTTTAGGCTGAGCCAGAATATCTTTATAGTCTAGGGAGCAGTTCTCCTGGGGAATGTGGAACATTTCCCGGATGTTGTTGCGTCGCGTGGCGATGGGTTCTGCCACCCCCACCACGGCGAATCGGTCGGACAGACGTTGCATATGCTCCGCATAGGTGGTGCCGCGGCTTCCGGCACCAATGATGATGGCGGTCAATTTTTCCATATGATTTCCTCCTGCATCTTGCTTTTTTTATGATTGTATGGTAGCATAAAAGCTGTGCAACAGCTAGAATAAAACTGGCATATATTAGCATAATTTTGATATTTATGAGGGGTTGTATGCAAGCGGTACAGAAGGAACAGACGCCTGTTATCTACAGCGCGGGTGCTACAAAAATATATCGGTTTACGTTCCCGGTTGGCAAGGAGTGCATCCCGATGCATTGGCATGACCGGATGGAGATCCTGTACGTCCGGGAGGGGGCGCTGACGTATATTCGCGGCGGGGAAAAAGGAACACTACAGGTGGGACAGGTGCTGTTCATTCCGCCCCGCATGACGCACTACGCTCGGGTTACTGAGGACGTGGTGTACGATGTGCTGATGTTTGATGTGCGGTATTTCTACAATGAGACAGAGGTGTGTCGGGAGGTACTACCGGGTCTGTTTGAGGGGCGCACAGGGCTTGCCTCGGTGACGGAGGAACGGGAGGTGCTCGCCTCGGTGGATCGCTTGTGCAGACAGCTGCCGTATGATTCGTTGGAAGCGGTGGCGGAAATATACGCCTTGCTTGGCCTGCTGGTCCGCAAGGGGCTGACACGCCCGGGCGTAGGAAAAAAAGAAGATGGAGTGCGGGCTATCGCCGTCTATTTGGAAGAAAATTTTGAAAAGGAGTTATCTACCGCGGTACTGTGCCAACGTTTTGGGTATACAGCGGCTCACCTTTGCCGCAAATTCAAGCGGGCTACCGGCTTAACTCCCGGAACATATCTTAAAATATATCGGTTGGAGCAGGCATATCGAATGCTACGACAGAATGAGGGCTCGGTTACACAGATTGCCGCACGGTGCGGCTTTTCAGATGCCAATTATTTTACCCGATGCTTTACTGCCCACTATCAGCATCCACCGACCTATTACAAAAAGGCTTGACCGAATAGGTCAAGCCTTTTTCGCATATTGAATATGGGTATTGCTGTCAGGAACGTGTTGTGCCGGTTTATGCGGGGTAATGCCGGAGCATTTACTTGTACACCCGGAAGCCGTTGCCCACGATTTGGGAGGATTCCGAGAAAATGATAAAAGCGGTGGCGTCCAGGTCTAATATGCGCTTTTGGAACAGCTCGGCCTCGCTCTCCTTCAGGGCACATACCAGCACTTGCTTGTCCTGCATGGTATAGCCGCCGGTGGCCTCCACGATGGTGACACCACGGGGGGAGTGGGAGACTAGATACCGGGCAATCTCCGTCCCCTTATCCGTGACCACAAAGGCCAGCTTGGATACATTCAGCTTGCGGATGAGCCAGTTGATGGAGAAGGAGGAGATGCACAGAGCGATGATGCCATACATCGTCAGGTCGAAATTCCGGAACAGCACCAGGGATACACCAATGACTACCGCATCTACGACCAGGAGCAGACTGCCCACCTTGACATGGGGGAAGATACACTGCACAAGCCGTGCCAGAATATCTGTGCCGCCGGTAGAGGCCCCATTGATCAGCGTCAGGCCGATGCCCACGCCGTACAGCAAGGCACCGAATACGGTGGCCAGCAGTGGGTCGCTGGTCAGTGGGGGCAGATAGGAGAATACCTGCACCAGCACCGACAGCAGAATGGCTCCATAGAGGGTATCTGCCACAAACCGCCAGCCCAGGAACTTCCAGGCCAGCAGAAGCAACACGGCGTTGATGGCGAAAAAAGAGATACCCGGCATAATGCCCAGGGTATGGAACAGCACGGTAGAGATACCAGATACACCGCCGCTGACGATTTTGTTAGGCGTATAGAAAATACTGACAGCCAGCGCCACGATGGCTACGCCAAAGGTGATGACGGTATAGCGCTTGAGAAATGCCCAAAAATTAAATGTCTTTTTCATGTCGTCTTTCTCCCAAAAACAAAGCCGCAAAACCCGGTGGCTTTGCGGCTTTGTACAGGTACAGAGGATTACATACCGGCTTCGGCCTGCATCTCGGCCACGGACTCCAGCACAGCATCTGCCATATACTTCAGCTGCTCATCGGACAGGCCGTACAGCGGCAGGTGGGTGAAGCGGTTGTAGAATACCTCTTCGCACACCGGGCAGGTCTTGGCAATCTCGTCCTCGTCCAGACCCAGGATGTCGCTGACAATCTTGAAGCGGTACAGGGGGCCGAAGTGGGCAATCTGCGTGACGCCCTTTGCCTCCAGCTTCTTCTTCAGTGCCTGGATGTTGCCGCCGGCCTTGGCCGGGTCGATCTGCAACAGGTACAGGTGGAAGGTGGGCTTGATGTCCTCGTTGCCCAGATCCTGTGCAATAATGGCATCGTTCTCGGCAAACCGGCTGTTGAGATAAGCGGCCGCCTTGCGACGAATCTCGATGATGTCCTCGTTACGCTCTACCTGCAGACGCAGACCCAAGCCCTGAATCTCGGTGGTGGAGGCGTTGCCGGGAACAAAGGGGGCTTCCTTACCCTGGATGGGGGTGATGTTGTACAGCCAGTCCTTGATGGGGCAGGAGAAGTCCAGACCCAGGAAACGGGCCCGCTTCATATCGTCACCGAAGCCGGGAACAGTCGTGGTCAAGATACCGCCCTCGCCGAAGGAGGTGATGTTTTTGACCTCGTGCATACTGAAGGCGGCGAAATCGCCGATGGTACCAATCTTCTTGCCCTTGTACATCGCACCGAAAGCGTGGGCGGCATCCTCCAGCACCAGGATATCGTGCTTGCGGGCCAGCTCCATGATGGGGTCCATATCCACCGGATAGCCGCCGATGTGAACGGGAACGATCATCTTGGTCTTGTCGGTGATCTTCTTGGCTACGTCGGCAGGATCCATATTGATGGTTTTGGGGTCAACGTCGGCGAATACCAGCTTACAGCCGATGGCCAGAGGATAGGCCATGGTAGCTACGAAGGTGATAGCAGGGACAATGACCTCGTCGCCCGGCTTCAGGTTGGCGTATTTGTAGGCAATCTCGAAACCGGCGGTAGCGTTGGTGACAAAAGTGGAGGTGGTGGTGCCCAGATAGGCGTTGCAGGCCTCTTCTGCCGCCTCTACCTGGCTGCCCAGCGACAGCTTGCCGGGCGGGGTGGATACGGCATCCAGCTTCTTGACCTGCTCCCAAACGGCGGCGATAGCGGCGTCGTACTCGGGGCCGTTGCCCTGCATCAGGAAACGGATAATCTCCATCAGGTCACGGGCATTATAGTTTTCACCCACCGCAGCCCACGGGACAGCGGTAGCGCCGGTGTTGTACCGGAAATCAGTGGATTTTTTCATGTTGCATCAGTTCCTTTCGCTATGTATATGGTTGATTAAAATTCAGGTTCGTACAGCTGGGGGAAATCCTCCCAGGCGATCTTACGGATCTCAATATCCTTGATCATCAGCTTGGTGCAGTAGGCGGAGAAGCCAACATGACCGCCGCGGATGGGCTGGGGGTCAACAAGCTCGGTGATCAGCACATCGTCTACCACCATGAAGGAGTGGCCGTTGATAGCACCGGCGGTCATCCGCACCTCGGTGCCCGGCTGGTAGTGATACAGCGAAGTGGTAGAATACAGGTTGGAGCTTCCGTTGCGCTCGATGCCGGACTTATGCTCGTACCAGCCGTTGAGACCGCAGACATAGGACTCACCCAGGTAATCTGTTTCATCGTCCCAGTTAGCGCAGAAGACGGCGTTCAAGTCCCGGGTAGCCGGTAGTGCCGCCTTGACTGTGAAGGAGAACATCACGTCCTCCTCGAAACGCTCTTTGCTGAACAGAATACCGCCGAAATTGCCCGGCTCGGTACCGATCAGCCAACCGTCACGGCATTCCCAGTGGCCGTTTTTCGGTGTCCAGTAGTCCAGCCAATCCTCACCGGGGGAGTACTGCAGAAGCAACTCCGACCGGTCAAAAAACACTTTTTTTCCCAGCAAATGAAGAGTGTTCATAGGCCACGCTCCCTTTCATTATTTTAACGCCTGAAAAATTATACCAAAAAAATCCTGTTTTGTCAATAGTATAAATGGATATTTGTTGACATTTTTTTCTAAAGTGGTATAATAGAAAAAAGTTTGTACAATCGTACGATGTTTTACACAATAGTAAAGGAATTCGATTATGAAAGAACAAGTTGCCAATGTACAGTTAATGCAAAAAATGAACCGCTTGAAGGTTGTGGACTTTATCCGGCATCACCCGGATGTGTCCCGGGCAATTATTGCCCAGGGGACAGGATTGTCCTTGGCCTCCATTACAAATATTACCACCTATCTGCTGGAAAAGGGAATCATTACCGAAACCGGCGTGGAGAACGCTGTCCGTGTGGGACGGAAGGGCGCTTTGCTGCGGTTCTGTGCCCAGCGGTATACATATATATGCTGTATCATCGAGGACAGGGTTGCCCACGTGCTGTTGACGGACATGGAGGGAAACATTCTGGTCGCCGAGCAAATCGGCACTCAGGAGCAGTCGCTGGAGGATTTGCTGGAGGAGATGGGCAACAGAATCAACCGTCTGCGCACAGCCTATCCCCAGCCGGAGATTTTGGGTGTTGGGGTGTCGGTATCGGGAATTGTGGTGGATGACGGCCGCTTTTTGGTTTCTACCCATATGAAGCGCAGAAGCGTGGAGCTTCGGCAGACGTTGGAGGATATGACCGGCTTGCCGGTGTTTGTGGATAACGTCTCCTACCTGCGTGCAACGCAATACTTCTTCCTCACTGACTATCAGAAGGATAAAAACCGGCTGTTTGTGGATATGGAAGATGGTATCGGCGCTATGCAGTTCTTCGGCGGGGCTATTACCAAGGGCACGCTGGGCGAAATCGGTCATACTACCCTCAAGCGGGACGGCGAGCCTTGTTTCTGCGGCAACCGGGGCTGCCTGGAGGTGATGTGCAGTCCCAAGCGTCTGCTGTCGCTGTATGAGGGGGCCGCCGGTCGTGCGCTGGCAGGTTTGTCCGAACTGGAGGCATTGTACACGGCGGGGGATGAAAATGCCGTGTTTGCCGTGGAAGAGTGTGGTGCCTATTTGGGTATCGGTCTGGCCAACCTGGTTAATCTGTTCAACCCCTCGGCCCTTGTCATCAATACCGGCGATTTCACCCTATGTCCCTCGCTGTTTGCTGTGGCGGAAAAGGAACTGCGGCGGCGTGCTTATTCTGCTTTGGCTGAAGATATGGTTATTGGCAAGGTGGATATCACCCGGGAGGAGCTGGTGCTGGGTATGGCCTATCACCTGTGCGACCGGATTCTGGAAATTTCCTGTCCGCATAATATAGTGGAGTAAAGCAATCTGCCTCACGGTGTCCGTGGGGCAGATGTTTTTTTGCGCAGGAAAAATATTTTGCATTTTTTCGTTTTACCTCTTTACAATGTGAAAGTGATGTTGTAAAATAAAGGTTGTCCGACCGGCACGGTCGGGAGGAATGGAGGATGTACCTTGAATTCTAAAATCAGAACTAAAGAAGTGGATTTTTTGTTCAACGCAATTCTGCAGCTGGAGAATTTAGAGGAATGCTATCAGTTTTTTGAGGATTTATGTACCGTTACGGAGCTGAAGTCTATGTCCCAGCGCATCGTGGTGGCCAAGATGCTCAGCGAGGGTCGTGTGTACAGCGATATCGTCCGGGAGACCGGTGCTTCCACTGCGACCATCAGCCGGGTCAACCGGTCGCTGGAGTATGGCTGTGACGCCTATCCTATGGTATTCGGCCGGATGGAGAAGCAGGGCAAATGAACGGCTATCGGGCGTTTGCCGCTTTTTACGATGCCCTGACCGATGATGTGGATTACGCCGGCTGGGCAGAGTATTTGCTGGCACTGGTGGCTCATCACGGTGGCTCTGCCGGGGCGGTGCTTGACTTGGCGTGTGGTAGCGGCAGCCTGTCGCTGGAGCTGGCCGACCGGGGCTGTGAGGTCATCGGGGTGGACGGCTCGGCGGATATGCTGGCTATCGCCCGGGAAAAGGCCACTGAGGAAGGCCGAGATATTCTGTTTCTCTGCCAGGATATGCGTGAGCTGGATCTGTACGGCACGGTGGATACCGCCGTTTGCCTGCTGGATAGCCTGAGCCATATTCTGCAGACGGCTGACCTGGCGGAGATTTTCCGGCGGCTGGGGCTGTTTATCGCCCCGGGCGGATTGCTGATTTTTGATGTGAATTCCCCCCACAAGCACGCTGTCACCTTGGGTGACAGCGCCTTTGTGTATGAACGGGAGGAGTTTATGTGTGTGTGGCGTAACCGGTATATTCCGGCCACCCACGAGACGGAGATGCTGTTGGATTTCTTCCTGGAGGAAGAGGATGGCAACTATAGCCGCCATACCGATACGGTGCGGGAGCGCGCCTATTCCATGCCCACGTGGGAGCGCCTGCTGGAGCAGGCCGGCTTTGACGTGCTGGGGGTGTATGGCGAGCGTGGTTTTACCCCGGCACAGCCGGAGGATGACCGCTGGGTGTTCGTGGCCCGCAACCGAGCCATCGGCCAGCGGAATGTTGAGTGATGTAGGAGCATATACATGGGTAAACTGTTACGTTGCCTGACCCGGGATGCTACGGTGATGGCGCTTTGTTTGGATGCAAAAGATATCGTGGAGCGTGCGGAGGCGATTCACCAGCCCTCGGCGGTGGTGACCGCCGCCCTGGGACGGCTGCTGACGGCCGCCTCCATGATGGGCGTGATGATGAAGGGGGAGCGGGATACTCTCACCCTCAAGCTGGGGGGCGGTGGCCCGGTGGGCACCGTGATGGCGGTGTCGGATAGCCGGGGGAATGTGCGTGGTTATGCGCAGAATCCCATTGTGGAGATTCCGCTGAAGCCCAACGGCAAGCTGGATGTCAGCGGCGCTGTTGGCCTGGACGGCCAGCTGTATGTGTTACGGGATACCGGCGCACCGGAGCCGTATATTGGCTGTATTCCGTTGGTCTCCGGGGAGATTGCCGAGGATATTACCAACTATTATGCTACCAGTGAGCAGACCCCCACCGTGTGCGCTTTGGGTGTGCTGGTCAACCCTGACCTGACGGTGCAGGTGGCCGGTGGTCTGTTGTTGCAGTTGCTTCCCTTCTGCCCGAACGGCGTCATCGATCAGGTGGAAAAGAATATCGCCAAATTGCCGCCCATCACCAGGATGCTGTCTGACGGCATGACGCCGGAGGAGATCATTGCCCTGGCCCTGGATGGCATGGAGTTTGACATACTGGATACCTATGAGCCGACCTATCGTTGCACCTGTTCTCGGGATAAGGTGCTACGGGCCTTTGCCGCCATGCCGGCGGAGGATCTGCGCAGCCTGCCGGACGAGACCGGGATGGCGGAGGCGACTTGCCGTTTTTGTGATGCGGTGTATCGGTTTAGCCGGGAAGAACTGGAATTATTGGAACGGGAACGGGCAAACGAGAACGAATAAAAAGTTTTTGAAAAAATGCAAAAAATCCCTTGACAAATCCGGTTGAGTAGTGTATCATATACAGCGTCGCTTGTGGCGATGGTTGCGTATGGAAGCATAGCTCAGCTGGTAGAGCACCTGCCTTACAAGCAGGGGGTCACAGGTTCGAGCCCTGTTGTTTCCACCACCTGTTTTGGATTTGGCCCGGTAGTTCAGCTGGTTAGAACGCTAGCCTGTCACGCTAGAGGTCGACGGTTCGAGCCCGTTCCGGGTCGCCAAAATAAGCCCAGATAACTCAGTTGGTAGAGCAGTGGACTGAAAATCCACGTGTCGCTGGTTCGATTCCGGCTCTGGGCACCACATATGCGGCTGTAGCTCATCTGGTAGAGCGCCACCTTGCCAAGGTGGAGGTAGCGAGTTCGAGCCTCGTCAGCCGCTCCAAAACCAAGAAAAGGTGTTCCGGCACCTTTTCTTCATATGGCGACATAGCCAAGTGGTAAGGCACGAGTCTGCAAAACTCTGATTCCCCGGTTCAAATCCGGGTGTCGCCTCCAAAAATCCCGTTCACGAAAGTGGGCGGGATTTTACTTATTACTTCTTACCTCTTCACTCTTACCTCAAATGGCAGGATTTTTTGGAAAGTAATAAGTAAGAAGTAAAAGGTAATAAGTATTTTTGCAAGGCTTTGCCTTGCTCTTTTTGTTTTCTTCGTTTAACTCTGAACCAACGACCCTACTATTATCATCTGAAGCTTTTCGACTGAGCGTAGCCCAAGTCGGTAGGCGAAGAACCGAAGTGCTGTCTGTGACAGAAAAAGCGAGGCTTCTGAAGTCGCAGCAGTCGAAGAATAAAATGCGATAGAGCATTTTATCTTCGGGAACCGCAAAAGTCGTCTGTACATACTTCAGCATAGTAGTATATATAGTAGTCTGTATTAACTTTTGTCGTTGGTTTGAGTCCAACGGGATTTTACTTTTTGTTAAGAGAAAACCACCTGCTAAGCAGATGGTTCCAAAGAGCCTTATGCTGTTGATTTTACTTGTCATTTGTAAGTGATGCTATTTTGTTTAAGCAGTTGATTTTCAAACACAATCCTGTTATAATGAAACAAAGACGCGGAGCAGCGGATTTTCCTGTTTTAGAAGCAGAACGGCATAAAAGGTGGCTTAAAAGATGATACAAAAATATCAAATTGACACAACAGAAAATAAAGCTTTTTTACAAGCAATGCTAGATGATTTATTGAGATTCGGGCACCGATTTCCTTCTCCGGGGGGAAGTTCTTATTATTTGGGAGACGATGGGACTCCTTGGAAGGAAAGACCGCGCGAGACGTGGATCACTTCCCGAATGGCGCATGTATATAGTATTGGAACGCTTCTTGGGCATGAGGGAAGCGGGGAATTGGTAGATGCAGCGTTAAAAGGGCTTCGTGGAGAACTGAAAGATTCCCAAAACGGCGGCTGGTATGCCGGTGTGACCGCACAGGGGGACATTTTGCCGAACAAGCAGTGTTATGCTCATGCTTTTGTTATTTTGGCAGCTACGTCAGCATTTCTTGCACAGCGAGAAGGAGCGAAAGAATTGCTGGATGAAGCGTTAAAGTTATATAATGAGCGTTTTTGGGATGAGGAAGAGGGCCTTTCCTGCGATACATGGAATACGGAGTTTACAGTTCAGGACAGCTATCGTGGTATTAATGCAAATATGCATACGGTAGAAGCGTTTTTGGCAGTGGCTGATGCTTTGATGGATGATACTTATCGTGTGCGTGCGGGACGCATCATTGATCGTGTGGTGGAATGGGCTAAGGATAATAAATGGAGAATTCCGGAGCATTTTACGAAGAATTGGATGCCGGAGTTGGAATGCAACAAGGAGAAACCTGATGACCCATTTAAACCATATGGTGCAACACCGGGGCATGGTTTGGAATGGGCTAGACTCATCACCCAATGGGCAGTTTCCACGTATAAAGGCAGAGAAGAGGGCGGTAAATACCTGGAGGCGGCCAAAGCGCTATACTATCAAGCAATTGCGGATGCTTGGAACTGTGATGGCGCCAGAGGTATTGTTTATACTACAGACTGGGATGGCAAACCGGTGGTACATGACCGGATGCACTGGACTTTGGCAGAGGCGATCAATACTTCCGCAGTGCTCTACCGTATGACCGGAAAGCAACAATATGCAGACGATTATGCGACGTTTATGAAATATTTGGATGAAGAGGTGTTGGATCATAAGCACGGCTCGTGGTTCCACCAATTAGATCGGAAAAACCGGTTACTTGGAACGGTGTGGCCGGGTAAATCCGATCTTTATCACGCATTGCAGGCGGTATTGATACCATATCACAGAGTAGACATTTCCATTGCGCTTGCTGTGAAGAAATCACGGGAATAAAGGGATGAGAGTATGAGAAAGAGATTTGACATTTTAGCTCTTGGCGAGCTTTTAATCGATTTTACCCATTATGGCATAAGCGATCAAGGAAACGGTCTTTTCGAGGCAAATCCGGGCGGAGCGGTGTGCAACGTGCTTGCCATGATGAACCAAATGGGGCATAGTGCGGCTTATATGGGAAAAGTGGGAGATGATATTTTTGGTCATCTTTTGAAAAAGACGCTGGAAGATTTGAACATTAGTACGGATTATATGCTTATGGATAAAGATGCGCGTACAACACTTGCATTTATTGCCAATGATGATACGGGTGAAAGAAGTTTTTCATTTTATCGTAATCCAGGCGCCGATATGATGTTTACCGCAGACGAGGTAAATTCGGAGGCAATTGTTGCGGCACGTATCTTCCATTTTGGAACACTTTCTATGACACATGAGAGGGTGAGAGAGGCCACAAAGAAGGCTCTTGCTATTGCAAAGGAGAACGGTGTTCTCATTTCCTTTGATCCGAATCTTCGTGAGGCATTGTGGGACTCCCTGGATACGGCGAAAGAGCAGGTTGCTTATGGCATGCAATTCTGCGACGTGTTAAAAATTTCAGATAATGAAATTCAATGGTTTACAGGAAAAGAGGATTATGAGGAAGGCGTGAGAGCTCTTCAAGATGCTTATCACATTCCATTGATTTTCTTATCGCTTGGAAGAGATGGAAGTCGTGCATATTATAAAGATATGAGAGTGACGGTTCCGGCATTTATACAGGAGAATACAATTGAGACTACCGGTGCGGGTGATACGTTCTTTGGAAGTGTGTTGCATTTCGTGTTGGAGAAAGGCCTGGACAACCTGGAGGATTCGGATCTGAAAGAAATGCTGACTTTTGCCAATGCGGCGGCTTCGATTATTACAACGAGAAAGGGTGCATTGAAAGTAATGCCGTCCGAGGAAGAAGTAAAAGAATTTTTCGGTTGAACTTTCCAAAATGGAAAAATCCCTGGTTTTCAGGCACATTAAATTCGTGTCATTAAGTTCAAACTACCCAAAAAAAGAACGAAGAAAAATCTTCGTTCTTTTTTTATCCAATCCGAAGGATTGGCATGTAATCGCCATTAGGCGAATGTAATCACGCGTAGCGTGTATGGCATCACCGCAGGTGTATTTTCATCGGATTGATTACATACATTTCTTTGAAATGATTACATTCCGACTCCGTCGGATTACATACAATGCTTCGCATTGATTTATTACCGCTTTTATGCTATGCTTGTGCTACAATAGGGATAAAAATTTGTCTATTCAACTATATCTATACAAATTTTGTATAACATTATATAATTGTTAATAAGGAAAATGTTTTTGTTCAAGATTTTCTTATTTTTCTCATTTACAATAGATGATGTAAAGAGTACTTTTTATAATAAATTTAAGGAGAAAACTATGGAAAATACTGAACTTATTAGTAAAGCTATTCACTATGCAAAGAAAAATTTTAATAATAATGATATGTCCGTAGAAAAAGTGGCTGATTATGCGGGATTTTCTATTAATTATTTTAATCGTATCTTCCTTGCTCATACAGGATTTACTGTTATGTCGTATGTAAATTATATGAGAATTAAAAAGGCTGTTGAACTTTTACGAAATACCGATAAAACTGTACTAGATATTGCATTAGAAGTTGGTTATGATTCTCATGAAGGCTTTATAAAAGCATTTAAAAAATTTTATAATGTTACGCCAAGTGAATATAGGAAACAAAATAAAAACAAGGTTCTTTCTTGGAATGAGTTGACGGATTCTTCTTGTGTGAATAGATTTCTTCACGAAAACACCGATTTCAAACAAATTGATTCTGATTTAATTATTGATTATTTGTTAGAACAAGACAGCAAGCGTTACGGATATTTTTGCACAACCATTAAATGTATGGGACTTCAAATAGTAGCGCCATCAGGTAACTATGAAAAGGGATTTATAGGAATTGGTGATGACAGAAACGGTGGCGTGTGGCTGGAATTAGTGAGTGATGATTTTTCATTGCTAGCAGAGTGGATAAAACGATTTGATAGTCCAATAAACTTTTATTCAAATGAAAATCCCGAGAAAGTGAGAGAGAATCTGAAATCATATGGCATTAATTGCGAAATTGAATCAACCCCTCAATCCTTGTATTTGGGAGCCCATATAAAAAATAATTTACCTCAAAATGTTATTATTAGAGAATTATCGTACGCAGATAAGGACAACATTTTAAAATGGGCAAACGGAAAAACTGATGGATATATTAATCATTTGCTAAACGAAAAACATTATCAAGATCCATCTGTGATGGAATACGGTGTATTCCAAAATGACGATTTAATAGCTATTGCAGGTTGTGGAATTGACGAGGCTCACGGGTTTAAACTGAATAATTGCTGTAATATTCGTTTTGCAGATGGCAAAGCAACCAATGAAATGTATTTCAACATTTTCGCTTTTGTTGTGAATGATATTATTGATAAAGGTTTACTGCCTTTTGACGATTTGCAATATGGAGAGTATGCAAAGTCACATGGCGGTTTTTCAGCAAATGATGTTGGATTTACAACTGTAAATTGGCGGTATGATATTTTTAAATAAAAACAGATAAAAAGTAAGAAATCCTCGTTTTTCAGGCACATTACATTCGTGTCATTAAGTTCAAAACTCCCAGAAAAAAGGACTTCACTTTCGTGAAGTCCTTTTTTCAATGATATCCGTTCCTTACGGAACGGATGATATACCTTCGGTATGATATCCACCTGCGGTGGATGATATATGCTTCGCATATGAAGGAACGGATATTATATCATATTTGCAACGCAAATATATCATACGGCGCAAGTCGTATATCATATCGCGTTAGCGATATATCATTTCATATTGC
>JAFURT010000025.1 GCA_017471765.1 Clostridia bacterium
ATTCCTATGTAGTGCGCCAGGGTAGCATTGAGCCCTACTTCACCCAGTACTGCAACGGCACCACCACCACCTGCGATGGGCTCTCGCAATGGGGCACCGTGCCGCTGGCCGAGCAAGGGCTGGGGCCCTACGAAATCCTCACCCGGTTTTACGGAGAGGACATCGATATTGTGATGGATGCCCCGGTGCGCAACGGCCAGCCCTCTTACCCGGGTGTGCCCCTTCGCTTGGGTGATGCCGGTAATGATGTGCAAGAAAAACAAATTCAGCTCAACCGCATCTCCGTCAACTACCCCAGTATCCCCAAAATTACCCCCACCGATGGAGTGTTCGGCGTCAGCACGGAGGAGGCGGTGCGGGCCTTCCAGCGGATATTTGGGCTGACCCAGGACGGCATCATCGGCAACGCCACCTGGTACCGTCTATCCTATATCTTCAATGCGGTCAAGCGGCTCAGCGAACTGGATTCTGAGGGCATTTCCATCAGCGACCTGCCCCAACAGTTTGAGCAACTGCTATCCTTGGGGGATACCGGGGATGACGTGCGGGTCATCCAGTATTACCTGAACGTCATCGGGGCTTTTTATGATACCGTGCCCCGCATCGCCATTACCGGCACATTCGACCAGGAGACCGAAAACGCTGTCCGGGCCTACCAGCAAGCCTTTGGTCTGACGGTGGACGGCGTCGTGGGACGGATGACCTGGCAATCCATACAAGAGGTATACGAGAGCATCCTTGCTACCTCCCAGCTTATCGACGGTGGGGTGGTGCTTTTCCCCGGCAGGGTACTGCAATCCGGCTTTGAGGGAGAGGATGTGGCGATCGCCCAGGAGTATCTGGCCTATCTGGCCACCGTGTATCCGGAGATTCCGGCGCCACCGGTGGACGGGGTGTTCGGGCCGGAGACCGATGCGGCGGTACGGGCCTTTCAGCAACTGTTTGGCATCGAGCCGAACGGCACCATCGGTGTGACAACCTGGGACACCCTGGCCTCGGTGTACTCCAACATCCGCTTCGGCAACACGCAGCGTCCCGGGCAGTATCCCGGCACACCACTGGCAGAGGAGGGAACACCATGAGCCTGATAACAAATGATATTTCCGTAGACCGGGCAGCATATATCCGGGAACTGCAGAGCTATCTCCGCACCGTCCAGCGATACCGCACCGGGAGTACCCTGGTGCCGGCGGACGGCATATTTGGAAGCCGTACCACGGCGGCTGTGCGGGAGTTCCAGCAGGAGGAGGGCTTGCCGGTCACCGGCATAGTGGACCGGGCCACCTGGGATGCACTGTACCTTGCCTATTTAGCCGTGCTCACCATCCTCTCCCCACCGAAGCCTATACAGGTCTACCAGACACCGGAAACCGCCCTTGTCCCGGGAGACCAAGGGGACGGAGTAGCCTTTCTGCAGGTCATGCTCCGCCGTCTGGCGCAACGGTTTCCCGGTATCCGGGCTGAAACCGTCATTACCGGTGTATACTCTCCCGTTACCGCACAGGCCATTGCCGCTGTACAGCGCCTTTCCGGCCTGCCGGAGACCGGCAACACCGACCGGGCCACCTGGGAAGCGGTGACCCGCCTGTACGGCACAGGATAACGGAGGCGATGATGTGAACAAACGGACTTTTGTGAAAAACACCGCTGTTATGACCGCCTGTTCCCTGCTGCTACGGCTGTGCGGTATCCTGTTTCGCATCTTTATCTCCAATCGGGTGGGCGCAGAGGGCATGGGGCTATACCAGCTGGCGTTTTCCGTGTATATACTGGGGGCTACCTTTGCTACCAGCGGGCTGACAACCGCTGTGACCCGCCTGGCGGCCGGAGCTCTGGCGCGCCATGACCGCCCGAGTGTAGGGCGGCTGTTGCGGCTGTCTGCCCTGTGCTGCCTGCTGGTGGGCGGAGCTTCTGCCCTGCTCCTGTATGGCGGTGCTCCCATCATCGGCAGACTCATCGGCGATAGCCGTGCCGTCCCTGCCATCGCCGTCAGCGGCATCGCCCTCCCCTTTATCGGTGTATCCAGTTGCTTGAAAGGATATTTTATGGCTCGCCGCCGGGCGTGGCCGCCCTGTCTGTCCCAAATCATCGAGCAGGCAATCCGCATCGGCGGCATTCTGCTGATGCTACGCACGCTGTGGGACGGCTCACTGGAAAACGCCTGTCTGCTTATCATCTTGGGGGATGCCCTATCGGAAACCGTCGCCTGTCTGTATCTGCTATTTGCCTATCGGCTGGATGTGCGTCGGGAAAAGGCGCTCCCGGCCGGCCATCCCCACGCTACACTCACCACCGGCTTGCTTCGCCCGCTCCTGCACATTGCCGTTCCCATCACCGCGGGCAGGTATCTCTCCACCGCCCTGCGAACGGTGGAAAATTTCCTCGTCCCCGCCCGGCTTACCCTGTTTACCGGCTCCGATTCCCTCTCGCTGGCGCAGTTTGGTGCTGTAAAGGGGATGGCCTTGCCACTTATCTTCTTCCCATCGGCCCTGCTGATGACCCTCTCCAACCTGCTTATTCCGGAGTTATCCGACGCCTATGAGCTGGGGCAACAGCGACAGGTCTCCCGGCTGGTGGAGCGCTCTCTCCACATCACCTTACTGGGAGCCACCGCCATCGGCGGACTGTTCACCATATCAGGAAAAATTCTGGGGCAAACGCTATACAATGATTCTCTGGTGGGGTTATTACTGCAAATCCTCGGCCCGCTGACACCGGTGATGTATCTGGACAGCGTGGTGTCCGGTATGCTCAAGGGGCTCGGACAGCAGGTGCATTCCCTGTGGTACAGTGTGGCGGATTCTGCGGTACGCATCCTGCTGATTTGGCTATTGCTTCCTCGGTTTGGACTGACCGGCTTTCTGTTCGTGATGCTGGTGAGCAATCTGCTGACCTGTCTGCTCAGCACCCACCGCCTGCTCACCGTCAGCCACACCCCTTTCCGATGGGGAAAATGGCTGATAGGCCCGGTGCTATGCACCGTTATCGCCGGTAGTGGTCAGGTGTTGATTACCCATTGGCTTCCCCTGTCCGGCGAACTGTGGACACTCCTTGTGGGGGGCAGTAGTTTTCTGATTTTGTATGGGATTTTACTACCGATTTTCCGTTGTTTCGCCAAACAAGACTTCCAAGAAATCATAGCCAAAAAAGCGTAAACTCCTTTACACGGAAAAACCGACTTCGTCTTAAAAACGAAGTCGGTTTTGTGCTGCAATAGTGAATATTTCTATTTTTTTGACCAAAATATAAAAAAAGCGTGCTTTTTTGCTCATCTCATGTTATAATGTTAAGGGTTTCTTAATAATTTATACACGGTTTCCCAATGCTTACCCCTCTATACTTTTGCATATATATCCATAACGGAGCGTGACCTATGGCAAAAAAAACAACATGGATGCGATATCGGCACCGGGTAGTGCGGAATATTGCCTACTGCCTCCTTTATCCCTATGCAAAAATTAAATACGGGCTGACAGTAGAGCCTTTTCCTACGCACAATGGGCGGCAATATCTGGTGCTGTATAACCACCAGACCGCTTTCGACCAGTTCTTTGTTGGCATGGCGGTAAAAGGGGCGGTATACTACGTAGCCTCGGAGGACCTGTTCTCCAACGGCTTCACCTCCTCCCTCATCCGCTGGCTGGTGGCCCCCATCCCCATCAAAAAGCAAGCCACCGATGTCAATGCCGTCAAGAATTGCCTGCGTGTGGCCCGGGAGGGCGGTACCATCGCCATCGCCCCGGAGGGCAACCGTACATACAGCGGAAAGACCGAGTACATCAACCCAGCCATCGCCCCTCTGGCACGCAAACTGGGGCTCCCCATCGCCTTTGTTCGCCTGGAGGGTGGTTACGGTGTACAGCCTCGCTGGAGCGATGTGATTCGCAAGGGGAAAATGCGGACATATGTTTCCCGCGTACTGGAGCCGGAAGAATACGGCCAGATGACCAACGAGGAGCTCCACCAGACCATCTGTGACGAATTGTATGTGGACGAGTCCACCTTGCCCGGGCTGTTCCCCCACAAGAAAAGCGCCGAGTATCTGGAACGGGCCATGTACGTGTGTCCCTTCTGCGGGCCAGCCGTGCTGGAGAGCCACGGCGACGAGATCGCCTGCACCGCCTGCGGGCGGCGTGTGCGCTATCTGCCGGACAAGACCCTGGAGGGCATCGGGTTCGATTTTCCCTTCCGGACTGTCTCCCAATGGTACGACCACCAGTGTGATGTAGTCAACGCCATGGATCCCGGTGAATATATCGCCACACCACTATTCCGGGATACGGCAGACCTCTACCGGGTGATAGTGTACAAAAAGAAGGAACAGCTCCGCACCGGGGCAACGGTGGCCCTGTACGGAGACAGGATCGTCTTTGACGAGGGGACGAAGCAGGAGTGGACGCTACCCTTTGATTCCATCAATGCCGTGGCTGTGCTGGGCCGTAACAAGCTGAACCTGTATCACGACGGCAATCTGTACCAGCTTAAAAGCGACAAACGGTTCAATGCGCTGAAGTATGTCAATCTTTACTACCGGAACAAAAACATTATCAGAGGTGATCAATTTGCAAAGTTTTTGGGGGTCTGATGTTTGGGGAACGTTCCTGCTGTTTGCGGTGCTACTGGGTAGCCTGTTGGTAGGCAATGTCCTGAAAAAATCCATTCCGCTCATGCAAAACTCGCTCATCCCTACCTCGGTCATCGGTGGCGTTATCCTCATTATCATAGCCGCCATCTACAAGGCCATCACAGGGGATGTCATGTTTGATACCGGCTTCTTCGGCGGTAACGGCACCGCCAAGCTGGAGATCATTACCTACCATGCCTTGGCGCTGGGCTTCATCGCCTCTACCCTCAAGAACACCAAAAGTGCCATGAACAAGCAGCGCACGGAGGAGATTTTCAACACCGGCGTTACCACGGTTTCCACCTATCTCATCCAGGCGATTGTAGGCTTCGGCACAACCATGCTGGTCGCCCTGTTCATCAGTGGCTTCTTCTCTGCCGCCGGCGTACTGCTCCCCTTCGGCTACGGCCAGGGCACCGGCCAGGCCATGAACTACGGCATCATCTACGAAACCGAGTTCGGCTTTGACGGCGGCAAAAACTTCGGCCTGACCATTGCGGCGCTAGGCTTCCTCAGCGCCAGTATCGGCGGCGTTATCCACCTGAATGTCATGAAGCGCCGCGGCAAGCTGAAAACCGCCGCCGACCAGTTCGGCGAGGCTCAGCAGGAGGCTGTGGAGGGCGAAAACGAGATTCCCCTGTCCGAGAGCATGGACAAGATGACGGTGCAGATTGCCCTCATTGCCGTTTCCTATTTCCTCTCCTACGGGATGATGTATCTGCTGGGAATGCTGCTCCCGGGAATGAAAGCCGTTATCTACGGCTTCAATTTCCTCCTGGGCGTGATTGCCGCCATGCTGGTCAAGGCCATCTTTAACCTGCTGAAGAAAAAGAAGATTATTAAAAGAGAATACACCAACAATTTCCTGCTCACCCGTGCCGGGAATTTCTGCTTCGATGTCATGATCGTATCCGGCATCGCCGCTATCCGACTGGACATTGTGGAAAAATTCTGGGGCGTGCTTATCCTGCTGGGTGTTCTCGGCACCGTGGCTACCTATCTGTATAACCGCATCGTCGCCAAGGTGCTCTTCCCCCGGTATATGGAGGAGCAGTTCCTCATGATGTATGGGATGCTTACCGGCACCGCCAGCACCGGCATTATCCTGTTACGAGAGATCGATGGCGAGTTCCGCACCCCGGCCTCCGACAACATGGTGTACCAGAACCTACCGGCCATCGTGTTCGGCTTCCCCATGATGCTGTTGGCCACGCTGGCCCCAAAGAAGCCGTTGTTGACCCTCGGTATTTTTGTGGTGTTCTTTGTGGTGATGAACATCATCCTCTTCCGGCGGCAGATATTTCGCAAAAAGAAAAAGTAAGTAAAAAAGTCCGGAGCTGTTGCTCCGGACTTTTTTGATTGGAACGATTGTAAAGTTATTAGCCCTTACAGCGTTACGCCATCCTTAAAGATGGATATTTCCCGATAGTCATGGATTTCATTTTTTGTTTCCACACCGGAGGCCACCTCCAGCACGTAGCCCAGCAGTTCCTCCGTCAGTTCGGCCATGGATGCCCCCTGCAAAAGCGGAGAAGCATCAAAATCGATCCAGTTGTTCTTCCGCACTGCCAGGTCATGGTTGGTGGCAATTTTGACCGTAGGAACAGCGCCCCCCACCGGTGTGCCCCGGCCGGTGGTGAACAGGATCATGTGCACCCCGGCGGCCATCAGGTTGGTGATGGCCACAATATCGTTGCCGGGGCCATTGAGCAAAGACAGGCCATTCTTTTGCAGAGTATCGCCGTAGTCCAGCACATCTACCACCGGGCTGAGCCCACCCTTTTGCACACAGCCAAGGGATTTTTCCTCCAGCGTGGTAATGCCGCCGGCCTTGTTGCCGGGCGAGGGGTTTTCGTAAATCACCTGGTCGTGGCGGGTGTAGTACGCCTTAAAATCGTTGATAAGCGCCACTGTCCGGTCGAACACCTCCCGGGATACGCACCGTTCCATCAGCAGGTGTTCTGCCCCGAACATCTCCGGCACCTCCGTCAGCACACAGCTACCGCCGGCGGCAATCACCCGGTCGGACAGACTCCCCACCAACGGATTGGCGGTGATGCCGCTATACCCATCGCTACCACCGCATTTCAGCCCCAGCCGCAGACGAGAAAGAGGCACCGGCTGGCGCTGGAAGGTGGCCGCATAGGCCTGTAATTCCTCCACCATGCGTACCGCCTCTGCCACCTCGTCCTCCACATCCTGGCAGTTGAGGAACTTCACCCGACGGGGGTCATACGCCCCCAGCACCGTCTTGAATAAGGCGATGTGATTGTTCTCACACCCCAGCCCCAGCACCAGCACCCCGGCGGCATTGGGGTGATTCACCATCCCCCGCAGGATAAGCTGGGTAACCTTTTGGTCGTCTCCCAACTGGGAACAGCCGAAAGGGTGAGGAAAATACCGGGCACCGGTACGCTGTGCCACCTGCTGTGCCACCTTATTGACGCACCCCACGGTATTGACGATCCACACCTCATTGCGGATGCCCACATCCCCATTTTCCCGGATGTAGCCCATAAAGGTGCGGTCACTTTCCTCCGGCTGTATGCCATAACCCTTGTACTGATAGGTATATTCTACCGTATCGGACAGGTTTGTCTTTACATTGTGGGTGTGAACGTGTTCCCCTTTACAGATAGGCGCAGTGGCATGGCCGATAGGATAGCCGTATTTGATAATATCCTCCCCGACGGCGATGTCCCGCAGGGCATATTTATGCCCATCGGACAGGTTAATCTCCACATTGTCCCGTTTATTAATCTGCATATTTCACAACCTCATCATACAGAAAAGTCAGGTCGGTATCCCAAAAGGCGGTGTTGGCTAAAATCTCCCGGATGCTTTTCTCCTGCATAAAAGCCACCACTTCCTCCCCATCGGTGGGAGTACCGGTCTTATAGAAGTGAATCAGCTTATACAAGGACAGCAGCAGGTGCGACGGCACCTCCCCGGTGCGACGGATGTACTCCAGCAAGGAGGGAAGCACACGCACCTTGAATTTGCTGACGGAATTGAGAGAAATAGAGGCGCACAAATGCCGGATGCAAGGGTTGCAGAAGCGCTCAAAGACGCTGTTTGCATAGCTTTCCAGTTCCTCACGGGGCAGATCCAACGTGGGAATGATCTCCTCAAACACACAGGCTCGGACAAAAGCGGCCATCTGCTCGTTCTCCATACAGTCTCTCACCGTTTCGATTCCCTCCAGCATGGCGTAGGGAATCATAGCCGTATGGGCACCGTTGAGGATGCGCACCTTACGGGTGCGGTACAGCTCCAGGTCGTCGGTGACGATCACATTCAGCCCCGTCTTATCAAAAGGCAGTTCCTCTAAAAGCGTCTTCGGCCCCTGGATGACCCACAGGTGAAACAGCTCACTGGTGTTGAGCATAGCATCCTCGTAGCCAAGGTCAATCTGCTCCTCCTTAGGATAGCCGGTGACAATACGGTCCACCAGAGTATTGCAGAATACATTTTCCTGCTCTATCCAGCGGACGAACGCCTCCCCTAACTGCCAGTCGGCGGCATAGCGGAGGATACAGGCACGCAAAGCCTCCCCGTTCTTATCAATCAGCTCGCAAGGGAGAAAAATAAAACCGGGTAGCCCCATGGAAAACCGCTTATACAGCAGGGCGGTCACCTTCGCCGGGAAGGATTTTGGGGGGGTATCGCTCAGCTTGTCCCCCGCCTCATAGACAATGCCGGCTTCGGTGGTGTTGGACACCACAAAGCGCAATTCCGGCTGCTCTGCCAGCGCCAGATAAGCCGCATAATCCTCATAGGGCTTGACTGTCCGGGAGATGACATCAATCCGCTTCTTCTCCACCACCAGTTGCCCCTTTTCCAGGCCACGCATCACATGGGTATAGACACAGTTTTGCTCCTCCAGGCGGTCGCACATCCCCTGGGGGAGCGGTTGTACCACCACAGCGCTCCCCTCAAAGGCGGTTTCCTCGTTGAGAATCTGCAACATCCAGTCCACAAATCCACGCAAAAAGCCACCCTCACCAAATTGGATGACCCGTTCTGTTCTTTTCGGCTTAGTCTGTTCCATACGTTTACCCCATTTCCTGTTTTCTTCTTCATTATAACGACAAAACATCTTGTTTTCCTTTGAATTTTCACTATATGTAAGAAAAACAAGAAAATATTGTTGCTTCATTATCAAACTTGTGCTAGAATAGGTGCCGGTGATGCAACATGGCTGTTTACAGTGATGAGAAAATCGAGTTTTTTAGCCGGGCTACCCGGGACAGCGGTTTTATGATGACGCAACCCCACTTCCACAACAAGCACGAGCTGTATTTTCTGGAAAAAGGCAAAACCAAATACGTTGTAGGCAGTGAGATATACCTGCTGGAGCCTGGCGACATGGTGTTCGCCCCTAAGGGGGCTTTCCACAAAACGGTGGTGGACGAAACCGCTGAGCGATTGCTGTTCGTCTTTGACGATGAGTTTACCGGCAGTGAATACACGCCCTATATCGAGATGCTGAAAAGCAACAAGTTTGTCCGCATTTCCTCCGACCAGCTATACAAATTCAAGGATATTTTCCGCAAAATTGAGCAAGAGAACAAGCACCGCTCCGAAGACTATTTGGAGATGGAACGGCTGTATTTGCGGCAACTGCTCATCCTGATCAGCCGCCACCGCCTGCCGGAAAATCACACCCATCTGAGCGAGTCCTATCTGCTCATCCAAAACGCCGCCACCTATATCAGCGAGCACTATCAGACCGACCTGAGCCTGGACTTTCTGGCGCAGAAATTTGCCCTCAGCCGCAGTCACTTCTCCAAACTGTTCAAGGAGGTCACCGGGGTGGGGCTCAACGAATACATCAATATCACCCGCATCTCCGCCGCCGAAAAGCTGCTGGCGAAAAAGAATATGACCATCACCGAGGTGGCCTCTGCCTGCGGCTTTAACGACAGCAACTATTTTGCTTCGGTATTCAAGCGGCTCAAAGGCATCACGCCGAAAAAGTATTCTCTGATGAACCGATAAAGAAAACCGCTGTTGCAAAACAGCGGTTTTCTGGGTTTATTTAGGCCAGGTTACACTGTATGGTGTTTTCAGCGCATTGGCTACCGCCTCTAGCACCTGTTTGTTTAGACCAGCCTCCAATGGTGTATAGGTAATCCGCTCCACATCTTCACACCCGGTCAACACCATCATTGCTGTGGAAGCGGCAGCATAGCGTCCAACATCATAAGACAGATGGTAATCATCACGACAAAGGCACAGTCCACAGGCTGCCCGCAAATTTTGCACAGCAATACCGGTAGGGATAATGGTGGCAATCTCCGGCAGAACAGCCACATACTCCCTAACAATCGCATTAATCGCATCCATCATAGCAATCTGGTCACCAGCAAACTTCTGCAAATCCGGCTGTTCATACCTTTCAAATGTCGCCTCTCCTGCCCAGGTAACATTAAAGGCAAACCGGACCTGCTCCGGCACATAAGGCTTCACACAAGCAATCAGTTGGGCTAAATTCTTATAAGATTCCACCTCTGTCCAGCGGCTACCGTCCCCAGTACCTGTGGACAGAATAATCCAATCCCACTGCTCTTCCTCCAATACCGGGCGCATGGTTACATCATAGCGGTTCTCCTCCCATATACCGCCGCAATTCTTTTGATACAGGTAGGCTGCCCTGTTCTCCCGAGCGTGCAAAAGATGCTGGTTGATGGAACAACCGCCGCAGTACAAATGGGCAAAGGTAAAATCTTCCACCCCCATAGACAATGCCACCTCCGGTGACAACCAAAACGTGTCCTCGGCAAAGCTGTTCCCAATGGCAAGAATCTTCATGGTCATTCCTCTTTCCTATGTATACAACAATGAGAGACGCTCATACGACCGTCTCTCATTGCATGGATTAATACGATTAATACATACCGTCCATGCCACCGGCGGCAGGAGCAGCGGGAGCCACCGGCTCCTTCTTATCCGCTACCAGGGACTCGGTGGTCAGCACCATGGCGGCCACAGAGGCGGCGTTCTGCAGGGCAGAACGGGTCACCTTAGTGGGGTCCACGATACCGGCGGCAAACATATCCACATAGACCTCTTTAGCGAAGTCAAAGCCGTAGTTCACCTGATCGGCGGTGCGAATCTTATCGATAATGACGCTGCCCTCCAGGCCGGAGTTCAGAGCAATCTGCCGCACCGGCTCCTCCAGAGCCTTCATCACGATCTTAATACCGGTCTCCTCATCGCCCTCGTACTGCTCCAGCATAGGAACCAGCACCTTGGCGGCATTAATGAGCGCCACGCCACCGCCGGCAACCAGGCCCTCTTCCACAGCGGCCTTGGTAGCAGACAGAGCATCCTCAATGCGGAGCTTCTTCTCCTTCATCTCCACCTCGGTAGCGGCACCGGCCTTGATAACAGCCACACCGCCGGCCAGCTTGGCCAGGCGCTCCTGCAACTTCTCCCGGTCGAAATCAGAGGTGGTGGTCTCAATCTGCGAACGGATCTGCCCCACACGCGCCTTGATGGCATCGGGATCGCCCATACCGTCCACAATGACGGTGTTCTCCTTGGTCACCTTGACCTGACGGGCACGGCCCAGCATGGGCAGAGAAGCGTCCTTCAGCTCGAAGCCCAGCTCCTCGGAAATAACCTGACCACCGGTCAGGATGGCAATATCCTGCAGCATCTCCTTGCGGCGGTCACCAAAGCCGGGAGCCTTGACAGCCACGCAGGTGAAGGTGCCACGCAGACGGTTGACAATCAGGGTGGACAGGGCCTCGCCCTCTACGTCCTCGGCAACGATAACCAGCTTCTTGCCGGACTGCAGAATCTGCTCCAACAGGGGCAGGATATCCTGGATGTTGGAGATCTTGCGGTCGGTAATCAGCAGGAAGGCATCGTCAATCACAGCCTCCATCTTATCGGTATCGGTCACCATGTAGGGGGTGATGTAGCCACGGTCGAACTGCATACCCTCCACCACCTCGGTGTAGGTCTCGGCGGTCTTGGACTCCTCCACGGTGATAACACCGTCGGCAGAAACCTTCTCCATAGCCTCGGCGATGAGCTGGCCGATAACCGCATCTCCGGCAGAAATGGTAGCCGCTGAGGCAATATCCTCGGTACCGCTGACCTTCTTGGAGTTGGCCTTAACCTCTGCCACCACAGCGTCAACAGCAATCTGGATGCCCTTCTTGACCCCCATAGGGTTAGCACCGGCGGCCACATTCTTCATACCCTCACGAATCAGCGCCTGGGCCAGCAGGGTAGCGGTGGTGGTACCGTCACCGGCCACGTCGTTGGTCTTGATGGAGACCTCCTTGACCAGCTGAGCACCCATATTCTCAAAGGGATCCTCCAGCTCGATCTCCTTGGCGATGGTCACACCGTCATTGGTGATGAGGGGGGCGCCGAATTTCTTATCCAGCACCACATTGCGGCCACGGGGGCCCATCGTGATCTTCACGGTATCCGCCAGCTGGTTGACACCGGACTGCAACGCCTTGCGGGCTTCTTCACCATACAGAATTACTTTTGCCATAGTTCGTTACCTCCAATTCTCCATGTACCTGTGGCTTATTCCACCACAGCCAGAATATCGTTCTGACGGACGATGGTGTACTCTACACCGTCCAGCTTAACCTCGGTACCACCGTACCGGGTGATGAGCACCTTATCCCCCACGTTCACATACATGGTGATCTCCTTGCCCTCCACGTTGCCGCCGGGGCCCACAGCCACCACTTCGGCTACCTGGGGCTTCTCTTTGGCGGCGCCGGCCAGGATGATGCCGCTCTTGGTGGTCTCCTCCGCCTCAACAAAACGAATGACCACACGGTCTGCTAACGGTTTGATCGACATAACAGTCGCCTCCTAAAAAAATAATGACAAATCCACGTGTTAGCACTCTGCTTGTTCGAGTGCTAACACTATTGTACCCACTTTTTAAAAAAAATCAAGAGAAATATGGAAAAAAGTTCCCGATTTCACAAATTATTTACAATACTGCCGGGGCGTAAGCACCGCCGATGACCTTTTGGCACGCTTTTTTCGCTTCGGCAAGGGGCTTCGGCAGAACAAAATTAAAGGCATTCCGGAGAATGGAGAAATTCATGGTATCTGCATTGAAGCACTCCCCATCCACGTTGCACACCATAGCCTTGGCCGCCTTTACCCGCATCGCCGTGCCCCGGATATGCTCACAGCAGTCCAAGTCGCCATACTCGCCGGCTTTGTATTTTCCGAGGAAGAAGGGAATCTTCACCCGGGAGATCTTTTTGACCAGCACAAAATCCAGCACGCCGTCATCCGGCACCGCCTGGGGCGCGCCACGGTAGCCACCACCGTAATACTGGCCGTTGGCCGCCAGCGTCATCAGATACTTGCCACTGCGACGGACAATACCATCGGGGGTATCCATTTCAATCTCCATCTGTTCGCCAATGGGGTGGCAGAACACGTCCGCCACCGCAATATTATACGCCATGGAGCCATTGACACCGGGCAGATTCTTATACCGCTGCATCTTCTGCCCCACCGAGGCATCCATGCCGATGGAGGCGATATTCAGCGACCGCATATCGCCGCAATCCACCGCATCCACCGGGAAAGCCTCCCCCTCAATGAGGTTGGACAGTTCCATGAAATCCTCCCGGCTACCAAAGGTGCGGACATAGTCATTGCCGGAGCCACAAGGAATCACCGCCAGCTCGGCATCACTGCCCACCGGAATCCCGTTGGCGGTTTCCTGCAACGTACCGTCTCCGCCGCAGGCATACAGCCGCACCAGGCCGCCGGCCTCACATTCCTCACGGGCAATACGGGTAGCCGCCCCCACGCCATCGGTCAGGCGTACCCGGTGCTCCAGCTCCGGATGCCGGGCAAAATACGCATCGATCTTCCCTCGCAACATAAGCGCCAGGCGATTTTTGCCTGCCACGGGGTTGAGAATAAACACATGACGCATCAGATCACCTCCAGGGTACTTTATCATTTATAGTAAATATACAACTGACATTTTAACATACCGTTATACAGCTTGCGCCGCTTATCTGCCGGACGGCCGAACAGGGTCTCAAACTGCTCATGGGGGCTGATGATGGCATAACTCCAGCCGGGCTTGGGGACAAACACCTTACCCATTACCCGGTACAGCTCCTCCGCCGCCTTCACATCCAGCAGACGCTCACCGTAAGGAGGGTTGCACAGCACCGTGCCGGTGTCCCCCTCCGGCACAAACTGCCGGATATCTGCCACCGAGGAAGTGACACAGTCGCCCACACCGGCTTTGGCGGCGTTCTCCCCTACCAGAGACAGCACCTCCCGGTCGATATCGCTGCCACGGGCGGCAAACTCCACCTCCCGCTGGCGCTCTCTCGCCACCTGCCGTTCCTCTTTCCACACCGCATCCGGCACGCTGTCCCAGTACATGGCCGAGAAGGTGCGCTTAATGCCGGGGGCGATGCCACGGGCGGCCATTGCCGCCTCAATCAGCAGGGTGCCCGAGCCGCAGCAGGGATCGCACACCAATTTGGCACGCCGGGCCCGGGTTACATCCACAATGGTCGCCGCCAACGTCTCCTTGATGGGTGCACCGCCGGATGCGGCACGGTAGCCGCGCTTATGCAAGCCCACGCCGCTGGTATCCAACAGCATTGTGACCTCGTCCTTCATGATGGTGAACTGAATCTGGCACTTGCCGTCGCACTCGTCAAACCACTGCACGCCGTACACCCGGCTCAGCCGTTCCACCACCGCTTTTTTGATGATGGCCTGGCAATCCGGGATGCTGTGCAGCTGAGAATTCAGCGACCAGCCCTTGACCGGGAAAGCGTCCATCTTACCGATGAAACGCTCCCAGGCCAGAGCCTTGACGCCCTGGAACAGCTCCTCAAAGCTCCGGGCAGCGAACCGTCCCATCACCAACTGGATGCGCTCGGCATACCGGGAGCCGATGTTAGCCCGGGCCATCATCTCTACCCCACCGGAAAACAGCACACGGCCATTCTCCGGGCGTACATTCTCGGCACCCATACGGCGCAATTCGTCCCCCAATATGCCCTCGATGCCGAACAGGCACGGGGCACAGTATTCCAACAGTTCCATTCCTTTACCTTCTCCTTTGCCGTTATAACACGGCTGTTGCGTGCCGCGTGACGTGACACCCTACATTCACCGCCAGCGGAAGGCCGGCGATGTGGGTGGGGGCGGTTTCAATCATCACCGCCAAAGCCGTGGTCTCGCCGCCAAAGCCCTGGGGGCCAATGCCCAACGCATTGACCGCCGTCAAAATATCCCGCTCCAGTTCGGCGTAGTAGGCGTCGGGGTGAGGCTGGGAAACCGGACGGCACAGCGCCTTCTTGGCCAAATAGGCCACCTGCTCAAAATCGCCACCGATGCCAATGCCCAATACCAAGGGCGGGCAGGGGTTACTCCCCGCCTCCCGGACCGCCTGGCACACCCGGTGGATCACCGTCTGCCGGTCCGCCGCCGGAGTCAGCATAAACACCCGGCTCATATTCTCACTGCCAAAGCCCTTAGGCGCCACCGTAATTTCGCACACGTCCCCTTCCACCAGTTCCAGGTGCAACACGGCCGGCGTATTATCACCGGTATTGCCCCGGCGGAGTGGGTCAGCCACCACCGAACAGCGCAGACGCCCCTCGGTATAGCCGGCGGCCACACCGGCGTTGACCGCATCCGCCAGCAGGCCGCCGGTAATGTGTACCTCCTGGCCCAGTCGGACAAACACCACCGCCATGCCGGTATCCTGACAGATGGGCAGAGCCATTTCCTCTGCCGCAACCAGATTTTCGCACAGGTCCTGCATCACCGCACAGGGTAACGGATCGGTCTCCTGGCCAGCCGCACAGCGGATACAGGCCTCCAGGTCCTCCGGCAGACGGCGGTTGGCCTGTATGCACAGTGCCCGGACGGTGTCCGTAATAGCCGACGCTGTAATCTCACGCATGGGTATTCGCTCCTTTATTCCATCAACACACAAAAAAGGAGAACGCCTTTCTCTGCCTGGAGAGAAGCATTCCCCTTTCTTTACACAATTATTGCTGGGGGCCATTGCCGCGCGGCTTGCGGCCAAAACCACCGTGCTTGTTATCCATCGACCGCTTCAGGTCGGAGATCTTCTCGTCACTGGTGGCCTTGAATCGACTCATCATATCCTCAAAGCTCTCGCCACTGCGGGAAGAGGAGGAAGACTGCCACTCATAATCACCCGGACGGCCGTTGAACGCCGGACGCTTGGCAGGAGCCTGGCGCGGTGCCGGGGGCTGTGCTTTCTTGATAGAGAGGCTGATCTTTCCGTCTTCGCTGATGCTCAGCACCTTGACCTTAACCGTCTGCCCCTCGGTGACAAAATCACTGATCTCTTTTACGTACGTTGATGCCACCTCGGAGATGTGCACCATACCGGTCTTTTTGTCCGGAAGCTCCACAAAGGCGCCGAACTTGGTAATACCGGTCACTTTACCCTCTAAAATCGCTCCGACCTCTAGTTGCATAGATGTTTTGTATCCCCCTACTGATTAGCCTGCTGCATTTTGGTAGATCTGCTGCCCAGGATGACACAGACCGTTTTCGTTGGCCTTCTGTTCCAGAAGTGCATCCGCATTGTTTTTCTGCTCTTCCAGATCTTCGATAATCAGCTCACGTCTGATTGTCTCCTCCGCCATCTGGTCAAGCTGCTTCTGCTTATCCTCCAACTGGGCATGAAGCTGTACCGACTTTAAAAACAGGAAAGCAACAACGGCCACCAGCACGATACGGAGCGCCCAATTGCTCTTTTTCTTCTTGCGAAATGTTGTTTTCACGCCGGCAGCCTCCTTTCCTGAATAATCATACAGTTTCACATAGAACATTCTACCTCTTACTGTAGAAAATTTCAAGTGTTTTTTTGAAAAAAATTGCATTTTTTTCGACTTTTTTTCGTCACGAAAGATGGCTTGCCGATTTTGTCTCTTAATCGGCGGAAAAACGCCGGGATTTTCAGCAAAATTCGCTCCCCTCCGTCCAACAGCCACCGCCACAGTTGGCTGTTCCAGCGCAAAAGCATACACAGCCCCCGGCACACCCAGCGTCCCACGCTCATATGCTCCGTCAGAAAGCCCACCGCCACACCAACGAACAGCAACGGATGGAGCTCTCCATCCATAATAGCCAGGGCGCCGAAAAAGGTCACCAGTGCCGCCGGGATACCGAACAAGGCATCCAGCAAAAACTGCCGCCAGCGCCCGCCGGTGGTGCGTCCAACGGCGGTGAGCATCTCAAACAACAGCCCCAGCAAAACGCCGACACCACTACTCTGTAGAAGAAACAGCAGTTGCTGTTGCCCTGTCCACTCCACCATCAGCGTAGCAGACGGCTAAAAAAGCCGCCTCCTTTAACCGCATCGCTGTATGTCAAGCTATCCACCTGCCCCTCCAGCGAAAGGGAGCCTCCCTCCAGATTCAGTTGACGGATATGCAGGCCGCTTCCCCGGATGGTCAGCTCTCCCATGGAGGTATAGGCAATCACGGCATTCTCATCAAAGCTATCCACATCCGCTACACCGGTCAGCTCTACCTGACGGCGGTCCTGCATAATCAGCTGGTGCGGCTGTGGAGGGGCTGTTCTTTCTTTTCGTTCCATCGTGTTCCCTCCCTACTGTCCTGGTGCAGTATATGTCACCGGACAAGGGGAATATGCAAAAAAGCGGATGGATATTCCACCCGCTTCATCTACTCACGATTACGCTGTTTACCCCTCCAGCACCCTGTACAGCAGGGGGGCATCGTTTTTTGCCACCGTCTCCTGCACCGATACCACCTGGGCACGTAGTTGGCGTGCGCCCAGTGTCAGGGTGATAACGTCATCCACCTTCACCTCATAGGAGGCTCTGGCCGGTTTATCGTTCACCAGCACCTTGCCGGCGTCACAAGCCTCGTTTGCCACGGTGCGGCGCTTGATCAACCGGGACACCTTCAGGTATTTATCCAATCGCATCGCTCTGTTCTCCTTTCCTGGACTCAATCACGATAAAAAGCCGCCCGGTATCCCGGACGGCTTGCTATCTGCGGAAATTAGTTGACAGCCTTCTTCAGAGCAGCGCCAGCCTTGAACACGGGTTGCTTGGAAGCGGCAATCTTGATCTCCTCTTTGGTCTGGGGGTTGCGGCCGATGCGGGCAGCACGCTCGTTAACCTGGAAAGTACCAAAGCCAACCAGCTGAACCTTATCACCCTTAACCAGGGCCTCTTCGATGGCAGCGACCACAGCAGCAACAGCCTTCTCGGCGTCCTTCTTGGTCAGGCCGGCCTTATCGGCAACGGCAGCAATGAGTTCTGTCTTGTTCATGATGTATACCTCCAAAAATTATATTCCAGCGGAAAACCGCATCTGGACAAACATCCGGAGCACGCACACTGCACATGCCCCATGGGAATACTATACTCCTTTTTCCTCGACTTTGCAAGAGGAAATTTACATTTTGGCTTTTTCGCAAAATCTACCCACGTTTTTATGTGCAAAATAACTAGTTTTTCATCATTTTTCGATAAAAAACTGCCAATTCTCTCGACTAAAATTAGTAGAAGGTCGCCACTGCTTCAGCCGGAGCCGGCGCCGGTTCCACCGAAAGGCCGGTCAGTACCGGGCCGGTGCGCCCATAACAGGGGTGTTCCTGCACCGAGATGGTGGCTTTCACCCTTACCCAATCCCGGTTCTTCAGGCCATCAGCTCCCGCCCACTCACACACCAGACCGGCAAAGCGGATGTCATCCGCACAGCAGGTCATCAGGGGACGGCCTACAATAAAGCAATTTTTCGGGATGGTGCGGTCTACCACCACCTGGCCTAAAAACTCCACCGTTTTTCCGTCGTAGGTATTCAGCT
The DNA here is from genome assembly GCA_017471765.1 of Clostridia bacterium. Classification (GTDB taxonomy): domain Bacteria; phylum Bacillota; class Clostridia; order Oscillospirales; family Acutalibacteraceae; genus UBA5905. The sequence continues at coordinate 18,487 of JAFURT010000025.1, forward strand.
CCTCTGACAGATCCCGGTACCACAGAGCGTAGTCGTTGTCCCCTACGGCAATGACCGGAGCGTTTTTATCAAAGGGCAACGGGTCTTCGATGTCGTCGTACTCCACATCGTCCTCGCCATATTCATAAGCAATCTCGGTACGGCGGCTGATGCCACGAACGATTTTGTGCAGGGCCATTTTATCCAGCGTCTTGGGAGCACGGTTAAACACCACCAGCTGGGCGCTCTGCAACTTATCCACCACCAGGCTCCGCATATTGGCGTTGTAGGTCAGGTAGGTGTTGGCATCCGCAAAGCACATTTCCTGATAAATAACCCAATTTTTCGGCAGGTTACGGTACAGGTCATCCAACTGCCACATACCGTTATACTCCACCAGCACACGCTGGGCACGGCATTTCTTTTGCCAGGCTGTCATGTTGGCTGTTGTCAGTTGTGACGGGTCGTCTACCGTTTCGATTGTGACATTCTTACCGGAAAAGCGGGCAGGCTCCAGCTCGCACTCCCCTTCCTCACAAAGCAACACCAGGGTGCGCTCACCGTTGTTGAAGCGCTTGTCCTCCAGCGTCGTTTGCAGGAAGGTGGTTTTACCGCTATCCAAAAAGCCGGTGAACAGATATACCGGAATATCCATGATCATCCCTCCGCTACACGGAACAGCGCCGCCAGCGCCGCCTTATCAATGTGAGAACCAATCACGCACAGCAGGCCGATGACATCCGCCGAGCCGGTACGCACATCCGGACATCCCGGAACATAATCGAAGTGAATCCACCGGCCGTCAGCGCCGGCAACAATGCCCTTCGCCCGCAGAACCATGCCGTATGCCGCCTCATCTGCCAGTTTTCCCAGTGCCGCACCAATCTCCTCGGGTGTATACTTTGCGGCGGTTTCCACGCCCCAGCTGTCGAACACATCGTCCGCATGATGGTGGTGATGCTCATGCTCATGGTGATGGTCATGGCAGTGGCACTCCTCCCCATCCTCGTGATGGTGGTGATGCTCATGCTCATGGTCGTGGTGATGTCCGCACACAGGGCAGGCCTGCTCGGCGGCCAGTTCTTCCAGCTCCTGTGCCAAGGTGTGCTGGCCCTTGATGGCGGCCAAAATCTGCCCACCTGTCAGCTCATCCCAAGGCGTGGTGATAATCGCCGCCGTGGCATTATGCTCCCGCAGAAGCGCCACACAGGCCTCCAGCTTATCCTGGGCCACACCATCGGTACGGCTGAGCACGATACAGCCGGCATGGTGGATCTGGTCATTATAGAACTCACCGAAATTCTTCATGTAAACACGGCATTTACCAGCATCTGCGACGGTTGTGAAGCTGTTCAGCTTTACAGTTTCGTTTTCCACCTTCTGCACCGCACGGATGACATCGCTGAGCTTGCCCACACCCGACGGCTCGATAAGAATACGGTCGGGGTGCAATTCATCCAGCACCTTCTGCAGAGCCTCGGTGAAATCGCCCACCAGGCTGCAGCAGATGCATCCGGAATTCATCTCCGTAATCTCGATACCGGCTTCCTTCATAAAGGCGCCGTCAATACCGATTTCGCCAAACTCGTTCTCGATCAGCACCAGCTTTTCGCCGCTGTATGCCTCTTTAATCAGTTTCTTTATCAAGGTGGTTTTACCGGCACCCAAGAAGCCGGAGAATACATCAATTTTCGTCATGCAGGTTCACTCTTTTCTGTTAAGTATTTTGGCATCAGCCGGTAGTATACCACAATTTTCCCGTATTTTCAATAAGCGATTGCAATTTCCTGCAAAATCCGGCTCCAGTGTAGGCGAAATGCCCAAATAACATTGACAAACCACTCCCCCTTTTGCAAAACCTCACTTTTTTCTAAAATCCCCCTTTTTCTGCGAATTTCCAGTTGCTTTTTGGCCCGTAAATGGTGTATAATGGTAATGATCGATAGAAAGGGTTTAGTCGGTGTTGCCGACAGTTACACACGGAGGGGTATTATGTCCTGCGACCTGCATTGTCACAGTAAAATTTCCGACGGTTCCATGGGAATCGACGAGATTATCGCCATCGCCCGGCGGCGGGGGCTCAACACTATTTCCATCACCGATCACGACGCTGTGGCCGGCGCCACACGTGCCGGTGTTATCGGCAAACGGCAGGGAGTTGAGATTGTCCATGGGGTGGAGTTTTCCGCATGGGATTCCGACCGTGGCAGAAGAGTACATATCCTCGGCTATATGTGTGACGCTCCTGACCGACTGGAAGGGATGTGCCGACAGATTAATGCCAACCGCCGTGTCAGCTCCACAGAGATGGTCAAAAAGGTGCTCCGCTACTACCCCATTGTGCCGGACTCCATCGTGCGATGTGCCTCCGGCAGTACCAATGTATTTAAACAGCATATCATGCACGCCCTCATTGATGCCGGCTATGCCGACAGCTTCTATGGCGACGTGTACCACAAGCTCTTCTCCCCCGAGGGTGGCTGTGCGTATGTTTCCACCACCTATCCGGATGTGCGGGAAATCATCGACCTCATTCACAGCGCTGGCGGTTTGGCGGTACTGGCTCACCCCACGGTCTATGACAGCATCTCCATCATGGAAGAACTGACCGAGGCCGGGCTTTTGGATGGCGTGGAGGTGTGGCATCACTCTGCCGACGACGCTACGGTTGATATGCTCCAGGGCTTCGCCACCGACCACGAACTGCTGATGACCGGCGGCTCGGATTTCCACGGCATGTACGCCAACAAGCCCCGCCCCCTGGGAAGCTACGGCGCCCCGGACGGCACTGTACAGCTGATGAAGGCGTACAAAAACAAACGATTCAAATAATCGTCATTTGAGAGGAGCGACTGTTGTGGCTTATACCTATCGCACAAAGGGCACCTGCGCCCGCAGCATCACCTTCGACATCGTAGACGGTCTTGTTTCCAATGTGAAATTTGAAGGCGGCTGTAACGGCAACACCCAGGGCATCGCCCGGCTGATTGAAGGTATGTCCGCAGAAGAGGCTGTCCGCCGCATGGAGGGAATCCAGTGCGGTTTCAAGGGCACCTCCTGTCCCGACCAACTGGCTAAGGCCATCAAAGAGGCGTTGGCCGCTAAATAATCGTACCTTTATGCTGTCACAGGGGCCTGTGGCAGCATTTTTCTTCACACACTCTCAAGGAGGCACATGTATGGACTTCCCCCACCTGTTTACCCAGCGTATGCAAGTCCTGCTGGGCGATGACTATCCCTTCTTTCTGGCGGCGTACGATGCCCCTTTGCGCCGCGGTGTCCGGGTAAATACCGGCAAGCTCTCCGCCGACAAGCTGCAGGCACTTTTCGAGGCTCCTTTATCTCCTGCTCCTTTTGCTGACAACACGTTCTATCTGGACGTCCCCCACAAGGCGGGAAGCGACCCTCTGCATCATGCCGGCGCCTATTATATGCAGGAGCCGTCGGCCACCTCTGCCGTGACGGTGTTGGCTCCTCAGCCGGGGGAACGCGTTCTCGACCTGTGCGCCGCCCCGGGTGGAAAATCCACCCAAATTGCCGCCGCTATCGGCCCCACAGGTTTCCTGTGGAGCAACGAATATGTGGCCGCCCGTGCCCGTATCCTCCAGCAAAACCTGGAGCGCTGGGGCGTGCGGCGGTGCGTAGTATCCAACCGGGATACCGGCACCGTATGCCGGGCGCTGGAGGGCTATTTTGACGGCGTACTGGTGGATGCCCCCTGCTCCGGCGAGGGAATGTTCCGCAAAGAGCCCCAAGCCCTCGCCGAGTGGAGCATGGAAAACATCACCCTATGCGCTGAGCGGCAGGCAGAAATTCTGGACAACGCCGCCCTGGCGGTGCGCCCCGGCGGCCGGCTGGTGTATTCCACCTGCACCTTTGCCCCGGAAGAAAACGAACTGACCGTACTGGCCTTTTTACAGCGGCATCCGGAGTTTGTGCTGATGCCAATTACCGTAGAGTGGGGTTGCCCCGGCTTCTCCGGGCGGCAAGCAGGCGCCAATACGGACATTAACCTGACCTATACACGCCGCATTCTGCCTCAGCACGGAGGTGAGGGGCATTTTATCGCCCTGTTGCAGAAAAGCGAAGACACCTCGCCCCCCTCTGCTCCCGCCGGCTATCCTTTTCCCAAAAACGATCCCAACGCCAAAGCTGCAGAGGCGCTGTACACGGAATGCTTCATCGACCGGCCGGAGGGAGAATTTGTCACCTTCGGTGACCGGGTGTGCCTGTTGCCCACCGACCTGCCGGATTGCCGGCAGTTGGGGGTCATCAGCGCCGGTGTGGAGGTGGCTACCGTATGCAAAAACCGGCTGGAACCGGCCCACAGCATTTTCCTGGCCTCCAAAGCGGAGAACTGCCGGCGACGGCTGGATTTTCTCCCCGGTGACCCGCTTCTCACCGCCTTCCTCCACGGTGAGGAAATCCCCTGTGAAGGGGAAAAGGGCTGGACAGCCGTCACCGTAGCCGGCCTGCCGGTTGGTTTCGGTAAATGTAGCGGCGGAAAACTGAAAAACCGCTATCCCAAAGGTTTGCGGTTGTTATGAACAAAAATCTTCTATTCCACTATAAAGAATAACCATATAATAGAGAAAATTTATGATTTTCGCATTTTTCACTCATACCCCCTTGCAAAAAAGCAAATAATCGTATACAATAGGGCTGTTGGTTTGTTACCTTTTTAACAGAGATCATATTTGAAAGGAAGTTATGTCATGAGCTATCTGAACAAGAAGAACGTGGAAGACCTGCATGTTGCCGGCAAGCGCGTGCTGGTGCGTTGCGATTTCAACGTACCGCTGAAGAACGGTGTCATCACCGATGAGAACCGTATCGTCGCCGCTCTGCCCACCATCCAGTACCTGATCGATAACGGTGCAAAGGTGATTCTGTGCTCCCATCTGGGCAAGCCGAAGGGCGAGCCGAAGCCGGAGCTGTCCCTGGCTCCCGTGGCTGCCCGCCTGAGCGAGAAGCTGGGCAAAGAGGTGGTATTCGCCGCTGACGACAATGTGGTAGGCGACAACGCCAAGGCCGCTGTGGCCGCTATGAAGGATGGCGATGTGGTGCTGTTGCAGAACACCCGTTATCGTGCTGAGGAGACCAAGAACGGCGAGGCTCTCTCCCAGGAGCTGGGCTCCCTGTGCGACCTGTTCGTCAACGATGCGTTCGGTGCGGCTCACCGTGCTCACTGCTCCACTGTGGGCGTAGCTTCCTATGTTGAGGAGTCTGCCAATGGCTACCTGATGGCCAAAGAGGTGCAGTTCCTGGGCAATGCAGTCAACGATCCTGTCCGTCCCTTCGTCACCATCCTGGGCGGCGCCAAGGTTGCGGATAAGCTGAACGTGATCGAGAACCTGCTGAACAAGGCTGACACCCTCATCATCGGTGGCGGTATGGCCTACACCTTCCTGGCCGCTAAGGGCTACGGCGTGGGTACCTCCCTGCTGGATGAGAGCAAGATCGACTACTGCCGTGAGATGCTGGCCCGTGCCGAGGAGAAGGGCGTTAAGATCCTGCTCCCCGTGGACTGCACCATTGCTAAGGATTTCCCCGATCCCATCGATGCGGAGATCGAGGTTTCTGTTGTGGCCGCCGATGCCATCCCGGCTGACATGATGAGCCTGGACATCGGCCCGGCTACCGCCGAGCTGTATGCCGCTGAGGTGAAGAACGCCAAGACCGTTGTCTGGAACGGGCCTATGGGCGTGTTCGAGAACCCCACCCTGGCCAAGGGTACCATCGCTGTGGCCAAGGCGCTGGCCGAGACCGATGCCACCACCATCATCGGTGGCGGTGACTCTGCCGCCGCTGTAAACATCCTGGGCTTCGGTAGCAAGATGAGCCACATCTCCACCGGTGGCGGTGCTTCTCTGGAGTTCCTGGAGGGCAAAGAGCTGCCCGGTATCGCCGCTATGAGCGACAAATAATTAAAAAATAAAGGAGAATTTCATCATGGGTAAGTATGTGATTGCCGGTAACTGGAAAATGAACAAGACCCCCGCCGAGGCTACCGCCCTCATTGAGGCCATCAAGCCTCTGGTGGCCGATGCCACCTGCGACGTGGTCGTAGGCGTTCCCTTCATTGATATCCCCGCCGCTCTGGAGGCCACCAAGGGCTCCAATATCGGCGTAGCCGCCCAGAACTGCTACTGGGAGAAGTCCGGTGCCTTCACCGGCGAGATTGCCGCTGATATGCTGCGTGAGATGGGTGTCGGCTATGTCATCCTGGGTCACAGCGAGCGCCGCACCTATTTCGGTGACACCGACGCTACCGTTGCCAAGCGTGTGCGTGGCGCTCTGGATGCCGGTCTGACCGTCATCCTGTGCGTGGGCGAGTACCTGGAGCAGCGTGAGCAGGACATCACCGCTGAGGTGGTGGCTATGCAGACCAAAATCGCTTTGGACGGTATTTCCGAGGAGGAGCTGAGCCGTGTGATCATCGCCTATGAGCCCGTGTGGGCTATCGGCACCGGCAAGACCGCTACCGCTGAGCAGGCCAACGAGGTGTGCGCCCAGATCCGTGGCGTGCTGGCCGGCCTGTACAACGAGGCGGCCGCTAAAGCTGTCACCATCCAGTACGGCGGTTCCATGAACGCCGCCAATGCGGCTGAGCTGCTGGCTATGTCCGACGTGGACGGCGGTCTGATCGGCGGTGCCTCTCTGAAGGCTCCCGATTTCGCCACCATCGTTGCGGCCGCGAAGTAAGTTTCAAAAACCAAACAAGAGGGCTGGCAGTAATGCCCGCCCTCTTCCCCTGTTAAAATAGCTTTAACAGAGGAAGAGGCATTTGTCCCTGCGAGACAAATGCACCGCCTACGGGCGGATAATTGTACGCGCAGGGGCCCCTGACGGTTTCCCCGCTCCCCTCCCTCCGTCAACAAAGCCTCTGCGCTTTATCCACAACAGCTTCTGCTGTTGAATTTCAGAAAGGTAGATACTGCTATGAAAAAGCCTTTAACCCTAATTATCATGGACGGCTTCGGCATCAACAATGATGCTTACGGCAACGCCATTGAGGCCGCTAACACTCCCAACCTGACCAAGATCTTCGCTGAAAACCCCACCACTCAGATCGGTGCCTCCGGCCTGGATGTGGGTCTGCCGGACGGCCAGATGGGTAACAGCGAGGTAGGCCACACCAACATCGGCGCCGGTCGTGTGGTGTACCAGATGCTGGTGCGCATCTCCAAGTCCATTCAGGATGGGGATTTCTTTGAGAACAAGGCCCTGTTGGATGCCATGGCTAACTGCAAGCAAAATGACAGCGCCCTGCACCTCATCGGCCTGCTGTCCGACGGCGGCGTGCACAGCCACATCGAGCATCTGTACGGTCTGGTAGAGATGGCCAAGCGCAATGGCCTTTCCAAGGTATACATCCACGCCCTGCTGGACGGCCGTGACGTCCCCCCCACCTCCGGTATCGACTATGTTAAGGCTTGCGCCGCCAAGCTGGAGGAGATCGGCGCAGGTAAGATTGCCACCGTCATGGGCCGCTACTATGCTATGGACCGTGACTTTGCCTGGGACCGCGTGGAGAAGGCATACGCCGCCATGGTCTACGGCGAGGGCAACACCGCCTGCTGTGCCGCTAAAGCTGTGTCCGATTCCTATGCCGCTGAGATCACCGACGAGTTCGTCGTCCCTACCGTGCTGGACAAGGACGGCACCATCAAGGCAAACGACAGCGTGGTGTTCTTCAACTTCCGTCCCGACCGGGCCCGGCAGATCACCCGCACCTTTGTGGATGAGGCCTTCGACGGCTTCCAGCGTAAAAACGGCTTCTTCCCCCTGCACTACGTGTGCATGACCCCCTACGATGCCACCATGCCCAATGTGACCATCGCTTTTGAGCCGCAGGAGCTGACCATGACCATGGGCGAGTATCTGAGCCAGCAGGGCTTGACCCAGTTGCGCATTGCGGAGACTCAGAAGTACGCTCATGTCACCTTCTTCTTCAACGGCGGCGAAGAGCGTACCTTCGAGGGCGAGGACCGCATCCTCATCCAGTCCCCCGATGTACCCACCTTCGACCTCCAGCCCGAGATGAGCGCCTATCCTGTCTGCGAGGCAGTGTGCGAGAAGATCCGCTCCGGTGCCTATGATGTGATTATCCTCAACTATGCCAACTGCGATATGGTTGGCCACACCGGCATCTTCGATGCCGCCAAGGCCGCTGTAGAAGCCGTGGATACCTGCGTTGGCAAGACGGTGGAGGCTACCCTGGAGATGGGCGGCTGTGCCATCATCACCGCCGACCACGGCAACGCCGACAAGATGTACGAGCCGGATGGCGCCCCCTTTACCGCCCACACCACCAACCCCGTTCCCTTCTGTGTGGTTGGCAAAGATGTGTCCCTGAAGGATGGCGGTCGCCTGGCGGATATCGCCCCCACTATGCTGGCTCTTCTGGGTCTGCCCCAGCCTGCCGAAATGACCGGCGAATCCTTGATTAACGGTTAAAATCCATCAACTAAAAACGCCCGCCAAACCGGTATAGGATTGGCGGGCGTTTTTCTTGTGCTTATTTTTTAATTTCGTCCAGATTATATTGGGATTTTTCCGTATCACTGCGGAAGGGCACAGCCGGAAGGCCGGACGAATCACACAGATTGGCGCCGTTATTCAAATCCGTAAAGGCATAGGTCACCGCCACCGGGCTGGCTATGCCATCGGCATAAACGGCCACCTTATTGCCACCGATAAGCTCCGCCTTTGCCGCCACAAAGCGGCGGTCAGCTCCGCAGATGCTGAACCCTCGTAAGGTCTTGCCGTTAATGGTGCGTAGTGGAGTGACAGAGGCAAATTCAACGATGAGGCGATTCCCCTCCACCGTGTAGTCGGTGGGATAAGGGGGTATATACCGGCTGCCGGATTTATAAATTAAATCCATGGCGGCGGTAGCCATGCGCTGAGCTACCTCAATCTTATGGATCGGATGGATAGGATCAAACACCGCCCCCACCATATATTCGTCAGGTACCTCCGTGGGAATGTAATCCAGAGGCAGGTCGTAAATCGGCACCTCACGCATGGTGTCATGGTTTACCAGTGCGCTTTTATGCTGTGCCTCCCAAAACTGGGGCAACCCCAACGAAATGCCGCTACCCCAGCCGGCATAATTGAAGGGGGCCAACATAGCGTACACCGTTGGCAAGGTCTTGCCGTCCATGCCGAACAGCTCCCCGAACCCCTTGCACAACGCTTCAAAGGCCGGGATGTAAGCATCGCACTTCTCCTGCGTGCCCAAGTTACTCTCCCCCTGATACCAGATCATGCCCTTGAATTTCAGGTGACGAATGGGATATACCCGTTCATTATACAGACCGGTGGGCTCCATGTGATTCTGGGTGCCATGTGTCCCCCATCGGCTATACGTCCACCCTTCTGCGGCCAGAATCTTTTTGGATTTGGGCAGGGAGTCAAGCTGCGAACGACTCAAAAAAGTCTCAATAGGAACGCCGCCATAGGAAATATCCACGAAGGCGACAGGATATTTTTCGCCGGTCTTCAGATAGATGTTGCGGATAAAATGATACGCTAAAGCCGAGGCTTCATCTACGGCTGTCTTATTGTTGCCCTTCACCCATGTCACATCCGCCGTCTCTTGCGGCTGTTTTTGACGGATTGTATGAACGCCGTCGTCCATACGATATACCCGGGCGAAGCGCAGATAGGGATTGGTGGCTTCTTTCAGCGTCTGATTGCGGTCAGCACAGTAGCGAACACTCAGCACCATATTGGACTGTCCTGCCGCCAGGAACACATCACCAAACAAAACATCCTCATATTCAAAATTCGTTTCATCGCAGGAAATGGTCAGCGTGTAGGCATCAAACGAGCCTTTCACCGAGGATAATTCCACGTAAAACAGTTTATCCTTACCCACGGTGGCCGACTTTTGCTCCACGGTTTTATCGCTTTTCTTTAAGGTCACAATCACCGTCTTCCCCGGCTCGCCCTGCCCCCAAACCGGCACCGGCGCACTCTGCTGTAGCACCATCCCATCGGCAAACACCGACGCTGGCCGTAAAAAGGCATATCCTTCCACAGTCGTATCTTCCCCCTTACTCGTACCGGTGGTTGTCGTACTCCCCCCCACCGTTGTACTGTTGGCCGGGGATGTAGTTAATGCATCCGCTTGCCCCACCGTTGTGCCTTGATTGTCAAAAGCGGTTGTGGATACAGATGTACCAATCGGTGTATCGGTGCTTTGATCCACAGAGACATCGTCAAACACTGGGCCACATCCCCACAGGAGCAGTAACATGCCCGAGAAAATACACAGCCATATCAAAATACGGTTTTTCATTGCTTTCCTCCAAACTAAAAATAGTAGGAATGCATCATGTATTGAGTATAACACACCTTAATCTTGGACTCCATGGACAAACATCCAAATAATATGGACGGCCACAACAGAAAACAGGATGAATCGTCAAACTAAGCACAATTTTGAAAAAAGCTCAAACAATTAATTGGTTCTCCTTTACCACGCACAATACGGATTACAGCCAAACGCTTTGCTAATTATCAAAAGCGGTGCCTCTGTCACAAATGATAGTCCACGGGAGATAAGCTGCAAAAAAATAAGAGCACAAAGAGAAAAACCTCCCCTGTTTTAGTCGTGGGCCAGTGACCGCATGGCTAAAACAAAGGAGGTTTTCTGTTAATATCTGATTTTTACGACCAGTTTGCGGCAGAGACGGCTTTTGTCCGTCATGATGCCGGGCATGTGAGCGTCCCAAGGGAAGGTAATCATAAAGTCCCCTTTTTTGAGGGATACAGGCTTTCCTGTACCTTCCAAAAAGAACACGTCATGCTCCTTATCGGCTTTGGTCACAGTCATATCCTTCCTGTCCGCACAGCCGATGGCTTCGTCCCCCGAAACCACGAAATGAATATCCACATATTTTTCGTGGGCTTCAAACACGCACGCCTGTTGCGGCTTGGTTGTGTAAGACATGCTGATAATCCGGATATCCTCATCCAGGACGATGGTGGACGGCTCTGAAGCATCCCCGGAATAGTTTTCCAAAAACATGAGGGCTTTTTTGAATTTCTCGCCCAGGCCGTAATATCTGGCGGCATGGTCAATGGTATCAAAAATCAATGCCGGTCACCTTCTTTCGTCAAAAGTCTAAGCATACAGCTATGGCCTCCCCCTGTTATGCAACAGGGGGGATTGTCATTTTTTAAAAGAACACATCCAGCGTTACCGTGCCGTTAAAGCCTTCCAGCGTAACGGTTTCCGTATCCGGAGAGTATACGCCCTGTGTCACGCGGACAGCCTTTTTGCCCTCCGGGTGAGGAAGCCGCAAGGTAACGGTGTTGGGCTTGTCAAAGGCATCCCCTGCAATGGTGACGCTGGCATGGATAACGCCGGCGTTCACTTCACTGGTAACCTCGTAGCTGACATCGCCATAATAGGTCTTCATGTGCTTGACAGAAATGACCTCACCGTTTTCTAACCACTTTCTGGGCACGCCGGCCAGCAGACGCAACAGACCCTTGTTGTACTCCTCCAGTGCAAGCATCCAGCGACACCGCATCAGGAACCAGGTCTCCTCATGCAGTTTATGGGAGGTGACTATGAAATGGTGCTCCAGGAAAGTATACATACCCCGGTCTGCCAGGCTGGCAAACTCGTTATAGAAAGACTTGAGGAACATTTTCACATCCCCACGCACCAGCTCGATATAGGGATGGGTGCTGTAATAGGGCTGAGAAAAACCAACATTTTCCAGATTAAGCAACTCATCATACACCTTGAGAACCTCTGCGGCAATGGGCTCATGGGGATCAAATACGCCCTGCAACAGCAGATAGCCGGCGCCAACCATATCACGCAACATAAAGGCGCCGTGAGTATAGGCAAAAGCGTTCTCTACATACAGGCACGCCGGGCCGAAGCTCTCTGTCCAGGGGGCGAAGGTGCGTAACCATGTGCCGTCCGAGGAAGGAATCACAGGAGAAAGCTCCATGTTACGGATAAAGGACATCCGAATATCCTCGCGCAACAGCTCGGCCTCACGGGAGTACTGTGCCGCCCGCTCCTCGTCACCGCAAACAGCCATCAGTTCCCCTGCGCTCCGCAGGCCGGCATAGGTGCCCGCATTGAGCATAAAGGAATGGAAGGGGTCTTCCGGGTCGGCGATCTTACCGCTGATCATACCGTAGCCAAAGCACTTCCGGTACTCATCTGTCATATTCAGTTCACGCCAGTGAATCAAATAATCCGCAGCTTTCTGCACACAGTTCTTGACTTTATGCACCCACGCTACATCCTTGGTATAGCGCCAATGCTCCCCCATCGTCCACAGGGTACTGCCGGTTTCGGACATGTAGCCGCCAAAGTTCTGAATGAAGCCATCCTCGTGCTGCTTCTCCACAAAATACGCCAAAGCACGCTCGGCCAGCTCCACATTACCCATGCTGTCCAGCGTCTGGATGCCGGGCGCACTTTCTGTTCCGATGGCGGTGTACCGTCCCACGATCGGCACTACCGGCGCATCCGGATTCTTGCCGAAGTAGCCGATATCAATATGCAGAAGGCCGGCTTTAATCATTTCTTCAATGCGCTTTTCGGGCAGACGAATCTCCGCCGTACCGGCCAGCTCATTTTCCCAGAACGCCTTTGTTTCATTAAAACGCGCGGCAAAGGACTGCTTTTGCAGTTTTTCGGCACGCTCTACGGAAATGGGAGTGTGGGGAATCTGGAACTCAAACACCACCGTCTCATTGGGCTGCACCAGCAGGGCGTTTTCCACGCACCGTACAGGCTTGCCATTCACTTTGGCAATGGTGCATACTCTGCCACTGTTCTTAAACCGCAAGAAGCCGGTATCCGGATCGATGACGGTTTCTTCCGCAACCTCCGGTGCGGCCGCATCGCTCCACTTCGGCAACGGGTCCGGAATGCGGATAAATGCATAGGCAGGAGCCTGCTTTTGGTTGGTGATGCTGACCTGATAATAGAGCACCGTCTCCTCTTCACGGAACAGCTCCCCCTGCATCAGCGTCTCGGTATGGGCCTGCTGAGCCGGTGTGTGCATAAAGCCCATACCACAGGCGTCAGCCGCATACATATCGGTTCCTCTGAGGGTGTCTTTGGTGTGGGCGCTGACCTCCGGCGCCACAAAATGCGTAGCGTGGTACACAACGCCGTCATCGTTATCATAAACGTGAAGAATCGGCAAATACCCCTCCTCCAGCCGCTTGGTAATGTCGCTCTTACAGTTTACACCGCGGCCGGTGAGCATATACAAAACATAGGGATTGCCTTCAAACTCCGGCAACTGCTCTTTTGTATGGGGCAAATTATAATACAGCGGCCGAATCTCATCAAAGGTGTGAAGGCGGTCAATAAAGGGGCGTCCACGCATATCCACCTGGAAGATGCGCATGTCCTTAGACAGACCAAGCCAGATAGCGGCATCCAACCGTTTTGTGGTCTCTGCCGCCTTGTCATACGAATGTTCCGGCGCATCCTCTACCTGCTCGGCAATGGACTTTCTGCCGGCCTTTTTAATGTCCGCCACAATCTGGGCATAATCACGCACATCGTCGGCCGTAGTGACTACCGCATGGCAGGAAGGCACATAAAGGGGATATTCCTTGGAAACATCCCGCAGGAAGAAGCTGAAGGGATGCTCGACTGCATCTACATGCACCAGCGTTGCACAGGGGCCGATATCGACACAAACTTCATCAAAATCGACTATAGCATCTTTACCGGAAACCTGCGCCGTCTTCTCGGCTACCACACCATGGGTAGCCCAGACATTCCCTTGACCGCATTCATTTTCCCAGAGTATTTTTATACTAACCATTTCTAAATCTCCTTTTGCAGACAGTCTTTACTTTTTCGGCAAATGGCGGAGCACCTTGCCGGACCGGGCGCCGGTATGCTTGCCATCGGCAATCACGGGCACGCCGTTGACGATCACATAGTCCATGCCGGAGGCAAAACGGCACGGGTTGGAGAACTCTGCATTGATTTTCAGCGCATCCAAATCAAACACGTTGATATCGGCATAGTAGCCTTCCTCCAGCAGGCCACGCTTCTTCAGGCGGTAATACTTTGCCGGAATGGATGTGGCCTTCTGCACCGCCTTTTCGATGGAAATAGCGCCCAGCTCACGTACATACCGGGTGAAGAAATAGGCCATAGACATATAGTTCTGCACATTGGCCGTACGGGAGGCCAAGGCTCCCTCCTCCACCGTAACACGGGAATCGGTCATCCACATATAGATGGGGGCGGTCACCACGCTGTCCACCATGGTCTGCTCGTGGAATACAATGCCCTGCATTTCCAGCGTCTGGGCATCCGCCAGCGTGGGGGCGGCAGCCACAATGTCGATAAAGCAATCAAAAGGCTCCTTGCCCCATTCCTTTGCCAACTCCATAAAAGGCTTGCTACCGATCTCCGTCCAATACTTGGGCTGTACATACAGCAGGCGATCCCATTCTCCGGCATCCAAAAACCGCCAATAGCGATTAAAGTCTGCCTTGATACGTGCACGGCCTTCTTCCGTCCCCATAATGCGACGTGCCTCATCCCATCCGTCGGCATACACCCAAGAAGGCAACATAGCCAATGTCATACCGGTGGCAAAGCAGGTGGGCAACATATCGCACATGACATCGAGATGCTCATCACGGCGTGCCGCCTTTAACATATCCATGCTTTTCTGCAGATACTCATTGGGAATACCGTTGTCGTATTTGACATTCAGGTGGGATATGGTGCCACGGACACCGCTTTTGCGCACAGCATTTAAAAACTCCTCGATCGCTTCAAACAGGTAGGTGCCTTCGTCACGCATGTGGGAGGAATAGTTGCCATCGTACTCGGCCACGATCTGCACCAGACGCTCGATTTCCTCCGGGTGAGAAACCACACCGGGGGGAAACTCCAAACCCGTGGAAAAGCCAATATACCCGGCCTCCAACGCTTCCCGGAGAATAGCCGCCATGGTAGCAAACTGCTCTTCGGTATACTCGGGGGTGTACAGGCCGGCCATCTCCCGGATGCCGTTGTGGCCGCACATCCAGGCTGTGTTTATGGAAGCGCCCATTGCCTCCATCTTATCCAGCACCGCCGCTATGGCACCCGGCCGGAAGCTCCCTTTCTCCATATCGTATATGCAGGAAACGCTGTCACCGGCTTCATCAAAGGGAATCCCATTCAGTGTGTGATCCTGGCAAAAGCCGCAATTGCCCACGATCTCTGTGGTAACGCCTTGATAGACGGCACTGTCACACGTGGGAACAGACCATATAGTAAAGTCGGAATGGGTATGAGAGTCAATAAATCCAGGCGTGATATATTTGCCGGTGGCATCAATCACACACGGCGCCGATACATCCTGCAAATTACCGATATAATCAATGGTATCCCCCACGATGGCAATATCCGCTTTATAGGGCATGGTGCCATACCCGTCCACAATCGTGCCGTTTTTAATGACGATATCCGGGCGACGTTTGTAAAAGCTCATGAAATATCCTCCCTTTCACATCGGTGTGCAATTATTTGCGATACTGATCCAACACATCCATATTGAGTTCAACGCCGATACCGGGGGCATCGGGAATATGGACGAAGCCTTCCTTATCCAACTGGAAGTGGTGCTTCACCAGGTTTTTGCTGAGCACCGTTTCCTGGGCGCAGTACTCCAGCATATCCGCATTGGGGATAGCAGCAATCAGCTGCAGAGTAGCCCCCATCAGGATGCCGGTCTTAAAGGCGTGAGGAATCAGCTTTTTGCCGCGCAGATGCGCCATATCGGCAATCTTCTTGGCCATGGTGATACCGCCGCAACGGCTCATATCCGGCTGCACAATATCCACCTTGCCATAGTCCAGCATATCCTTGAATTCATACAGTGTACCGAACTCCTCGCCGGAGGCAACAGCAATGCTGGTGCTCTCAGACAGGCGGCCCAAATTCTCCAGTCTGTCGGGGTTGAAGGGCTCCTCCAGCCAATAGATGCGCTGTTTCTCATACTCCTTGGTGACACGCAGAGCATATTTGTAATCCGTCCAACGCATGCCGATATCGATCATCAGGCGCTTATCGTCGCCCACAGCCTGACGGCAGTACTCCACCAGGGCGATATCCTTCTCTTCGCTCTCACCCAGGGCGCCCCAGCCGAATTTGTAACCGATATAGTTGCAGTCCGCCTTATGATGGGCTACCAAGGCATCAATCTCCTCTTTGGTATCAGGCATCAGCACAGAGCAGTAGGCCGGAATTTTCTCGCGGAAACGGCCGCCGATGAGCATGGATACCGGAACGCCCATCCTCTTACCGGCAATATCCCACAGAGCGATATCAATACCGCTCATGGCATGGATACCCACGCTTCTTCTGGTGTAATAGTAGCTGTAATGATACATTTTGTGCCACAGGTACTCCACGTTCAGCGGATTTTCACCAACGAGAATATCCCGCAGACCTCTGCACTGGTCATGGGAAGCGGGTGTTTCCACGATGGCCTTGACCACCTCGGGAGAGCTGTCCACCTCACCGATACCGGTGATGCCTTCGTCGGTGTGCACCAGCACAACAGCCGTATCCTGGCTGCCGTCACCAATCATTTTAACCTCATTCTGCCGTACAACAATAACCTCAACATCTGTAATTTTCATCGCTATATCCTCCTTTAAAATTTAATAATGGCTTTAATTAAACTCTTATCGTGATTTCTGTACAAATCAAAAGCCTGGTCAATATCTTCCAGCGCAAAGCGGTGGGTAACCAGCGGCTCGAGATCGATTCTTTTAGAGGCAATCAAATTCACCAGCGGATACCATGCTTTTGTGTTGCCAACGGCACCGTGTATGGTGATTTCATCCACAATCAGTTTCTTAACCGGGAAAGAGATCACTTCATCATCGCCGGGGATACCGTATAAAATGATGTGTCCACCCTTTTTACAGCAGTACGGAAGCTGAGCAATAACCTCACCGGCTCCGGTGGCATCAATGGCAATATCCGCACCGTTGCCGTCTGTGCGTGCAAAAACCTCTGCCCCGAAATCGGGAATCTGTTTTGCATCAATCACCTCGTCAGCACCAAACCGTTTAGCCAGGGCACACTTGTAATCGCCTCTGGCTAACACAATGATTTTCCCGGCTCCCATAATTTTGGCTGCCGTAATATAGGCGATCGCCGCCGGCCCCATGCCTGTAATAAACACCGTACCGGCCATGGGAACACCAAGATTCATCAGCGATTCGGTGGGACAAACAATGCTCTCCAGAATACTGCCGGCTTCATCGCTGACAGAATCGGGGATCGGAACAATAGCAGAAACCGGCACCTTAAGATATTCCGCATAGCCACCGTCGTGGGGCTTGTACCCAATTTCCGAGCCTTCCCGGCAAAGGTATTGATTGCCTGCACGGCAGTGCTCACAATGGCCACAGCCGATGGAAGTAGCGATGACGCAACGAGTTCCCACGGGGATATCCGTCCGGGAGGAGTTGATTTCTTCCACTACACCACAGATCTCATGTCCTTTGATAGCCGGCGGATTATCAATTACCAGCTTGCCGGTAATAATGTGGTAATCGGTAGCACACACACCGGCCGCTTTTACCTTGATCAGTGCCTCTTCCTGCCCAATGACAGGCATCGGCACCTCTTTAATTTCGATTTGATTTATACCGGTCCATACGGCTGCTTTCATCCAATCACTCCCTTATCACCGAATTTCATTTTACTGACCTCTTCCATCAGGCGCTTATAGCCCTTGGGGAAGGTTTGAGAATCGGCGCGACGCAGGTCGTCCAAAATGGAGTGCTGGACCTCACGGGCTTTCTCCAAATCCCCGTTCTTGACAAGACGGTAAATAGAACTGATGGTCTGGGGATAAATGGTAGCCAACGCCGTCATACTGCCGGCGCATCCGCCGACAAAGGCCGGGAACAGCATATCATCTGTGCCGGTGAGCACATTAAAATCGAAGCCTTTGGCTCTATGTATGGTGTGCATGATCCGTTTCATATTGCCGCTACTGTCTTTGATGCCGATTACATTGTCGTGCCGCATCAGGGAGGCGATGATATCCAGCCCCAGCTCCTGGGTGAAGAAAGGAATGTTATACAGAATGATCGGCAGCGGAGAGTGGTTGGCGATCTCTCGGTAATAGCGTGTCATTTCTTCAGCGGTATTGCAGAAGTAATACGGCGGGCAGATCAGCACCGCATCCGCATTGACGGATTTCGCATGTTCGCATATTTCGCAGGCATCCGGCACGTTGGGCTCACAAGCACTGACGATAATGGCCTTGTCGGCGTCACGCACATTCGCTACGATTTCCACCAGCTTTTTCTTTTCTTCCTTGCTCAGATGAATAAACTCGGCGGTGCTACCGTTTACCACATAGCCGGCAACATCGGTGCCGCTAAGGCGTTTGACCTGTTTCTCAAATGTGACATAGTCCACCTTATCCCCAATAAAAGGGGTCATGAGCACTGCAAACGTTCCCTCAAGCTTCATTTTCATACAGCACATACTCCTTTATATTTAAATTCATGATTGGCTCGTATAGGTTTTCGGTCGTAGTTTCGCCGACCCAATAATCGTTTTCCAAACGGATACCGAATCCGTCATAACAACCGGACTCAATGGTGTACGCCCGGTCTGCTTCGACAGGCGTTGTGTTACCGGCAAGGAACTGGGGTTGGAGCAAAGCTTGCTCACCGATTTTATGTCCCGCATGATGTACCAGTTGCCGGCCATTTTCCTGATATACGGCATTAACGGCCCGGTAGATATCTTCGGCTTTTGCTCCACGTTTCAGAGCGGCTTCACCGCTGCGGATGGACTGCTTGATCATCTCGTAGACAGCCTCCTGCTCCTCAGACACCTCGCCCACGAAAAAGGTGCGGCAAATATCACACCACACGCCGTTCCGTCCCACGCTGATATCCATAATGATGGTGTCCCCCACCTGCGGCAGATAGTTCTTCGTGACGCCGTCAATATTCACACTGTCCTTGCCTAAAATGTAATCGTACAAGATGTCGTATTCGCCCAACTCCTGTTTGAGCGACCGGGTGAAGGGCTCAAACAGCTCGTCGCTGGTTTTCGTCAAGGTAAAGTTTTGGGCAAATGCCTGAAAGGCGTGCACGGTGGCACGGAGAAGTGTTTGCAGTTCTTCTCGCTTGTTCATTCAGTAACCCCCTTATCCCTGACGGAAACCGCATAGCGAATAGTGTAATCCGCCCTTTCTCCTGCTGCCAAGAAGGGCGTTTCAAAAGCCTCTGTATTCACAGCGTTAGGAAAAAACTGCGGCTCCAAGCAAATGGCACAGTGCTTAAAGAACCGGTCATTTTGCGGATATTTCTGCTCAATATTCGACGTATAAAGCTGTACGCCGGGGAGATTGGAATAGATATTCAGTTCCAATCCGGTTTTTTCGGAATACACACCGGCAACATGGTCACCTTCCGTCAGGAAGCAGTGATTATACCCACCAAAAACAGCAATCTGCTCGTGCCCCGATTGCAGTCCCTGTCCAACAGGTGTATAGGTGGAGAAATCAAAGGGCGTCCCCTTGACATCCATAAACTCTCCTGTGGGGAATCCATCCTTACCCACTACAGCAACCTGCTTTGCGTTAACAAACAACTTGGTATCATAGATATTCTCGGTGTGGGAGGACAGGTTAAAATAAGGATGGTAGGTGGGCGCAAAAACGGTGTCGGCATCACTGGTTGCCGTAAACCGGACGGTGACAGCGTCCTCTTCTAGCTGATATTCCACATTGAGGTGAAGATTGCCGGGAAAGCCCTGGTCCCCATCGGGACTATCCAGCGAGAGAATAAGGGAATCACCGCAAATCTCGTGCCCGAAAAAGCGCCGGTCAAATCCCTCCACGCCACCGTGGTTACAATGCTCGCCATCGTTTTTTGTGATGGTGCAGGTATTCTCCCCCAGCACGAAAGAGGCGTGCCGGATGCAGTTGGCCACCCGGCCGATCACAGCGGAGGTGTAGTTGCCCTTGCGGAGATATTCCTCCACGCTTTCGACGCCGAAAACAATGTTCCGGTCGCCCTCCGGGGTACGTACCTTGAAGTGCTTCATGATGCCGCCAAAATTCAAAATACCTACATCGATTTTGGCATTTTTGAGGGTAAACAACAGGATGTCCTGCCCATTGTGCTCACCGATTTTCACCACATCAATCACGCAAATACCTCCCCTATAAAACTTTTACTTGATTATATCATTCTTTCCCTTTATAATAATAGACAAATCTTTCCCATTTTTGGTAAATTCGTACCGAGGTGATGAAAATGACCACTAGATTTGACGTACAGTACCTGCTGGATGTCATGAGCAAGTTTTACCTGCTCACAGGAATCAAAATCGTGGTAATGGATGCCGACCTGAATACGGTGGCGGCTATGCCCACACATGACAGCGCTTTTTGCTCCATTCTCAAACAACATCCGGCCGCCGCAACCGATTGCCAGCGGTGCACCCAGGCCGCCTGCCTGCACTCAAAAGAAGCCAAACAGGTGTACCTGTACCGTTGCCATGCCGGGCTGATTGAAGCCGTTGCTCCGCTGTTTATCAATGAAACGCTGGTGGGATACATTATTCTCGGCCAAATTTTGCACGAGGAAGACGCAAACAACAATAAAAACCGTATTCTATCGTATGTTTCAACCTATACAGACGACGCCCTGTCTGCGCTGGAGGCTCTGACGGTGAAGAATGAGGAGCATATTCAGGCCGCCGTCAAAATCATGGAAATCTGTGCCCACTATCTGCTGATGCAAAGCCACATTCATCTGGACAAGGAGACGCTGGCCCTGCAAATCGAGGAATATATCGACGCTAACCTGACCTCGCCTCTTTCTGTGGAAGTCATATGCGAGAAGTTTTCTCTCAGCCACAACATGCTATATAAGCTGTTTGAAAAATTTTTCGGTATGCCGGTGGCTAAATACATCCGAAAGAAACGAATCAAAGCGGCAAAAGCCCTCATCCGGGCCGGTGTTTCGGTAACGGATGCCTCCTCCCGGGTGGGTTTTCTGGACTACAGCTATTTCTCCAAGGTATTCAAGGCGGAGACCGGTATGCTGCCCACAAAATTCCGAAAAAAAGAAACCGATCCCCCGGCAGAACGAGAAAGATAAACATAACAAAAAAACAGACACATCCGCGTGGATGTGTCTGTTTTTTGTTTAATAACCGGAAATTACTTCGCCTGAGAGACAGCTACGGCACAGGCCACGGTCATACCGACCATGGGGTTGTTACCCGCGCCGATCAGACCCATCATCTCCACGCACTCTGAATCA
>JAFURT010000026.1 GCA_017471765.1 Clostridia bacterium
CCGAGACCGTTACGACCCTGGGTGACCGTGTGTTCATCGGCTGTACGGCTCTGGAGAGCGTGAAGCTGTCGAACATCACCAAGATCGATGTGCAGACCTTCAACAACTGCCCGAAGCTTACGAGCATCACCATCCCGGAGACGGTGACTAGCATCGGCGATCTGGCGTTCCGTCTGAACAGCAGCCTGAAGACCGTCTACATCGACTCTGCCACCATCGCCGCCGGTTTGACCGGTAATGCGGTGTACGGCAACATGATCAAGTGGGCGGAGACCATCGCGATCCGTTCCGACATCACGAACGTGCCCAGCTATGTGACCTCCAACTACAAGACGGTTGGTTCTGTCACGGTGGACGGCGTGGAGTATACGACTTATAGCAAGTAATATAAAACATTTTTAGTTGTTTTCTGCGACGGCGGAGGGTTTTGTGCCCTCCGCCTCAGCGGAAAACAGAGTACGGTTGGCAAACCCTGCATAAGGAGGAAGAAATATGATGAATGGTTTTCATAAAGCGATTGCTGTCAGTTTGGCGGTGGTTTTGCTGATTACCCCTTTAGCGGCCAGTTTGCCGGTTCTTGCAAAGGTGGAGGGTACTAAAACATTGAACAATGCAGATATTACCCCTCTATACGTAGAGGATGCACAGGTCTTGTTAGAGGATTCCGGAAATGGCCTGATGAGTCCCGATTGGGTCAAGAGCCTGATGATCGTTGAGATCAACCCTGTATTTGCCTCTCCGACACAAGATTTGGATGGTTTGACTGCTGTACTGGATCACTATGCTGAGATGGGAATCAACTGCCTGTGGATGACGCCGCCCTATGACACGACGGACGGGCTTGGTCACTATGGGAACTATGGCCCCCATACTATCAGCCACCTGTTGACGGGCACAACGGATTATGCGGAAGGTTGGGCACGCTTCAAGGCTTTTGTTGACCAGGCGCATGCGAAAAACATCCGCATTATTCTGGATACCGTTACCTGGGGCTGTGCTGTGGACGCTCCGTTGTATACAGAGCACCCCACATGGTTTACCGGCCGGTCCAACTGGGGCGGCTGGAGTTACAACTGGAACAACAGCGAATTTCGTGAATGGTTTATACAGCAGCATCTTTTCATGGTTACCGAGATCGGCGTGGATGGCTTCCGTTGTGATCTGGAGCCTACTGTGACCGGTTACGAGATGTTTGGCGAGGTGCGTAAGCGTGCCTTGGCGACAGGGGAGAAGATTGCCTTGTTCACCGAGTGCTCCAATGAACGCACTCAACCCACCTATGACTTTGACGAACACGCCTCGGACGACTCCACTATGTGGGAAAACTGGGAGTTGTTTACCGAGACTTACAATATGGTAGACTGCGTGAAAGAGGGCCTGAGTCTGGGCACGCTTTCACAGCAGCAGACTGGCCAGGGCGGCACTGCACGATTTTACAGTTATCGGCTGAGCTGCCATGATTCTGTGGATTATCACGCAAATGGAAGCCTGACCAATATCGGCTATCAGGCGATCCTGTCTCCTTTTATTCCGATTTGGTTTATGGGAGAGGAGTTTGATAATCCCCTGACGGCCGGCGGACAAGGCGGTATTATCTATCGCAATCCGCTGGATCTGAAGGCACTCAATGACCCGGATAAAAAGGATTTCTACGAGAAGGTTAAGCGGCTTATCCGTGTGCGCCGTGAATACCCGGAAATCTTCGAGTACTATCCCACAAATCATCGGGATAGCAACATTTGCAAGGTGGATGTCTATGGCCTGGAAACCTTGCAGGCCTACGCTCGTTATGCGGATGGTAAGGGTATCATTGTGGTGCCGAACAATAACATACACGATGCAGAAACACCTATGACGGTGGTGGTACCTTACGAAGATATGGGCCTGCCGGAAAACACCCTCTACCGTATAACGGATCTGCTGACGGGTGAGGTGCTGCGTGAGGGAAGCCGTTCCGCCTTACAGGAGTTTCAAGCGACCGTCCCCTTTGATGAGGTAGGAGTGTATCTGACCGAGCCGGTAGGCACATCCCTGGAGGGGAACAACCTGCTGGCAGACCTGACGGTGAGTTCTTCGGCAGCGGTAGTGAATGCGGCGGATAATTCTGTGCGCATTACCTGCGGCGATACGGTGTATTTCAATAATCTGACGCTGGAGAAGGACGCTACTTATGTCTACGAGTTTGACCTTGCCTATGACGGTGCCTACAATGCCACTTACCCATGGCTGATTCTTCGGGATGGGGGACAGTATATCAATGCCGGCGCGTATACCTGTATTCGTGTGTGCGATAACCTGAATTTTGACGACTTTGAGGCTAACGCCCATATGATGGCAGAACCCGGCGTGCCGGTCTCCTTCAAAATATTGATGGAGCCGGAACGGGTGAAGGTCTATATCAATGGGGAAGAGGTGGCGTTCGGCGATAATGTGACCGGCGCTCCTTATCCGGACAATTGGGTGCCACTGACCGCCGTTGCTGATGGTAAGATTGGTGTCACCGGCGGCAACCCCGGATTTACGTATACGCTGTCCAAGCTTTCGCTGACCAAGGTGGAGAGCGATGCTTCTGAAAACGCCGAGACCGTAATCGAGGCGATTGCCGCCATCAGCACGGTGGATGCTTACAGCCGGGAGAAGATCGAAACGGTGCGCCGTCTGTATGACAGCCTGTCCACAGCGGAAAAGGCGCAGGTCACGAACGCCTCCCGGTTAACAGCCGCTGAGGCGGCCTTTGATTCGCTGAATCGTTTGTCGGCGCTGACATCGCCGATGCGCATCACCTGTGGCAATACGGTATATTTTGGCGGTCTGACGCTGGAGCGGGATGCCACCTATGTATATGAGTTTGATATTACCTATGATGGTGCATATAATGCGACTTTCCCTTGGCTGATCCTCCGTGACGGCGGCCAGTATATCAATGTCGGTGCATATACCTGCATTCGTGTGTGCGACAACTTGAATTTTGATGATTTTGAGGCTAACGCCGGCATGAAGGCGGAGGCCGGCGTGCCGGTCTCCTTCAAAATATTGATGGAGCCGGAGCGGGTAAAGGTATACATCAATGGGGCAGAGGTCATGTTTGGCGATAATGTGACCGGCGCCCCTTATCCGGATAACTGGGTGCCGCTGACCGCCGTTGCTGATGGTAAGATTGGTGTCACCGGCGGCAACACCGGATTTACCTATACCCTGTCCGACCTGTCCCTGGTAAAGGTGGGAGATAGCGTCGAACTGGACGATCCTGCCGTGAAGACCGTTATAGAGAAAATTGCGGCAATCGGCACGGTCACTGCGCAGAGTGGGGCCGCTATCTATGCGGCTGAATATGCCTATGAGGCTCTTACGGCGGCACAGCAGAAGCTGGTGACCAACCGCGCTGTTTTAGTCAGTGCACGCATTGCCTACGATACCATCACTGCGGTGAGCATGGTGAACGAGCTGATTGTCGCTATCGGGACGGTGGATGCCTATAGCGGAGCAAGGATTCGGGCCGCACGGGAGGCTTACGATACCCTGACGGCAAAACAGCAGACACAGGTGGACAGCCGCACGCTGTTTGCGGCCGAGGAGACCTTTGAAACGTTGAACCTGCTGGCTGATACAGAGGAGTCTATACACCTCATTGGCGGAGAAACTATGTATTTTGGCGGTCTGACGCTAGAGCGGGATGCCACCTATGTATATGAGTTTGATATTACCTATGATGGTGCATATAATGCGACTTTCCCGTGGCTGATTCTCCGTGACGGCGGCCAGTATATCAATGCCGGTGCGTATGGCTGCATTCGTGTATGCGATAATCTGAATTTTGACGACTTTGAAGCTAACGCTGGCATGACGGCTACTGCAGGGCAGCCGGTATCCTTCAAGATCCTGATGGAGCCTACCCGGGTGAAGGTATATATTAATGGGTCGGCCGTGTCGTTTGGCAGCAATATCGGGGTTACCATCACTGATGGCTGGGTACCGTTGGGTGCCGTGACAGACGGACGTATTGGTGTTAGCGGAGGAAATCCGGGCTTTGGCTATACTTTGTCGAATATTTCTTTGGTGAAGGTTGGATCTACCACTGATGAAATAGCGGTGCTCCGTGTGATTCAGGCCATCGACGGCATCGGTCAGGTGGACTATTACAGCCGGGACGTCATTGAGATGGCTCGTTCCGCCTATGAACGGCTGACGCCGGCACAGAAATCATCTGTATATAATCTGTCGGTGCTGGAAGCGGCGGAAGCGGCAGTGGTGGCTTTGAATCATACACAGGATGTGTACTATTACGCCCCCACAAAGGCTGATCGGATGGGGACGAATTATTGGACGGCCGCCCTCTCAATGACCGATCGGGAGAACGGTGGTATCCGCTATGTGTGGAAGGGGGCCGGTACCGATTGGCGCACCGGTTTGGATATACCTTTGGCTTTGAACGGCCTGCATCTGACGTTGGGTAACATCACTTTTGGAAGTACCAACAAGACGTTTGCTCTGTATTTGGCAGACAAGACCAGTGAGGGGTATTCCGGCTACTCTTTGTCACCGCTTATTTTGATCTTTGATTGTAACACGGGCGAACTGAAGGTAACTAGCCAAGGCTCACCAACGGCCGGGGCGACCATTTTACAGACAGATGCGCTGAAGGCAGACAATCTGGCTAATAAATTGGTCGAGCTGAAGCTGACGGCTAACGGTGCTGGCGGCTATACGGCCAGCTTACTAGGGCAGACCGGGGTGATTACCTCGGCGATGCTGTCTTCCGCTACCGGTATGACCAATCGGAATGCCGTCTATCTGACCTTTTGCCCGTGGGATTGGAGCGCAACGACACAGATGTCCTTTGATCTGCTAGCTGTTCACGGAGGCGAGCGTGAGTGTACCGATGCGATGACAGCTGCACAGCTGTCTGCGGTAACGGATGTGCTTGGAAAGATTGACGCTGCTTATGATGCAAATGGGCAGATCACCATAGAAAGCGCTGCTGCTTTGATTGCCGCACGACTTGGATACGAGGCTTTGCCGTCTGCACACAAGGTGTTGGTGGATGTATCTCGCCTCACCGATGCCGAGACTGTGTATACGGTTGTGAATACCATTAACAGCATTGGCCCAGTATCGGCTGAAAAAGAAACGCTTGTGTATCAGGCAGATACGCAGTATAGAGCATTATCTCCGGAACAGCGGCCAATTGTGGGGAACTACCTGGTTTTGCGCGATGCCTTGTGGCGGTTGTATTTGCTGGAGCAAGGTGAACTGCTGATCGATTCCTATACAGTTGGGAACACGCTATTTGAGTTGTATGAAAAGGCGGATGGCGGTCACAAGCTGATGGTGTCCGGTGCCGGTGTGATACCGGCCAAGAAGAACCTCGGTGAGGCGCCCTTCTACAATTATAGTGCCATGATTGACGAGGTCATTGTTGGTGAGGGACTCACTGCTGTCGGCTACGGCCTCTTCAATGGCTTCACAGCCCTGACCTCTGTCAGCCTGCCCTCTACCCTCGTTTCCATCGACGGTGAGTCCTTCCGTGGCTGTACTGCCCTGAAGAACATCGAGATTCCCTACGGTGTGACCACCCTGGGCTACGGTGCCTTCTGGGGCGCTGGCCTGGAGTCTGTTGTGATTCCCGAGTCTGTGACCTCCATCAAGAACTATGTGTTCTACCGTTGTAAGAGCCTGGTGTCTGCTGAGATCTATGGCTCCACTGCGTACAAGGTGGGATCCAAGGTTTACCGTGCTACCGGTGCCCGTATGTTCTCCGAGTGCTCTGCGCTTACGAACATCGTGCTGGGCGATGTGATCACCCTGCTGAACACCTACACCTTCCACGGTGCGGCGCTGACCGAGTTCACCGTTCCCGCCCGTGTGAAGTTCATCTATGATGCGGCTTTCCACAGCAACACCAAGATGACCAAGTTCGTGATGGAAGAGGGCGTGACCTATCTGGGTTGGGCTGCTCTGTTCGGCTGCTCCAACCTGACCGACGTGACCATCCCCGAGACCATCACCGGTGGCAACATCGCTACCTGGGCCTTCGGCGCATGTACCTCTCTGGAGAGCATCGAGCTGCCCTCCAAGCTGACCAGCCTGAAGAAGCGTACCTTCTCCGGTTGTACCAGCCTGAAGTCCATCGAACTACCCGCCGGTGTGACCACCCTAGGCGACCGTGTGTTCATCGGCTGTACCTCTCTGGAGAGCATCAAGCTGTCTAACATCACGGCTATTCTGGAGCAGACCTTCAACAACTGCCCGAAGCTTACGAGCATCACCATCCCGGAGACGGTGACCAGCATCGGTAGCCTGGCGTTCCGCCTGAACGAGAGCCTGAAGACCGTCTACATCGACTCTGCCACCATCGCCGCCGGCCTGACCGGTAATGCGGTGTATGGCAACATGATTAAGTGGGCCGAGACCATCGCTGTCCGTGCGGATATCGAGAATGTGCCCAACTACGTGAAGAACAACTACAAGACGGTTGGCACTGTCACCGTCGACGGCGTGGAGTATGTCACCTACAGCAAGTAAGGTGAAAACCTTTGTATGTAATGTAAATGGGCCGAATGAGAAAGGAGGAAAACGGCCGCCCAGTATATATAAATCAAATCAGATAAGTTAGGAGGAAACAATATGCAAAACAAATTCCGTAAGCTAATGGCTTTGTGTTTGGCTGCGGCGTTGTTTGTGACCAGCATGGCCACCGGCTTGATTGCCATGGCTCTGGGCGCTACCAACCTGCTGGCTGACTTGACCCTTAGCGACACCACCGGTGTCACGATGGATGCGGTGAACAACGGCTTTACCGTGTCCGGCAATTCCGCGACACCCATCTATTTCAACAATCTGACGTTGGAGAAGAACAGTACCTACGAGTACTCCTTCGACATCACGTTCCATTCGGCCCCCACCGGCCAGATTGTCCGCCTCGCTCTGCGTGACGGCGGTCAGTGGTTTAACTTCATCGGCGCATGGGGTCAGCAGGGGCGTTTTAACGACACCAATGATATCAACCCGCTTATTGGTTTGCTGAGCCTGTCTTTACAGGCAGAGACTACCTACAACTTCAAGTTCCAGCTGGAGCCCACCCGGGCCCGTCTGCTAATCGATGGAGTGGCGCAGGTGAATACCGCCGGTAACACCGATGCAGAGGGTTGGACCACGCTGCCTGCCGTCAAGGATGGTAAGATCGGTATCGATGTGTCTGGCGGTGTCAACCTGACGATGAGCAATGTGACTCTCGTTAAGACGGTACAGGGAAGTAGCACGGCTCCCGAGGATGTAATTGCGGCTATCAATGCCATTGGCGACGTGGATGCTTATAGCCGTGAGAAGATTGCGACGGCACGTGCGCTATATGATGAGTTGTCTGCTGACGACCAGGCGTTGGTGACCAATATAGCCGCCCTGAATGGGGCAGAGGCTGCCTTTGCTGGGCTTAACCTGCTGGCCGGTCTGTCGGTGAGCAGTACGGTGGGCGCTGAGGTGAATGCGGCTACCAATTCGGTGAAGGTCACCTGTGGTAATACCCCCATCTACTTCAATAATCTGACGCTGGACAAAGAGTCTACTTACGTCTATGAGTTTGATATGATCTACCACGGTCCCTACAATGCCACCTTCCCGTGGCTCATCCTGCGTGACGGCGGCCAGTACATCAATGCCGGCGCCTACGGCTGCATCCGTGTATGCGACAACCTGAATTTTGATGATTTTGAGGCCAACGCCGCTATGTCGGCCAATGCCGGTATCCCGGTTTCCTTTAAGATTATTATGGAGCCCCGACAGGTTAAGGCGTACATAAATGGTAAGCCGGTTGGTTTTGGTGGCAATACGGGTGTCAACGTGGTGGATGGCTATGTGCCGGTTCCTGCCGTAGAGAACGGTAAACTTGGTGTCACCGGCGGTAACACCGGCTTTACTTACACTATGTCCAATATCTCCCTGACCAAGGTGGGTGTGGTAGTGGATGATCCCGCCGTGGCTGCCACAGTGGATGCCATTACCGCCATTGGCACGGTGACGGCATATAGCCGTGATACCATCAAAGCGGCACGTAAGCTGTTTGATGCGCTGACTCCCGAACAGCAGGCGAAGGTGCCTAATGCTTCTGCATTGACCGAGGCGGAATCGGCTTTTGCAGCGATGAACCTGCTGAAGGATCTTACCGTCTCCAATACCGATGCGGCGGTGGTGAATCCAGCGGACAACTCCGTCAAGATCACTGCGGGGAGTACGGTGTATTTTAACAACCTGAAGCTGAATAAGAACTCCACCTATGTATATGAGTTTGATATCACCTACGACGGCGCTTTTAATGCCACCTTCCCATGGTTGTTGTTGCGTGAGGGCGGCCAGTATGTCAGCCTGGGCTGCTACGGCCAGATGCGTGTGTGCGACGTTCTGAACTTCGATGATTTTGAGGCATGGTCTCTGATGTCGGCTACTGCTGGCCAGCCCATATCCCTCAAAATTATCATGGAACCGGAGCGCATCAAGGTGTACATCAATGGGCAGGCGGCTACCTTTACCCCTAATGTGAATGTCACTTTGAATGACGATTGGATTTCTCTGCCTGCCGTTAAGAATGCCAAGTTTGGTGTGGCCGGCGGCAATCCCGGCTTTACCTACACGCTGTCTAACCTGTCGCTGGCTGAGATTCCTGGCGAGCCGGACGGCGAGGACGCGAATGCCGCCGCTGTGCAGGCGGTTGTGGATGCGATCAACGCCATTGGTAAGGTGGATGCGGCCAGCGGGCAGAAGATCGAAGCCGCCCGCAAGGCCTACGATGAGTTGACTCCCGAACTGCAGGCACAGGTGACCAATGCAGATGTACTGACCGAGGCAGAGACTGCCTACAAGGCGCTGAACCTGCTGGCGAGTGCTACCTTGACCTCCAACGGCGTTGCCACCTATGAGAATGGCACCCTGACGGTAGATGGCAGTCTGCAGGAGGCAGGCGGTGTTTTCTATTTCGACGGCATCACTCTGCGTGAGAATGCCACGTATGTGTATGCTTTCGATCTGACCATGAAGGCACCTGTGAACACCAACCTGGTGACGATGGCTCTGCGGGATGACGGCACCGGTAAGACTGGCCAGTTCCTGGGCTTCTGGGGTAGCACCAACCAGGTGCGTATCTGCAAAACCAGTGATACTAACACCTTTGTTGATATCTACAACCCCTTTGGGTTGGAGGCGAACAAGACCTATTCTTTCCGAATTGTGATGGCGCAAGATCGGGTGCAGATTTACGTGGACGGCATTCTGCGCAAGGGCGCTCTGTGCGCCGATCCCGACGGTTGGACCACTTTGTCCTCTGTCAAGGACGGTCTGCTGGGCATCTATTATGACCTTGGCACCAACATCACGATGGAGAATATGTGGCTGGCTGTGATGGATGCAGAGGATATTGCCGCCGCTGAAGCAGTGGACGCCCTCATCAACACCATCGGCAAGGTCACATTGAACAGTGACGCTGCCATCCAGGCAGCAGAGAAAGCGTATGCCGATCTGACCGACAACCAGCGTGGGTATGTAACCGCTTATGCAACCTTGGCCAAGGCTCGTGCTGACTACGACTTGTTAGTGGCACAGGATCAGGCTTCTGCCGAAGACAAAGCGGCGGCCAAGTCCGTGATGGATAAGATTGATGCCATCGGCAATGTGACTACTTCCAGCAAGGCGGCCATCGAGGCGGCAGAAAGCGCTTATGCGGTTTTGACCGACAGTCAGAAGGTGCTGGTTACCAACTATGACACGTTGACCACTGCTCGCACTACCTATGAGAATGCGGTGAAGGCGGAGAATGTCGATAACCTGATTGCCGCCATCGGCAAGGTGGGGGTAGGCTCCCAGCCAGCTATCCTGATTGCTCGTTCTGCTTACGATGCCTTGACGGATATCCAAAAGGCCATGGTGAAGAACCTGGTGTTGCTGGAGAAGGCGGAGAAGGATTTTGCCGCTTTGGGTGGCACCAAGGACGTGTATTATTATTACCCCTCTACCAATGACTTGATGGGTGCAAACTACTGGCCCAATAATGTGATGCAGTCGGAAATTTCTACCGGCGGTATCCACTATAGGTGGTTCAATGCCGGTACTGACTGGCGTACAGCCCTGAATATTCCGTTGGATATGGACGGTCTGCACCTGACGTTTGGCAATATTGCCTTTACTTCGGAGGCAAAGCAGTTTGCGGTCTATCTGGCAGATAAGGACGCACAGGAAGCGTACACCGCCAGTAGTAAGGCTCCACTGATTTTCATCTTCAACTGTGAGACCGGCGAATTGAAGGTCACTAGTGAGAGTAAGCAGGATGCCGGTGTGACTATCATACAGGCCGAAGCGCTGAAAGCGGAGAACTTGGCTGGAAAGCAGGTGGAGCTGAAGCTGACCGCTAATGGTGACGGCTATACTGTCAACATGTTGGGGCAGACCGGTGTTATCACCAAGGCAATGTTGGATGCGGCTGAGGCACTGACTGATTACAGCAAGGCGTATATCACCCTGTGCCCCTGGAACTGGGCGGCTGCTGCGCAGGTGGAGTTTGACCTGTTGGCAGTGCACGGCGGTGAACTAATCTGCTCTGATGATTTGAGCGCCGACCAATTGGCAGCAATCGATGCCGTTATCGAAAAGATTGATGCTATCGACAATGAGATCACCGATGAGTCTGAGCCTGCTATTATCGTTGCTCGTGCGGCCTACGATGCGCTGGGCTCCACCGAGCAGGGCTTTGTCAGTAACTATAAGGTGCTGGTGAATGCCGAGTGGAAACTGCAGTCGCTGAAAGCGGAAGGCGGAATGGACTTTAAGGACAAGAACTATTATCGTCCTTCTCGCAGCCAGACGATGGGTACCAACTATTGGACTAATAACCTGTTCATCAGCGACCTGGCTGAGGGCGGTATCCACTTCGAGTGGAACATGACCGGTACTGACTGGCGTATGGGCATCGACAAGGAATTGACATTTGATGGGATGCATCTGGTGTTTGATGGCCTGAAGTTCAGCTCTGCCAACAAGCGCTTTGCGGTGTATATCGGCGACCTGCGTGACAGTGCAGAAGACTGGGGCGCCGGGTATTCCTCGGTTGGCAATCAGCCACTGATGATCGTATTCGACGGTAACAATGGTTTGGTGAAGGCGTGCACTGAGAACATGGTGGACCCTGCTGGCACCGTGCTTATCGAGAGTCCTGCTCTGCTGGCAGAAAACTTGGAAGGCAAGGAGTTTGACTTGAAAATCACCGCCAATGGTGATGGCACCTATACGCTGTCCGTATTGGGCATGGAGGCAATCCTCACCAAGGAACTGCTCGATTCTGCTATTGGCCTGACTGAGTATGACGAAGTGTATGTTACCCTGTGTCCCTGGGATTGGACGACTTCTACCGTGATGGAACTGAATTTGATTGCCATCCACAGTGGTAAGGAGATCTGTGCTGACGACGTGACTCCCGAGGTGCTGGCGGAGATCAACGGCACCATCGAGACCATCAAGGCCATCTTTAATGAGAAAGGCCAGGTCACTCCCGCCAGCCGCAAGACGCTTATCAAGGCTCGTGAGTTGTACGAGGCTTTGGACGATTATGTTAAGGGCGTCGTAGAGAACTATCAGGATCTGGTGGATGCGGAGGAGATCTATGAGATTGTCGAGGCAATCGCCGGTATCGGCACCGTGACGGTGGAAAAGGCAGATGCCATTGCAATTCTCAACGATATGTACAAAGCTTTGGAGCCCTACAAGCGTCCGATGGTGGGCAACTATCTGACCCTGCGTGATGCCCTGCTGGATGTCTATCTGTTACAGCGTGGTGAGAAGGAAGATGGTACCATACCCGGCACGCCTGATAACAACGATGGCCCCACTTCTCCCATTACCGGTGAGAGTTCGCTGACATTGGTGCTGGCGTTGATGACAGCGATAACGGCGGCCGGTGTTATGCTGGTAAGCAAGCAGAAGAATAAGAAAGCGCTGTGAAAGGAGTGACACCAATGATGAAAAAATGGATCGCCTTATTGGCGGCGGTCACGCTGGTGCTGACCTCCGTCGTGTGCGGTGTGTCGGTGCTGGCCGCTGACACCAAAGCCACGTATATCGACAACTCGTCCCTGCTTCCCAAGTATGTGGACGACGACCAGGTAGTACTGGAGGATTCCGGCGGCGGCCTGATGAGCCCTGACTGGGTCAAGACCCTGATGATTGCGGAGATTAACCCTATGTTTGCCTCGCCTTCGCAGAACCTGGATGGCCTTTCGGAGGTGCTGAATCACTATGCCGAGGCAGGAATCAACGCCCTGTGGGTCACCCCACCCTATGACACTGGCGACGGCCTGGGCCACTATGGCCACTGGGGACCCCACACCATCAGCCCTTTGCTGACCGGGACTGAGGACTATGCCGAGGGCTGGAAGAGGTTTAAGGCCTTTGTGGACGAGGCTCACTCCAAGAATATTCGCATTTTCGTGGAGGCGGTTACTTGGGGCTGTGCTTTGGATGCGCCTATGTACGAGGAACACCCCGAGTGGTTTACCGGCCCGTCTAACTGGGGTGGCTGGGCCTACGACTGGAACAACAACGAGTTCCGTGAGTGGTTCATCGAGCAGTATGTGTGGCTGACCACCGAAATCGGTGTGGATGGATTCCGCTGTGATCTGGAGCCCACGGTGACCGGTTATGAGATGTGGGGCGAGGTGCGTAAGCGTGCCCTGGAGCGTGGCGAGAAGATTGCTTTGTTCACCGAGACGGTCAATGAGCGTTTGTTCCCCACCTACGATTTTGATGAGCACTCCTCCGATGACGAGACTATGTGGGAAAACTGGGAGTTGTACACCGAGGGTGTCAATATCGTAGACGGAGTGAAGGAGGGTTTGCATTTAGGCAGTAACTTCATGCAGCAGACCGGCGAGGGTGGTGTGTCCCGTTTCTATACCTTCCGTCTGTCGTGCCACGATTCCACCGACTACCACGCCAATGGTAGCCTGGTCAATATTGGCTATCAGGCTATTCTCTCTCCCTTCATCTCGCTGTGGTTCTGCGGTGAGGAGTTTGACAATCCTTTGACCGCTGGTGGCCAGGGCGGTATCATCTACCGTAACCCTCTGCAGCTTTCTGCCTTGGAGAATAAGGAAAACCGGGATTTCTTTGAGAAGGTGAAGGCGCTTATCCGTGTGCGCCGTACGTATTCCGAAATCTTCGATTACTATCCCACCAACCACCGGGAAAGCAACATCTGCAAGGTGGATGTGTACGGTTTGGAGACTCTGCAGGCCTATGGCCGCTATGCGGACGGCAAGGGCGTCATCGTGGTGCCCAACAACAATGTCCACGATCCGGATGCCACCATGACCGTAGTGGTGCCCTTTGAGGATATGGGCATCGGCTACAACACCAAGTATCGTGTTACCGATCTGCTCACCGGTAAGGTCATCGTCGAGGGGAGCCGCTCTGCCGTGCAGGATTTCGCAGTCAAGGTTCCCTATGACGAGGTGGGTACCTATCTGGTAGAGGCGGTGGGCAAGGAGATGCAGGCTCCTACTACCGCAACCACTACGACGACTGTGGATACCAACGATTGGGTAGACACCGATACGACCACGGTGACCGAAGGAACCACAACCACTACCGTAGAGGAGACCACCACAACGGTGGAGGAGGTCACTACCACAGTGGCTGAAGGAACCACGACCACATCCAAGGATAGCCAGGGCAGCACCAAGCCGGCGGAGGATAATAGGCCTGTTGTGTGGCCCTTCATTGCCGGTGGTGCCGTTCTGCTGGTAGTCATCGTTGCTATCGGCATTGTTTTGTCGAAGAAGAAAAAGGCATAAGTCTTAATCTCGTATAGAGAACCTCGCATTAGTTAGTGATCGGGGGCGGCATCGCCGCCATGAGGTGTCGCCCCCCGGTCAAACCTTTTACACCGATTGACGGAGGCGTAAAAATGGAAAATCTGAACAAATACGATATAGAATGGGCTCTCAAGCCGATCTGGCAGGGCAACACGATTTACCACGAAAGCCTGTTGATGGCGGAGAACGCCATGGGGGAGATCTTTGCCCCGCTTCTTTACTACCCGAATACCATCCTGTCGGTATGCGACAGCACTCTGGGCATCACCTACACCGAGGGAGAGGACTATGAGCTGCGTGGCGGCTTCCTTTGGCGCACCCCCAACTCCCGGATGCCTTATCTGACTTATCAGCAGCTCTATTGCCCCAATGAGGAGGGCGATCTGGTGATGAACCTGGATAGCGGTGGACACATGCGTATTGTTTGTGCCCCCTATATGCAGCAGGGCATTATCTATGTAACCTATACCCATGATGATCCGTGGCGGTGGCGCATCCCCGCGTTCAAGGGAGACCTGTTGCCCCGCACTTATGATAAATTGCAGAAGGGGATGCCACTGACGGTGCTGTTCTACGGCGATAGCGTCACCAGCGGTGACGATGTCACCAGTCAAACCAATGTGCCCCCGTATACCCCTCTGTGGACCGAGATGTTCGTGGCCAATCTGGAGCGGCGCTACGGCTCCGAGATCACCATGATCGACACCGCCCTCGGCGGCAGCGACACTGCGTGGGGGCTAGAAAATCTCCAGACCCACGTCATCGACCACCAGCCGGATCTGGCGGTCATCGGCTTCGGTAATAACGACCGGATGGATCCGGAGGCTTATCGCAGACAAATTGAGACGATTCTTGCCCGGGTGAAAGAAACCAGCCCTCACACCGAGTTCATTTTGGTTGACCCCATGACCCCCAACCGTTTTATTTCCCAGAAGAACGGCTATCGCTGGTATGTGCTACAGGATCGCTATGCGGAGCAGCACAAGAAACTGGAGGGCCCTGGTGTAGCAGTAATGGAGATTATGCAAGTACACCTGGATCTGCAGAATGTCAAGCGCTTTTGGGATATGACCGCCAACAATGTCAACCATCCCAACGATTTCCTCTATCGTGTATTGGCACAGGTGTGCTCGGCAGTGCTGATCCCTGCCGATAAACTATAAAAACACAGAAAGCAGGAATCGCCGTGAAAAGAGGGAAACCGCAAATACCTCTCAAAAAATCGGGAGAGGCGGTGTGAAGCTGTGAACCCTCACAGGATATTTTTCGCACTTTTTCTGGCTTTCGCTTTGTTTCTGACCGGCTGTACCGATACGCCTGCTGTGAGCGAGCCGCAGACTTCCGATATCAGCACGATGGAGAGCACCTCCTCGTCCGTGACGACGACTGCGAACTCGACCGAGGCCGACAAAACGAACGGTACCGCCCCCTCTGTGGGGAATACCACCACCGCTGGCACTGTAGTGCAGACCGGTTTTGCAGACGCCACGCAGACAGAGAGTAAGGCTACCACGGCCACCACCACGAAGCGGGCAACAACCACCACCAAGAAAACAGAGGGGAAGAGCGAGAACATGGTCGAGTTTATCGGACGATTCCAAAAGATTTCTGATACTACCTATAAATTTGAGTGGGCAGGCAGCACCATCACTGCCGGCTTTACCGGCACGGAGATCGGCATCCGTCTGCGCACGCTGAAAAACGCCAACCACGACAAGGACTATTTCAATGTGTCCATCGACGGGGGGGAGTCTTTCTTGCTGGTGACGGATATGAGCCGGGTGGAGTATACGCTGGCCACCGGCCTGAAGGACGGCTACCACACCGTCCGGGTGACCAAGCGCACCGAGGCTCAGTTCTCCTCCCAATTCCAGTTCGAAGGCTTCCTCTACGGCTCGAGCCAGCCGGCTCCTGCACCTGCCCGCAAGACCCGCCGCATCGAGATCTACGGTGACTCCATCTCAGCAGGTTACGGCAACGAGGCCAAGGAAAACGGTTTTCGCCTGAATGAGGAAAACATTGACAAGACTTACGGCGCCCTGGCCGCTGCGGCGCTGGATGCGGAGTATACCGTCATCGCCCTGTCCGGCCATGGGATGTACGAGAGCCTGTCCCAGTCCACAACCGAGGTGACGCCTAAGTATTTTGACCGTATTTTGCACAAAAATGATGTTAAGTATAAGTTTGACCAGCCCGCCCCGGATGTGGTGGTGATCCACCTGGGCACCAACGATGCCAACATGGGCGTCAGCATGGCGGACTACCGCAAAGCGTATCTCCGCTTTGTGGCCAACATTCGCCGTCAGTACCCGGATGCCTACATCGTCTGCACCACAGCCGGCGGTAATACCACCGTTTGGGACACTATTGACGAGGTGGTGAACATGCGTAAGCAGTTGTACAGCGATGTTAAGATTGGACATTTCATCTATATGTATGACGACATTGCCGGCACCGTTGGTGCGGACGGCCACCCCTCGGTGTACGGTCATCAGCAGATTGGTGATGCGCTGACAGCGTATATTCAGGAAAAGTTAGGTTGGTAACAAATTAGGAGAAGAGTATGTTCAAGACAATTGAAACCATATTGCCGCTTTCCGGCATTACACAGGAGATACGGCTGTTGCAGATCACAGATCTGCATTTGATTCATGTAGATGAACGGGACAGCGATGAGGTGCGAGCCATGGCCGCCCAGCAGGCGGAGTGGTTTCCCTATGCCGACGAGGTGCTGGAGTCGTTTCGGCAGTACCTGCGGCAGGAGAAGCCGGACTGCGTGGTGTTTACCGGAGACATCATCGGCTTCCCTTCGCAGAAAAACATAGAGGTATTCCGGGAGTTTCTGAGGCAGGAGTGTCCCCGTTATCTGTATGTGTTTGGCAACCATGACCGTATGTTCACCTTGGACGACTTGAATGAAGCGACCTGCTGTCGATATACAGAACAGCTTAAGTTTGCCGTCCATGGTGATCCAGAACTACAGGTGCTGGATATGGATGGGGTGAGCCTGGTCGGCGTGGATGACTCCGACAACCAGATCAGTGAGTCTCAGGCCATTATGCTGACCCGTCTAATGGAGCAGAACAAGCCTTGCCTGCTGTTTATGCACATCCCACTGTACCTACCGGGCTTTGGGGAGGAAGTTACCAGCCGCTGGGGGCAGCCGCTGATGATCGGTGTTCCCCCGGAGGTAAAGGCAAATATGTTAC
This sequence comes from Clostridia bacterium, assembly GCA_017471765.1. GTDB lineage: Bacteria > Bacillota > Clostridia > Oscillospirales > Acutalibacteraceae > UBA5905. The sequence goes on from JAFURT010000026.1 coordinate 17,057, forward strand.
CGGAGCTGATCCCCACTCCAGTCACCACCCGTTTTGTCCAGCGGCTGCGTGAACGCCCGGGTGCGATTCGTGGTGTGTTTACCGGCCACGTGCATTTTTTTGACCGTACAGACCCCATTTGTGGGGATTGTATGCAATATGTGACCCCGATGACTATCACAGGTGAGCCTTATGGCGTGGGCCGCCTCATCCGCCTGATACCGACCAAATAAAGGAGAGAAATGCTATGAAAAATTGGTATGATGCAATGAATCCTCTGTTTTCTTTTCGCTATGGCGAAAAGACCTTTGCCGAATGGTTGCCGGAGTGTACCGTGACCACAGAAACTAGCCCCATGAAGGATGGGCAAGAGATCAACACCCTATATCAGTTGCCGGATGGATTAGAGGTACGCTGGTGTGTGCGTACCCATCCTGCCTATGGGGCGGTCAAGTGGGTGCTGTACTTTAAGAACACCGCCAACACCAGCAGTGCGCGTGTTTCCGAGTTGTGGGACTGCAATATGACCACCCACTTTGACTATGAAGAGGAGAAGGAGCGTCCCGGCTTCAATGTACCTGCCAGTTTCCCCCGGGTGCACCGCACCGTGGGCTCCAACTGGGAGCGTGGCGAGTTCCGCACCGCCTTTGAGACGCTACACCACCCCTCGGTTGTACGCAGTTACGCCAACATTGGCGGTCGTTCTTCTCAGGGACTGGCACCGTATTTTGAGGTTACCCAGGGGAATAGTGGTCTGCTGTGTGCCATTGGTTGGTCGGGCCAGTGGAATGCCCAGTTCTGCCAGGAGGAAGGCCACAATGTACGGGTCAAGACCGGCATCGAGGCTGTCTCCCTGCGGATGACCGCCGGTGAGGAGTTCCGTACGTCCTCGGTGCTACTGATGCGGTATGACGATAGCTCTGAGCAGGCGCACAACCGGTTCCGTCGCCTGCTGAAGAACCACTATTCTCTCATCGGCCAGCCCGGCCGTCCGTCGCTGATTCCTTTCTGCGCCGGCACGTGGGGCAGTATGTCCAGCACGAATATGATTGAGCGCATCAAGGCGTATAAAAAGTACGATCTGGGCATCGAGACTTTCTGGATCGATGCCGCCTGGTATGGTGTATCACAGAAGCCCTGCCCCAGCGAGCACAGCGCCGGCTGGTATGAGCAGACCGGCAACTGGACCATCAACCCCTATACCCACCCGGATGGGCTTAAGGAGGTTGCTAAGGCCTGTAAAGAAAATGGCATGGGAATGCTTCTATGGGTGGAGCCGGAGCGTGTCATTCGGGGCAATCCCACCCCCGATAAGCACCCGGAGTGGTTCCTCAAGCTGGATGAGAGTTGCCAAGATTGGCTGCTGGATATGGGCAACGAGCAGGCACTGCAGTGTGCCATCGACGATCTAAGTTATCTCATTGAGGAGCTTGGTCTGTCCTGTTATAGGCAGGACTTCAACACCAATCCTTTGCCTTTCTGGCGTAAATATGATGAGCCGGAGCGTGCCGGTAGCCATGAGATTCATCATATTATGGGGTTGTACCGTTTTTGGGATACCCTGTTGGAGAAATACCCCCACCTGATTATTGATAACTGCGCCAGCGGCGGACGCCGTTTGGACTTCGAGGCGCTCAGCCGTTCGGTGGCTCTGTGGCGTAGTGACTATCAGTGCGTGTTCGACAGCGACCCGGAGACGGCGCAGGCTCATGGCACCGGCTTTCCCTGGTGGTTGCCCTACAGCGGTTTGGGCGTGGGTCGTGTGATGGGAGATACCTATCGGATGCGTAGCTGTTATAGCCCTGCTCTGCAGGTGGGCTTCTGGATGTATGAGGAAGAGAGTATTGGGGAGCACCAGCCTCTGGATCTTATCCGTAGCCAGATTGCGGAGTACAAGCGTGTTCGGCCGTATCTGTCTTGCGATTTCTATCGTCTGGTGGACTATGCGCTGGACGACTCTGCCTGGACGGCGTGGCAGTATGACCGCCCCGAGGAAGGGGATGGCGTGGTGCTGTTGTTCCGTCGCCCTGCCGCCCCCTTTGATACGTTGCCGACTGCCTTGAAGGGACTGGATGCCGGTAAGACCTATGTGTTTGAGGATGTAGATGCCGGCGTGACCTATGAGGCAAGAGGGGACGAGGTGCATCGCTTCCTGCTGCCGGAGGCCCGTTCCTCCAAGGTGGTATTCTATCGCATAAAGGATTGATCATGCGGTTGTGGCCGAATTGAAAGATTCGTTTTTTCTTCTATTTGGTATAAAGGAAAGGCCATTATCGAGTAGATTACGGCTAGGAAAAGGAGAGCGACTATGGGATATGTTCTTTTGATTGGCGCAACGGTGCTGCTGGCGCTGAATTTTTCAGCAACCAAGTTGCACCAGATAGGCTATGGAAGCGGCTTGCGGAGCGGACTGGCCTTTTCAGCGTTGGTAGGACTCTTTACCACGTTGGTGTTTGGCTTTGCAATCCATCCGAGCATGTTTGGAGGGTGGTATTCTTTGCTGATGTCGGCACTGATGTCAGCGGCGATTGCCATCTATACGCTCATCGGGTTTAGGCTGATGGCTGATGGAACAGTGGCTATGTATACCGTTTTTCTGATGCTGGGTGGCATGCTGATGCCGTTTTTTTGGGGCCTGTTATTTCTGGACGAGACCACCACGTGGCGGAGTTGGGCAGGCTTGGTGCTGATTCTTGTAGGCATTTTGCTGATGTATGGTGGAGCCGAGAGGCTCAACCGTAACAGTCTGCTGTGGCTGTTGGCTGTGTTTTTTCTGAATGGCTTGGTCAGTATTGTGTCTAAGGAGCATCAGATTCACAGTGAGTTGGCTACTGCTACCACAACGGGCTTTGTATGGTTGTCGGGTCTATGGCGTTTTATATTCTGTGGCGGCCTCTATCTGGCTCTGCGAAAGCGTGATAGTGCAAGAGGGGAGTGGTCAGTGTCGGCGACAGCAAGGCGTCGGATTCCTTTGCCCCTGATTGCCCTGTTGTCGGTGATATTCAGCGGACTGTCAATGTTTATGCAACTGCACGGCGCAAAGAACTTGCCGGCCACAATGCTATATCCTGTGGTGTCCGGTGGTACCATCCTGTTTACGGCTCTGGCCTCCTTTCTGCTCTTCGGGGAGAGGATGTCCCGTAAGAGTCTGTGGGCTGTTTGCCTTTGTTTGCTTGGTACGCTACTTTTTGTCTAGGTGTTGCCCAGGAAGTGACGATGGTGCGGAGACCCATCCACCTAAGGTGGCACTCTATCGCGCAAGAGATATAGGAAGGAGACTTATTTTATGGAAATATCTAATGGCTGGAAGGTATTGCAGGACATCGACGGCATAGGTGATGTGCTTGGCTTGTACCGCTTCGGTGCGGAGACTACCCGCTTCGGCGGCGACCCCGGTGTGAAGCCGCTGGAGCCGTGGCAACCGATCCGCATCGGCTGTCTGCAGCCCCAGTTGGCATCTGATCGCTTCCACGGACGGGAGCTGCGTCAGTTTAACGAGGCCCCTTGGTGGTATGCCAACGAGTTTGTATGGGAAGACACCCAGCCCGGTGCTACCCTTACTTTCCACGGGGTGGATTACTACGCTGATGTGTGGTTAAATGAAGAATATTTGGGTGCACATGAGGGGTACGGAACGCCCTTCTCCTTCGAGGTGGGGGAGCGCCTGCGCCGTGGTGAGGTCAACCGTCTGGTGGTGAAGGTCAGCGCCCCGTGGGATCACGAGGTAATGGACGAACAACATCATCTTGCGTTTGTCGCCTTGGTGCGGGGGATGCTGAAGGGCACCTACGAGCATAACGATAGCTTCGTACCCCGGGATGTCAACCCAATCGGTATCTGGAACAAGGTCACCCTGACCGCCCATGCTGGTGCTGTGCTCACCGAGTTGTTTGCAGACAGCGCGCTGAACGGGGATTTTTCCGCTGCCACGGTGACGGTTACCGGTCTGCTGGATGCTCCAGCAGGTGACTACACCGTGTCCTGTACTCTGTACGATGAGGACGGCACCCTGTGCACTGATACCTCCTATGCCGTGACTGTGGGAGAGAAAGCCGCTTCTGTTACGGCTTCACTGACGCTGGAGCAACCGAAATTGTGGACAGTATGGGAACGGGGCGTGCCGCATCGCTATCAGTTGTGTGTTGCGGTGTCCTGCGAGGAAACGGTGTGGCTGCGGGAGCGGCGATGGATCGGTATCCGCAAGCTGGATTTTGTCCGCACCCCGGAGGAGTTCAGCGTGTGGCTCAATGGAGAAAAGCTGTATTTGCGCGGTGCCACCTATTTCCCCACGCTATACCTGTCGGAACAGACCCCCGGCATTTACAACCGGGATATTGATCGGTGCATCAAGGACGGTATGAACGCCTTGCGTGTCCATGTGCATACCGAAAAGGATGAGTTTTACGACCTGTGCGATGAAAAGGGTGTGTTGCTCATTCAGGATACCGATTTTAACTGGGTACATCCGCTTGGCGAGGCGTTTGCCAAACGGGCGGTGACTATGTGTCGGGAGATGCTGGTTCGACTGCGTAATCATCCCAGTATTTTCGCTTGGGTGATGCTGAACGAGGCTCGTCATAGCGAGTACTTCACCCTTCGTCCCGGTCCTCAGATGATGGAACTTGGTCGCCAAATGGGTGGCGGTCGGTTGTGTATTCAGAATTCTTGGGATGTGGCGGATTGGGAGCAGAGTGGCGACAGTCACAACTACGATGGTTCTCTGGCCGGCAACCACACCCACTATCTGGATATTTACGGCAACACCGAGCGGCTGAACACCGAGTTCGGTATGGATGGGATTCCCTGCGAGAGCAGTCTGCGCCACCGTCCGGACATCTGCCGTCGTCTTGGTCCGGTGATGGAAGGGATTGACAGTGTACAGGAGTACCAGTATCGGTACGTTAAGTATTTCATTGAGTATTACCGTCTGCAGAAGAATGCCCCCAACAGCGGCTATTTTCACTTCCTGTGGAGCGACCCGGCACCAACCAGCTGGTTTGGTGCTTATGACTGGTTGGGAGTGCCCAAGATGGCCCAGCGTGCCTATTTGGAAAGCAACCAACCTATCGCGGTGATGCTGGAGCTGGACAAGACGGGTACCAGGCCGGTGGCGTTGTGGATCGTCAACGATACCCTGCGTGATTTTGCGGCTAAAGTGGTACTGCAGGTGACGGATGCTGACAGCCATGTGCTTGGCCGGGTCAACTATGACGCCCAGGTGGGTCGTGACAGCTTGGTGAAGGTAGGAGACTGGAGTGCCGCTATGGATGATATTTCGGCAGATGCTACCGTGCTGTTGAGCGTGTATGATGAGCAGGGAATACGTGTGGCATGGAACCGGTATGAAAAGGCTTTCTGTCCACCGCCTCATCCGGCCGGCCACCCGGACAATATGGATTTCGGTATGGGTATGCACTTATACTGGGCAATATAAGGAGGTAAACATTATGAACAAACTGGGTATTTTCTTGAATTTCTGGGAGCAGACTTGGGCGGCGGATCACGCTAAGTACGTCCGCAAGGCGGCCAAACTGGGCTTCGATGTGCTGGAGTTTCAGGCTCAGGCGCTGCTGGAGCTTTCGGACAGCCGTCTGGACGAACTGAAGGCTTTGGCCGTCGCCGAAGGGGTGGAACTGACCTACAGTCTGGGACTGGACAAGGCCTATGACATCTCCTCCTCCGACCCGGCGATCCGGGAGGGCGGTATTGAGTATCTGTCTGCCATCATGGATAAGGTGGCGTACATGGGCGGTCGCATTATCTCCGGCGTGTCCTATGCCGGTTGGGGTGTGCCGGATGGTGATTTTGACAAGGAAGAGCTGTTCGCCAACAGCGTAGCCAGCATGAAGGTGCTGGGCGCCAAGGCGGCCTCTTTGGGTATCACCTATGGTATCGAAGTGGTCAACCGCTTTGAGGGCGTGTTGCTCAACACCGCCGCAGAGGCGGTAAAGTACGTGGAGGCGGTGGGCTTACCTAACGTAGGCATCCTGCTGGATACTTACCACATGAACATCGAGGAAGAATCCATCGGTGGGGCAATCCGTCTGGTAGGGGATAAGTTGGTGGGATTCCACGTGGGCGAAAACAACCGCACCTGTCCCGGATGTGGCAAGGGGCACCTGGATTGGGACGAGATATTCGGTGCTCTTAAGACCATTGGATACACCGGCCGCATCGTGGCAGAGCCCTTCGTCACCCAAGGTGGCGAGGTGGGGCGAAGCATCTATGTGTGGCGCAACCTGCTGGAGGATGTGAGTGAGGCGGCGCTGGATGCGGAGGCGGCAACCATGCTGGCCTTCGAGAATGCCATGCTGGTAAAGTGGGGTATGTGATATGAAAAAGAGTGTTATTCGTTTAGGCTACTGCCCCACCCGACGAGATGTGTTCAGCCGGGAGGCGGCCATCGAGTACGGCAAGCGTATCCGGAAGGTGCTGACGGAATACCCGGTGGAGATCATCGACCTAGCCGGCATCAATGAGGAGGAGCTGTTGTTTTCCGACAGCGATGTACCGGCGGTCATCCGTCGATTCCGTGAAGCCGAGGTGGATGCGGTGTTTTTCCCCCATTGTAATTTTGGGTCGGAGAACTGCGTAGCGCAGGTAGCGGCGGCGCTGAAGGTGCCCACCCTGTTATGGGGGCCTCGGGACGATGCCCCGGACGGGGACGGCTTCCGCAACCGGGACTCCCAGTGCGGACTGTTCGCTACCGGCAAGGTGTTGCGGCGGCACAATGTAGCGTTCACCTACCTGACCAACTCGGCGCTGGACAGCACAACCTTCCGTGAGGGCTTTGATAAGTTCCTGCGCGTGGCCAATGTGGTCAAGGCGGTGCGTGGGCTGAAGATCCTGCAGATTTCCACCAGACCGGCTCTGTTTTGTAGTGTGATTTGCAACGAGAATGAGTTAATTGAGCGTTTTGGCATTCAGTGTTGCCCAGTGACGCTGGACGATCTGGTGACGGAAATGCAGTACCAGATTGACAGCGAGTCTGCCGCCTACCGTGCCGCATTAGTGCAGATTGACAGCATCGGTGTTTGCGGAGGCAGTGACCTGGATCGCCAGCGTGTAGCCGGACTGAAGGCCGCTATCCGTGTGCTAGCAGAGGCACGTGGTTGCCGTGCGGCGGCGGTGCAGTGCTGGGATTCCATGCAGCATCTGCTGAATGTGATGCCTTGCATGGCCAATGCGATGCTGTGTGACGAAGGCCTGCCGGTGGTGTGCGAAACGGACATCCACGGCGCCATCACAGCGGTGATGACCCAAGCAGCTAATATGGACACCGAGGCGCAGTTCTTTGCGGATATTACGGTACGTCATCCCTATGACGACAATGCAGAGCTGCTGTGGCACTGCGGCAACGCCCCCTACTCGCTGGCCAAGGATCCGGCGGCGGCTCGTGTGGCCTGCAACCGTTACAATGCTGATCGCTTTGGTATTGCGGAATGGGAGCTGAAGGAGGGCGAGGTGACCATCGCCCGCTTTGACGGCGACCACGGTGACTACCGCCTGCTCATCGGCGAGGCGGCCACCACGCAGGGGCCCAAGAATGTGGGCAGCTATATGTGGGTAAAGGTGGGCAACTGGCCGCTGTGGGAGCACCGGCTGGTGAAGGGTCCCTATATTCACCACGTGTCGGTGGTGTATGGCCACTACGGCGATATTCTGCTGGAGGCCTGCCGGTACATCCCCGGTTTGACCCCAGATGTGGTAGAGCCGGCCCTGAGCGACCTGGAAACCCGTTGGCTGTAAAATTAAGAGTAAAAGAGAGGCATCGTCCCAAAATGGGCGGTGCCTCTCAGTTTATTTGGCGCGCTTTAGATCGCTGCAGTTCATGCGGTATACTTTTTTGAACAGGCGGCTCACATAGTTCGGGTCGGCGTAGCCATACTGCTCCGCTGCTTGATACAGCTTTAGACCTTCCCGTTCCATCAGACTGCGGATACCCTCCAGCTTGATACGGTTGATGAATCCCAGCACGGTTTCTTTTTCCACTTTTTTGAACAGGGCACATAGATACTCTGGCGTGATACCCAGGTGGGCGGCTACCTCTCGCTGGGTGATGGGGAAATGGAGATGCTTCAGTATATATCTTTTCGCCTCCTGCACATACCGAGCCTCGCCATGGGAGATGTGTTGTTCCCGCCGTCTGTGTACCTCGTGTAGCTCTCCTATCAGCTCCAGTAGCAGACCGGCGCAGGTGAGATTAGAATCTAGGGCGATGGTGTTCTGGTAGATGATCTGATCGATGAGCCGGGCAATCTTGTGGTTGGATGAGTCAAATTTTGTCAAGAACGGCGCATAGGTGCCCTCCTCCTCGCTGACGGTATAGTTGACGATGAAGGCGACGGTATGATGGGCGTGGGGGACCGTGGTGCGGATAGTCAGCGGTGCTTGAAAGCAGTTGACGATGACATCGTTTTTCTCGACGGTATAGGACTGCCCATCCGTCTCCATAATGGCTGTTCCCTCAGAGAAGAAGCAGATCTCCAGCTTGTTTTCGTATGCAGGAATGGTGGTATCGTATTCTGGTGAAGACCAGGTGTGTCCAAACCAGATTTCTGGAATAGTGTGCAGTTGTATTCGTCTCAAGGCAAACACCTCCTGAGAAAAGTATAGAACATCATATTAATTTTGTCAAGATTTTTTACACTTGTCTATTGCAGGCTGAGTCTCCAAAAGGTACAATGAAGCTACCACAAGAAAGGAGTGGGTCCTATGAACAGAACGGTAAACCTGAAGCAGGAATTTTCTCAAAAGCCGGCAGGCAGTACCGATGCTTTCTGGCTGTACAAGGCCAGTGGTTACCGGCGGGCCGCAGGACAGCCGGAGGTCATCGCCCGGGCGGAGGCCATTCATGACCTGTTTGCGCTGGCCAAGCCGCACATCTACCGCAACGACCTGATCGTGGGCAGCCTGTATCTGCTGTTCACTGAAGCGGAGTTCAAAGAGGTCGAGGAGGCCGCCACCCTGGTCAACACTTACGGTGAACGGGATTTCTACACCAATTTTGATCACTACGTGCCCGGTTACCGTCGCTTTTTGACGGAGGGTGTGCCCGGTACGCTGGCACGTATCCGCCAGTCCATGGAGACCCACGTAGCGGATGCGGAAAAGGTGACGTTCCTGCGGGCTATGCACCGAACTGTGGAAGGATTTTCCAGGATGATCGAAAGCCACCTGGCGCTGGCCCGTTCTCTGCAAGACGACCCCTCCTACCGGACAGAGGATATTGCGTTTATTTGCACCACTCTGGAGGAGATCTTGCAGGGTGCTCCCACTACCTTTGCCGGAGCACTGCAGTTGATCTGGCTGGTACACAGTGCTTTCCAGCTGGAGAACCGCTACGCCATGGCGCTTGGCCGGATCGATCAATACCTCTATCCCTACTATCGAAAGGACATCGAACAGGGCACTCTTACCCCGGAACGGGCACAGGAGCTACTGGAAAATGTATTCATGAAAATATACGAGCGCACCGTATACCGTGGTAGCGACGACGTGGTGAACATCGCCATTGGCGGCACCGCACCGGACGGCTCCTGCGAAATCAATGAGCTGAGTTATCTGGTCCTGCGGGCGGTGAAGGAGTGCAACGTGCCCGGCCCCAACCTGTCAGCCCGCATCACCCACCATACACCGGATGCGTTCCTGGATGAGTGTCTGCAGGTCATCGGCACCGGCCTTGGGTATCCGGCTCTGATGAACGATGAGATCAACCTGAAGGCCTTGTCCCGGTTCGGGTACAGCCACGAGGATATTTGTGATTATTCAATGGTGGGTTGCATTGAGAATTTCATCACCGGCAAGCAGCCGGCATGGACGGATGGACGCTTCGACCCGCCGAAATACTTTGAATATCTGCTCAACAGCGGTCAGTCGATGTTCGGTGAGAGTACCGGCATCGATACCGGCAGCGTGGAGAGCATTGGTACAATGGCGGAGCTGATGGCGCGCTATTCCCGCCAGATGGCGGAGGGTGTACGGCAGTATGTAGACTGGTTCAACGAGCGCAATCAGCTCCACGATCCCAAGCGGTATGTGCAGCCCTTTATGTCGGTGTTCTGCGAGGATTGCATCGCCCGTGGTCAGGATATCTGTGACGGCGGAGCACTCTATCCTTCTGTTCATGGCGTGGGCCTGATGGGCGTGGGGACCGTGTGTGATTCACTGGCCGCTATCGAGAGGGTGGTGTTTGAGGAGAAAAAAGCTACGCTCACCCAGATCGCAGAAGCCATGAAGGCAAACTTCGTGGGTTATGAGCAGCTGCGGCAGCTTCTGCTTTCCGCCCCCAAATATGGTAACGACGACGATTTCGCAGATAAATACGCTGTGTGGTTTGTGAGGTTTCTTACCGGGGAGTTTGACCGCTATCGCACCCCCGACGGCGGGTATTTTTACACCGCCATGGCTGCTAATATCAACAATATTATTGCGGGGCGGAATATCGCCGCTACCCCGGATGGCCGGTTGGAGGGAACGCCTCTGTCGGATGCGGCGTCGCCCACCTACGGCCGTGACCGGCTGGGACCTACTGCCACTGTTAATAGTCTGACCAAGCCGGATTACAGCAGAGTCGCCTGCGGCACGGTGGTCAATCAGAAATTTTCCCCCATGATGTTCAGCGATGCCCAGCGCGCCCGTCTGCTGGCCCTCATCCGGGTGTATTTTGAAAAGGGCGGGCAGGAGATGCAGATCAACGCTACCTCCCGTGAGGTGTTACTGGCGGCCATGGAGCATCCGGAGGAGTACGCTGACCTGGTGGTGCGCGTCTCCGGCTTCTCGGCCTATTTTGTCGCACTGCACCGTAGCGTGCAGGAGGACATTCTCGCAAGAACCCAGCAGGGATAACACACGATATTTAAGATTGGAGAGAGAAAAATGAAAGCAAAAGCAGCCGTTTTTATGGGCCCGAACGTTCCTTTTGAGGTGCGGGAGTTTCCTGTGACCACACCGCCCGCCGGATATGGCCGCTGCGAACTGATCGCCAGTGGTGTCTGCGGTACGGACGTGCATTTTCACCGGGGCAAGCTGTCAATCAAGGCCCCTACTGTCATCGGTCATGAGTTTGTGGGGCGTTTGGTTGAGCTGGATGAGGCGGAAGGAGCCCGCTATGGTCTCAAAAAGGGGGATGCCGTCATCGCAGATATTGCAGTCCCCTGCGGCGAGTGTCTGTTGTGTAAAAGCGGTGACGATGCTAACTGCGTGAATATGGGGGTCACCAACGGCGGCAGCATCGAGGAGGCGCCTTACCTGTATGGCGGTTACGCCCGGGTTAATTACACGCCTCTTACAAATTTAGTGAAGATCCCGGAGCAGTTGGATCCCACCATGACTGCCGTGTTTGCCTGCCCCGGCCCCACTGCTTTGCATGCTATCCGTCTGGCCCGTCAGGCCGGGGTGGAGATCGAAAAATGTCGCTGTGCCGTGGTACAGGGGCTGGGCCCCGTGGGTCTGTTTGCCGTGATGGCGCTCAAGGCCTTAGGGGCGGAGAAGGTGTATGCGGTCACCGACCGGGCATCCAACTCCCGTCGTGAGCTGGCACTTTCCCTGGGCGCCGACAAGGTGTTCGCCTTCACAGAGGGGGGAGAGGAGGCGGTGCTAGCCACTCTCGCTACGGAGAATGGCGGCCTGGGCGTCGATCTGTGCTTCGAGGCGTCCGGTGCCCCTACGGCCGTTCCCTTTGGTATGCAAATATTGCGTAACCGGGGCGTGTATCTGGTGCCCGGTCAGTATTCCAACAGCGGCGGCATCGAGATACAGCCCCAGTTGATTACCTTTAAGGCGTTGCATATCATCGGGTCTTCTCAGTACTCGATGTTGGATGTGGCGGGTTATCTGTCCTTCCTGGAGGCGCATCCGGAACTGCACGCGTCCATCTTGGATTTGGCAACTACCTATGCGATTGAAGATGTGAACCGTGCCTTTGAGGATGCCTGCGCCGGACGAAATGTAAAAACGGTGTTGATTTGACGGAGGTTTCACGAATGAAGGAAACAGATGTCTTGTTGTTTTGCGGGCAGAGCAATATGATGGGGGAGAGCGAGACTCTTTTGGAGAAGGATGTGGTAGACGGCGCACTGGAATATCTCTGGTTGACAGACGAAGCCGTCCCGTTGTGCGACCCGATCGGGGAGAACATTCGCTTTGATCGGATGCCTGGCTATCCGTTGACGGATAGCCAAGATATTCCGAATTGGAATAACTACCATATCATCGGTGCCTCCTGTTACGGACACACATCCCTTGTGCCGTCCTTTTGCCGTGCCTATATAGATGGGACGGGCAGGCAGGTTTTGGCCGCCCACATCGCAAAAGGGTGCACGTTGCTTTCGCAGTGGTTGCCGGGTGCCGACAACTACCGGATGTTGGTTGAAAAAGCAAAGGGTGCCATACGCAAAGCGGAACAAACGGGCAAACTCGGCTACGTTTGGTTTGTTTGGTTGCAAGGGGAGAGCGACGCCATCGTCGGAAACGATAAAGAAACCTACAAAAAGCAGTTGATTCATTTGGACGATTCTTTGCGTAGTGAGGTAAGGTTGACATTTTGTTCTGTTGCGGTTTTGTAGGTAACAATGCTGTTGTCGTACAAATCACGATTTCTCCAAGTCTTACAGCCTCCACATCGTTGACCGGGTAGGCGGCGGCGACTCCTTCGGCGGCGGTCTGATCTACGCCTTGCTGTCCGGCAAATCCACCCAGGAGGCCATTGAATTTGCGGTGGCCGCCTCCGCCCTCAAGCATTCCGTTGAGGGCGACTACAACCGTGTCTCCGTCAGCGAGGTAGAAAAG
>JAFURT010000027.1 GCA_017471765.1 Clostridia bacterium
CCGTTATACTGCTCTTTCGCAAAAAAGAAGTAACTTTTGTCTACCAAAAGTTACTTCTTTTTTTATCCAAGCCGCAGGCTTGGCATATCATCACGACGCAGTCGTGTATATCATCAGCCCCTTTGGGGCTGTATCTCATCACGCGTCAGCGTGCATTTTCCCTGCGGCTTGATGAGATGCAACACTGCGTGTTGATGATATGCAATTCCTGCGGAATTGATGATATACAAGGCTTCGCCTTGATTTGTTTGCGAAAATGTGGCATAATACCTAAAAGGGTGATGATAATGCGTAAACAAATAGAGATAAATGGTTGTGTTGAAATACCTTGTGAAATTTCAATAGATGAATTTACAGATGCCTTTATCGAATGGATTGAATCAAAAGGTTGGTATTTTGGCGGCGGATTTAATGAAATTGTTGACGGGTATTATATAAATCCTGACGGAACAAAAGGTAAATCTGTTCTTGAAGATTAGTGCTACGCTACTTTTGGTCGTTCTTACCCCTACATATACTACTTTTAGTCGCTCTTTCGTGGTGGAGCTACATCTATGCGAACTAAATTCTTTTCAGGAATTAAATGGCTCCACCAGCTAATGGCGAATATCATTTAGCTTAGTTCGTCAGCGCAGGATTTCACTACAAAGTAATTTTGCTGGCAAATTCGATAAGTCCACTCCCATTGGTGGACTTTTTTAGGATGCGATGCATTGACTTGCCGGGTGGTTTGTGCTACAATGCCGCAAAGGAGATGATGCTATGCAGTTCTTCATCAATGAGATTTTAGAGGACGACGCTGTCCGTGAGATTCTGCGTACCAACCCGGCCATGGCGGAAGAAGGGCGTGAAATTGCCCGCCGCATCGCCGCGGGGGAGGACATCACCCCGGCCCCGGGGCTGTTACCCCTCTTTGTGCTGGCGCACCTGGCGGACTACACGCTGGAAAAGAACAACGCCCTCGGCATCCCCCGGGACATCACGGTGGCCACGCTGAAGGATGTGAACATCTGGCTTTTTAACTACGATGCCCAGTACGGCGGCATCGGGCTAGCGGAGTTTCCGTGGCTTATCCACCACTACACAGGCGATCTGTTCCGCTTGGGGCGGTTGCAGTTCCGCCTGGAAAAACCGCTGGCCGGTATGCCGGCCGCCGAGGTGGCCATCGAGACCCACATCCCCCAAGGCGAACCGCTGGATATCGAGGCGTGCCTCGCCTCTTTTGAACAGGCCAAGGCTTTTTTCACCCGGCATTTTCCCGCCTACTCCCCCGCCTACTTTATGTGTGACTCCTGGCTTCTGTGCCCCAACCTGCCGCAGGTGGCGGCGGAGGCCGCCAACATCGTGCGCTTTATGCGGCTGTGGACCCCCTCCCCCTTCCCCGACGACAACAGCGCCCAGGCCATTGAGCGTATATTCGGCTTCGGCTTTGACCGGGCGAAGCTGGCGGAGGCGCCGGAGCGCACCGGACTGCAAAAACGAGTAAAGCAGTACCTGCTGGAGGGAGGGTCCCTACCCATCTCCGCCGGTTACCGCTTTGTATAAAGAATAAGGAGTGTTTATCGTGAGCGAAATTCTGGAAATCATTATGGTGGTACTGTTCGGCTGTTCCTGGCCCAACAACATTCTCACCACCCTGCGAAACAAGTCCACCAAGGGCAAGAGCCTGGCGTTCCTGCTACTTATCGACATCGGCTATGTGTGCGGCATCACCAGCAAGTTCATCTCCCCTGATTTTGATTGGGCGAGCAAATGGTATGTGGTGTTTTTCTACATCCTCAACTTCGTAATGGTCACCACCGACCTGTGCCTGTATTTCTACTATCGCAAAAAAGAAAAAGCGGCAAAAACAACCACAACGGTTTGAATTGAAAAACGCTCCTGCTACACGCAGGAGCGTTTTTTTGTTGGTAAGTTTATCCCAGAGGATACTCGTCCGGGAGCAGGAAGTAGTATAGCAGATAGATGGCGTCGTCGCTGTCGGTGTCCCCATCCCTGTCAAAGTCGGCTCCAGCCGCAAGCGGATACTCACCCGGAAGCAGGGTGTGGTACAGCAGATAGACGGCGTCGTCGCTGGTCAACTCACCGTCGCCGGTTATATCGCCCGGGACACCCACCATAACCATGCCAGCGGTGAGGGTCATAGGCAAGTCGGTCTCCACGCCGTCAGCAACCGTTCTGGCCACCACCCGGCAACTGACCGGCAGGGTAGCGCCCAGCTCCACGCCCTCCTTGATGCGGAAGGTGAGGGCAAACACCGCCTGCCCCTCCAGCAGGATGCTTTCGGCAAAGGTGATGGCGGCGGTGAGGGCAGTGGAGTTCCAATCGGCAATAACCCCCTCCGTCAGCCACTGGCCGGATACCAGTTCCAGCCGCTCGCTATCGTAGACAAAATCAGTCAGCGCTATGGACTTGACGGCAGTCGCCCCGGTCACGGTGAAAGTCAGGGTCACCGTATCACCCGGCTGACCGGCGGCAGTGCCAACGGTCAGGGCGTTAGCCGTAACCTCCTCCGGTTGGTCTGCCGCACCATCGCCACAATAGCGGCACACACCGTCCTGATTATAGTCGTGGCCGGGCGCACGGCCATTGGTCGCACCACAGAAGGCGCAGGTCATGGGCGTGGTACAGGTGGAGGCTCTCCAACCATGGCCGAGGGGAGCCCCTTCCGTCTCACCACAGGCGGTACAATAGGCGGCCTCCGTGCAAGTAGCCTCTGCCCAGGTATGGCCGAGGGCTTCCCCTTCAGTCAAGCCGCAAGCGGTACAGGTTTCAGGCGTGGTGCAAGTGGCCTCTGCCCAAGCATGGCCGAGAGCTTTCCCGTCCGTCTCTCCACAGCGGGTACAAGTTTTAGGAATGGTGCAAGTGGCGGCCTGCCAAGCATGACCGAGGGTGGCCTGTAGCTCGGCACTGCACACCGTACAGACCTGTGCAGTAGTGCAAGTAGCCGCATCGCCGGGGATGTGCCCCAATGGTTGCCCCTGGGTTGCGTCGCAGAGGGAACAAGTTTTCGGTGTGGCGCAAGTGGCCTCTACCCAATCGTGACCAAGGGCGGCCTGTAGCTCCACACCACACGCCGTACAGACCTGTGCAGTAGTACAGGTGGCCTCATTGCCAGGGATGTGGCTACAAATCTTTCCGTAATGCATAGTGGCATTCAGCAGACGATTGTTGGAATTCCCGATGGAAATGCGCACCCACTCACTCGCCGAGAGAGCATAATACACATCTTTAAGACGGGTGCAGTTGGCAAACGCACCTTCACTGATTGTGGTGACATTTCGGCCGATGGTCACACTGGTGAGGGCTGTGCACCTGTCAAATGCCCTAAACCCGATGTTCTTCACACCGTCTCCAATGGTTACACTGGCAAGGGATGTACAACCCTCAAACGACCAGGCATCAATACGTGTCACGTTATCCGGGATGGTTATCGATGTGAGATTGGTGCAAAACTGGAAGGCATACATGCCGATGGAGATGACACTATCCGGGATAGTCACCGAGGCAAGCCCGGCGCAACCTCTGAAGGCATACGTACCAATGGAGGTGACGCTGTCTGGAATGATATATTCCTTTGCCACCTTGCCGACAGGACAACAAATCAAAGTAGACATATCCTTTGAAAATAATACGCCATCCTTACCGCAATAGGACGGATTGTTGGTACTTACGCAAATCGAGGCGAGAGAGGCGCAATTATAGAAAACATCATCCCCGATTGTCTTAACGCTGTCCGGGATAGTCACCGAAGAAAGAGAAGTACAGTTGTAGAACACAGAGTTGCCAATATTGGTGACGCTGTCCGGGATAGTTACCGAGGTGAGGCTGGTGCACCCATAGAATACAGAGCCCCGAATATTGGTGACGCCGTCCGGGATGGTTACTGATGCGAGGCTAGTACACTCGTAGAAGGCATAGCCACCAATACTGGTGATGCTGTCCGGGATGGTCAACGACGTCAGGCTGGTGCAGTAGCGGAAGGCATAGTCCCCAATGGAGGTGACCCCATCCGGAATGGTCACCGAGGCGAGGCTGGTGCAGTTCCAAAAGGCGCTGTCCCCAATGCTGGTGACCCCATCCGGAATGGTCACCGAGGTGAGGCTGGTGCAGCCGTAGAAGGCTTCACTTCCAATGCTAGTCAAACCGTCCGGGATAACTAGGTCGGTAACGAGTATATCGTTCAGGTACAGGTTGCTGGCGTAACACAATGGATTGGCATAGATACCGTTAAATGCAATCCCACACCATGCCGCCACATCGGCTATGTACACGGCTTTGAGGCTGGTGCAGTTGTAGAAGGCAGAGCTTCCAATGGTGGTGACGCTGTCCCCGATGGCCACCGAGGTGAGGCTGGTGCAGTAGTAGAAGGCATAGTTCCCAATGGAGATAACGCTGTCCGGGATGGTTACCGAGGTGAGGCTGGTGCAGCTCTGAAAGGCATTACTTCCAATGCTGATGACAGGATAGCCGCCCAAGGTGGAGGGAATGGTCACCGCACCACTGATAGAGGTGTTTACATCGGTAATGGTAGCTTTCCCACCCGTCACCGTATAGGTATAATACCCACTGGTGGCCGCCTTTGCCGTGAGGAACACACCCTCCGGCAATATTCCTGCCGGCATACACACCAGCAACATGGCCACTGCCAGCAGAATGGACAACAACCGCTTTTTCATATTCTCGTCTCCTTTTACATAAAATCCGGACATCTTTGCCCCCAGTATAGCACCACCTTGTACCAAAAGCAAGAATTTTTACCAAAACTGGATTAACCCATACCCCAGTGCCCAAAAAAGAAAAAGCGGAATAACGTAAAAACGCTCCTGCTACACGCAGGAGCGTTTTTTGTTGGTTATTATTCTCTCAACAGACACGTATACGGTCACTTACCGTGAATCCGCACCCAGGCATCATAGACGGCATCCACGTTTTCCGGCTTGGCGCCGATGCCATATTCGCACTGGGCGATGCATCCGCCGTTATCCCACAACGTTTCATACACCGACCGCACAGCGTTTTCCACATCCTCGGTGGTTCCATAAGGCAGGATGTGCTGGCGGCAAATTTCTCCCCAGAAGGCGATCTTCCCCTTGAAGGGGGCCAGTTTTTCCGTTCCCATGCAGAAAATCTGGCAATTCACCGCATCCAATCCCATCTCCACCAAATCGGGGAGAATATCCAGTATGTATCCATCAGAGTGCATAAAGATTTTTTTGCCGTGGGCGTGAGCGATATCGATATAGTCCTTATACATGGGCTTGAACAACTCACGCCACAGAGTCGGATTGATCAGCAAAGAATTTTGCGTACCCCAGTCATCAAAGAAGCGGAGACCGTCCACTTCCGTTTCTGCCCATTTCGTGAGCAGGCGGCAATAGAAGTCATGCATCTGCTCCATAAACCGCATGAGGCCCTCCGGACGCATCATCAGGTCGACGTACAAATTCTCGGTGCCACGGATAAACTGCAACTGCTCGAAGGGACGAGGAAATGCCCCGGCCAGCATGAATTTGTCGCTCTTACGGCAACTCTCGTTGACCACATCCACATCAAAGGTGAGAAGCTCCTCGGGGATATGGATGGCCGAGATGTCCTCCCAGTCTTCGTCCTCGGCGGGGACAATGGGCTGTTTGACCTCACCAATGATGCCATCCTGCACATTGGCGAAGATACAGCCCCAGTCATCCACATACTCTCCGGCTCTTTCCCAGACACCCTTTTTGACAGGAGACTGTTTGGCATACACTACCTCGGGCTCCCCGATATCCCAAACATATTTCTCCATTATGGCATCCAGCTCTTCTTTCTCAAACAAATGCGGCCACAGCAGTGTCCACAAATCCCGGGGCACACGGCCATCCGTATTTCTGAACTCCAGTGTCGCTTTCACTAATTCTCTGCTTGTCATTTGCCATCCACTCCTGTTATATCAAAATAGCATATAATCCATATATAGGTCTTTGAAGGTTGGGTCATTGGATAAATCAGCCATTTGTGCACAGCGAGACAGGTGCCGTGCACCGTCTCGGCTGGATCGATTCAGCAGGAGCAGCGCAGCACCGTTCAAGGCCGCATTGCCCAAAACCGTGGCTTTGGTAGCACTTGAGGAAGGCAACAAGCCAATCTTTACGGCGTTTTGCACGTCCATAAAGCGACTGAAGCCACCGGCGATGGCTATGGCAGTAAGCCGGTTTTCCGTAAGGCCTGACCGGCACAAAAGGGTGTCGATGCCGGCACGGATGGCACTCTTGGCCAACTGCACCATACGCACATCCTTTTGGGTGAGGGAAATGCCATCAGCGACAGCATAGGGGCTTTCTTCCAAGAAGCCGCTTTCGTCCAAAATTTCCCTGTCCAGCAGGCAGGCCAGCAGGTCTATCAGTCCGCTGCCGCACAGGCCCCGGGCTTTTTCCCCGTTTATTGTATGCACGCACAGCGCATCGCCTTCGATATACACCTTGTCGATGGCCCCGGATTCGCCACGCATACCCGCCGAGATGCCAACCCCTTCAAAGGCGGGGCCGGCGGCGGTGGAGCATACGGTAAGGCGCGTACCAT
Source organism: Clostridia bacterium (assembly GCA_017471765.1). Taxonomy (GTDB): domain Bacteria; phylum Bacillota; class Clostridia; order Oscillospirales; family Acutalibacteraceae; genus UBA5905. The sequence goes on from JAFURT010000027.1 coordinate 6,562, forward strand.
CCCACAGGGCGATTTCCCCATTGGTGCCGATGTCGGCAAACAGTACGGCTTCACCCGGGGATAACGCCAGCGTCATCAGGCCGCACACCACATCCGCCCCCACAAAAGCCGAAATACAGGGGGGCAGATACACCGGCGTATGCGCAGACAGGGCGGAAAGGGAAAGCTCCGCCGCCGGGATCTCTTCATGTAAAAGGCGTTTCGCCTCAAACGGTGCGTGCGACAGCGGTTCCACGCTTTCGCCCACAAGCAGATACAGCATCGCCGTGTTGCCGGTAATCACGACACCGTCAATCAAGCGAGCCTCTATTCCTGCGCTGTTTGAAAGTGTAAGAAGCATGTCGTCAACCGCCTCTCGAATGGAGGCGGAAAGCGCATAGTCGTTCCCGTTTATCGCCGCTTCAATTCGTGATATAACATCTGCACCCCAAAGGGTCTGCGGATTCAGCCGTGCCGTTTCGGCAAGCCGATTGCCGGTGGCATCATACAGCTGGGCTACCAGCGTAGTGGTGCCGATATCTACGGCGACGCCGTATCTCTCAAAGCTCGGAGCGAGGGCGAAGTCCGGTAGTGCCGTATTGGTGGCAATCTGTAAATCCCTCGTGCGGTATACATCGGTTATTTCACATTCACCGATTACTGTTGTCATACAGGCAAGCCGCACATGGTTTTCTCTTTCATCTGATGAAAGCAAATGCCTTTCGGTCTCGCTGAGCGGGGAAAGCTTTCCCGTGGCAATCACCTTACATTTGCCACATTTTCCATTGCCCCCACAGGGCTTTTCGCCAAGGGTTATTTCCGACAAAAAAACGCCTTTGTCTACATATACCGCTTCACCATTAACATGAACGAGTATTTTGGTTTCCATAGTACTCACCGTATTTTACACAGTGAACAGCACAGCCCCGAAATAGGTGACTGTGTTCTCACCGTTTATGTACCTCATGTCTGAGGCTGTTGCCAATTTGGAAACGTGGATACCGTAGGCCTCAAGAGAAGAAATGGCCAGCTCCGGATAACGGCAAGGCTCGTCATTCACTTTACTGCATGTCTCACACACGCCGCAACCACCGGCGCCAAGATGTAATACCTTTGCGAACGTATAGGCATCCAGTCCCCGGCGTACACGTTTCTCGATTTCGTGAAATTGCTTTCTGGCATCAAGCATGCCTTCGATATCAAAGCTATCCTCAATATCGCTTACAGTCTGGTAAACAAGCGCATAGGCATAGCCTCTGACCTCGTCCATCAGCCGGGTAATATCCCCAATATCCGGCGGACACATCCAGCATTTGCCATACAGACCACAAGCGTTCGAGGAACATATATCGCGAAAAACGGTATCGCATTCTATCTTTGCAGCAGGGATGACCGTTGCTTTAGCCGCACCGCACGCAAGCACAACTTGCATTAATTTTTCAAACAATTCATCTTTATCCGGCATAATATTCACCTACTGCATCAAAAAAGGCATGGATATTCTCCCATGGAGTCAGCGGAGGAATATCACAACCGGAAGAAATGATAAAATTGGCATACGGCGAGCAACGCTCCAACAGCGCCGTGGTGGCTTCTCTTACCGTCTGGGGCGTTCCCATGCGGAAAACACCCACCGGGTCAATATTGCCCATGACGATGGTATCGGACGATACATGGGGGATAATATCCTGTTCCATATCCATGGCGTTCCCAAAATGATAGGCCGAGCATCCCGTGGTGAGAATCGAATCAAGCATTTTAGGGACATTATCTCCGCAGTTGTGGTAGATAACGATAAACGTATCGCACTGCACGGCTTCCGCGATTTTCTTCACATAGGGAGAAGAAAATTCCTCTTCCAGGGAGGGAGAAAGCAGGCCGGCAACAGGCTCCGCCATGACAATCCCGTTCGCCCCGGCGGCTTTAAAGGCATTAGCGTAATTGATCAGGAACTGCGTAACCTTTTCGAGAACAATATGCACCATCTCCGGCTCGTCATAGCAGTCCATCATGATCTCCGACACCTCAAACAGGCGTGCGGCAAGAGAGTACGGCCCGATCATGCCCGCAAGAACAGGGCGATTGCTGATCATATCGGTCGCTTTTTTAATTGCATCAATCGTAATTTGCGTTCTTCCACTGCCGATTTCGGGAATTTCCAAAGCCTGCGCATCGTCCATATCATCAATGATCCTACCCTTTACCGTAGGCACCTCATCGTCCGACACAACCACTGTCGCACCAAAGCACTCGGCTTCAACCGACAGATCCATAAAGCTGACCGACGCCGCCGAATCGGTATTATCGGCAACCAGCTTCATACCTTTGGCCTGCAGGGTGCTATCATAAGTAAGATCCCGCACAGAACAATGTAACAAGGATACACACGGAAAAGACAGTATAGGCAACGCTTTTTTGCTTGCTCTTAGGTTGCCCAACCATTCACGCATATTTCTTTTCACAATGACACCACCCATCTGTCTTTATGCTGCTGTATAAACCGTCACGCCTTGCAGAAGGCAATCGCTGCATCGGCAGCGCTGGCCGCATCCGGCGTATAACAGTCTGCGCCGATCTGACAGCAGAAATCCTCATTAACCGGCGCACCACCGATCATGATTTTTACCTTATCACGGATCCCGGCCTTTTCGGCCTCTTTAACAACCTCTTCCATCCCCCACATCGTCGTGGTAAGGAGCGCAGAGCAACAAATAATCTGACAGTTCTGCTCGATGGCGGTTTGCACAAAGGTTGAAGGAGCTACATCTGTACCCAGATCGATCACCTCAATCCCCTTACCCTCCATCATCATTTTTACAAGATTCTTGCCGATATCATGCAGGTCTCCCTGTATGGTGCCTATGCAAGCCTTCCCGTTCGGGGTGACATTGCTCTGAGCAAGGTAGGGCTTAAGAACCTGCGTCCCCTTATTCATTGCACGGGCGGCGACAAGCACTTCAGGAACAAAAACTTCGCCGTTTTTAAATTTTTCGCCAATAATACTCATGCCGGCAAGGAGGCCTTCGTTGAGTATTTGCTCCGGATTTGACCCCTCATCAATGGCCTGCTGTACAAGCTCTGCAACAATCTTTGCTTTGCCGATTTGAAGATTTGCCGAGATATCGTTTAGAATGCTCATAAGTATTTCTCCTTTTGATATTATTTTATTTTTTATGGGACTGTTTGATTTTCGGTATTCGTGCGGCGTCATATGATAGCGCAGGGTGAAATTTTTATAGAATGTGTAAACATCCGACAAGCCACATGCGGTTACGATTTCCCCCACCTTCATATCGGTTTCCCGAAGCAGCTTACAAGCATGTTCAAGGCGGATATCACGCAAATATTCGGAAAAAGATTTTCCTGTAAGGCCCTTAAAAAGGCGGCTTAAATGCGACTCGCTGATATAGAGCGCCCCCGCTATTGATGACAATGTCAGCGTTGTCTGACTAAAATTTTTTCGGATATATTTTATGGCTGATATAACAATATTCCAACCTTTGGACGAATTGGAGGACGTATTTTTGATCGTTGTGTTGATATAGCGCCCAATAATGATAAACATAATAGAAAGATAGCTGCGAATCGCATCTGCCCAATTATTTTTCGTTTTGCTGATTTCATACTCTATATCATCAAAAAGAGAAGCAATTTTCTTTTGCGTATAATCGTTAAGCATGGCATAGGCGGCAACCGCATTATCATTAAAGATGCCATAACAAAAATTGGGATGATCTTGGGCAGCAACGTCTCCGTCAAACCAATCGTTAATATTGAATGATAAACGACGGATTTTTAGCTGTAACTTTTCGTCCGGAACAAAAAATGCGTGCGGCGTGTGGGGGGGCATTATGTAAATATCCCCCACATTGCAGGGAATAACCTGGTCAAACACGCAGTGTATCCCTTCCCCTTCGACAACCATATTGACTTCAATATTTTTGTCGGACGACAAGCTACAAAGCACATCTTCGGGAGAATACACTTCTTCACACAAAAACTCGCTGTGGAATATGGGTATCTCCCCGCATGGATTAACAGTTTCTTTGTACATAGTTCACTCCACATTTGTTTGCCACAAATTATATAAAGTGTTAAGAGGCTGACTATAGTCAAATCATACCATAGATTATATTCTTTTAAAATAGGGTTATTTTGTTTTTTTCTCTCGGCAGTAAAACGAAACCACAAAATCCTCCTTTGTGGAATACAGAATACCCGGTGGCGGTCCTCTTCGCCGGCGGTTTTCGGTGCCAATAAGAAAACTGTCCGGCATTTACCAAAAAGCAAATGCCGGACGCACGTTATTTCTGTCCGTGGCCGTAGTAGATGCGCTTCATCAGCTCCACCATCTGCGGCTTGGTGATGGTGCGGGGGTTGGTGGCGGTACATTTATCCGCCACGGCGATCTCCGCCATCTCCGGCACTAACTCCATAAAGGTTTTTTCGTCAATGCCGGCCTCCTTAAAGGTGGAGGGAATCTCCAGCTCCTTGTTCATCTTATTGATAGCCACCGTCAGGTTGCGCACCGCCTGGGGGCCCACGTAAGTGCCGGGGTTGATGATAATGCCGATGTGGGCATAGATCTTCGCCGCCCGGTTATCGGTCTGAAAATGCTTCTCATACATGTGGGAGTTAAACTCGATCACATACGGCAGGATGATGGCGTTGGCCCGGCCATGAGGGATACTAAACCGGCCGCCGATAATATGGGCGATGGAGTGGTTGATACCCAGGGAGGCGTGGTTGAAGGCCACACCGGCCAGACAAGAGGCGTTATGCATATGCTCTCTGGCCTCCATATCCTCCCCCTGCCGATAGGCGCGGGGCAGGTAGTCACGCACCAGGCGGATGGCTTTCTCCGCCAAGGCATCCGAAAAATCGGTGGCCAGGGTGGATACATTCGCCTCGATGGCGTGGGTGAGCACATCCATGCCGGTATCCGCCGTGATTCTGGGCGGTACACTCCGCACCAGCGTGGGGTCGAGGATGGCAATGCGAGGCAACAGCTTATCATCCAGCAAAGGGTACTTATTATGGGTGGCCGAATCGGTAATGACCGCAAAGTTGGTCACCTCGCTACCGGTGCCGCTGGTGGTGGGAGCCACAATACACAGGGGCTTGGGGCTATCGGTAATCTTCTGGTACATGAAGCTGATAGCCTTGGCCGCATCGATGGCAGAGCCGCCACCCATAGCCATCACCGCATCCGGCTTCTTCTCCAGAATCCAGCTGACACCCTCCCCCACCAGGTTAGTGCTGGGGTCGGGGGTGATATTGGAGAAAACATGCACCGTAGCGCCCATGCTCTCCAGCACCGCCATCGGTTTTTTAATCATTCCGGATTCCGCCACAAAGGGGTCGCAGATGATGCAGATGTTGTGAATAGGATACTTCTTTAAATTCTCAAAAGCCGACTCACCGGTATAGATTTTTGTCGGGACATAAAAACCGCCCATCGGGAACACCTCACAGAGAATTTTACATTTTTTTCATTGTAGCACAAACCCGGTGATTTGTCACCTGTTTTTTACTATTTTACCGGGAAATCCACCCGGAACAGGCGGCAGGCGTTGTCCCATGTGGTGCGTAGCAGGGTATCGGTGTCGGTATCACGCAGTTCCGCTATACGGGCGGCGGTGTGGGCGATGAGGGAAGAATCGCACCGACGGCCACGGTAGGGCTCGGGGGCCATGTAGGGAGCGTCGGTTTCCAGCAGCAGCCGGTCAGCGGGCACCGCCGCCGCCACCGCCGCCGGGCGCCGGGCGTTCTTGAAGGTGGTCACCCCGCCCAGGCCGATGTACATCCCCAGGGCGGTGACCTCCTGCATCATCTCCACACTGCCGGAAAAGCAATGCACCACGCCGGCAGGCTTATATTCCTGCAACAGACGCAGGGTATCCTCATGGGCATCCCGGTCATGGACAATGACCGGCAGGTCATAGGCGGCGGCCAGCTCCAGCTGGCGACGAAACAGGTCTATCTGCACCTGCCGGGGGGCGGCATTCTCATAGTGGTAATCCAGGCCAATCTCACCCACCCCGCATACCAGCGGATGGGTGCACAGGCTATCCAGCTCGTCCAGCCACGCCGGGACGGCCCGGTCTGCGGCCTCCGGATGGATGCCCACCGCCACCCGCATATAGGGATGACGGGAGGCCATATCCAGCCCACGGCGAGCAGATATCGGGTCAGTGGCGGCATGGATTACCGCCCCCACCCCCAGGGTGGGCAACCGGGTGAGCAGGTCTTCCCGGTCTGCATCAAAGGCCGTGTCATCGTAATGGGCATGGGAATCAAAAATAGGATACATAGGCTACCTCCGAAAAGCAATCGTATAAAAGCAGAAAAACGCCGGAGATGCTCTCCGGCGTTTATAGGGCAATATTACTCAGCGAAGCCGGATTCCACCAGCTTGACCAGGGCCTCAACAGCGGCCTCCTCGTCAGCGCCATCGGCAATCACACGGATGGGGGTGTTGCCCACGATGCCCAGGGACAAAACGCCCAACAGGCTCTTGGCGTTCACACGGCGCTCCTCTTTCTCCACCCAAATGGAGGACTTGAACTCATTGGCCTTCTGAATGAAGAAGGTAGCCGGACGGGCATGCAAACCTACCTGATTCTGCACAACAACATCTTTTACAAACATACCGATTACTCCTTTTCTCGTCGTAATGCGGCGCGCCGCCGCAGTTGCCTTGTCTCCACTCTCTAACTGCGTTTATTATACCACAAAATCTGGGTAAGTCAATGAGTTTGTCCCTGTTTTAGCTTCTCCTGTCGTAAGTTTGGTTGTCTAGCCGATTTTCGCCGGTTTCTGTTCGGCGGATTTGACGTTTTCACTAAAAATGTGAAAAGTTTTTAGCTATATAGATTTAGTCGCTCCCGTCATCCGCTTCGCCCAGCGTGCGCAAGTAGGCTTCGTCTGCCGGAGTCAATTCTGCCTGCTCCAGCATATCCGGGCGATGCCGCCAGGTGCGTAAAAGGGATTGCTGGCGCCGCCATTTGGCAATGTTGCCATGGTGACCGGACAGCAAAATCTCCGGCACCTGCCGTCCTTCCCACTCGGCCGGCCGGGTGTACTGGGGGTACTCCAGCAGGCCGGAAAAATGGCTCTCCTCCGTGAAGCAGATTTCATCCGCCAGCACCCCCGGCACCATCCGGGACACACAGTCCACCAGGGCCATGGCCGGAATTTCACCGCCGGTGAGCACATAATCCCCGATGGAAATCTGCTCATCCACCAGTGCCTCCAGCACCCGCTCGTCTACCCCCTCATAGTGTCCGCAGAGGATGCAGATGTTGGGCATCTCTGCCAGCTCTCTGGCCCGTTGCTGAGTCAGGGTCTGGCCCTGGGGGGACATATAGATGAGGTGGGGGCGTGCCCCGACCTGCTCGCAAACCGCACGGAAACAGTCTGCAATCGGCTGGGGGAACATCACCATGCCCATGCCGCCGCCGTAAGGGTAGTCATCCACCTGCATCTGCTTATTCTTAGTATATTCCCGAATCTGGTGGCAGTGCATATCCAGTAGCCCTTTTTCCTTCGCCCGCCCCAGGATGCTCTGGTCGAACACCCGGTCGAACATATCCGGGAACAGGGTCATTATATCAAATCTCATTCGTCAAACAGCCCTTTCATCGGACGCAAACGCAGGACATCCTGCTTGGTGTCTACGGAAATGATGACATCCGGAATAGCGGGGATAAGCACCTCGCCCCGGGGGGTGGTCATGTGATACACCGCATTGGCCCCGGTCTGGCTGACATCCGTCAGTGTGCCGTAGGTCTCCCCGGTGTCGGCATCCACCACCGTAAGGCCGATGAGATCCTGCACCAGATAACTGCCTTTAGGCAGCTTGATATCCCGGCGGTCTACATACAGCATCCGGCCACGGAGTACCTGGGCGGCCTCGACGGTGTCCACTCCCTCCAGCTTGACCAACGCCATCTGCTTGTGGGGGCGTGCCTTGAATTTTACCGGTTGCTTGCCGGCATCGTCCCAATACAGGTGCTTGAAGCCGGAAAACTGCTCCGGGCTGTCACACCACACCTGCACACGTACCTCGCCACGCACGCCGTGGGTGCTGACGATCTGTCCGGCCTCTAAATACGCTTTTTGCGGCATATCGCCACCTCCTAATGCAAACAGAGGCAAACCAAGCGGCCTGCCTCTGTTTCACTCAATTAGTCAATCTCTACGGCGACCTTTGCATCCTGTCGGGTAGCGGCGGCACGCATGACAGTACGCATCGCCTTAGCGATACGGCCCTGCTTGCCGATCACACGGCCCATATCATCGGGGGCAACGTGCAGGTGAAACACCACCGTGCCATCCTCCATAGGCTCGTCCTGCTCCACGAACACCGCAGAGGGATCCTCCACCAGCCCTTGGGCAATGGTGATAAGAAGTTCTTTCATTGTGTAACCTCCTGTGGCACAAACGCATCGGAAGAACAGGGATGGATTACTCCAGGCCAGCCTTCTTCAGCAGCACCTTCACGGTGTCGGTGGGCTGGGCGCCGTTGGCGATCCAGTTAGCGGCCTTCTCCAGGTCGATCTTGATGGTGGAAGGCTCGGTCAGGGGGTTGTAATAGCCGATCTCCTCGATGAAACGGCCATCACGGGGATAGCGGGAATCCGCTACCACTACACGATAGGACGGAGCCTTTTTAGCGCCGGTGCGGCGCAGACGAATCTTAACTGCCATAATAAAATACCTCCAAAAATTTAATAACAAATTATATATTCAACCGCCCTTTGCGGTTTGAACCAAACTCAGAAGCGGCCCTTGCGTCCGCCACCCGGCATGCCGGGCATTCCACCGGGCAGGCCACCCAGACCGGGCAAACCGCCGAAGCCACGCATACCCTTGCCGCCGTTTTTGCTCATTTTCTTGATCTGCTTCATCATCTGCCGCATGTTGCTGTATTGCTTGAGCAGGCGGTTGACATCCTCCACCTTTTGCCCACAGCCGGCGGCGATGCGCCGCTTGCGGGAGGGGTTGATGATGTCCGGCTTGGCACGCTCGGCGGCGGTCATGGACAGGATCACCGCCTCCACCCGGGCAAACTGCCGGGGATCGATGTCCACATCCTTGAGCTGCTTCGCCATACCAGGAATCATGCCCAGCATGCTCTTCAGGTCGCCCATTTTCTGAATCTGCCGGAACTGATCCAGCATATCATTCAGGTCGAACTTATCCTCCTGCAGCTTGCGGGCCAACTCTTCGGCGTCCTTTTCGCTGATTTGCTGTTCCGCCTTTTCGATGAGGGACATCACATCCCCCATCCCCAGAATGCGGGAAGCCATCCGTGCCGGGTGGAACACTTCCAGGTCATCCAGCTTTTCACCGATACCGGCGAACTTGATGGGTTTGCCGGTCACCGCCCGGACGCTGAGCGCCGCACCGCCACGGGTGTCGCCATCCAGCTTGGTGAGGATCACACCGGTGATGCCCAGTGCCTCGTCGAAGGAGGAGGCCACATTCACCGCATCCTGACCGGTCATGGCGTCCACCACCAGCAGAATTTCTGCCGGGCTGACGGTGGCCTTGATATTCTTCAGCTCATCCATCAGTTGCTCGTCGATGTGCAGACGGCCGGCGGTATCCAGAATCACATAGTCATTGCCGTGGTCCTTAGCGTGCTTGATAGCCTCGGTGGCAATCTTGACCGGGTTCTCGGTGCCCATCTTAAAGACAGGAGCACCGGCCGCCTCACCCACCACACACAACTGGTCGATAGCAGCCGGTCGGTAGATATCACAGGCTACCAGCAAGGGACGGTGCCCCTTGCTCTTAAGCATCTTGGCCAGCTTGGCAGAGTGGGTAGTCTTACCGGAGCCCTGCAGACCGCACATCAGAATGACGCAGGGGGGGCGGTTAGCGTTGGCCAGGCCTGCCGCCTCGCCGCCCATCAGCTCAGTGAGCTGTTCGTTAACAATCTTGATGACCATCTGCGCCGGGGTGAGGCTTTCCATCACCTTAGCGCCCACAGCAGCCTCCACTACCTTGTTGGTGAAGTCCTTGGCCACCTTATAGTTGACATCCGCTTCCAGCAGAGCCAGGCGCACCTCTCGCATAGCGTCCTTTACGTCGGCCTCGGTAAGCTTGCCTTTATTACGAAGTTTTTTGAAAGAGGCGGCCAGCTTTTCGCTGAGTCCTTCAAACGCCATGGGAATCACCTGCCTTTCCGGTCGATGGGGTGTTTACTCGTTCTTTTCCAGCATATCGGCCAGCACCATAATGCGGGCGGCGCTGTCGCCAATCTCACGGGGGGCACCCGGGAAATCGCTGTACCGACGGATAGTCTCTGCCAGGGAATAAATCTGCTGAATGTCTGCGCTGATCCGGCGGAAGCGCCGAGCCAGCCCTAAACGCTCCTCCATCTCCAGCATCTGTGCCTCTGCACGCTTGATGGAATCCCGCACGCCCTGGCGGGTGATGCCCTCATTCTCAGCAATCTCTGACAGAGACAGGTCATCATTATAGTAGTAATCTACCATATCCCGCTGTTTCTCTGTCAGCATCTCGCCATAGAAATCCAGCAAAAAGGAAATCTCCAAATTCTTGCCCATGATGCACCTCCGTTCAATTAGTGGTGTAAAGGGAATTACTTTACGCCTATTATACACGGTTTTCCCAGTATTGTCAAGTATTTTTTACACATCTGTAAAGGTTTTTGCCTTTTCATGTAAAAACGGGGAATTCTTTTCACTTTTCCTGTTGAAATGGGGAAAACTTAGCGGCAAAAAGCACCATTTCCTCTCTAACATACACAAAAAAGCGGGCCGTTCCCACATGGGAACGGCCCGCCGTAGCGTCCGATAAGTCTATCGATTAGCCGTTGATCTTGGAAACAACGCCGGAACCTACGGTACGGCCACCCTCACGGATAGCGAAACGCAGACCCTCTTCGATAGCGATGGGGGTGATCAGCTCAACATCCATCTCGACGTTATCGCCAGGCATGCACATCTCGGTGCCCTCGGGCAGATTGATGACGCCGGTCACGTCGGTGGTACGGAAGTAGAACTGGGGACGATAGTTGTTGAAGAAGGGAGTGTGACGGCCACCCTCGTCCTTGCTCAGAACATAAACCTGGGCATGGAACTTGGTGTGGGGGTTCACGGTGCCGGGCTTACACAGAACCTGGCCACGCTCGATGTCGTCACGAGCCACACCACGCAGCAGAGCGCCGATGTTATCACCGGCCTCAGCGTAATCCAGCATCTTGCGGAACATCTCGATACCGGTAACAACGGTCTTAGCGCGCTCCTCGGTCAGACCGATGATCTCCACTTCCTCAGACAGGTTCAGACGGCCACGCTCCACACGACCGGTAGCAACAGTACCACGGCCGGAGATGGTGAAGACGTCCTCAACGGGCATCAGGAAGGGCTTCTCGTCGTCACGGGTGGGGCTGGGGATGTACTCGTCAACGCGATCCATCAGCTCCAGGATGGGAGCATACTCGGGAGCGTCAGCCGTGGTAGCAGCGCACTCCAGAGCGGCCAGAGCAGAACCCTTCACGATCGGGATGTCGTCGCCGGGGAAGTCATACTCGTTCAGCAGCTCGCGGATCTCCATCTCAACCAGCTCCAGCAGCTCCTCGTCGTCCACCTGATCGCACTTGTTCATGAAAACAACGATGTAGGGAACGCCGACCTGACGGGACAGCAGGATGTGCTCACGTGTCTGAGGCATCGGTCCGTCTGTAGCAGCAACTACGAGGATCGCACCGTCCATCTGAGCAGCACCAGTGATCATGTTCTTGACATAGTCAGCATGACCTGGGCAGTCAACGTGTGCATAGTGACGTGTCTTTGTGGAATACTCTACGTGAGCTGTATTGATCGTGATACCACGTGCCTTTTCTTCAGGCGCGCCGTCGATCTGATCGTAAGCTTCGAACTTAGCGGAGCCATCTTCCGGATGTTCGGAAAGATACTTGGTGATTGCGGCCGTCAGCGTTGTCTTGCCATGGTCGACGTGGCCGATCGTACCGATATTTACATGCTCGAGCGACCGGTCAAAATGTTCCTTTGCCATAATGCTTTTTCCTCCTGGTTTAATCAATTTATGTGCGCTATCATTTTATGATATTCACATTCTATTTGCAAGAAGTACTTGGAACTGTTCTTCGAGATGATTTCTTTTGCGATGTTCTTCGGAACCTCTTCATATTGATCTGTCTGCATAATGTATGTTCCGCGTCCCTGTGTGATTGACCGGAGGTCCGTAACATATCCAAACATTTCACTCAGCGGTACGAAGCTGGAGATCTTGATTGCGTTGCCGGTTTCTTCCTGCATGCGGATCTGGCCTCTTCTCTTGACAATGTCACCCATGACAGAGCCGAGATATTCAGCCGGTGCTGTAACGTCAACACGCATGATCGGTTCGAGGATAACCGGATTGCACTTCTTCGCTGCTTCTTTCAGCGCGAGGGATGCCGCAATCTTATAAGCCTGTTCGGAAGAGTCGACATCATGGTAGGAACCGTCGAACAGTACCGCCTTGATATCAACGATCGGATAGCCTGCAATCAGACCGTTTCCGAGTGCGTCTTCCAGACCCTGCTGGGTCGGCTTGATGAATTCCTTCGGGATGCTTCCGCCGACTGTTTCGTCAACGAATTCAAATCCCTTGCCTTCATTCGGTGAGAAGCGGATCCAGACATGACCGTACTGACCGTGACCGCCGGTCTGACGTACGAATTTGCCTTCGCACTCAGCTTCGCTGCGGATTGTCTCACGGTAAGCAACCTGAGGAGCACCGGCTGTAGCTTCAACCTTGAACTCTCTCTTCATACGGTCCATGATGATGTCGAGCTGCAGTTCGCCGACACCGGCAATAATTGTCTGACCTGTTTCTTCATCGGTATAAGTACGGAATGTCGGATCTTCTTCAGCCAGTTTTGCCAGAGCTTCATCCATCTTCTGGGAGTCAGCCTTTGTTCTCGGCTCAACGGACATCTGAATAACCGGTTCCGGGAATACCATGGATTCGAGGATGATCGGGCTGTCTTCAGCACACAGTGTGTCGCCTGTTGTTGTATTCTTCAGGCCGACTGCACCGGCGATGTCACCTGCATATACTTCAGTGATATCTGTACGGTGGTTTGCATGCATGCGGACGATACGTCCGAGACGTTCTCTCTTGTTCTTGGAAGCATTCAGCACGTAGCTTCCTGCTGTCGCTGTTCCGGAATAGACACGGAAATATGTCAGTCTTCCTACGAACGGGTCTGTCGCAACCTTGAATGCAAGTGCGCTGAACGGCTGCTTGTCATCAGGGATACGCTCAGATTCTGTACCGTCTTCCAGATGTCCCTTGATTGCAGGGATATCTGTCGGAGCGGGCAGATAGTCAACAACAGCATCCAGCAGCAGCTGAACACCCTTGTTCTTATATGCG
>JAFURT010000028.1 GCA_017471765.1 Clostridia bacterium
CAGCCATTGAAGATACCGTAACCAACCGTGGTCACACCCTCTTCGATAACCACAGACTTGATGGTGGCCTTGTAGTTCAGGAAGTTCATGCTGGCCGCCTGCTTGTTGGTGGGCATCACGCCGGTACCGGAAACCACCAGCTTGTGACTGCCATCGGCTATCTCGTACACCTCGAAGACCAGACGGTTGTTGTACTTCTGGGTAGATACCAGGGTACCCTGAGCGTTAGGGTCCAGAATACCGCACCAGCGGCAAGCACCGTTCACATAGTTGTGATCCGACAAAGTCCCTTTTGTCTGCCCGCAGGAACAAGTGGCCAACGCCTGGCAGGTCGCCTCGGTGTACACATGTGTATGGCTGTTATATAACTGCACAGCGTCGAAATAGTATGTATTGCCGGTATACGCCTCAGTAGCGATCCACAGGAACATTTCATGTATCTGGGACATATCCACCGTCTCATCCCAGTTGCGCAAGGAGGTAAACGGCATACGGATATAGCCGGATGAATTCGGCATGATATACCGCTGATCGCCGCCCACCAGCAGGGTGGTTTCGGTGGTGGTGCCATCCTCCAGGAAATACATGGGGCCCACCTCATTGGATGCGGTATAGCGCGTATGGTCAGCCAGCTCGATAGTAACATCCAGACGACCGACCTCCCGCCCGTCGGAATAGATAACCGGGCAGGCGCCAGCAGAATAGTAGAAAACGATGCCTTCATAACCGGACCAGTCTTTCTTATCCGCTGTAAGGGCCGGATAGAAATGGTCGCCATTATTGTACTGTTTTAACACCGTCACCTGAGCAGACTGGCTACCGTTTGCCACTCCGCCGGCAGAAGCCGCATAGGTCAGCACCTTACCGGTAGTCTGATACTGGCTGAAGGTGTAGCAATCCCCATCAAGACCGGCAGATTCAAAATCCTGCAGCATGGCATAGGTATACTCCACATCCTCATCCGCACGCACGCAAAAGCCAACCGACAGCAGGGATATACATATAGTCAAAACAACACAGAAGGAAAACACACGTTTACACATAAACCTCTTCGCCTCTCCTTTTACATATTGAAATCACCCATATCTTTAAGAGCCACCAAGCCGCATATTCCGTGGGAATATGCGGCAGGCAGCGGCGCAGGTATCTACCTGTTATTTACACTTCAGTTTCCGCACCTCATCCAGGCAGTATTTGCCCAGATTCTTAAAGGTGTTGCCGGACAAGTTAATCTTCTCACAGGCATAGAGATAGATGGCGTAATCCGGCTCTTCAAGATAGTAATACTCGCCGGGACTACTCTTCAGCGGTCCACCGGACGGAGTCTGTGGGCCACACAGCTTGGTGACCGGGTTTTGAATGAGGTTATTCTTAATGGTCACATTGGAAGAATTCTTCACCAAAATACCGGAGTAGTTGGAATCGTAAATCTTGTTCCCCTCGATGGTGATGTTTTGATAGGAGTTCGTAGCCACAGAGGGAGTCATGCCACTGTGATACCACTGGAAGGGGCCCACCGAGATTGCACCGGAGTGCACGAACACAAAGTGGGTGGAGTAAGAACTGCTGTTACTCTCCCGGATGGTGTTGTTCCGGATGACCACATCGTAGGAGTTGGGGCCCTCACCCCAGTCACGCTGTTCGCAATCCAGCACCAAGGCGCCCAGGCCGGCACGCTCGATGAGGTTATTCTCAAACAGCAGACCCTTACAGCCCTGGATGAGCACACGGCACCCCATATCGTGGAAATAGTTGTTCTTCAGCACCGCATTGAAGGGGCGGCTGTAGTTCATGTTTTCCACCATATCGCCCTTTTCCACCGACACCTTCTTGTCCAGGGTTACCCGGACGCAAGGGGTAGAAGACAGCGTTTCAAAGAAGCTGAAGTTCTTAATCATGACCTTCCGTGCGATTTCATTGTACTCACTGTCGGTCACCACTTCCACCTTCACCGCCTTGGCCGTGTAGGTGCGGTTGTACTCCTCTTCCGAATAGAAATGCAGGGTATCCCCCTGATTCACCGGGGTGCACACACCGGTACCCTTGATGATGACCGTATTGTCATCCTCCTGCTCGTACATGAACGCAACGTGCCCCATAATATCAATGCTGTCATCCTCGCACAGACCGAAGATACAGTTCTCCACCGTGGGGGTACCGTTGGCAAAGTCCATCTGTCCGGCAGAACCGGCTACCAGCCGGTTAGTACCCGGCATACGCACATTGTATACACGCTTGAGGGTCAAGTCGCCTTTATGGCCGGTCACGTGCATCATCATGCCGGAGCCATAGTTGGTAATATCCAGCAGATAGATATCCTCACAGCTGTACAGGCCAACGCTCTGTGCCCGGCCACCGGTAATGGCCACTGCACCCAACTGTCCTTCCTTCAGCACCGTATCGTGACCGAAGGATTTGTCGCAGGCAACACCGGTAAACTTCACAATTCCGTTCTTCTCATCTGCATACGCCGCCTTGGAATATGTCACAAAGGACATCTGAATCATACTGCCATCGTCCTTAAACCACTGCAGAGAACCGCTACCGGTCACCGCATCGCTCAGGGAATACCCATCCAGCAGTTTAACTGTCAAGGTCTGGCTGCCGGCATCATAGGACTGTACCCGAAACTGAGTGGCCAGACTGCCTTCACGGTCGATAACCGCCGGGCCCTGCACCACCACATTCTTGCTTCCCTCTCCACGCACCAACTGCTGGGAGCTCTCCAGAATGAAGGTACAGCCGGAGATGTTTATGTACATATTCTGCACGCCGGTCAGCTCGAAGGGAATCTGTCCGGCAAAGCGATATACGCCCGGCTCCACCGTAAAGGTTTTCTGATCCTTGGCAATGGCCACATTCAGCTTGGTGCGCATTTTAGAGCCGGCTTTGCGCTGGGCCTCCTTCTCCGCCTCGGTATAGGTCTTAGTATTCAGCGGGTCGGTAAGCCGGTAGTTAGCCAACTGTTTTTGGTAGTCAGCGATTGCGAATGCTTTTTCGTTACGGATATGCACAGTTGCATCAGTCACTTTCTGTGTTGTGGTAGTGGTGGTTTTGCCGGCTGTGCTCTTGTTGCCGCTACCTCCTGTAGCCGCCGTGCTTCCACCTGCCGTAGTACCAGCCGCCGAGGTGCTGCTATCCGTAGGCCCATCAACCGGTGCCTTCGTAGTAGACGCACCGCTATCAGCAGAGGTCGTAGAGACCGCATCGCCGCTCTCTCCGCCGCTTTCGGCACCGCCACCGTTACAGGCGCACAGAACCGTCAATAGGGAGATTGCCATCATTAGACTAAACAACCGTCTCATCTTCATTTCTCTCACGTTCCTTTCACAAAATGTGGCATCTATTGGAAATTCCCTAGAAAAACCAATACTTTTCTTGCTTCTTTTGGTTTTCTTGACTAAAGTATAACAAAAAAATTTGCCAATGAAAATAACAAATCTTTTCCAATTCGATTGACTTATTTGAACCTCTGTGCTATACTGACCGTGAAACAGGAATTTTCTCCATTTTTAAACATAGAAGGGTGGGGTTTGTATGACAAATGAGGACGTCCTCCATCTGCTCAACTCTTATACACAAAACGAACTACGTTGCCGGGATATATACTACCGCTCCAACAGCGAAAACCATACTGTTCCGCCCCTGCCGGAAAATATCGATTTTGTGCCGGAAACGCTGACACCGCAGGCTCTGTTGCGCAGAGAATGCAATGTCATCCCCTACTGGCACGAGCGCTATGTTCCCAATGAATACCACGACCATCAGTTCGTGGAACTAATGTACCAGTTCTCCGGCAGTTGCTCCAACACGATTGAGGGTACAACCTCTCTGCTGCAGGGCAACGATGTGTGTATCCTCCCACCGGGGGTGTATCATCTGCCGGAAATTTATGATGATCAAAGCATCATGATGAATCTACTCATCAATACCGAGACCTTTTTTGGGGTCTGTCAAAAGTTCAAATTAGGCGATGACCATCCCCTGTCCCAGTTCGTGGACAGTGTTCAGTATAGCAAGACCTATCCAAAGTATTATTACAGCCGTTCCTGCAGTAGCAAGGTGCGGGATTTGATGTGCGAAATCCTGATTGAATACATCGAAAACCAGGCGTACAGTGACCTGGTGATTGAAAACCTTCTAACCAATATCCTGTGCGAGCTATTCCGCACCCCCGCCGAACAGGTAGAACTGTCACAACAGCTGATTTCCTCCACACAGCCCATCCTGCCTATCCTGCAGTATGTGTATAATAACTTCAAAACCGTCACGCTGGAGGAACTCTCTGAGTTGTTCTCCTATACCCCACAGCACCTATGCCGGATGTTCAAATTGCACACCGGCAACAGCTTCGGCCGCTATTTGCTGGAGATCCGGCTGACCCGGGCAAAGCATCTGCTTATTAACACGGATTTTACCGTCGGCCACATAGCCACCCTCAGCGGATTTGATTGCATTCCCTATTTTCATCGTAAGTTTAAAAACGAAGTGGGCTGTTCTCCCAACGAGTTCCGGCATCGGATGGCGGAACGCCCCCAAGAGTCAAAGGAAGCATATACCTGATAGACAAAGTGCCGCCATTTGGAGTGAGTTTCTCCAAGTGGCGGCTTATTTTAAAAGATACGCAAAAAATGCGGGGGCTGTGGAATTCTCCACAGCCCCCGGCTTGTGCTAATTGCGGTTTTGCTTACTTACTGTAAGTTCGACTTACTTACTGTAAGTTCGACTTATTTGCTGTAAGTCGTGTACTCCACGCCGTCGATCGTAACAGTGCCAACGTTGGTGTACACCTTCGTCACATAGCTGGATACAGTGTCAATATCCGCACGGATAGCAACCGTATCAGCCCAGCGAATCAGGTTGCCATACGAGGCATTGCTGGCCAGACCGGCGGCGATGGTGGCGGAATCAATGTAGACAGTCTCCAGGCTCTCGTTCAGACGGAAGGCCAGATCGCCGATGCTGGTCACCGTCTCCGGGATGGTGATGCTCGTAAGCGACGGGCAGTTGTTGAAGGTCTGCACATCGATCTTGGTGATGTTCGACAGCTTCACGCTCTCGAGAGCGGTACAGCCGATGAACACACGGTCACCCAGGGTGGTCACACCGGCAGGCAGCTCGATACTCTTCAGGCTGGTACAACCGGAGAAGGTACGCTTCTTCAGGTTGGTCAGCTTGGAGGGCAGCTCGATGCTCTCCAGAGAGGTACAGGCACCGAAGGCCCAGGTAGCGATGTTGCCACCGGTGATGGTCTCAGGGATGGTCACGTCGGTCAGGCTGGAACAGCCGAACAGAGCAGCCCAACCCAGGTAGGTCACGCCCTCTTCCATCACGAACTTGGTCATCTTGGTGTTGCTGTGGAACGCCGCATCGTACACGAACTTCACACGGGCAGGCACGGTGAACTCGGTCAGCGCCGCACCGTGGAAGGTGTAGGTGTTCAGCAGCGTGATCACGTCACCCAACACGATATTGCTCAGGTTAGAGCACTCGGAGAACATACGGGCACCGGTAGCACGGTAGGTCTTAGAGCCCACCTTGTACGCAGTGGAGCCATAGATCTCAGCAGAGGTCAGATCCGCGCAACGATAGAACACATAGTTCTTGATGTCGGTCACAGACTCGGGAATCACGATGGACTCCAGGCCAGCGCCCCAGAAAGCACCGTAGCCCAGGGTGGTCACGCTATCCGGAATATCAATGCTCTTCAGGGCAGTACAGCCACGGAACGCCTCGCCATCGATAGAAACAAGGGTAGAGGGCAGGCTGACAGACTCTAGCGCCGTCCAGCCATTAAAGGTACTGTAGCCAACTACGGTAACGCCCTCCTCGAACACGATCTCCGTTACGGTGGAGGCATACTCATAGAAGGTAGCCTCACTCATGTTCTTCTTGGCGGGCATGACGCCGGTACCGGAAATCACCAGCTTGTGCGTACCGTCAGCCTTTTCCACCGTCTCGAAGGTAATGTTGCCGGTAACGAACGTATCCACCACAACATCCTCGTCCGGTTCCTCTACTTCGACCTGCATACTGGCATCGGCACCGAAGGTGTAGTTGCCGGCAGGGAAGCCGTACTTGTTGTCCGCATCGACATACCAGGTAGCATTGGCTACCAGCGTACCGTTGGCACGGACATAGTAGTACTTACCGTCGACAAGCACCAGACCCAAGCCACTCTGGGGCACGCAGTCGATGTAGTAGTAGAACGTACCGTCCTTCTCAACGATACCGTTGATCATCACCATCTTGGCATCAGCGCCAAAGGTATAGGTGCCGGCAGGAATGCCGAAGCTGTTGCTACCCACATACCAATCGGTCACAGCCAGAGAGTAGTTACCCTTTGCATAGTAGTAGTCGCCCTCCCACTGGAACAGACCGATAGCCTGCAGTACGCCGTCGATAGCGTAGTGATACAAGCCGGTAGAGGTGTCACAGAACACGCCGGTGATATTGCCCAGGAACACACCGTTCTCATCGAAGGAATAGGCACCCATATACTCTTCCAGACGGATAATAGCACGGTCACCGGTCTCCGGATAGCCGCTACCGTTAAAGTAGTAGGTGTTGCCCTTGATGGTAGCCCAGGTGTTGTTATAGTATCTGTGCGAGTAGTAGAAGCGGCCGTCAGCGCCCCAGGCACCGATGGACTTACCCTGCTCGCCCTCAAACTCGTAGGAACGGCCGTCAATATTCGCCGTACCCACCGGCGCATAGCCGGTGCCCTTGAAGTAGTGCCAGCCGTCATCCAGGTTGACCCAGCCGGTCATAGCAGCACCCTCCAGGATGTAGGCCCAGCCGTTGGCATCCTGCCAGAAGCCATTGTAAGCCGTATTGACAGCGCCACAGTCCTCACAGACCAGCTTCAGATCTTTCAGTACATAGGTATGGCCGGTAGCCGGGATGACAGTACCCCAATTCACAGGAGAACCGCAAGCACCGGGACAAGCCTCACCGTTCAGGTGGGTTTCTACGCCACACAGACAGCCAACGCAGACCGTGCGGCCGGTATAGCCGTTCTCCGTACAGGTAGGCGCCTTGTCCTCTACAGCCTCGGCCTTATGAACATGATAGCCATCACCCTGCTGCTCTGCATTTTCTGCAATACCCACTTCGCTCTCCACGGTCAGAGGAGCCACGGAGAAGGTGTTGCTGGTACCATCGGTATAGGTAACGATACCGTAATCGGCACGCAACTTCACAGCCCTTGCCCACCAGTTTTGATTCGCCCAATCGATCGCCGTCTCACTGGGGTCAATCTGCGTCTTATTGTTGTAAAAGGTCTTGTATTCCCAGGTATGGATCGGGATGGACACCAGAACTGCCTCACCGGTAGCCGCCACAGAGCCGGTCTTGGTGATAGTCAGCGTTACATCGTTGGTGCTCTCATCCAACACATAAGAAACCGCAAAGCCGTCAGCCACCACCATGTGATCCAGCACCCAATCATGGACACCGTCCAGTTCGATGGTAGTTACCACTTCCTGGATTTTCTCGATGTTCTGCGCCTTTACATCGATCCAGAACGCAGAACCCACCGGTAGATCGTCGGCATCAGGATCCTGGGGAACAATAACGATAGGCGCCTCAGCCTCTGTGGCATCTACCACCACATGACGCTGAATGAAGCCAACATTCCCGTTAGCATCAGCAATCTCGAAGCGGAAGGTGTGAGCACCCTCGCTCAGCGCAAGACCGGACAGGGACAGCTTGCCATTGGCATCGCAAGTGAAGCCATTGGTCATCAAAACGCCGTCCACATAAGCCTTGGCAGACTTGATGTCCAGGCCAACGGTGTTGTCCGCCACGAAATCCTGAGCCTGTACATACACGCCGATGTTGTTCTCAATGATGGTCTGGCCGTTCATTACGATACCGGCATCATCGTTAGAAATATACACATTACCGAACTCGGGAATCTCACGATCCTCTACAGCATCGGAATAATCCGCCGTAATATCGTCGATGTAGATGGTGTATTCGCCCAACAGATTGTGGCTGTTGGCCAGGGTATCATACCCATCCGCATCCGTCTCGTACAGGAACAGATCCATACGGTCGATACGCATATTAGCATAAGCGATACCCGATACATCCACGCTCAGATAGCGCCAGCCGGGGGCTTCGATCGTCGCAATGTACTCCTGATCACAGAGATACACACGCGTACCCTTCGCCGTATCATCCGCATTTCCTACGGTAAAAGCGAACTGGAGACCAACAGCCTCCTCCGGGATGTACATCCACATACCAATCTTAGAGGCTTTCTCAAAGGGCCCGATGTTCAAGCCAGTGACTTTGTTCTGGCTGAAGGTATCGTAATACCGATACTCGGAAGCATCCACATGGATAGCAAAAGCCTTGTCGCCATTACGCACCTTACCGGTAGTTGCATCTACGACCTCGACAAAGCTGTCACCATGGCCGTAGGAGTGGGCATTGACATAAGTCACACCCTCGATGGTGCCAAGCTCACGGTCCTCAAAATCTTCAACAATTTCAGAGCCCTTGCCCAGCGTCACCGTAGTTGTTGCCGTAACCTCCGTGCCCACAAAGGTAGCGGTAATGGCAGAGTGGGTAACACCGACATCCTCGCTTACGGAAGTGAAGCGATTACCGGTCAACGTACCGATGGTACTGTCGGCCAACTGCAGGGCGATATCGCCGTCCTTCAGCACAACCTCATTGCGGCCTTCATTGATGGTCGCCTTAACAGCAATGGTGATCGTCTTGCCATAGGGCACCACATAAGTCGCTTTGGTAAAGCTAATAGCGGTAGGAACAACCACATCGACAGAGGCCTCGCCAACTACCTCGCCATTGTACAGCATCTGCGCAATAGCGGTACCGGTAGTACCATTGGAGGTGAACACGCCATCCACGATGGTGCCCATAGAAGCATCAGCCAACTGCCAGGAGATGCCCTCAGCAGGGATCTCCGCAGGGCCACCGGCGGAGTCGGCGCCGAGTGCCGTGAAGGTCACAGAGGAGCCGGGGGTCACATAGTCCACATCGGTGGAAACGGCAGCATGATGGAACTTACCGTCGGCCACAGCCTTGGAGATGACCAGAATACCGCCCAGGGTAGGACGGATGTAACCGTCAGAGGGGCTGGACTTCATGGTCAGCTCGCCGGTACCCTCACGCTCAGAAATGAAGGTGGAGGAACCGCCGCCGTCGCAGTTAACAGCATCCACACAGCCCATAGCCAGCATCCACTCCGCCAGCTCACGCATGGTAGAACCGGCAGAATAGGGTGCCTGACGGCCATCGTTCATCATCAGCACCAGGGTGCCATCCGCCTTGATACCGATCACAGAACGAGGCGCGCGGCCGCTGTCTGCATGGTCATCGGTTTTGTACTGGCTGACACCATCCTTGATGATCCAGCCAAAGTTGGCGGAAATGGCGTTATAGCTATCCTCCGGAATGGGCTCGGATGCACTGTGCAGAGAAGCCACGCCCTCCTTGGTGACAGACAGGAAGGTCTGGCAGGTGCTGTTGCCGTTGGCATCACGCTCATCGGCATACACCACGCCGTTCCATACCAGAACGCCATAGGGAGCACTGGTGCCATAACGCAGGTTGGTGTTCATACCACCGACAACATTCAAACCCAAGTTTTCCTCCACATGAGCCGCCTGCAAGGTCAGCTCCTGGGAGCCCTGCTGACTGTCTTGGGTCAGGTCGCTATTCTCATTCAGCCCCTTATATGTAGGCATAATGGAGATGTTGGGGTTAGACAGGTCAACCTCGATGACGTGCAGAACGTTACGGTTAGCACCGGCATCATCGTTGAGCACGATCTCCGACTCCACGGCACCGGGAGCCAGGTTGTAGTCTGTCTTGGAAATCAGGTTGTAGAAATCACAACCAGCGTTGCTCATGTCAATGGTTCCGGCCAAAGCAGACAAGGGCATGACCGAGATCAACATGACAACAGCCGCAACAACAGCTACGATCTTTTTCATGTTCATTGCTATCTTCTCCTTTACAAATTTTTGGGAATCTAATCTATATAAACACCACAATAAGTGATGATTGCTTTTGCTCGTATTCAATCAAAAGCGATATACCGCAAAGGTATGGTGCGTTTTTTGCCGTTCCGGCGGCAGGTCTGCTCGCCAATCCCCATACAGACGGGTCAGGTAAGCCTCATATCCGGCAAATACAGGATGCTCCCGTCCTTCAAAGGCAAGCCGTTTCTCACCGGAAAATTCCTGCGCCGGAGCCACCTCGGCCTGGCCATAGCAGGCCCACGCCACACAGCCCACATAGGCCGCTGAACGGTCGGCAAAGCGAGCCGCCATACGCTGAATCCTGCGCCGGAAAAAGGTGTGACCGCACAGGTGGCTGAAGCACCAAATAAGCCAAAGAATACAGCGCCGCACCCCGGTGCGAGGGGAGAAAAACCGTTCCTCAATAGAAGCCGACATACAGCGGCGCCAAAGTCCTGCCAACGCAGCCCGTCTGTTCGCCGTCTGAAGCCGGTCAGCCCAGCCGTCTATGGGGAAAATATCCAGCGACACCCCCAGCTCACAGCCAAAATCCGCCGTTGTTTCATGGCACACCGTGCCGGCATGGGTCAGCTTGGAAAACGGCACCCGCCATGTGGCGCATGTAGCCGAAGAACGCAGAACGAACTCTCCTTGCCGTAGTTCCTCCAACTGTTGTAAGGCCTCGTAATCCTCCCGGGGCATCAGGATATCCACATCGTCATCCCAAGGAATGAAGCCGCCGTATTTTGCCGCCCCCAGCAAGGTACCGTTGGCCAAATAATAGCGTAAGCCGTGCTTCTCACACGCATCCGCAAAATAGCAAAGCCCGGTACGGAGAATGGCTTGTATCTCTTTTATGTCAGTAATCGGCTGCGTATCCATCCCCTCCTTCTGCAATCCGGTGTCCCGGATACCTCTCTGTCCCGGCAAGTCATACCTATTTTCGCAAACCGGCCAAAAATCCGATAAGCACCCGGGGATCGGCCCCACGAGCCATAAGTATTCCTGCCCGGCGCAGTTCCTTAAACACGAAACACATCGCCACATTGGTGATAAACTGGGACAGTAGCGACGCAATTGCCGCCCCCTCTCCCCCTAAAGCGGGAATCAGGAAATAATTGAGCGCCACATTAAATACAGCACCGAAAATATTGATGCGCCACAAGTACTTTTGCTTCTCCTCCGTCAGGATCCACATATCCCGCACCAAGCCAACGTGGGTAAAGACGGTAAACCACACCACGATCTGCAGCATCCCTACCGCCGGCAGATACGCCACGCCGTTGAGTATGCGGATGATCAGCGGGGCAAACACCGTAAACACCAGGGACTGGGCAACAGACAGCCAAATGACTATCGCATACAGCTGAGTCAGCTTTTTCTCAAATGTTTCCTCACTGGTCAATTTACTGCGGAAAATGCCCGGTCGCATGGAATCCACGATGGCCAAAAACACAAAATTGGTCATGTAAGTGCAGTTGTAGGCGGCGGAATAATAGCCCGTAACCGTCTCCCCTGCCATCTCCATGAGCATGATCTTATCCACCTGGGCATAGATGGTTATCATCAGGTTTGAAAGGATATAATGCTTGCTGCGGGACAGCATCCGGCGGCAAGCTGCCAAAGACACCGACAGTTTTTCGCCGCCTTTTTTGCGGTACAGAATCAGTAGCAACGCCGCCACGATCATGTGCCGTATCGCTTCCGAAACAGCAAACCAGTAGATGTTCTTGTGTAGCAACAGGATGATTACCTGGTACACCGACATGAGCACATACGCCGCCAGCATGGACAGAGACACGTATTTGGACAGCAGCAGCTCCTGGAACCAGTACTGCATCACCTCTACCGCCTGGAACACCAGGCAAAAGCTGTACAATAGGCAGACCAGCACCGTTTCTGTGTCACCGGGATTAGCGATTGCCGAGAAGGCCGTCACCCCCACCACACACAGGAGCGAGGAGAGAAAATTCATGCACAAAGCAGTCCCTAGAGTACGGCCTTTCTGCTCCGGCGCATTCACAAACTCGTTGATGAGAATGTTGCGCAAGCCCAACTGCATAATAGGCAAGGCAAAAGCCACCAGCGACACCGCATAGTTGATAATGCCATAATTGGACGGCCCCAGATACCGGGTGGTCAGCATGGTGATGGACAGATGGAACACCGCCTCGATCACCTTGCAAACGATGATCCAGGAGGCATTTTTTACTACCCGATAATCCTTCATAACGGAAAATCCTCCGAATACCGGCGGCCGCACCGCTGTATCACAAAGTAAAGAATTTAAACGAGCACAAAGAGCCGCGTGCACAGCTCAATACCAACAGCACAAGGGAAACGATCTGTATGATCGCCCGCAGATGGATGCGGTACACACCGAAGCGAACACGTGCCCCCTCACTGGTAGCCACCGCCATGACCGGCAACGTTATCAGCGGTACGAGCATAGACACCAACCGATGGAAAGTAGAAAACTCAAAGCAGAATGCCACAGCCGGTAGCAAACATAGTACCAGCAGATGGCTCATATTGCTGACGTTGCGCTGGACATCCGTCCGTACCCGGCGGAAATAATACAAGGTAACCAGCTCCAAGAGCAGGAGCACGGCATCGATCGCATATTCCCAAAAATACGAATAAGCATCGCCAAACATATACTCGGAGAACTTATCCGTCACACTGGCTACCAGTGTGACCATGTTTTTCCCGAAGAACAGTAGCATAACCATGCCGCCCATCAGAACACCCAAGGGATATATCGCCCGGCGCCAGGTGGGTAATTCTTTGTTAAACAGCGGACACAGCAACCGTAGGGCGACAACCACCACGCCCAATGTATGGGTGGTAACTGCAAACAAATATAGCAGGATGTGGAAAAACGTAAATTTTTTCTCTACCGTCTCCCGGAAATAACAAACAGCAATCAAGGCGAAGCAGAGCATCGTGCGGACGTTACTGACCACCATCATATAGTTGCCTGTGGCCATAAAGAATAACAGCGCCGTGGCGATGTGTTCCCGCCCGATATAATATAACTCGGAGGTTTTGTTCAGGATGTAAAAGACACAGCCATAACAAATAACGGTGACCAGTGCCGGTAATAATCCGTAAATGCCTGTTTTACCGATGATCCAGTACAGCACCCGTGCTGTCGGAACAGAAGAGGGTGCAACCAGCTCCTGAAAAAATGTAGCAAAATCATAGGTAGCAAACTGCTCCATCATCTCGTTTACCCGGTAGAGGTCTGCCGTATGATACGGTTCATACAGAAACGCCATTACCGCCAGCACGACCAGATATATCCGGAGCACCGTCCGCTGATTGGCGGTCGTATACTCCAATAAAAGCCAGGTAACCAATAAAGCAAGACAATAGGCAGAAACACCAATCAATCGCTCTATAAGAAACATGCTACTTACAGTCCTTTGGTTGATTTTTGAGCATAGGCAGCGTAAGCTGCCACCGTTTCGGCGGCCACCGCCTGCCGTTCAAAGCCTTTTTTCGCCAGTTCTCTGGCACCTTTTGAAAAAACTGGGAGCTGTCCGGAGGAGGCGACCAGTTTCCGCAGCCCCCTGCCTATCCCCTCCGCTGTGGTGGCGCAGCCTAAGCCGGCACCCGCTTGCGCAATGGTATCGGCCAGGCCTGTTCCCTCTGTCACAAAGCAGGGCACACCATAGCTGAGTGCTTCAATAATACTCATGGGCATCCCCTCGGTACGGGAGGTCTGTATGTACCAATCCGCCCCTAACAGCGCGGCTTCCTTCTCTTTCCCGGTAATCGGCCCGTGCAGGGTAACACAGTCTTCCAAGTCCCACTCTCGTATCCAATCACGTAATTGGGCGTGCCCATTCTCTACATCAGGGCCATACAACGCCAGGTGCACACCCTTCTCAGCAAAGAGCGCCCGTTCCTGCGCTACCGCCTGCAACAGCAGATCCAGCCCCTTGATAGCTACCTCACACCGACCGATAAAAACCAGTCGCAAGCCATTCTCCGAGAAGGATGTCTTGTATACAGACGGCATGCAGATGCCATTCGTACCGATAAAGCCGGGAAGCGTATAGGCTGACGCCGCCTGCTCCCCCGCCGACAAATACTGGACGGCTGTAGCGCCACGGAAAAACCGGTTAAACAGCAGGGCGTTAGCCACCAGTTTTTTCAGACGTTTTTTTCGCTGGGCCACCCGGGAAAAGCAACCGTGGGGAACGATGATATACGGAACACCGTGCTCTACAAACCATGGATACAGTGCCAGATATTCCACCACATACACACCGTGGAAAACCACCACGTCCGGCAGCGCCCACATCCCGGCCAGACCATCCAGACCGGCCTTGCCGCTATAGGGCAGTTGGGTCACAACGCCAGGAATGGCAACATTGGTCACGTTGATAAACGCCACCTCCGCCAGTGCCTGCTGAGCCAGAACATGCTGGGGAACCGCCACATCCGTGCCACTACACGGGTCATCGGTGATAGAAGCGATATGTAGAATCTTCATGATTATCCTCGCAAGAAGCGGTTATAGGCAAAGCGCCGAATACAGGCAGGACAGTAAACGAAGCCGTTAATGTAAACCATGTTCATAAACGCCTGGAACCGTCCAATCAGCTTGTGTTCTACCATGTAATCCTGCAGAATGCTCCAGCCCTGCATACGTAGCTTGGAGCCACGCTTTTGGCTGAAATCCGTCCCATTCCGCACAAATACCAGCGGCTGATTCAGATTTGCCAGCTTACGGTCAGCCACAATCATCCGCAACCACAGATAGTAATCCTCCAGCAACGGAATCTCCTGATACCCGCCGCACGCAAGCAAGGCCTCTCGCTTGATGCAGACAGAAACATGGTTCATGGGACACCGCCGCTTAGCCATCTTCACAATCCCCGCATGGGTCGCCGGACAGCTACGCACCCGCTTGTCTTCCTCTACGGAATGGACGAACTCAGCAATGTCTGTGCCCAACACATCCACCTCCGGATGTGCCTCCATATAGGCACTCTGCTCCAAAAAACGACGGGGGGCAGAAACATCATCTGAATCCATGCGGAAAATATAGTCCCCATGGCAATGCTCTGTGCCAATACGCAACGCCTCACCAAGCCCTTGGTTTTTCTCCTGAGGATAGTAATGCACCACATCCTGCTTATCCGCCGCAAACGCATCCAGCACCTGATACAGCTCCGCCGTCAAAGGTCCGTCGAACACGACGACGATCTCATCCGGCTTCTTGATCTGGTCTTCATAGATACTGCGCAGAGCCTGCTCAAGATACTCCACAGAATCTCTTTTATACACAGATAGCAATACTGAATAGGTCAATTCTGTAACACCCTTCTCCTCGTTGTCAGTTATCGGCCATACAGCAACTATATGATACACTGCATCTGCCATTGCCAACAGACGGCCTTTTGCAAAAATATAACCGTCTGACCGGCAGGCCTGCTTTGCGGGTTAACGCAGACGTAAAAGTCCCCGAAAGCAAAACACGGCAAAAAACACCCTAAAAAAAGCATTTTAAGGTGTTGCTCGCAGATACCGACCGATAACCTCTTATATCATATCACTATTCCCCCTAAAAAGCAACCCTTTTTTCCAATCATAAGCACGGAAGCCTTTACGTAATAGCACGGAAGAAGGTAAAAAGTGCCGGGGGCCAAAAGCCCCCGGCACCGTTTACATGGTCAGTGCTTATTTCAGGTTGTTCTGCTCGTAAGCCTGGATCATCTTCTTGACCATCTGGCCACCGATAGAACCGGCCTCACGGGCGGTCAGGTCGCCGTTGTAACCCTGCTTCAGATTGACGCCCACCTCGTTGGCAGCCTCCATCTTGAAACGGTTCAGCCCCTCACGGGCCTCAGGAACGATGCTCTTGTTGCTGTTCATACTTTTCCACCTCACTGTCACTTGCGGCGGTTTTGCCGCCGCCAATCTCATTTGCGTTTGCAAACCTATTTTGTGCGGCAAAGCGCAAACAATCCGTGTCAATTTGTGACAGAAAAGCGTGTTTTTGGAAAAAACTCTTGCCGCACAGGCTTTTTTCCCTTTTTCTCTTTACAATTCTATCCCGGTATGCTACAATACCCACCAAAGATACAGAGTAAATCGACAAGCGTCAAGTGCCGGCTGAACGGGGAGTTGTCAGCCGGACGAAAAGAGCACAGCTCTTGCGGTTTGTCGGTTGCATCCCGCTGTGACAACCATAAGAGGCCTCTTTTATGGGTACAGCCTATGCTATTCTGTACCGTAAAGGAGGTATTTTTATGTCAACCGCATCCCGTTCTCCATTGCAACGTCCATCCGTTTTCTCCGCCACCTACTGGAAGGAGGCCACCGGCAACCTAAAAAATCCCCGTATGCTGGCACTGGCCGCCTTTGTCATTGCTCTCCGAGCGGTGTGTAAAATGTTGGAAATTCCGTTGGCACCGGGTCTCAACATCAACGTAGCCGCCTTTTTCAATGCCGTAGGCGCTATGGCTTACGGCCCGGTGGTAGGCGTAGTGGGTGCCATTGCCAGTGACCCGCTGGGATACCTGCTCCATCCGGATGGCCCTTACTTCCTTCCCTTCATGTTGGTGGATATGAGCAGTTCCTTCATTTTCGGCCTGTTTTTCTGGAAGCGCCCATTGACCGTAGGCCGTACACTGACAGCCAAATTCACCGTCAACATGGTCAGCAATGTGGTGCTCACCTCGCTGATTATGAAGTGGTATTACCTGATTTTTTACGGTGTAGAAAGGGCCGAGGCCTATAACCTCATCAACCTCACCCGCATCGTCAAAAATCTGGTCATGTTCCCCATCGAAGCCATTTTGATTGCCGTGGTGTTGGGGGCTGTTTCGCCGGCCCTGTACAGCCTGCGGTTGTTGCCGGAAAAACCCGACCTGAAACTGCGTCCCCGGCATTATGTGGCAGTCGCACTGCTGACTTTGCTGGCCGTAGGCCTTGTGCTATTCTATATATTTTTTCTCAAGGATTTTGTGAAAACACATAACATCAAGCTGTTTTAACTACAAAAAGAACGCTGTGACCAATGGTCACAGCGTTCTTTTCACTTACTTCAGCAGCGCTTCCACCGCATCCACGGCGGGGGTCAGCTCCTCGCAGACCACCCGTTCGATCTCGCCGCTGTCGCACAGGGCGGCAATACCGGCATCCATCGGCAATTTTGCCAGCACCGGCACCCCCATCTCGGCGGCAGCCTTCTCCAGTGCCTGTCCGTCGCCAAACAAGGGGATGACCTTGCCGCAATCGGGGCACTTGATGCTGCTCATATTCTCCACAAAGCCCAGCACGGGGACATTCAGCATATCCGCCATTTTGTGAGCTTTGCCCACCACCATCTGCACCAGCGACTGAGGGGTGGTGACGATGACGTTGCCATCCAGCGGAATGCTCTGATACACCGTCAGCGGAATATCGCCGGTGCCGGGGGGCATATCGATGAACAGCACATCCAGCTGTCCCCACACCACGTCTGTCCAGAACTGGGTAACAGCGCCGGCCACCACCGGGCCACGCCACACTACCGGCTGATTCTCATCCTCCAACAGCAGGTTGATGGACATCACCTTGATGTTGTCCATGTGACCTTCCCGGGGCAGGATGCCCAGCTCGTTCGCCTGAGCCCGCTGATGAATGCCAAAGGCCTTGGGGATGGAGGGGCCGGTAATATCCGCATCCAGCACACCCACTTTATAGCCACGGCGAGCCATCATCACCGCCAGCATAGCGGTGACGGAGGATTTACCTACGCCGCCCTTGCCGCTGCTGACAGCGATGACCTTCTTGATGTCACTGTACTGATTGAGTTTTGCCCGCAGGTCCTGCTCGCCGCACTTCTGGCTGCAGGAGCCGCAATCATGATTGCATCCCATTTTTCTATCTCCTTTTACAGTAGTTCTTCATTATAGACTGCCCGGCTTCCGCCCACAAACTTGGGGCGTGTACGGGCGCAAAGCAACAGCGCCTCTCCAATGCGCCCCAGGCTCAGCCGTACCGGCACTGCTACCGGCTGCAGGTGCATGCCAATCAACGTGCCGCCGATGTCCATGCCGGCCTGAGCCACCACCTGCTCTACCGCCACCGGGTGCTTCATTCTCTGCCATACCGTGGTGGCGAAGGAGCCGCCGGCTTTCGGCTGGGGCAGGACATTCACCACCGGCCAGCCATGTCGGCAGGCCACCTCAGCCTCCACAATCAGTGCCCGGTTGAGGTGCTCACAGCACTGGGCGGCCAGGGCCACCCCTCTCTCCTCCAAAACCGGGAGCAGCGCATCCACCACCACCGCCGCCGTATCCATACTGGAGCCGGTACCGATGCGCTGGCCGGTTATTTCACTGGAGGAACAGCCCACCACCAGCACATCCCCCGGCTGTAACCGGGCCATATCCAGCAGTTCTGTCACCGCCGTGATCGTTTGTTGTTTCACTGTCTGCAACATGCTGTTTTCCTCCTTTATATTTCTCGAAAACCGGCGGCATATTCCACCGCCTCCATCAACAGGCTGTACATAGGCGCCAGCGCCTCAAAACCGGCCAGCAGACGCTCCGGCAGAGCCGCATCCGCCACAAATTCGGGTGTCTCGCCCCTGGTCATGGCCACACTGCGGCAATCGTAGAACGGCCGCAGAGCATCCGGGGTATCCGGCGTACTGCGTGGACGGGCATATGGGTCTCCTCCCAGCGTAAAGCCGGCCTGTTCCGCCTGCTCCACCGCGGCCATTGCCCGGGGGATATCCGCCTCTACTCTGGCACGCAAGCACTTCATAATGGCCGGAGTGGCGCTGTAAAAGCCCAACCCCCAATCGGCACGCACCAGAGAAAAATCCAGGTAGAAGGCCGGCACACACCAGTTCCAGGCACGCTTATCTCGCATAAAGGTAATCCACATATTTTCCCGGTACATGGATTTATCATGGGTAAAGCGGTTATCTCGCCGTACCCGGCTCACATTGCCCCCCAGCAGTGGGTCAACAGCCAGCATAGCCGGCGTCAGCTCCGTCACCAACTGCCGCAAGGGCTGTACCACTGTCCGGTTGATGGTGGGCTTGTGTTCTTCATAAAAAGCCTTGCTGTCCTGAAAACGATTTTCCGCCAGCAGATACAGGCTATCGGCAGGAATGCCGGCGAAATCAGCCATAAGAGCGCTCCTTTCCTTTTACCGGAGGGAGCTGAGCCAGCAAAACCGCCGCAAACATCAGCCCGCACCCTACCAATTCCGCTACCGCCAGTTTGTCCCCCAGCAATACCCAACCGGCCAGCACAGCAAACACCGACTCAAGGCTCATCAGCAAGGAAGCGGCAGTGGGGTTGGTTCTGCGCTGGGCGATAATCTGCAGCGTATAAGCCACACCGCTGGACAGCACGCCGGCATACAGCACCGACATCCAGTTGTCCGCAATCGCCGCCAATGACGGCTGTTCAAAGCAAAACATGAGGGGGATATTCAGCACCCCCACCACCAAAAACTGGATGCAGGATAGCCGCACCCCATCCACTAGAGGCGCATAATGGGACACCAGCATAATCTGCACTGCAAACAGCAGGGCACATACCAACACCAGCAGGTCGCCAATGTTAATCCCGGTCTCTCCCCGGCCGCAGAGCAGGTACAGCCCCACAACGGCCAGCAAAACACCCAACCATGTGAGCAACGGCACCCGGCGGCGAAAAAACAGCCCCAACAGCGGCACCAGAACAATGTACAGAGCGGTGATAAAGCCACCCTTACCCACGGTGGTGTACAACAGTCCCAGCTGCTGCAGATTGGTAGCGGAGAATAGCGCCAAGCCGCACAAAAGGCCGCCTGTCCACAGGGCTTTCCGCTGGGTGGGGGTATCACAGCGGTGGCTGAGCCCCAGTTTGTCCAACAGCGGTATTGCCGCGCATAAAGCGCCACAGCCAATAAGGGAACGTACCCCATTAAAGGTCAGGGCCCCCAATTCTGCCCCGCCGCTCTTCTGCGCTACAAAGGCCACGCCCCAAATAAAGGCGGTCAGCAGTAAGAGCAGATTGCCTCCCAGTGAGGCAGTGTTTTTTTTCATGGTATTCCTCCAGGTTGTACAGTCACTATCGCTTTATTATATCTCCCTCCGCTCAAAAATGCAACCCCGGTTTTCAAATAGACCACAATTTTACAGGACAAGTTTTCATGACCATTTTCCTCCAAAACGCTCCACTTACCTTCCTTTTCCCATGTCATCCCGTATCCGCTATAAATTTTTAAACTTTTTTGCATTTTCCCTTGACAAGCGAAACTAAATTCATTATAATAGTCTAGCGTTCAAGAGAACGCAACCAAACTTGACCTGGAGAAGTCGCGTAGCTGGTCGAGCGCGCACGATTGGAAATCGTGTAACCGTTAAAAGCGGTTCGAGGGTTCGAATCCCTCCTTCTCCGCCAACAAAAGCAGAACATTTGTCTACCGACAAATGTTCTGCTTTTGTTTATCCAAGCCGCAGGCTTGGCATATCATCAGCCCCAACGGGGCTGTATATCATCCATCGCTTTGCGATGGTATATCATCACGGCATAGCCGTGCATAAACCCTCCTGCGGCTTGATGATATACAACACTTCGTGTTGGTGATATACAATGCTACGCATTGATGATATACACGCCTTCGGTGTGATTGGGATGCGACAATGCGAAAAACTCTTGAATTTCCTTGAAAAATATGGTATAATACACTTGAAAAGGTGATATGAAATGAAGAAAGTAAATATTTTACAGCTTATAGCCTCCATTTGTTTGTTGATTGGCAGTATTATAAATCTGTTGAATTTATTGATAGAGATTCCATTTGCACTCTATGTTTGTACAGGTCCTCTTTTCTTAATATCGGTGATCTTATTCGGTATTGTCATTGTCAAACAGATAAAGGAAAGGAAAAACAAAAAGAAATAATTCATATTGGTATTATTGGACACCTTTTGTTCGTTTTTACCCCTGTTTAGACACCTTTTGCCACGTTTAAGGCAAAAAAGAAGCATCGCCATCCGGCGGTGCTTCTTTTTTTCGTTGGGGCTGGTATGATGAACCTTATCGTTTTATAAACCGCCGGTTCAGAGTCACTCTTTTAGAGAGTTCCAAATATATGGACGGCAGTTCTTTTTCGTTGGATTATCCCAGCGAGGTTTTCTGGCTGGTCACCACCGGCTTGTCGTAGCAGGCGAATTTTTCCTCAATGTTCCCCGGCAGGGTCTTTTTAGACAGCAGGCTCACAATGGGAACCAGAATGAAACCGCCCAGCATAGCAAACACACCGGAATACAGGGAATTGGTAAACACAAAATTCAGCACCGGCACATCCTTAACCGAGAGCCAGCCCACGCTGATGCACAACTGCACGAGCTCCAGCCCGGTGCCGAAGACGAAGCTGGCCGCTACCGCCGCCCGGGTGGTCTTCTTCCAGTACAGACCGTACAGAAACGGAGCCAGAAAAGCACCGGCCAGGGCACCCCAGGACACACCCATCATTTGAGCGATAAATACGCTGTCCTTCCAAATGGAATCCTTCAGGATGGCGATAGCCGCCGACACAGCGATGAAGAACACGATAAACAGCCGCATTACCAGCACACTGCGCTTTTCGCTCATGGCCGCCTTGCGCTCCGCCATGGGCTTGACAACATCCAGTGTCAGGGTGGAGGAGGAGGTCAGCACCAGCGAGGACAGGGTGGACATGGAAGCGGCCAGCACCAGCACGATGATGAGCGCGACGATGACCGGTGCCAGATCAGACAGCATGGTGGGGATGACCTTGTCAAACAGCACACCCTTTTCGGTCACATAGCCGCTGTCCACCATATCGCTGTAGTACAGTTTGCCGAAGCCGCCCAGGAAATAGCAGCCGCCGGCCACGATAATGGCAAACACAGTGGAGATGATGGTACCCTTCTTAATAGCCCCCTCATCCTTAATGGAGTAGAATTTGCCCACCATCTGGGGCAGGCCCCAAGTGCCGAGGGAGGTCAGCATGACCACAAAAAACAGGAAGATGGGGTTAGGCCCGAACAGAGAAGTGAATTCCGGCCCGGCCTGCTCGCTGGCATTCAGTGCCTCCACAGCGGCGGAGAAGCCGCCGTTCTGCTGCAGTACAGCGACGATGACCGCCACGATACCCACCAGCATGATGATACCCTGGATAAAATCATTGATGGCAGTGGCCATATAGCCGCCGAAAATCACATACACGCCCGTCAGCACCGCCATGATGAGCACCACCGCCCAATAGGGAATGGCGAACACATTGTTGAATAGGGAGGAAAGGCCGTTGTACAGGGAGGCGGTGTATGGGATGAGGAAAACGAAAACAATAAAGGAGGCGATCACCTTCAGTTTCTTGGAGTCATACCGCTTTTCAAAGAAATCCGGCATGGTCTTGGAGCCCAGATGCTGGGTCATCACCCGGGTGCGCCGCCCCAGCACCGACCAGGCCAGCAGTGAGCCGATAAAAGCGTTGCCAAGGCCAATCCAAGTGGAAGCTAAGCCGAAATTCCAGCCAAACTGCCCCGCATAGCCCACAAAAATAACCGCCGAAAAATAGGAGGTGCCAAAGGCAAACGCCGTCAGCCAAGGACCGACGGAACGCCCCCCCAACACAAAGCTGTCCACATTGGTGGCGTGTTTACGGCAGGCAAACCCCACTCCAATCATGAGGGCAAAGAAGCATACCAGCATAGGCACGGAAATCATGACAGTCGGGGAGATCGCCGCCACATTCGGCAGAGATAAGAACATACGGTATCACCTTTCTTTCGCTTTAACAGTTAAAAGCGGTAAATTTTGATGTGGATACTTTACCACTTTAAAGCGAGTTTGTCAATAGGAAATTACAAAAAAAGTCACTTTTTTTCTGTTTTTCTCTGCCGCTTGATGGCACATCATTGACACGCCAGAAGAATAATGATATACTTTTACATTGTTTATCCTTAATATATGAATATATGGCTTGCGAAACCTTAAAAAGCTTTATTCCCTCGTTTTTTTTAAAAAAATAAAGAAATCCGCCGATTTCTGCTACATAACAGTTGACATTTTTGCTTTAAAGTGGTAAAGTGTACCGTAAGCATAACGGAAAGAGGACTGAGAACCATGACGATTGTTCATCTGCTTGAGAGAAACGCTAAAGATTTTCCCCAAGATACCGCCCTGGTAGAGATCAACCCCGAGCAGCCGGAGACTCGACGTGCCACCTGGCATGAGTTTGAGCTGGTGGAGCCCACCCCCCGGGTGCGGCATTATCGCCGGGAGATCACCTGGGAGGTCTTTAACGAAAAGGCCAATCGGATGGCTAACCTGCTCCGGC
Organism: Clostridia bacterium; assembly: GCA_017471765.1. Lineage (GTDB taxonomy): Bacteria > Bacillota > Clostridia > Oscillospirales > Acutalibacteraceae > UBA5905. The sequence continues at coordinate 23,313 of JAFURT010000028.1, forward strand.
AGAACGGTATCGGCCGTGGTAACAAGGTAGCTATCCTGCTGATGAACTGCATCGACTGGTTACCCATCTATTTCGGCATCCTGAAGGCGGGCGCACTGGCGGTGCCGCTGAATTTCCGCTATTCCTCCGATGAAATCGACTACTGCCTGGGGCTTGCCGAGGCGGATGTGCTGATTTTCGGGCCGGAGTTTATCGGCCGTGTGGAGGCGGTAGCGGATAAGATCAGCCGCCGTTGCCATTTGTTGTACCTTGGTGCCGGCTGTCCGGTGTTCGCAGACGACTACAACGACCTCATCTCCGAGTGCTCCGGCTCCTACCCTGCCTGCACGCTGGAGGAAAAGGACGATGCCGCTATCTATTTCTCCTCCGGCACTACCGGCTTCCCCAAGGCTATCTTACATAATCATGAGAGCCTCATTCACGCCTGTCGGGTGGAGCAGAACCACCACAGCCAAAAGAAAGAGGATTGCTTCCTCTGCATCCCTCCGTTATACCATACCGGCGCTAAAATGCACTGGTTTGGCAGTCTGCTGACCGGCTCTAAGGCGGTTATCCTCAAAGGCACCCAGGCAAAAAATATTCTGGAGGCGGTGGATACCGAAGGGTGCACCATCGTGTGGCTGTTGGTACCGTGGGCACAGGATATCCTGAACGCTCTCGACCGGGGAGAGGTCAAGCTCTCCGACTACAAGCTTTCTCAGTGGCGGCTGATGCACATCGGTGCCCAGCCGGTCCCCCAGAGCTTAATTAAGCGCTGGCTGGAGTATTTCCCCAACCAGCAGTATGACACCAACTACGGTCTGTCCGAGTCTATCGGCCCCGGTGCGGTACACCTGGGTGTGGAGAATATCCACAAGGTAGGCGCCATCGGCGTGCCCGGCTACGGCTGGGAGGTCAAAATCGTCTCCCCCGACGGTGCAGAGGTAAAGCAAGGCGATGTGGGCGAACTCTGCGTCCGCGGCCCCGGCGTCATGACCTGCTACTACCGGGACGAGGCGGCCACCGCCGACACTCTCCGGGATGGCTGGCTGTATACCGGCGACATGGCCATGCAGGATGAGGACGGCTTCATCTACCTGGTAGACCGGAAAAAGGACGTCATTATCACCGGTGGTGAAAACCTGTACCCGGTACAGATTGAGAACTTCCTCGCCGCCCACCCGAAGGTGAAGGATGTGGCAGTCATCGGCCTGCCCGACCCCCGTTTGGGCGAGATTGCCACCGCCATCATTGAGGTAAAAGCGGATATGGCCTGCACAGAAGAAGAGATCAACGATTTCTGTCTGGAGCTCCCCCGCTACAAGCGTCCCCGCAAGATCATCTTTGCGGATGTGCCCCGCAACCCCACCGGCAAGATTGAAAAGCCTCGTCTGCGTAAGATGTACGGTGGCGAAGGTCTGGTGGATTCCCAGAACAAGTCTTAAAGATCCCTGAAGAGAGGTATACGTATATGAAAAAACTAATGATTGGCAACCAGGCGGTTGCCGCCGGTCTGTACGATGGCGGACTGGGTGTGGTGTCCAGCTACCCCGGCACCCCCTCCACCGAGATCACCGAATTCCTGTCCAAATACGAAGATATCCACAGCGAGTGGGCACCCAACGAAAAGGTGGCCTGCGAAGTGGCTTTTGGCGCCAGCCTGGCCGGTGCCCGTTCCGCCTGTGCCATGAAGCACGTGGGACTGAACGTGGCCGCTGACCCCCTGTTCACCCTGTCCTACACGGGTGTCAACGGCGGTATGGTCATCTGCGTGGCAGACGACCCGGCGATGCACTCCTCCCAGAACGAGCAGGATTCTCGCCACTACGCCATTGCGGCCAAGGTGCCCATGCTGGAGCCGGCCGACTCTGCCGAGGCCTACGCCTTTGCCAAGGCGGCCTTTGCGCTGTCCGAGCAGTTCGACACCCCGGTGTTGCTGCGGATGTGCACCCGCATCGCCCACAGCCAGTCTGTGGTAGAGCTGGGCGAACATCAGCCGGCCGTGCTGAAGGACTACGCCAAAGACCCGGCCAAGTACATTATGATGCCCGGCAACGCCATCAAGCGCCACCCCGTGGTGGAGGCACGCACCGAAGCGTTGCGTGAGTATGCGGAAAACTGCCCCTACAACACGGTGGAGTATCACTCCGACGAGATCGGTATCATCACCTCCGGGTGCTCCTATCTGTACGTTAAGGAAGCCCTGGGCGATACCGCCAGCATCCTGAAGATCGGTATGCCCAACCCCCTGCCGGTGAACATTATTAAAGATTTCGCCGCCAAGGTGAAGAAGCTGTATGTCATTGAAGAGCTGGATCCCATCATCGAGACCCACGTCCGTGCCCTGGGCATCGACGTAGTGGGCAAGGAGCTATTCTCTCTGCTGGGCGAATTCTCCCAGCAAACGATAGCTGCCGCCTTCGGACTGGCGGATAAGCCCTGTGTCACCGCCGACTCCCCCATCCCGAACCGTCCCCCCATGATGTGTGCCGGTTGTCCTCACCGGGGTATGTTCTACACCCTGGCGAAGAATAAGATTACCGTCCACGGTGACATCGGCTGCTACACCCTGGGTGCTGTACCGCCCCTGAATGCGCTGGACTCTACCCTGTGCATGGGCGCTTCCATATCGGGACTTCACGGCTTCAACGCCGCCCGTGGCGCCGAGGCGGAAGGTAAGAGCGTGGCGGTCATCGGCGACTCCACCTTCATGCACTCCGGTATGACCGGGCTGGTGAATGTGGCCTACAACGCCACCAATTCCACCGTCATCATTCTGGATAATTCCATCACCGGCATGACCGGCCACCAGCAGAACCCCACCACCGGCTACAACATCAAGGGTGACCCGGCGGCCAAGGTGGACTTGGAGGCCCTGTGCAAGGCGCTGGGCATCAACCGTGTCCGTGTGGTGGACCCCTATGACCTGAAGGCCTGCGAGACCTCCGTCAAGGAAGAGCTGGCGGTGGCGGAGCCGTCGGTCATCATCTCCCGCCGTCCCTGTGTGCTGCTTAAGTCCGTTAAGGCGCTCCCCACTCTCAAGGTAGAGGCGGACAAGTGCAAATCCTGCAAACGCTGTATGGGTCTGGGCTGTCCGGCTATCAGCATGAAGGATGGCAAGGCGGTTATTGACAACACCTTGTGTGTCGGTTGTGGCGTGTGCAAACAGCTGTGCGCCTTTGACGCCATTGTATAAGGAGGGAGAGATTGCTATGAAAACAACCAGTGTTATGATCGTCGGTGTGGGCGGACAGGGCAGTCTGCTCGCCTCCAAGCTGTTAGGACGCCTCCTCATGGACGAGGGCTACGATGTCAAAGTCAGCGAGGTGCACGGCATGAGCCAGCGTGGCGGCTCGGTGGTCACCTATGTTCGTTTCGGCGAAAAAGTATACTCCCCCATCGTCACCGACGGCGAGGCAGACTTTATCATATCTTTTGAAAAACTGGAGGCGGCTCGCTACGCCCGGTATCTGGCGGCAGATGGCCGTATCATCGTCAACACCCAGCAGATTGATCCCATGCCGGTCATCATCGGTGCGGCTGAGTATCCTGTCGACGTGCTGGATGAGCTGACCGCCAAAGGGGTACAGGTGGAGGCACTGGATGCTCTCTCCCTGGCCCAGCAGGCCGGCTCGGCTAAGGCGGTGAACATCGTGCTGATGGGCCGTGCCGCCAAATATTTTGGCATTCCCTATGAGCGGTGGATCGCCGCTATCGAAAACACCGTGGCGCCCAAGTTCGTGGAGATGAACAAGGTGGCTTTCGACCTGGGATACAATGCATAAATTTGCAAATTAATCGTTGACAATTCAAAAAAACAGTGATAAAATACACTTTGTAAAGACGCTTGAGTGAAAACCAGTACCCGAAAATATCACTTACAGAGAACTGCGGTTGGTGGAATGCAGTAGTGTAAAATCGGTGAATTCCTTTCACGAGTCGTTGGCTGAAGGGCAACTGCGTAGGCCAAACGGGTTCGACCGTTACATCGACAAGGGTGTGTCAGCACTCGGAGGCCGTTATTGTGAGATAGCGGTAAATAGAGGTGGTACCACGGGATTTTTCTCGTCCTCTGTATTCCGAAGCGGAATGCAGAGGACGTTTTTGTTTTCTGCCTTCCCGTAGCAGCTCCCACTTTATCTCTGATAGAAAGGACGAAATAACATGGAAAAACGTTACTATCAACCCGAAATTGAGACCATGCCGGTTGAAGAAATCAAAAAGCTCCAATCGGAAAAGCTGGTCAAACAGGTGCGGCATGTGTATGACAATGTGCCCTACTACCGCAATCTGATGGAGGAGAAAGGGGTCACCCCCGACGACATCCACGGCATTGAGGACCTGCACAAGCTCCCCTTCCTCACCAAGGCCGATCTGCGGGACGCCTATCCCTACGGCCTGCTGGCGAAGCCCCTGAAGGATTGCGTCCGCATCCAGTCCACCTCCGGCACTACCGGCCGCCGCGTGGTAGCCTTCTACACCCAGCACGATATTGATCTATGGGAGGACTGCTGTGCCCGTGCTATCGTGGCCGCCGGCGGCACCGAGGAGGATGTGTGCCAGGTAGCTTACGGCTATGGCCTGTTCACCGGCGGCCCAGGCCTCAACGGCGGTTCTCACAAGGTGGGCTGTTTGACCCTGCCTATGTCCTCTGGCTTCACCGAGAGACAAATTCAGTTCATGACTGACCTGAATGCCACCATCCTGTGCTGCACCCCTTCCTACGCCGCCTATATTGGCGAGACAGCCAAGGAGATGGGACTGACCCCCGACCAGATCCCGTTGAAGGCCGGCATTTTCGGTGCTGAACCCTGGACCGAAGAGATGCGCCGTGGAATTGAAGCCGCCCTGGGCATCAAAGCCTACGACATCTATGGTCTCACCGAGACTTCCGGCCCCGGTGTATCCTTCGAGTGCTCCGAGCAGACGGGCATGCACATCAACGAGGACCACTTCCTAGCCGAGATCATCGACCCCGACACCGGCGAAGTACTACCGGAGGGAAGCAAGGGTGAGCTGGTATTCACCGCCCTGGATAAAGAAGCCTTCCCCCTGCTCCGGTACCGCACCCGGGATATCTGCGTGCTCACCCGCAAGCCCTGTTCCTGCGGCCGCACCCACATCAAGATGTCCAAGCCGATGGGACGCAGCGACGATATGATGATCATCCGTGGCGTCAACGTGTTTCCCAGCCAGATCGAGACGGTTCTACTGCAGGAGGGCTACCAGCCCAACTACCAGATCGTGGTGGATCGCGTAGGCAACAACGACACCTTTGAGGTCAACGTGGAAATGAATCCCGACCAGTTCGAGGATACCGTCGGCGGCATCACCGCCCGGGAAAAGGCGCTGGCCGATGCCATGAAGGCTATCCTGGGCATCAACCCCAAGGTGCACTTGGTTGCTCCCAAGTCCATCACCCGTAGCGAGGGCAAGGCTGTCCGTGTCATCGACAAGCGCAAGCTACATGATTAAGGAGGTATTGGTATGTCTTTGAAGCAACTGACTGTTTTCGTAGAGAATAAGCCGGGTGCACTGGTGGCCATCACCGACACCCTAGCAGAGCATAAGGTCAACATCCGCGCCCTTTCCATCGCTGACACCCAGGAATTTGGCATCCTGCGTCTCATTGTCAGTGACAATGACACTGCCCTGGTCACCCTGACCCGGGAGGGCTATCTTATCAAGACCACCGACGTGGTGGGTGTCAAGATCGGTGACCAGCCGGGCAAGCTGTCCAAGGCACTGGCCGTGCTGGATGAGGCAGGCATCAATATGGAGTACCTGTACGCCTTTATGTCCCGCACCGAAAAGCATGCCTATGTTGTGCTCCGAGTGGCTGACAATGCCGCCGCCGAAACCGCACTGGAGGCCGCCGGCTTCCATCTCATCACCGATGTGGATATAAATAAATTGTAAAAAGCAGCACACAGCCCCGGCTTCGTAAAGAAGCCGGGGCTGTTTTTTGTGTTGTGTTTATTTCAGTTCGACGACCGTTACGCCGGTCTCTCCCTCGCCGTAGACGCCGAGGCGGAAGCCCTTGACCTGGCGGTGGCCCTTCAGGTGGCTGTGCACAGCCGAACGCAAGGCACCGGTGCCTTTACCGTGGATAATGGTGACACGCTCCAGACCGCACAGAATGGCATTATCCAAGAAGCGGTCCACCTCCAGCAGAGCCTCATCCGTCATCATGCCACGCAGATCCAGGTCGGTGGCGGCACTGCGCTCCATCCGGGAGGTCAGGCCGCTAACTCCCCGGCCGGGCACCGGCACGGTGCGGCCTTTCTTCTCTGCACGCTTGGACTCATACAGCCGCAGATTGGCAAGAGGCGTGCGCGTACGGATGGCCCCGGCCTGCACCTCTACCATGTCCTGGGTATCCGGCAGTTTCAGCACCGTAGCCTGCAAGCCCATGTCCATCAGCTGCACCTTATCCCCCACCTGCAACGGCCGGGGTAGCTCGTATTCTTCCAATTCCCGCTGGGTCACCGGGTCAACGGCATCCTCCATCTTCCGCAGGCGGGATTTCAGCTGGCTTTTCGCCTGTTGGGTCTTTTGGGCGAAGTCTGCGGCTTCTTTCTGCCGGCGCAGGTCATCCAGCTCGTCCATCAGCTGTTGCGCCTCTGCCCGGGCTTTTTCCACAATGCGCCGGGCTTGCTGGCGAGCATTTTCCAGCTCCTTTTCCTGCCGCTGGTGAAGGTCCTCCAGCTTTTCCTCCCGCTGGCGGGCGGCACGTTCTGCCCGCTGGCGAGCGCTTTCCGCCTGTATCAGCTGTCCCTCCAGCTCCTGCCGTCGGGCATCCAGCTGGGTGACCACCTCTTCCAGGCGGCGATCCTCCCCGGAGACCAGCCCTCTGGCCTGTTCCACCAATGACTGCTCCATGCCCAGCCGTTCGGTAATAGCAAAGGCATTCGACCGTCCCGGCACACCCACCAGCAACCGGTAGGTGGGGCTAAGGGTGGCCACATCGAACTCACAGCTGGCATTCTCCACGCCGGGGGTGTGGATGGCATAGGCCTTCAGCTCCGCATAGTGGGTAGTGGCGCCAATACGAGCCCCCTGCTGGCGCAGGCGCTCTAAGATAGCGATCGCCAACGCCGCACCCTCTACCGGGTCGGTACCGGCGCCCAGCTCATCCAATAGCACCAGGCTACTGCTATCCGCCTCCTTCAGGATGCGGATAACATTGGTCATATGGGCAGAGAAGGTGGACAACGATTGCTCGATGGATTGCTCATCGCCAATATCCACCAGCAGGCGACGGAACACGGAAATCTGGCTACCGTCGCTGACCGGCGGCAACAGACCGCACATGGTCATAGCGGTGAGCAGGCCCAGGGTCTTCAGGGTCACTGTTTTACCGCCGGTGTTGGGGCCTGTGATTACCAACGTGTCAAACTCGCCGCCCAGTTCTACATCCACCGGCACGATTTTTTTGGCGTCAATCAGGGGATGGCGCGCTTTATTGAGCCGCACATGGCCGTCGGCTGACAGCAGAGGCTTGGCCGCCTTCATCTTATAGGCTAGCTTTGCTTTGGCAAAAATCACATTGAGTTCCAGCAAAATTTGATAATCCGCAATAATAGCCGTGGCGAAGCTCCCCACCTCCGCAGACAGTTCCGCAATAATGCGCTCGATTTCTGTTTCCTCTTTTGCCCGCAACACTTTAATGTCATTGTTAGCCTCCACCACCCCCATGGGCTCCACGAATACCGTCGCCCCGGAGGCAGAGGTGTCATGCACCAGGCCGGGCACCTCACTACGGTGCTCTGCCTTGACCGGTACTACAAACCGGCCACTGCGGATGGTGACGATGGGATCCTGCAACGCCTTTTGATAGGCCGGAGAACGCACCAGCTTATCCAGTTGCTCCCGTACCCGGGCAGAGGCGGCTCGCATCTTCCGGCGAATATCCGCCAGGGTGGGCGAGGCGTTGTCGGCTACCTCCTCCTCACTGACCACCGTGGTGGTGATGCGCTCCTCCAGATACTTGTTGGGGGCCAGCACGGAAAAACGGTCGTCCAGGCTGGTAGCGACCCCCTCACAATGGGAGCGCCACTCGGCCAGCGACCGGATGACGCGCAGAGTCTCCGCTATACGCAGAAGCTCCCCCAGAGACAGGCTGGCCCCGGCCTCTGCCCGTCGCAGAGGGTTGGTCACATTGGCCAGCTGTCCAAAGGAGGGACTGCCAAAGCCGGCCATCAGCCGGGAGGCATCGTCCGTCTCCTCCACCAGTCGGCGTACCGCCTCCAGTTCCCCGGCGGGACGCAGAGAACGAGCCATATGAGCCGCATCGGCACAACAGGTCTCGCCGGCCAGCATATCCAGTATTTTATCCAGTTCCAGTGCACGTAAATCTCGGTTCATCTATGTATTCCTTCCGTCAGGGTCGTAATGTGTGATAAAACTCCAAGGTATTGAAAGAGCGCTGTACCTGAGCCAGCAAAAACCGTTCCATCAAGGTAGCCAGGGCGGCCACCTCCGGTGTGGGCAGGGAAAAAGCAAAACAACGCTCAAAGGCGCCATACAGGATATGCCGCAGGGCCGCCAGCACCCCGGAAGACACCGCCAGGCCATCTCCCTGGGCGGCGTGTGCCGAGCAGAACAGCGTCCCCGCTGTGGGAGAAAACACCAACTCTCCCCCCTCTTTTCCGCACCGACAGCACCCGGTCAGGTCGGGCATATACCCTTCCAGACTGAGCAGACGCCCCTCCACAACCGCTTTAATAAGCAGGGGGTCCTTCTTATCCTCGCACAGGTAGTGCAGACCTCCCAGCAGCAAGCGCAGGTGGTCGGGGGCCGGCTGGTCGGTGGGACACAGCCGCAGGGCCAGCTCACAGAAATACTGTGCCAGCGCCAGCTTCTCCACATCCTGCCGCAGGGGGAAAAACACATCCTGCGGCTGGGCGTCCTCGATGATGTACCTATCCCGTCCCGGGATAAGACTCAGCCGGGCGTAGCAGAGGGGCTGGGTCGCCGCCCCGGAACGGCTTTTCAGCCGTTTCGCTCCCCGGGCGGAGGCACGCAAAAGCCCCTTATCCCGGGTGAGAATAGCCACAAAGCGGTCTGCCTCAGCCGTGGTGTCATACTCCCGCAGAATCAGGCCGTCGGTCATCAGATGCTGTTTTGGGGCGGTCGCCATAGGCCTGTCCCTCCTCCTGCTTGCAGACAGCGGTGTACCCGGGCAGGTCAACCCCCCGGTAGCGCAAATAGTCCTCCACACGTCCACTGCTCATAAATGCATGCCACAACTGCCACTTATCCATCTCAATCGCCTCCCGGAACTAGTATCTCCGGGAGGTGGGGCAATCGGGGCGGTAATTTGTGTTAATCCAGCCTGTAGCCCAATCCGTTAAGGAAGCCTTGACGGTTCCGCCAATCCTCCTTCACCTTTACCCAGCACTGCAGGTTGACCTTGGTACCGAACAGCTCCTCCAGCTCGGTGCGAGCCTGGGTGGCGATCTCCTTGAGCATGGCGCCTTTTTTGCCGATGACCATGCCTTTATGGCTGTCACGCTCGCAATAAATGTAGGCCTCCATATCCAGGATGGTGCCTTTTTCTGTCTCTCGCTCGCTCATGCGCTCGATATCTACCGCAATACCGTGGGGAATCTCCTGCCGCAGAAGCAACAGCATCTTTTCCCGGATGACCTCAGCCGCCAACGCCTGCTCAGTCTGGTCGCTGGTGGCGTCTGCCGGGAAGAAATGAGGGCTGGGAAAGGTGAATTTCCGCAATTCCGCCAGCAGGTCCTCCAACCCGTCCCCGGTCACGGCAGACACCGGCACGATTGCGGCGAAATCCGCCTGTTGCTTCCAGGCATCGATATAGGTCAGCAATTGAGCTTTGTCGGTCACGGTATCAATCTTATTGATAGCCAGAAGAATAGGCAATTTCTTCTGCTGTAACTGCTGTAACAGGGCCATTTCCTCCTCCCGGATGGCCGCCCGGGGCTCGGTGACCAGCAGACCCACATCCACGCCGGACACCGCCTCGCCAATGGAGCGCACCATAAAATCCCCCAGCCGGGTGCGAGGCTTATGGTTGCCGGGAGTGTCCAGGAATACCAGCTGGGTCTCCTCCTTGGTCACCACGCCCATGATGCGGGTGCGGGTGGTCTGGGGCTTGTCCGAGACGATAGCCACCTTTTTCCCCACCAGTGCATTCAGCAGGGAGGATTTTCCTACATTGGGACGGCCGACAATGGCGATAAATGCGGATAATGTTTCCATAGTTTACACCTTTCTTATCATAACGCAGCCCTGCTTTGGTATGGCCAAAGCAGGGCCGCCGTCTACTGGTTTATTTGCGGCGGCAGGACGGTATCACTGCTCACCCTCCAACACATAACTGCTGCCGCGGGGAAGCCCCACCGACAGCATGACTGCCTCTTCCTTTTCCCGCATACGCACAGCCTCCAAGCCGCCCTGCACATGGTCATAGCCCAGCAGGTGCAACATGGAATGGACGGTGAGATACCCCACCTCCCGCTGGAAGGAGTGGCCATATTCCTCCGCCTGGGCCTGGGCACGCTCCATGGAGATGACAATATCCCCCAGCATATACGCCCCGGTAGCCGGGTTTTGGTCATATTCGCCATTCTCCCCTAAGGGGAAGGACAGCACATCCGTGGGCACATCCAACTGCCGCTGTTCGGCATTGATGGTGCGGATCTGCTCGTTATCCACCAAGGAGACCTCCACCTCAGCCGAGCCCTGGAAGCCCTCCAACTCCAGCACCGCATGACAGCAACGCCGGATGAGAAGTCGCACACCGGTGGGGATCTTAACGGCCTTCTGTTTATTCTCAATGTTGACTTTGATTTTATCCATGGTTTCTGCCACGCCTTTCCTCTTTTTTACTCGCACCGGCCCGGGAATTGTTCTCGGCCCTTGCCTTATCGTACTTCTCATAAGCAGCGATGATACGCTGGACCAACTGGTGCCGCACCACATCCTGCTGACTGAAGGAGCAGATGGCCACATCCTCCACGCCCTGTAGTACACGCATGACCTGCTTGAGGCCACTCATTTTGCCGTCCGGCAGGTCGATCTGGGTCACATCACCGGTGACCACCATCTTGGAATTGAAGCCCAGGCGGGTGAGAAACATCTTCATCTGCTCCGGGGTGGTATTCTGCGCCTCATCCAGGATGATGAAGCTATCATCCAAGGTGCGGCCACGCATATACGCCAACGGAGCAATCTCGATGTCGCCCCGCTCCAGATACCGCTGGGTGGTTTCTGCTCCAAACATATCGAAAAGAGCGTCGTACAAAGGCCGCAGATAGGGGTCCACCTTGCTCTGCAGGTCGCCGGGCAGAAAGCCCAGCTTTTCCCCGGCCTCCACAGCGGGACGGGTGAGGATGATGCGGTTGATCTCCTTAGCCCGGTAGGCCTTTACAGCCATGGCCACCGCCAGATAGGTCTTGCCGGTACCGGCAGGCCCGATACCCAGGGTGACGGTGTTTTTCTGGATTGCCTCCACGTAGGTCTTCTGTCCCAGCGTCTTGGGCTTCACCGGCTTGCCCTTGGAGGTGACGCACAGGCTGTCACCCCCCAACTGGCGGATGGTGTCCTCGGCCCCTTCATTCACCAGGGTCAGCACGTACCGCACATTCTGCTCGGTGAGTTGTTCTCCCCGGTCAAGCAGGTGCAACAGACCGTCCACAGCCTTGGCCGCCATCATCACGCCCGGTTGTTCGCCGCTGATTTTTATTTGCGTATCCCGGATAAGCAGTGTCACCGTATACTCCTGCTCCACCAGCCGGATATTTGCATCGTAACTTCCAAAAAGGGCAACGGCCTGTTCCATCCGTTCCACCTGGATAATTTGTTCTGCCATGTATGCGCCTTACTTTCCATAGTTCTTGGTATTTTATATTATATATCCAAAATTTCATTTTGTCATCTCGCAAAATGCATAAAAATCCATTCTTTTTTTCTCTATTTGCAGGTGTAACCCTTTTACGGACTGGCTGGCAGGGCACCATCCAACGGCACCTCCACGCCAATATCCTCCTCGCACCGGTAAACAGCCGTTAAAACGTACGCATCGCCCTGTAAAGCCCCACTCCTTGACAGCTCCGTATAGACCCCCTCGCCAAACAGCTCCTGCTCCTCCCGGCGGAGCTGTTCTGCCGCCAAGGCCGCTGTCTGTGCGGGTGTACGGGCTGTTTTTACCTGCCTTGTATACAGATACCAATCCCGTGCAACCCCCAATGGCAAGCGCATCCCCTTTACAGTTAGGAACCATGTCTGCCGGCGGTGCAGGAGACCTTCCGGCAAGGGGCCATCGCTATATAGCGGAATATCCCAGCAAAGAAAGGTCCACGTAGGACGTAAAATTCCCTGTCCGGTAGGCTCCTGCGTTACCTCCAGCAAGGGGACGGACACGGTGATCTGCCGCTGGGTCTCTGCCCACACCGTACCATATGCCCGGTACAGCTTCTCCCCCATATCCGATGTCACCCGGCCGGTAATCAGGCGTGTACCGGCGGTCACCGCCTCGCCGTTCATCACCAGCCGCTGACCGCTACGCACCTCCATCCACAGGATGCGCCCATCTCGCAGAGCAACCACATCCGACGGTGCCGATAGATCAAGTATTTCCGGAGCAGGGACACGCTCGGTCACCTCCACCCGTGCCACACATCCACGAGGGTTGACAGTAATAAAGGATACCCCCGACAAAGAATCCGGGCCGCTGATCTGCAAGGCCTTGATATCGATGCGCTCCATTGGTGCCCCGACCCGAACACCAACCTTGCTCACCTCATCGAGAATGGCCTGAGACGATGTTTCTGCATTACCGGCTACCTGCACCACCCAGATGCGTGGGGCCAGCAACGCCAACAACAGGCCGTATATCACCACCGCCACCGCCAACCCACGCCGATGGCGATAGCGATGAGCCCAGAAGGGCAGGCCATGCTTTTGCCTTGTTCTCATACGCACACAGGCGCGCCGGGCAAAAGGGCGCATCCGCCGATAATCCTTGGCCAGGCAGGAAAACCGTACCCACTCCTGTCGGCGGTGCACCCGCCATACCGGTACCCCCGCCATGGTCAGCTCGTTGAGCAGCCGTTCCGGGTAGCCGCCTTCCGCCTCCACCCTTACCCAGCCGGGAAACCATTGCAGAACACGCATATTTTCCCCTCCTTCACTCCGTCAATTCGATGCGTTGCAGTCTGCCGGTGATGGTAGCCCCATCCACCGTCATGCACCCCATCTCCAACCGCTGTCCGTACACAGTGATGGTGCCGGTCGCTGTCCGCAGGCGTACACACTCCTCTGTATACAGGTCAATGCCCCGACAGCCGGACAGAATAATCCGCCGATTCCCCTCCAATTCCGCCAGCAGTTCTCCCCGGCGGCTGTTTTGCCGTTTCTCCCCCATCGCTCACCACTCCATTCTGCTACTTATCCTATGCAACCCATCCCCATAAAATGCGGTATAGTTGCCCCGCCTTCCGCATAGGTTGAAAGCAGAAAGAGGTGTCTCCTATGGTGGCTCATATTCTGTCCCGACGCACGCTACAACAGGCGCTTGTTCCAGTGGCAGCCGTGGCTGTCGCCACGGTACTGCTGGCCTATCCCCAGGCCATGGCCACCGGCATCAGCCGAGGACTGTCGGTATGTACCAGCGTCATCATCCCTACCTTGTTCCCCTTCATGGTACTGGCCGGCTGGCTGGCCGACTCCCCTCTGTGCCGCCAGCCGGGGCGGTGGCTGTGTGCTGTCACCCGGCGGCTATTTGGGTTGCCCGGTTGCTGTGGCCCGGCTATTCTGCTCAGCCTGGTAGGCGGGTACCCCGCCGGTGCGTTATCCATCGCCCGCCTGCTCCAGCAGGGGCTTATCAGCCCCGCTGAAGCGAAGCGGATGGCGTTGTTTTGCGTAGGGGGCGGCCCCGGCTTTATCATCAGCACCGTGGGCAACGGTCTGCTGGGTAGCACCGTAGCCGGCATCTGCCTGTACGCCGCTCAAACTGGTGTATCACTGGCCATCGGCGTCTGGCTGGGGCGGGGCAAGCGACAGGCGAAAAGCCGCCCGCCCCTGCCGCTCAGTCCGCCTCGTCCGGTAGCAAGCCTGGTGGCAGACACCTGCCGCTCTCTGCTGACCATGTGTGGTTTTGTGGTGCTGTCAGCCACCGTCCTGTCCCTATGCGAAGGAATAGGCCTATCACGGCTTGTACACAGCGCCACCGGCGTGCCAGCCTCCTGGCCCTCTGCCGTCCTGGCCGCCCTGCTGGAGGTCAGTTGCGGCTGTATTGCTCTGGCCGGCAGCGGTGAACTGGCCCCCTTTTGGCTGAGCTTGTGCATCAGCTGGTGCGGCTTGTCTGTACAGGGGCAGATCGCCGCCGCCCTGCCGGGCGTAAAAGCCCTCGCCTCCCCCTTCCGTGCTTGGCGGCTGTTGCACGGACTGCTTAGCGGGTTGCTGTCTCTGCTCCTGTTCCGGTTGTTCCCCGTCTCTGTGTCCACCGGCGGTAATATCACCGCTGCCCTGCCCTATTCCGTGTCTGCTACCGCCTCTTTTATGTTGCTTTTGTTAAGTTTTATGGCAATGTTGTGTTTTTCCGGAAAAAGTACTGGAAAAATCCAATAAGGTATGTTATACTGTTCTATATCATCCTGACATACTGAGGTGACGTTTATGCGCCGCAAGCTCTACGGAAACAACATCCAGCCTTGCTGTGAATACTGCGCCCACGCCCGCCGGGCTACCGACGGCCGGGTCATGCTGTGCCCCCGCCGGGGCATCGTGCCGCTTTACCATCATTGCCGCAAGTTCCGGTACGACCCTCTCAAGCGGGTGCCCTATCGCCAGCCCGCCCTCCAGAAATTCCAGCCGGAGGACTTTTCCCTCTAATAAAATTTTCTGTTTTTAAAAACTTTTTTCCATTTTCCTATTGACAACTCTGCGACAGTTTGCTATAATACCACTCGTCGCAGAGAGATGCGGCTGTAGCTCATCTGGTAGAGCGCCACCTTGCCAAGGTGGAGGTAGCGAGTTCGAGCCTCGTCAGCCGCTCCAATAAAAAGGACACCCAATCGGGTGTCCTTTTTCCTTTTTAGGCATGCGTTTTATCCTTTACCAAATACCGTAAATGCCAAAACAACACACTGCAAATTCCGTATACGGCTTCTCCAAGGTGTCCTCGCTGATTGAGGCGATCTCTCCATGCGTCTTCACGTGCGTGAAATTTTCATGTTTTTTTATTTTATCCATATAAAATCTGGTTTTTACTATTGAAACCAGTTTGATTGTGTAATAAAATACTAAATAAGTGAGGAGAGATACATATGGAAAAATACGTACCGGTTGTTGTTATCAAGGAACTGGGTGAAACCGACAAAATCTTAACTGCCCTGATGAACAACGGCATTAACACGGCGGAGATTACCTTCCGCACCGCCTGTGCCGCCGAGGCGATCGCCTATGCGGTCAAGCACTATCCCAATATGAGCATCGGTGCCGGCACCGTTATTAATGCCAAGCAGTGCGAAGCGGCACTGGCGGCAGGGGCTACCTTTATCGTGTCTCCCGGCCTGTCCCCGGCGGTAGCGGCCATCTGCAACGAGAAAGGCATCCCTTATTATCCCGGCTGTGTCACCCCCACCGAGATCATGGCGGCGCTGGAGCTGGGCATCACCACGGTCAAGTTTTTCCCCGCCAACATCTATGGCGGCTTAAAAGCTCTTAAGGCGCTGGCCGCCCCTTTCCCCCAGGTAAAATTTATCCCTACCGGTGGTGTGGACAGAAGCAACATCGACGAGTTCCTGGCCTTTGACAAGGTGGAGGCTATCGGCGGCAGTTTCTTTGTAAAAGAAGCGCTTGAAAAGATGGAGGCTGAAAACAAATGAGCAAAGTGATTACCTTCGGCGAGCTGATGCTACGCCTTGCTCCCAATGGCTATTATCGCTTTTTCCAGAATGACCAGATGCAGGCCACCTTTGGCGGCGGCGAGGCTAATGTGGCGGTGTCGCTGGCCAACTATGGGCTGGACAGCGTCTACGTGACCAAGCTCCCCACCCACGCCATTGGCCAGGCGGCGGTGAATTCCTTGCGGTATTTTGGAGTGGATACCTCCAAAATCGTCCGTGGCGGCGACCGGGTTGGCATCTATTTCCTCGAAAAAGGCGCCTCCCAGCGTGGTTCGGTGTGCATTTACGACCGGGCGCACTCCGCCATCCAGGAAGCCACGCCCGAGGATTTCGACTGGGACAATATCTTCGAGGGGGCTGACTGGTTCCATTTCACCGGCATCACCCCTGCTTTGGGTAAGAATGTCACCGCCATCTGCCTGGAGGCCTGCAAGGCGGCCAAGGCGAAAGGGGTTAAGATTTCCTGCGACCTCAACTACCGCGGCAAGCTGTGGACGAGAGCCGAGGCCCGCGAGGCGATGACTGCCCTCTGCCAGTACGTGGACGTGTGCATCTCCAACGAGGAGGATGCCAAGGACGTGTTCGGCATCGAGGCAGAGGATACGGACATTTACGGCGGCAAGCTGAACCACGAAGGGTATAAATCAGTGGCGAAGCAGCTTGCGGATAAGTTTGGCTTCGAAAAGGTGGCCATCACCCTGCGCTCCTCTATTTCCGCCAACGATAACGATTGGGCCGGTCTGCTGTACGATGGGGAGAACTACTGTTTCTCCAAGTCTTACAGCCTTCACATCGTGGACCGGGTAGGCGGCGGCGATTCCTTCGGCGGCGGTCTGATCTACGCCTTGCTGTCCGGCAAATCCACCCAGGAGGCCATTGAATTTGCGGTGGCCGCCTCCGCCCTCAAGCATTCCGTTGAGGGCGACTACAACCGTGTCTCCGTCAGCGAGGTAGAAAAG
>JAFURT010000029.1 GCA_017471765.1 Clostridia bacterium
GCTTGCACCAGCCTGGAGAGCATCGAGCTGCCTGCTGGCCTGACCAACCTGAAGAAGCGTACCTTCTCCGGCTGTACCAGCCTGAAGAGCATTGAACTGCCCGCCGCTGTGACCACCCTGGGCGACCGCGTGTTCATCGGCTGTACGGCTCTGGAGAGCGTGAAGCTGTCGAACATCACCAAGATTGATGTGCAGACCTTCAACAACTGCCCGAAGCTTACGAGCATCACCATCCCGGAGACGGTGACCTCCATCGGCAGCCTGGCCTTCCGTCTGAACGAGAGCCTGAAGACCGTCTACATCGACTCTGCCACCATCGCCGCCGGCCTGACCGGTAATGCGGTGTACGGCAACATGATCAAGTGGGCGGAGACTATCGCGATCCGTTCCGACATCACTGAGGTTCCCAGTTATGTGACCTCCAACTACAAGACGGTTGGTTCTGTCACTGTGGACGGCGTGGAGTATGTCACCTATAGCAAGTAAGGCGAACTTACAGTAAGTAAGCAAAATCAAATTTAGCACAAGCCGGGGGCTGTGGAAATCCACAGCCCCCGGCTTTATCTATGCCCGCAAAAACACACAAGATTTTTTGTCATGCTCTTTCCGATTTCAAAAAGCCCCTGTCAACTCGGCGGAGGATATGCTTACTTTTGGACAAACAATAGAACTTTTGTCTATAGAACCCCCCACTTTCCCGTGGTATAATGAACAAAAAATAAGAAAGGATGGTTTCTATGAAAACAAGAAAACAATGGCTCGCCATACTTTTGGCAATCGGATTTCTAATCCAGATGGTTCCCCTAGGGATAGCGGCAGACACCGCCACTATAGGCTGGGAGATGCGTAGCGAGGCCAAGAGTTTTAATCTCTTGGATGATGGCGCCGGCATCACGTCGATGAACGAGGCCGGCGAGGTCGTCACGCCCGAGCAGGCGGCGGCGCTAATGACCCAGCCTCTGGGCTATGAGGCTTTCGAGGTGAAATTCGACCTGACTTGGAGCGCCTCCAACCTTTCCGACGGTCAGTCGGGTTATGGTAGTTCCTTTGTGTATTTATTCCTGAACAGCACCGGCAGCATCGCGGATAGTGGCACCAGCGCCTATCCGGCTAAGAACCAGATTTCCATTAAAGACCGCCATGTGGACGGCCGTGAAATCAGCGGTGCCACCAAAGCTGGCGTAATCAGCCTTGGCTTGGATAGCAACAATCAGCGCGTTACCTTCAAAAATCTGAATGCAGATATGGTGACGGAATGCCATCTGTCCCTGGCGAACAATGTGCTGACCTTTGCCGTATACAAGGATGGAGCCGTGCTGAAAACCTACACCATCACGTACAACGAGGGCACGCTGAATCCTGATGCGGCCAAGTATCTGGGCGTGGCGGTATATAAGAATCACGCGTTCTCCATCCGTAACGTGGAGATTCTTTCTACCGACTATATGGAGCAAGAAGAGCCGGATGAAGGTGGCGATGACGTGGTATACGAAGGCAAGTGGGAGATGCGCGAGATGGATAAAGGCTTTGTGACTACCGGCGTCAATGGCATCACCACCCTGCGCGAGGACGGCAACGCCTCCGCCGGCTCTGCTGCCATCTGGAACGAGGCGGTGGGCACAACCCGCTTCCGCGCCTCTTTTGACTTGATTTGGAATAATAGCAACCTTACCGAGGGGCAGCCCGGTTATCTGGATAACTTCTTGTCCATCTATGTGACGGATAGCGTGGCTTTCCCGGCCGGGTCAGGCGCTTTTCTGCCGTCGCCCGGATTCCGTGTGGAAACCAAGCATTTCCAGGCGGAGGATAAGGTGAGCGCCATTACCTCTACCAGTGCGGCCATTGTGGACTTTGGCGGCAAGACGCTGAACGATATGAACGAAGGGAATCGGAGCACCCTGTATATCGAACTGATGAATGGTGTCCTATCGCTGTATGTTAAGGATGGAGATACCATGAGAGGTAAGATATCGTACACCTTTGACGATTCCTATTTTACTGCAGACAAGCCACAGTATATTGGCTTCGCTTTGTACGGCAGTACCATATTCAGCGTCGAAAACTTTACCATCCATGACGTATCGGATGAGAACATCCCCGAAACCAACTCCCAGCAGGGGAAAGGCTTCGATTTCCGTGGCAGCAACACCTATATGCTGTCGGAGGAAGCTATTGCCGCCCCCTCTACCATCGAGGCGTGGGTGAAGATTCCGGCGAATGTTGGTAACACGACCTATGTGGGCACGCTGTTTGAAACGAATGAAGTAACCTTTATGGGTGCTACTGACGGCAATCCTCGTGTCCTTTTCGGTGGTAGTGGCCTAAAGGTAACCAGTGTAGACTTACGCACAAATAGCTGGACCCATCTGGCCTTTGTGTGCGACCGGGAGCAGGGCAAGATCCTCTGCTACGTCAACGGCGAGTTGGCAGGTAGCAAGGCTGCCACGGTGAAGGAGCTTACCACGTCCTCCACCGCCATTCTGGGCAACGTGAAGAACAAGATGACCTCGACCTTCCACGGTGAGGCGGCCGACCTGCGCCTGTGGAGCGACGTGCGTACCGCCGAGGAGATCAAGGCGAATATGAGCGCCACTGTGCCGACAGATGCCGAGGGGCTGATCGCCAACTATCTGCTCACCGAGGGAGGGGACGTGCAGACCGATCGCACCGGCAAGAGCAGCGACCTGCTGGTGAAGAAGCGCGTCACCTTTGTGGAGGAGCCGGAAGAGGGCGACTACGACTATACCATTGCCGTTATTCCGGACACCCAGATCATGACCGGTGGCTACACCAGCCACTCTGCGTACACTGCGCTGACCACCTGGCTGAAGGAGAATAAGGAGAGCGAGAAGATCGCTTTCGCTCTGCACGTGGGCGACCTGGTAAATGACCCCAATGACACCCAGTTTACGCTGGCCAAGCAGGCGATGGATATCCTGGACGGTTACGTACCCTACGCCTTCGTCCCCGGCAACCACGATTACGACACCGATTCCTCCACCAAGCGGGATACGTCTGTATTCAACAAGTATTTCCCATACGCCAAGTACAAGGAGTTCTCGGATTTCGGCGGCGCCTACGAAGAGGGCAAGATGGATAACACCTACTGGTTCTTCGATGCCGGCGAGGAGAAGTACATGGTTGTGGCGCTGGAATTCGGTCCTCGTGATTCGGTACTGGAGTGGGCCGGCGAGATTACGGCGGCCAACCCCGACCGGCATGTCATCGTCATCACCCACGGCAGCCTCTATAACGACGGCGAGCTGATGGACGAAACCTCCGAGAACACTCCCACCAACTACCTGAACGGTGGCTATCTGGATGTGCCGGGCGACCCCGCCAACCACGGCGAAGGTATTTGGGAGAAATACGCCAGCAAGTACGCAAACATCGACATGGTTATTTCCGGTCACATCTACACGGATAATATTGTTACCCGCTATGAGGTGGGCGACCACGGCAACAAGGTGTGCCATATGCTGGTCAATGCCCAGCGCCTGGACTTCGATATGTGGCTGGATCAGGAATACTTCGGCGCTGACGGATTGGGCATGATTGCGCTGATGCGGTTTAGCAACGGAGGGAATACAGTATCGGTTTCGTACTATTCTCCTTATTTGGATAAGTATGTTAATGAAGTAAACCAATTTACCCTCTCGCTGGGCGAAGATGGTAGCTGGGTTGACGGTTGCTACTACGTAGACGGCGAGGCTGTGAAGGGTCTGTACAAGATCGACGGCGACTACTACTACTTCAACACCGGTAGCGGCAAGATGATGGCCGACCGCACCATCTGGGTGAAGGCAGACAACGCCTACGGCCTGGCCGCCGACCACTATGTACTGGGCGCTGACGGTAAGCTGG
The DNA here is from genome assembly GCA_017471765.1 of Clostridia bacterium. Classification (GTDB taxonomy): domain Bacteria; phylum Bacillota; class Clostridia; order Oscillospirales; family Acutalibacteraceae; genus UBA5905. The sequence continues at coordinate 3,865 of JAFURT010000029.1, forward strand.
AGGTTGTGAAGAACGGCTGGCTGACCAATGATAAGGGCCTGACCTTCTACTACGTCAACGACGAGCGTGTGAAGGGCTTGTACGAGATCGACGGCGACTACTACTACTTCAACACCGGTAGCGGTCTGCTGACCGTGAACAAGACCATCTGGGTTGCCAAGAGCAACGCTTACGGCCTGGCCGCCGGCAATTACGAGCTGGGCGCTGACGGCAAGCTGGTTGTCCCCGTGCTGAACGGCTGGGTTGGCAACTACTACTACGTGGACGGCGAGGCTGTCAAGGGCGTGTATAAGATTGATGGTGTGTACTACTACTTCCATCATGCCAGTGGCCTCCTGCAGACCAATAAGACCGTATGGATCAAGGCGGACAACGCTTGCGGCCTGGCCGCCGGCAACTACGAGCTGACCGCTGACGGCGTGATTGTTCTGTAAATTCCCGTCCCCAACTGTGCAATTCGGTATATACTTTTTATGCACAGGCCGGTAGCGGCAGAGTCTTCCCTTATCGCCAACGTTGCCGTAAACGTTGACAGCAACCGTATGGCGAACAGCAAACTTGCAGTAAATAAGAATAAACCTTCAAAATGCAACCCGCCGGCTGTGGATGTTTCCACAGCCGGCGGGTTTGCTTATTTATAGGATTATTCTACATCCAAGGAGAAAATACGGTACGCCTCAGCGCCCCAGGTAGCCAGCGGCACTACACGGATAGCGTCCACCTGCTGACCGACGGAGTGATACGCCAGACGGCGGCGGTTATTTTCCACTCGCTCCAGCACCTTCTCCTCGCCGTTCAGCACGCCCACGATTTCATAGCTCTTGAGCAGGGTATCCGGCAGCTTGTACCGGGGCTCCTCCAGCCGGAATACGCAGGGCATATTGTGGTAGTTACGGTTGAGGTTACTATCCAGCACCAAACGCACACGCTCCACATAGGTGGGGGCGGCGAAGGTGTACTCCACGTATTCGCCCGCCTTACCCGTCCAAGCGTTCTCCTCGCCGTTGTAGTCACGGTCCATGCCGTTACGCAGTACATCGTGGCTGACGGCAGCCTGCTGGGTCAGTGCAGAGGGGGTACGCCGCAGACCGGGCAGGAAGCAGTCGTCCTCCATCAGCATCTGCTGCAGGCGGGATACATCCAGCCCACGCAGGGTACAACCGGACTGCACCGCCAGCGCCACACCGGTACCGATAGCCTGGCCCAGCAGGGCACAGGTGCCCATCACGCGGGAGGAGCTCAGAGCGGTATGGGTCACACTGATGTTCCGACCGGCAAAGGTCAGGTTCTCAATATTCTTGGAGTACAGGCTACGCCACGGAATACCCCAGGGAGAGGGGGCCGGATGATGGATGGTGGGGTAGCTCTCCTTGTGGCCGAAGCCGGCAGGATAGTGGTCGTCCATGGTCCAGCCGCCGTAGGCCACGATATCCTCAAACTGGCCGCCAGCCTCCACATCGTGCTGGTTGATGATTACATCACCCACGTAGCGGCGGCTCTCACGCTTGCCGGGCAGGAAGCCGATCCAATCCAGCGCCCAATTCTCCGCGCCGTGGTCGCCCTGGTTCTTCACGTGATCCCACACACCCAGCGCAATGCGGAGCAGTTCGTGGCGCAGAGCATCGGCGTCATGGATGCTGTCCATATCGCCGCCCAGCTCGATCCACCAGTAGTTGGTGCCGATGTGATGCTCACGGAAGGGCATATCGTCATCGCTGGTGAAGGTGTACGCCCAATCCGGCTTAATGAACTTCTGGGGGCGGTCGGTTTCACGAATCTGGAACAGACAGCTGTTGCCCATGGTCTTGATGTCTGCTTCTTCCGGAGCGATGGGCTCACCGAACTCACTGCGGCTCTCACGGCCCAGACGGAACTCGGCGCCGGTCAGCGGGGCCAGAATGGAATCGCCGGAGCAATCCGCAAAGAAGGTGGCCTTGACGGTGTGATACGTCTCGCTGGTCATCTGCCAGCCACGGACAGAAACGATGCGGTTGCCGTCCATCTCTGCCTCCTGGCAGGTGCAGTTGAGCAGCAGAGTCAGCCCTTCCTGCAGCTGGGCCTTTTCATACAGCACGCTGTCCCACACGGAGTAGTTCAGGCCGGTGTTGCGGTAGAAGTTCTCCAGCTCGATCTCTTCCAACAGACCGGTCTCCCGGTTGTTGTCGCCGTGGGCTCCGCACACCCACATACGGATCTCGCCCGACGCATTACCGCCCAGAACAGGGCGATCCTGCATCAGCACGACCTGCAAGCCACGGCGGGCCGCCGCCACAGCGGTACAAACGCCGGCTAGGCCGCCGCCGACCACGCATAAATCTACTTGATGTTCAGTATATTTCATCTTTTATTCCTCCTGTTGTCCGTTTTTATCCGTCAAAGGCTCCAACGTTATCATCGGTGCCGCTAAGATGCCTGTTTCTTTAGGGCGATACTCGTAGCACCAGGCATCTCCGACAGAGCGCCAGTACATAAAGCCGTACCAAGAGTCACAGGTATTCAGATTGTGTAACGCCCCAAAGGTGTTGTAGCGGTTACCAAACAGGGTCAGGGACAGCGTATGCATCCCTGCGGGAACGGCCTCCAGCACGCAGGCGTAGGGGGCTGTCACAATGCGCCCACAGCGTTCGCCGTCCAGCGATACACCCACCAGGGCTCCCCGGTAGGCAGGTACCCGTACTGTCAGATCGGCACCGCCCTGCGGCACCTCCACCGGCAGGTGGTACACCACATTGCCGCCGTAGAAGAGCATTCCCTGCCCGGTGATAGAGGCGAAGCCAAGCTCCTGCCGGGGTGGATACAGCGTTGCCCGGGTACCGGCCAGCGTCACATCAAAGTCGCCCAGCAGGTACACCGCTTCCAGCCCACTGCGCCGTCCGTAGGGATAGCGCAGAATCAGCTCATTGCTTCCTGCCTCAGCCGGAGGGAGAGAAACCGTGTGGATTGCCCGGTCTACGTACCAACCGGTCACTGCCGAGGGCACCGCCGTCCCATTCCACGTAATCTCACACTCGTCTGCCCGTTCCAGCGCCAATGTAAGCTTTTCCATCCGGCAGGTGCTGTGCACCGTATAGGCTAGTGTGACGGTGTGGGCAGGCGGCTCTATCGGGGTTGTCCAGGGTTGGGCAAACTTGTTGGTGCGGGAGGGATACCCTAACCGTTCCCGGATGATGTTGTCCAGCCGCAGGATTTCCTCCGGGTCGGCCAGCGGTTCGTCATCCAAAGCGAAGCGTGCCATATCCAGCAACAGGACGTTGGGCTCCTCTCGGGTAAAGGGCACCGTATCCGGAAGCCTTACCGGCAGCCCCTTTGCTGTACGGTTCTGCACGGCGGTTACAGCGGTTGCCTCTGCCGGTGTCAGCCGTAACAGCAAGCTATCCTGCGGATACAGGGTCAGTGTCAGCTGGGTCGTAGCCGCTGTATAGCTAGCCGGGAGAAGCCGGCTGTCGCCGGTGAGGGTATCGTACAGGGTGACCTGCCAGTTCCCTGCCAGCGTCAGCACACGGCTGGCGGGGGGCGCCACATCCGGGCAAGGAGGCGAGCGCAGGGGCGCAAGGAACAGCCAGCGTGTCTGGTCATCCTGGCGCATCTGGCCCACATAGGCTGTGGACAGGGCGCCGTCCTGCTCCCGCATGGTGCACAGACGCTTGTCGTCCAGTGCCGCCAGCACCGCATTTTCATTGAACGCCACCTGTTGTGCCACGGCACACAGGGCCGCCCCCTCATCCGAGGGGAGGGCATCGATATACGCCGGAGGATTTCCCAAGAAAATCAGGCGACCGCCCTGGTCACAAAAGGCTTTAAGCAGGGCCAGGGTGGTGCCACGCAGGGTCTCGCAATCGGGGACCAGGACGGTATCGTAGGTCATCTCGCCCACACGCAGGGTGGCATTTTCCACCGTTCCCACGGTGGGCAAGGTGGCCTCGCAAACAAAGTCAAAATCCACCAACCCACGCAACAGCCAGTGGGTCAGAGAGGCATGGTGCGTTTCCTTCTCGTCCAGGGCGGCAGAGGCCGTATCCCCCGGGCCGAAGCGGCACCAGTAGCTTTCAATCGGATGGATGACAGCCACCGAAACCGCCGCATCTCCCTGCGTCAGGGCGGTGCCAAGGCGGGCGTAGTGGTCCTCCATCCAGCGATATTCCTTATACCACGGAGATTGATAACTGATAGAGGCGGGGTAGTCTCGTTTGGCTTCCCCCTCCATGGACGTCCAGGATAGATGGGGCACCCGGAGGGTGACACCCAGCGCCGCCTGCCAATCTCCTTGGAATTTATGGCCTCGGAAATCAAAATCCCAGTTTGTCACGCCGTACAGCTCTGACATCAGGCCGCCCCGCCCCAACTGGCGGGAAACAGACTGGGCCTGCTTGGCGGTGTTGAGATGCACCACATTACACAACACATCAATGCCGGGGAGCGTAAAGGCCGGGTAGCACCGCATCACATCGCCCACCGCAGAGGTTTGGGTAAAGAGGGAGTCCTCACCCAGCAGATGACCGGTAAAGGTTATCCCATGTGCTTCACACCACGCCCCACAACGGGCGATAAAGGCGGCGTTGAAGCGGTCGGTGATGTGGTTGTGATACCGGTAGCGCCCAGAGGAAATTTTTCCCTCCGGCAGATCCCAGAACACCTCCGGTAGTACCTCCAACAGATCCTGGCCGTACGTGGCGGCATAGGTCTGGGGCAGGTCCATGGTCCAGGGGGCCTCTACCGCTTCCCGTCCACCGGCGTGGGCTAACCGCCGCCGGAAGGCCGGGCGTGGCTCATCCGTAAACAGAGAGGGAATGGTGTGTCCGAACAGGTCGCCCACTGCGGCGGCATACCGCTCGTGGGTCTCCCGCAGGAATGCATCCACAGCATCCCCATCCAAAGTATTCAGATAGGTCTGGTCGTTAAACCAGGGGCTTTCCTCCTGGGTGCGGCAAAAAGCGTGGTACACATCCTCGCCGACGGTGTTCCGGGGGACACGAGTATACGATGCCAGCGTGCCATCCGGGTGCAGTGTCACCCGATAGGAGGCAATATAATAGGGGGCGCCGGTTTCCACCGCCTCTTCCATCGGCCGGTCGTCCTGCCGCTCCTCCGGCGACAGCTCCAGCACCCGCTCCCGATAGCGGGGCGTGCGGGTCACCAGTCCACCGGCGGCCCCGGAGGGCCAGCGATCCTCGTCGTACAGCATCGCCTGCAGGCCGTTTTTCTCCGCCTCTTCGGCGCAGAAGCGCACCAGCGCCATAAACTCTTCCTGCAAATACGGCATAGCCATCCCGGTGCGGGAGTGCATATGGAATCCGCCAAAGCCCATTTCCTTAAAGTAGGCGATGTGCTGGCGGGCAGTTTCCTTATCCATCTGACAGTTCCACGCCCAGAAAGGGGCCCCCCGATAAGCGGCAGGCGGGTCGCGGAACAGCGTCTCAAAGTCTGTGTTTTTCAAATGCATCGCCCTTTCCTTAGAACGAATGAGAAAAACAGCCGGAAACGCCCCGGAGTGCCCGGTGGCTTCTCCGGCTGTCCAAACGTATACATTTGTTATGGACTATCGGCCAGATGCCGAAAGTTAGCGTCAGTCGGCAAACAGCAGACAGCCTGCCTCGCGGAATTGCCTGATTTTTTCATCCAGAAGAGCCGTATCGCACCGCAGTTTCCGTGCGATACAGGCCTTGCAGAGAAAGTCCTTCTCGGCCGCCCTGTCCATCAGCTTTTTATACAGGCCCACATCATCCCGGCCCAGTAACTGCCCACAGGCGGCGCAGTGGCTACTATCACACATCTTTTACCGTACCACGGTACAGCAGGAAGCTGTGGGGCTCCAGGTGGCGGCAAACAAAGTTCTCGGTGGTAAAGGTCTCGCCGCTCCACAGATCGGTCAGCTCCAGCTTCTTGCCGCTGATGCGGTTGAGGCCCAGATCCGCAATGCTGAAATGATGCTGCACAGGCACATCCTCATAGTTGAACAGACCGATGGCGAAATCGCCATTGTCCAGCATACGCACCCAGATGGGATGCTCGGGATGGCTGTTGATCATGAAAGGCATGATGTAGGAGGGGTCCTGGTTGATGGCGATGACAGCCTTGTTGGTGATGATGCTCTTGATGGCATCCGGCATGTTGCGGATGTCGCAACCGATCATCAGGGGAGAATTCAGCAACGCCCACAGAGAGAAGTGCAGACGGTACTCATCCTCGGTACAGCCGGTCAGCCCGACATGGCCCTTGCCGTTCATACCCACCACCAGCATATCCATGTCGTTGAAGCAACCACGGCTGCTGTATTTCTGCAGGTCGGTCTGCTGCATGGCAATCTTCTTGATGGACTCCCAGGTATCGAAGATGTCGGTGGTGGAGCGCCAAATGTGGGCGCCGGTGGATTTGACCCACTCAGCGGTGTTATCCGCACCCCAGCTACAGGCGCTGAACAGGATGTCCCGGCCACAGAGAGCCAGGGCGGTACCCATCCGCTTGTACAGCAGGTGGCCGGGGGTCTCACGGGGACGGAAGCAATAGTCCACCTTCAGGTAGTCCACGCCCCACTCCGCAAAGGAGGCGGCATCGATAAACTCGTGGTCATAGCTGCCGGGGTAATCGGCACAGGTACGCTCACCCACGCAGGTGTACATACCGAACTTCAGACCAAGGCTGTGGACGTAGTCCGCTACCGGACGGATACCCTCGGGGAACTTCTCCGGGTCGGGTACCATACGGCCGTTTTCGTCACGCTCTTTCAGGGCCCAGCAATCGTCGATGACGATGTACTCGTAGCCGGCGTCCTTCAGGCCGCTCTCGACCATCGCCAATGCGCTCTCACGAATCAGCTGGTCATTAATGTTGCTTGCAAAGGTGTTCCAGGAGTTCCATCCCAGAGGCGGTGTTTTCAGAATCATAATACAACCCTCTTACATAAAATCAATCAAATTGGCTTTTAGCCCACCAAGCCGGAGCGCTCGATGCTTTCCACGAAGAAACGCTGGGTAACGGCATAGAAGGCCAGCAACGGTGTCATAATCAGGAAAATACCGGCATTACGCAACAGGGCGATGACCTGAGTATCCTCCAGATTGAAACGGGACAGCTGCGTAGCAATCTCACCGCCCACCATACCTTTGTTGCCACTCAAATAAGAATTGAATAGCTCGAAAGCCTGGGGCAGCATTTTCGTCTGCTGCAGGAACAGACCGGAATAGAAGGTGTCGTTCCATCCCCACACGAAGGAGAACAGCACCACGGTGGCAATAATTGTGGATGCACCCGGCAACATGATCTGCCAGAAGGTGCGGAAGGTGCCGGCGCCATCCACCATCGCCGCCTCTTCGGTTTCCTTGGGCATACCACGGAAACTCTGGCGGAAGATGAAGATGAACAGACCGTTCTTGATACCAAAGCCGGTAGCCGCCAGCAGGAAGAAGGGCCAGAAACTATCCAGCAAATTGATTGGTTTGCCGGAAACCGCCTCAACGATGCCGAAAATGTCAAAATCCTTGAAATACAGGTACAGCTGGGTCATGATCTGCTGCGGAGGCACCATGATGGTCAGCAGTACCAGTGCAAAAAACAGATTCTTGCCCCGGAACCGGAACCGGGCGAAGCCATAGCCCACCAGCATACAGGAGACAGCCTGCAGTAAGGTGGTAACCGTCACCACCACCAGGCTGTTGATCAAAGCAGACAGGTAGCCCATGCTCTTGTAGGCAAAGGTGAGGTTTTCCAAGGTGAAATGCCGGGGAATCCACAGCACCGTGTTATCATACACGTCCTGCTGTTGCATGAATGCCTTGGAAATCATGGTGATGACCGGGTAAAGAATAATAAAGGAGAATCCGATGAGGAACACTGCCTTGACCAGGCCGCCAAGCACCTGTGAGGCAGTCCGTTCTACCCGACGAAGACGACGGCTCTCAGATGCCCTTTGGAGAATTGCAGTTTTCACGTTCATATACGCTCATATCCTTTCGGGAGATTGGAAGCCGACGTTGTTAGGTGTAATAGAAAATGCGTTTGGACATGATGCCTGCCACCACGGCGATACAGACACCCAAAATCGCCAGGTAGATCCAACACATGGCGTTGGACAAACCAAAGTTCATTTCGGTAAAGGCCTGTTTGTAGGCATAATCCATGACGCTGTTGCCCACCGAGGTGAAGGTATCCACAATGGAGTATACCAGGTTCACCAGCAGAAGGGGAGTGACCATGGGGAAGGTGATCTTCCAGAACATTTCCCAGCCGTTGCCGCCCTCCACACGAGCCGCCTCATACAGCGAGGGGGAGATGGATTTCAGACCGGCCAGGAAGATGAAGATCTGCACACCGGAGCTGCTGATCACGGTGTAGATACGGTCGATCGGGCCGGTAATAATGCTGATGAAATCTTCCGACAGCCCCATCTCCAGCAGGTATTTTTCCATGTTTACACTCTTAAGGGCGGATAGGTTGGCGGCACTGCTCATGGCCGCATCCAGGGTGGTGGTCGTATCCTGTCCGAAGTTGGTCTGCATCTGCAGGAACAGACCGGAGGACAGAATGATGGGCAGGAAGAAGATGGCGTTTACCGCTGCCGAGCCACGGAACTTGTTTTTCAGCAACATAGCCACAAAAAAGCTGAACACGATAATAACCGGCACGTTATACAGCAGATTCAGCAGGCTTTCTGCCAGGTATTTGGGGTAGTAGGCGTCCTTGGTGAGGGCGTGAACGAAGTTCTCTATACCGGCAAACTCCAGCGTGTACCCGCCGGTACCGATAATCTTAACCTCGTTGAGGGCGAACACCACCGACATGATCAGCGGCACGCCGAACAGGGCAATCAGACCAATCAGCCAGGGAAGAATAAACGCATAGCCGTTGAGCTCCTCACGTGCCCGCAAGGAAAGGGGGCGTTTTCTACGCCCGAGGACTGCCGCCTTGCTCATGCTGCCACCTCCTGTACTGTGATGAAATCTTCTGCCGGTACCGTGACCTCGCCCACCGTCTGTGCAGTTTTCGTATAGTTCACGTACACGGCATAGCCGTTATCGTAGCGGGTGACGGTCAAGCCGCTCGCCAGTGTCTCGTGCTCCACCATCAAGGCGTCAGCCACCGGGTTCAAGGCCGTCTCCAGGCGAGTCTGCTGTGCGGCGATGATCTCTACCCAGTCGGTGTAGCAGGAGGAGAAATTCTCAGCATAGTCTGTATTTTTCAGAACATGTGCCTCTGCGTGGGTCAGCTGCAGGTGCAGGGACATACCGTATTCGGCAGCCTTCAGCACTGCCGTGTGGTAGTTGGGCTGCAGGTTGATGGGATCGCCGGACAAGGCCTTGCTGCCGTGCAGAACTATCTGCAGGAAAGGCACATCCTCGCTGGCAATCAGGAAGCCACTGCTTTCGGTGGCGGTGCCCATAATATGGGTGGCATAGGGGAGTGCATAACTGTTGCCCTCCCGTATCATCACCTTATCCACACCGGCGGCGATGGTGGTCAGGCTCTCCACACTCTTTTGCTGGGAGGTGATGCGATCCACCGTATTCTGCCGGTCATAGTCCGCATACAGCTCGTTACCGCTGCTACGCAGGGAAACGGCACCGAAGCCAAGCTTCTGCAGAGCCGGCAGGAACTTGTCGGTCACTTTCTGCAGGCAGTTGGGGGAGAGGATGAAGCTCTCCACCTGCATGACACCGTCATCCTCACGGTGGAGGCCACTGGCGTAGGAGAGCGTATACAGCTTAGCTGTGTTCAGATCCAGCGTGCTGGAAGCGTTATTGGGGGCATAGAACCCATTGCCGCTCTGATACACGGTCATCAGGTTCACATCCGGGAATACCGTGATCCCCTTGTCTTTCGTATAGTTCATCAGGGACTGCAGGCCTTTTTTGCCGCCAAGCACACCGATGAGGTTGAGCGACTTGGGATATTCGTGGTAAACACCGCCGCCAAACCAGCCGGTCAGCACCAGTTCCAGATTGCTAACACCCTTCTCCCGGAAGGCTTCCAGGATATCGATGTTCTGCTCATAGGTGGTGGCCGCTTTGACGCCCACATAGGACACGCCCAGGAAGTTCTTGTAGCCGGTGACACCGCCAATGGTTTCTACTACCAGCGGTACGGAATGGCTACCGGACTTGACCAGGTCGCCCTTTTTGTAGAGATAGTCACGGTAGGTGCAGGCCATCTCGGAATAGGTTACCTCATCCTCCAGCAGGATGTACCGCACACGGTACGCGCCGTCAAACAGCGTGCGCTGGAACTGGGGCACCTTGGAGTTCTCGGAGGAACTGCCCTCCATGTAGACGTTATCCTTATTGATGACGATAAAGCGGGGATAGATAGCGTTGTAGGCGTTGTAGCCGCCACTACGGTAGGCTTCCACATACGCATTGGCCTGGCCTTCTTCGATGATAGCCAGGTAGCCGGCGTTGCCATCCTTCAGTCCGAACACCGGCAGAACCGCCCGCTCGGAATTGACCTGCTGTGCCAGCTTTGCGGTGGTGGTGACGGTCAAATCATCGCCGTAAATGGCCACCGAAGCCTTTTCACGGCGGGTGCTTTTCGCATCAAAACGAATCAGTGCACCACTGCCGTCAGGCAGGAACATGAAGCCGTCCTCCGTGCGGTCGGTGCGTCCGAAATTCTCGAACAGCGTGATGTCGTACAGCGGATAATCGTCGTCGAACAACAGCCGTTCTGTGGGCACCGATACCGTGAAGCCGTCCTCGTTCAGGGTGTACTGGAGCACGACCGTGAAATAGGGGCGGTTGACGGCGGCACCGTTGAGACCGAACTCGGCATTGTCCGCCAGCAGGTCATCCTCGGTATACCCAGCCTCCAGCCAAAGCTGGCGCACGGCCATGAATTCGTTGAGGCCCTTAGGACGGATACCGTACATGCTCTCGCTCTCATACAGGCGATAATACGCCGTCAACTGTTCCGCCTTTTCCTCCGGCAGCTTGTTTACAAAGCTCTCAAACCGCCGGATGCTCAATTTTTGCGGTATGCTGTCGGCGGTCAGCTCATAATCGCCCAGCTTATATTCCACATACAGGCTGTCGTCCTGTGCATAGGCGGTCACCTGCTTGCGCTTCACCGCATCGGCGTAGCTGGACATCGTGGAATAGTTACCGTTAGCATCGTAGAAGGATAGGCTGAACTGGGATTTCAAACTATCCGTGAGCTTTTCTTCCACCGGGTTGCTGTTCCAGACCACCTGCCGGTTTTTGTCCGTCAGCTGGACAGAGAAATCCTCTCCATTGATAGACAGAGTCATTCTATCATTAGAAAGTACCTCTGTCAAGCCGGCGGCGAGCGACAGCTTCCCGGTCAGCGCCTCCGGCGCAGTGCGGAGAGCCCAGGCATAGATATCAGCACCGCCGCAACCGGCCAAGCCGCCCATCAGCAGCAGCGCCGCCAGGGCGAGTGCCGTTGCCCGCAACCCGATATGCATTTTGTTTTGTTTCATCTTTTTCATACGGACAGCCTCCGTTTATATACGCAGGGTGAATTCCCTGTATATGCTGTAAACAAATCCCGTAATTTCCTGAATCAAGCTGAAGAACAGCAAGCAGATAAAGGCGACCACCAAGGCGCTGAGCACCGTCAGGATCAGAACGCCTGTATTCTGCACGGCGTTGTATTCGTGTACCTCCATCAGGCCGATAAAGACCATCAGGCAGAACCAGGCAATACCAATGCCCTCAAAAATGGCCAGATAGGCCATCTCGTTCAGAGAGAGCACATGGGTCAGCAGGGTAGACGCTACGGTGAAAATAATCAGCGGCTGGAAGGAATAGCCCAGCACCATGATGATATCCCGCAGACGGCCTTTACCGTTCATAAGCGTGGTAATCGACCAGTTGGCGATTACCGCCAGTGCAACAGGCATCAGGAACACGCGTAGCTGATAGAACAGGTCCAGGGACGTGTTGTAATTGTCATTGAACATGAAGCTACGAGCTTGAATATCGATGATAATGACTACGAAGTAGACCACCATCAGCAGCAGAGCCATGCCCAAACTGCCTTTTTCACGGAAGCGCATCTCCCAGAAGCCGTCGATGGGATGCCGTAAAATATACAGCGCACCCTTCAGGCCGGTACCGTTGACAATCTCAATGTGCCGTGCGGGGCCGGCGGCCAGACGCTTTTTGCGGATGCGCAGGACCACCACCAGGGCGGCTACCAGAACGGCGGCGCCCAGCACATAGTAGGGGAACTGTTTGGTCATCCGGATTTTCTGTGCCTTCACGTACGCCTTAGAGTAGGCATCCCGGGCACCGGCAATCTTGAAATACTCCATCGCCTGTTCATAATCATACAGACGGTAGTAAGCGTAGCCCGCCTTCATATAAGCCAGGTCGAAGTTGCTGTTAAGGCGGATAACATCGTTCCACAGAGCAATACAGGTCTCGTAATCCTGCTCCAGATAGGCCGAGGTGGCCTTGTGGATGGTGGTGGTGTATTCGGTGGGGATAAAGCGGGTCACCGACCCATAGGATTTATCCAGGATATAGATGGTATCCTCGTGGTACAGGATGGCGCTGGGCTGTTCAAAGGAGCCCTGCTGAGCCGTCTTGAGACCGCCGAAGATGAACAGCAGGTTGCCCTCCTCATCATAGGCGAAAATACGGCCACGCTTACCGTCCAGGGCGTAGTAGTTGCCGCGCTCATCCTGGGTGATGTCCACAAATGCAGAAGGACCGTAGGTGCCCACAGAGGTATCCAGCGTAAAGATCACATCGCCGGAGACCTTCGTCTCGCCGCTGAGGGCGGAGCGCACCAGCACGTCGTTACCGGACGGATTCAGACGGCGGATGGGGTCGGTGGTGTCCGACGCCGAGGTCACCGCATAGATAAAGCCGGAGGAGTCCAGAGAAATATTGGAATATTCCACCGGTACAAAGGAGAGCAGATGCTTACGCTGGTCAGCGGTCATGACCGTCTTCCAGAACAGGTCAACAACGGTGTAAACTACGTTGTTACTGCCGATGTAGCCCACGAAGGAGCCGTCCGGGGAGAACTGCATCAAGCCCTTGTTCACGTTCTGCACCAGAACGAACATCCGCCCGGATTCATCCACTACCAGCTTCTGCGGCTCGAAGGAGAAGGTGGCGTCCAGCAGTTCGCTTTTGGGCTCCTCCACTGTACGCACCAGCTTATACGCCTTATCCAGTACCACAACACGCTTGTTGGCTGTATCGGCAATGTACAGCAGACCGTCCGCATCGGCGAACAGGCCGGTAGGCTTCTGGAAGGTATCCTCCTCGCCAGCCGCATTGATGAAGGTGGTGATGGTGTGCTGCAGCCGGAAATCTTTGTCCAGCACAAACACACAGTTAGCGCCGGAATCCACAATGTAGAAATTGCCTGCGGCATCCACGATGAGATCCTCCGGCGTGACGAAGGCACAGCCGGTCTCATTGTTCCGGAAAACGCCGTTTTCCTCATAGGCTACCGGGGCGGCCACATCGATGGGGTCACCGTTCTGATAGGAATAGGTATAGGAATAGAACGGTTCAGACGCCTGTACAGTTATGCTGAGTGCCAGCAGAAGGGCCACCAGCATAACAGCGATCCTTTTTTTCACGTGCCATTCCCTCCTTATTCCTTAATACCGGACGTAGCCATGGTATCAATAATCTTGGTTTGGTTGATAATAAACACCGTTGCCGGTACCAGCAGCATCAGCACACCTACCGCCTGTGCCGCACCCTGACGGATCAGACCGCCGGTGGTAATCTGGCTCAGGGCATAGGGCAGGGTCTTCAGGTTTTCCTGGTACACATAGGCGGCGTTGTTCTGGTTCCACAGCTGCTGGAACATCAGAATAAGCACCGTCAGGTAGGCGGGCTTGGACATGGGCATGATGATCCGCCAGTAGGTGGTCAGCTCGGAGCAACCGTCGATGCGAGCCGCCTCGATCAGAGAGTCGGGGATGGTCCGCATGTAGTTAATCATAATGAACAGACCCAGCGAAGCACCCATAGAGGGGATGATCGCCGCCAGATAGGTGTCCAGCCAGCCCAGCCAGGAAATCGTCAGGTAGTTGGCGATATCGTTGACCGAGGCCACAAACATCAGGGAGAAGGTGATCATGGTGTTGATGGTCTTACGGCCGATGAACTTCACCTTAGCCAGAGGATAGGCGGCCAGCGAGGCCAGGATGATGTGACCGAAGGTGGTGGTCAGGGTGATGAACAGGGTGTTGAAAGCGTACCGCTCAAAGGGCACCCACGTGGTCTTCATCAAGCTGAACAGCATGGTAAAGTTGTCCAGCGTGGGATGAGAGGGCAGGATGGTGGGCGGGTAATAGAACAGCTCGTTGAGCGGCTTCAGGGACATACCCACCGACATAATCAGCGGCAGGGCGCTGAAGGCACCGATAAGGGCCAAAAACACAAACACAATCACATCGCCGTAACGCTTCCGGTTACCTTTAGCCCGGCGGATGCGGCTGGAGCGACGGAATTTTACCTTCGGCGGATTTTCCGTCAGGGGGGTGGAAACTGCCATTTGTTTTGCCATATCAGCCACCCACCTTTCGCAGGAATTTCAGCACCAGCTGGTTAATGCCCACCATGAACAGGAACATCAGCACCGCAATAGCGCAGGCATAGCCACGCTCCAGACGGAAGTTGCTGTAGTCCATCATGTGGGTCATCATCAGATGACCGGCATAGTTGGTGCTGGGGAAGCCGGCCAGGTGAATAGACACCTGGGTGTTACCGAACATGGCGGTAATCTGCAGCACCGCCGCCGTCATCATGTGGGGCGCCATCTGGGGGATGGTGATGTACCACAGCTCCTGCATACGGTTCTTCACGCCGTCGATAGCACCTGCTTCATACAGCTGGGTGTCCACCGAGGACATACCGGCGCGCAGGGTCAGGAAGCCGGCACCCATACTCATCCACAGCTGCACAATAATAATCATCGGCAGGATGTAAGCGTCGGTAGTGAACCAGTCGATGGGGGAGGAAATCAGATTCAGCCGCAGCAACAGGCTGTTGGCGTAGCCATACATATCGCCGCTGAAAATGATGGACCAGATGGTATACACTGTACCGGAGATGGTGGGGGCGTAGAACACAAAGGTCAGCACAGCCCGCATCCCCTTGCCCAGCTCGTTGATGGCCCAGGCCACAAAGAAGGACAGGGAATAGCCTACCACGCCGGTAATCAGGGCAAAAATGATGGTATTGCGAATCGCAATAGCAAATACCTCATCATTGACGAAGAGGTTGGTATAGTTACGCAGACCGACGAACACAGGGGCCTGCAACACATCGTACTGCGTCAGGCTGAGTACCATGGAGACCACCACCGGCAAAGCCGTGAAGGCCAGAAAAATGATCATATAGGGGGTGATCATTGCATAAGCCGCCCGCTTTTTCCATATTTCCCGTCCAATGTCGGATAAACGGGTCTTCGGCTTAGAGCCTGTTTTCATCTCAAACCATTCCTTTCCTTGACAGGGCCGGAGAGCCCTGTCTGATGGGCGCTTGTAGGCTTTACTCCAAGCCGAACTCCTGCCGCTTTTTCCGGATTTCTTCATTGATGCTGTCTACGGCATCCAGGATGGTATCCCGGGGACTGGCACCGCTGTTGATGACGGATTTGATGGCGTTGTCCACCGTACGGCCCACATAGTAGCTACCGGGCACCTCGGGAATGCCAACGACCCATTTCCACTGCTCGGAAATCTGACCGGCGATACTCCGCTTCCAGGAAATCTGCTTCATTGCTTCCAGGTTAGCGGTGGGCCAACGGGCGGATTCGCCCTGGATGGCCTCAATCTCCTCGGCATAGCCGATCTGCGCCTCGGTGCTGGTCCACCACTTGAGGAACTCCCAGGCGGCGTCCTCGTCCTTGGCGTTCTTGAACTGCAGGACGCTGGTGATGGTAGATGCCGCCGTACGGTCAACCGTACCGTCGGCCTTAACCGTGCCGGGCAGGGGCATCATGGACCACAGACCGTCAATTTCCGGTGCAGCCACCACCAAGGTGTTATAGAAGGTATAGGAGGTCATCAGCACCGGAGATTCGCCGGTGCGGAACCGGTTAATGGGGCTGTAGGTCTTGGCGGCGTTGTACTTGGTGTACAGCTCCGACCAGCGGATGAATGCATCCACCGCCTCCAGCGAGCCGAGGGCGCTGTATCCATTCTCGGTATAGACCTGGCCGCCACTCTGCAACAGATAGGCAGAGAACATGGCGTTCAGGTCGGTGGAAATACTACCCGACTGCACACCGGTGGGAGAGGGGAAGCCCACATCCAGACCGTTTTCCTGCAGGATGGGAATCATATCGTACAGCTCATCCCACGTGTTGGGGGCTTTCAGCCCCAACTCCTCCAGCACATCGGTGCGGTAGAACATCATCATGAAGTGCTGCTGCTCCGGCAGACCGTACAGGGCATCGCCAAAGGACTGGGATACCATGGCGCTCTCAGCGAAGCGGGCGGTAATCTCCTTCACATCCGGGAACTCGTTGAGGTTCTTAAGGGCTCCACGCAGACCGTATTCGACCGGCCGTGCCTGTCCCTGGAATACCGCCACATCCGGGCCGGCGCCGCTGGCCACCGCACGCATCAGCACGTCGTCAGCCACCAGGCGCACCTCCAGGCCGATGCCGGTGTTGGGGGTAAAGCTACCGTCGGCCAGCGTCTTGATAACCATAGCCTGGTCACGGCCGGAGGCCATCCACAGGGTCACGTTGCGGGTTACCTGGCTGGCGTCGGTCACACCCTCGATGGAATAGTAGTCACTAACAAAGGAAATGAAGAACGCCCGTATCGTGGAAGACAGATTCTCGAAGAAACCGGCCTTCGCTTTGGGCAACGCCGAGGCTGCCGAGGACAGGGACACATAGTCAATGAGCAGGGGCACCTGGCTGGCGGAGGCCATCCAGGAGGCCAGCGAGTTCAGGTTGTCGCTGAGCGTGGAGATACGCTCCGGAATAGAGTCCGGGTCATCCAAAAAGGCATTCAGGGACACCAGCACGGTGTCTATGTATACCGACTGCTCACCTTTTTCGCCGGAAAGGCCGACCATGCGGGCTTCAGCCGCCTCCAGACGCTGGATATTCGTCCGGATCGTATCATACATATCGGGGATATTGCCTTCCAGGTTGTAGTCACGATAGGTGTCCGGGAAGGAGCCGGTAATGGTGCGGATCTTACGGCACAGCGCGTTAAGCTCCTGGATAGCCGCACTGACATCCTCCAGCACCGCCGACATCTCGTCGTTCTGAGAAACGGTCATACGCAGGGTATGTGTGCCCTCGGTCAGATACAGCAGGCAGGGCTCCTCCGCGCCACCCAGGGTGGTCACCTGCCACTGCAGGTCGAAGGAAACAGCCATGTTCTCCGCTTCGGCAAAGGGAATCTCCCCATCCACCGTCAGCGTACGGAATGCGGTACCGCCGGATACGAAATCCTGCTTACAACGGAGATCAAACCGATACAGACCCGTTTCGGGTACGGTCACATCCCACTCAAGCCACTGGTGCTTGGCCGCCCAGCCGTTACCGCCGATGGTGTTCAGCAAAATCTTCGCCTCATCAAAGGGCTGGGTAATGCAGGAGGTGCGGTCCTCGACGGCATACAGTACACTGCTGGACTTGCGGTCAGCATCCTCGCCCTGCAGGATGATAGGCTTGACATCTGCCTCCACTTCCTTGGCGCCCTCGGCCTTCCAGCCGGCCAGCACCTCAGCATAGCCGGAGGTCTGCTTCAGCTGGCAGAAGGTCAAAGCGGACAAAGCCAACGGCTCACTGGCATCCGCCAGCGTCAGAGTATGCTCGCCGGCGGTGAGGTACAGCTGAAGGGCATCGTCGCCATAGCCGGCACCGCTAATCAGCGGCGCCGTCTGCCATGCGGGGGCTTCAGTCTGGGGACGGCGGAACTCATTGCCGGAGGCACTGTACAGCTTATCCTTTCCGTCATTGACCCACACACGGTTGAATACCACCGCACGTGCCTCGGAATAAGGCAGAGCCCCATCCAGGTACAGAGCACGCTCGATGGTGTTGCCCTTACCTTCCAGGGGATAATAACTGGCGGTAACGGTATACAGACCGGTCTCAGGCACGGTGAAGCTCCAGGTGACCGACCCATCAGCCGCTGTAATCAGCGCTTCACGGCCGTCGGTGGTCTGTACCACCGGGGCGTCGCCCTCATAGGTTGTGGGGGCAAGCACATCCACTGTGATGGCCTGCTCCGGACGAGCCGCCTGGGCATGTTGCGCCAAATACGCACTCATCAGCGGAAGCGAAGAAACGGATTGCTCCGTTTCCGGCAACTGTGTCTGGGTATTTGGCTCCGTCGCTTCTGTGGTGGCAGCATAGGCCGCATTCCCGCACAGCAGACAAAGTGCCAGCATCCATACAATGGTCTTTTTCATAACCGTTATCAACCCTTTCGTCATTATCCGAAGCGGTAAAATTCCGTTCCAGTGTGCTAGTAGAAATCCAAACCTTCTTTGGGTGCCTACTGGCAAACTGGCTCCCGGCAAGGTCGGCGGAGCCGGAGCACCAGCTCCGCCGACAGCCTGAGGGAAAGCCACTTATTTGGCATCTTCCGTATTAAATACCTCGTCTATACGTGCCTGGATAGCCGCATTGGTAGCTTCGATTACTGCGGCGGGGGTGGACTTACCGGAGAGAATGGGATAATAAATCTCATTGACCTCGGTAGCGCCCAAATTCAGCATGTTGTTCAAAGAAGCCTTCTCCGGCATCTTAGCACCCATGGTGTACACGAACTCCGCATCCTTACGGCTATTGTAGGAGGAGGCATGCAGAGCGTCGATGAGCTCATCCAGATCTTCCTCGTAGTAGGCGTCGCCACGGGAGGGATCCCAGGTGGTCAGCGCATCCATCCAGAACTTGGCCAGCAGGTCGGCCTCGTAGTCGTTGGTGGTGGGAATGCCCCAGATGGCGAAGCCGTCACGCATGTTGTAGTAGGTACCGCAAGAGGGACCAATGGGGAAGGTCACCGGTGCATACTCGGTGAAGCCGATCTTCTTCAGTGTGGACTGCTGCTGGGCAAACATGAACAGCAGGTTGCCATCGGTGAAGGCGTTGAGCGCATCATCCTTGGCCGTGGTACCACCGGTACGATCGCCCAGAATGGAGCCATCATTGATGGCCATATCCCGTATCAGGGTCAGCAGCTCCAGCGCATTCTTGTTGGTGCTGGGATGGTTGTAGGCATTGTAATACTTGCCGCCATCCTCTACCCACAGATAGGCGGAGTTGGCGTAGCGCAAGCTGTCGGGCAGCATGAAGGCAGAAACGCCGTAGGTGCCCTTAGCGGGATCCGTGGCACGCTTACAGTAGTCGCGGAAGGTGTTCCAATCCCACTTGCCTTCCAAAGCCAGCTTCTGGGGATCCTCCAGACCCAGCTCCTGCACCATACGGGTATTGTACAGCAGCATCATGTAGGGGGTGGGATTAGCCGTGGTGGGGAACAGACCGTAGTTGACGCCCTTGTACACGGCGTAGCTGGTGTTCCAGCGGTTGTCCTTGTTTTCACCGATGTAGCTGTCGGTGGGAGCCACCAGATCCTGCTTGATCCAGCTCAGGATGCTGCTGGAGTGCTGCAGGGCAATGTTGGAGTAGGTGGTGCCGGACAGGGCCGCCTGCACGAACTCATCGAAATACTGGCTCTCGGGCAGGATGACCCACTCGACGTTACAGTTGTATTTCTTTTTCGCTTGCTCCAAAGCATAGTACTTAGCATCGCCAAGCTCGCTATTGCCCAGCTTCGGGATGGTGGTATCCGTCCAGATGCTGACCTTCAGCGTAGCGCCGTCAAAGCCTTCTACCTCGCCGTTTTCGCCGCTGCCGCTGTTTTCGCCACCGCCGCCGTTACAGCCGGCCATGGCACCGAGAACGAGGGTCAGCATGATAGCCAAAGCCATCAGCCGACACAGCCAATGCAGTTTTTTGTTCATAGAGATCGCCTTCCTTTCGTATCGCTTGTTTTATATCAGGGATTGCTCACTGTCAGCAGCCGGGGCAACGCACCGTTGTAGCGCTCCGGGCAATAGGTGATGCGAATCTCCTTGCCGGGGGTGAAGATGGCCGCCAACTGCTCGGCCGTCTTGGCACGAGCATAGAAAGCGGGACCGTTCAGTTCAATGCTGGTGGTTTTCGCCTGATTATCCAGCTCAAAGCGGGTGCCGTCGGCAAACTCAATAATGCCGTTGGAGCTCCCCTTGGCGGATAGCGAGGGCGGGGTAAAGGACTTGATGACACCGGTCTTTTCGCCGTAAACGGACTCGCACTTGACCACCAGGTTGTTGCTGTCGAAGGTCAGGGTGACGAAATCACCGGCACGAGGCGGGGTGCTGGTGGTCTGATCGCTACCATCCAACCGGCGGGTGTATTCGCAACTGCCGGACACCATAAACTGCTCGTACTGCGAGTAGTTGGAGATGGTGGGATCCTGCACCGACAGCTGAATGGTGGAGCTACCGCCATTGGCATAGGCACGGCCGGAAACCGTGGTGTACTTTTTAGCACCGGGGACAACCAGCGAAACCTCCACCGTGGCCTTGCCGCCCTTGGCGGTGACGGTGCCCTTGGAGGACGGCTTCAGGATGAAGCTGTTCTCGCCCACCGAGGCCAGCTCATACTGGCCGTTCTTGATGTTGGTAAACTCCATGGTGACCGTCTGCTTCTTCTCGGTCACAAAGGAGAAGGCAAACTCGCTCTTGCCGACCTTGGTCAGGGTGATCTGCACGCAGTCGGTATCCTTCTTCAGCGACAGGGATACCGGGTAACGGCCCAGCTTACCGGAGCCGGTTACCAGATACTTGGCGGGCAACACCTGAGAAATCTCACCGGCCAACAGTCTGTAAGCGGTCTTGTAATAGCCCGCATTCATCAGGTCCACAGCCAGACGGGTGATTGAATCCTCGCCGCCGTTCTTCTCGATGTAGTCCTCCAGCTGGTTGGCGGTGATCGCCTGCTGGGAGATCCACAGGTTCTGCAGACGAGCCTGCTTGTAGGTGGTGGTCAGCCCATTGAGCTGGCCGGTGGTCTGGGCAAAGGGACGCATCACCTTGAAACCACGTACCGTGCAGGTGCTGTTGAAGACGATGCGCACGTAGTAGGTGCTCTTACCCTTGCTCTGTGCAGAAAAATCATAGCGGGTGGTGATGTTGCTGTTGAAGCGGTCGTTGTGGTGAATGTACTCACCCTCGCCCAAGTCAGTCAGCGAATTCAGGTCGGGGCCTGCCAGAACCTGAATATTGGAGGTGGTACCGGTCTTGCCGTATACATCAATGTACAAACCGTTGTCAAAGGGCTGACCGTCCTTCAGCTCCAGGGTGATCACGCCCGGGTTAGAAGCGTTGTTTACCTTCAGCTCGCCGTCAACCTGCTTGAGATTCTGGTAGGTCACGCCCTTGGCCGGATTCTTCAGCGGCAGGTCTGCCGCATCCCGGTTGAAGTCCACATCCAGGATGTTGACATCGAAATGCTCCGGTGCGTCGATAGCGGTGTTCTCCAGCTTATCGATATCCCGCAGATTCTGGGCGGTGTTGTACTCGTCCTTATCGTTGAACAGGGTCAGGAACTCCAGACCGTTCTGATAGGCCATCTTGGTGAACTTCTGAATCACGCCTTTGGGGTTGTGGATCGCCATCTCCACGTTCACGCAACCGGTACGGCCGTAGGCGGCCTTGTACTGATAGAAGCGGACGGGGTCGAAGTACATATCCTCACTGCTGGAGTAGAAGCCATCGCCCACGCCGGACTGCCAGCCGGAGATGGTCAGGTCGCCCCAGGAGGGATTCTGGTTGATCCACTGTACGTTGTGGGAGAAGATGTGGTCGATGGTCTGGGTATTCGGCAGGTCAATCTTATTCCCGGAAACCTGCACAGCATCGTGGCCCATAGCCAGAATATAGGCATCGGCCAGCATCTGGTTGTAGGCGGCGTGCCAGTCGGTCAGCCAGCGCTTCTCCTTGAAGGACAGGCCGTCCTTGGGATCCAGCGTCACGCCGTCCTTCTTAGCGGCTTCCACCAGTTCGGGGTGGAAATCAGCACCGTCCATGGTATTGAAATCCTCATAGCCGGTGATGGTGCCGAAGCCCTTATAGCACACGCCCCACTCCATAACCAGATCGATGGGCTGGGTCTGCTTGCCGCGGGCGCGCAGGAAGGACAGGGAATTGGCAAAACTGGAGAAAAAGCTCTTGATCTTGCTGACAGCGGCGTTGTTCAGTACCGAACTGCCGGTGGTGACCCACTGGGTGTTGCTGTACACATTGGGGGTGGAAGCCGAATACAGATCCAGCGCACTGTTGTACAGCACCTGGCTGTATTTCAGGTCGGAGAAATTACCGCCCAAACCGTCGGGGGAGTAGGGGGAGTTGCTCCAATACATCGCAGACATAATCTGCAGACGGGTGCCCGCCTGCTCCGCCGCCTCAATGTAGCTTTTGAGGGTAGCGGCAGCGTCTTTTTCGTTCAGGTTCATATACTTCAGGCTCAGCATGATGCCGATCTCGTACATATTGTAATCCGACGGCCAGTTCTGGATGTTGGCCAGTGCATTGGTGGTGTTGATACCGTTGTAGAAGTTGATGCCCAGCTTGGAATAGACCTTCTCGCTCTCCATCAACTCATAGAACGTGGTATACGCAATGACCTCCGCAATGTGGAAGGTGGTGTTTGCCTCGTTGACAATCTTTACCTCTACATCCTTCGGGCAGGGGATAGCGGCACGGTCCACAGCGATGAAGTAGCTGTTGGGCGCCGAGGCAATCTGCTCGTATGTACGGAAATACACAGGGGTGTTGTTGACATACACGGTGTAGCCGAAGGCCTGGGTCGTAGGCTCGTGAATTTCCTTGATCTGCAACAGCACAGGCTGTTTCTTATCCGCCGGCTCCGGGTCTGCTACATTCAGCTTGAAGGTAGCGGTAGCGCCCTTGCCCTCAAAGCGGATAACCGGATAGGTGTCCGACAGCGTACCGGTGGCGGCGACCAGCGAGGTCTTTTGGGCTCCGCCGGACAGATGCAGCTTATGCCCGGACTCATCGTCTTTATTGCCGATGAGGACACGGTCGGCTACTGCCTGGATGATGTCATCGGCGTCGGGGAGAGTGGAGAGCTCCTGTTTGTCCGAAACGCCGTTACCACCGGTGGTGGTTGTGTTTCCTCCGTCATTGGTGCCGGAGATGGTGGTGGATTGGTTTCCGTCCCCCTTGACGATGGAGGACATAGCATCGAGAATATCCGGGTCAGTCACGGGTACATCTTCCCCTTTCGTTACACTGCTACCGAACAGGCCATTATCGTCAATGACATAGACAAACAGCGTTCCTGCCATGCAGAGCCACACGGCCGCTGCTGCAGCAATCGCAATTAGTTTATGGGCTTTTTTCATGCTTGGTCACCCTCCTGTTCGTTGGCTTCGCCTATTGTGTCAGTTTCTTCTGCAGTGGACTGCAAGACGGCCGGTGCGGAGGCTTCCTCCTCTTCTGCGGCAGGGGCAGCAGGCCCCTCTGCCTGCAAAACCCGCAGAGCCAGGATGGCGAAAACCACCAGGCCCAGTATAGCCATCAGACCGATACCGCCGCCCAACAGCCACTTGTACAGCGCAACATTGGCGGTCAGCAGAGAGAGTTCACAGATCAGTATGTTCATCTGTATAACCTAACCTTTCCTTGATTTCGCCGGTTAAACGGTTTTAGGCTTCAAAGCCGGGGACAAACAATGCGGTCTGTCTCCGGCTTGATAGCGGATTTATGCGTGGCGCTTGCGCAGAGCGATGCTCATACCGCCAGCCAGCACGAGCACGACGAACACAGCATAGTTCACCGGCTCGCCGGTAACGGGGCTGCCGTTGCCGGGCTTATTGGCAGAGCCCTGGTTGCCCTCTCCGGCGGCACCGCCGTTGACAGGGCCGGTACCGGCCACACCGGAGAATTTCACCGACTTGATGCCGGTGTAGCCGGGGTGGTCGTATACGGTATAAGCAATCTTCACAAACACCTGGCGGTTACCCTTCACCGCCTCGGTCAGGTCAGCCGTATAGGTCTTGTCAGGCACAGATTTGAAATCCTGTTCCGACGGATAATCCTCATAGGACAGCCGGTCGCCGTCAAAGGTCTTGACAGCCACCCAGTCAGCCGCAGTGATATCTGCATAGTTGTCACCGGCGGCCACATAGATGGTAGCCTTGGGGGCTTGCGTCCATTCGGGGTTGTAGCCCTCACGGGAGGAGATACGGCCGACCATTTCAAAAGACAGGGAGGACAGCTTCTTGCCGTCGACCGAGCCGATCTTGTACACAACATAAGAATCGGCGGCGCCGCCGGTGGTGCCCAGGAAGCGGCCGTAGGCGCTGAGCACACGAGCCTTGTTGGCATCCACCATGTTCCGGAAGGTGGACAGCATCTTGTCAGCAGTCACGCCCTCGGTAAGTGCGGCAAAATTGTCCTTCACGGTGAAGGGCTCGGCAGGGCCTTCGTCCTCCGGCTTCTCGGCGGGCGGGGTGCCGGCGTTGTCACCGGTATTATCGCCGTCCACATCGCCGCCGGTGGTGTCATCCCCTTCAGGGGCGCTGCTTTCCGCAGTGGCATCGATGGACAGCGTGTTGAGGGCCGCATAGAAGCGGATGTCAAACAGCTTCCACTCCACCTTGACATACACACTTTCGGCATCGCCAATAGCCTCAGTCAGGTTGGCGGTATAGGTCTTGGGTGCATCCTTCGACCAACTGCTGTTGTTGGGATAATCCGCAATGTCCACCACGGTGTAATCCCAGTTCTGTACGGCACTGCCCCAATCCTCACCGTCGGTGGAAACCCACACGCCGGCATAGCAGTTGTCTACGCTCCAATCGGCGTTGTAGCCGTTGCGGAACATAAAGCGACCGGTAGCGGTCAAGGTAATCTGGTCTGCGTTGCCGGGAATATCCAGCTTGTAGACCACATTCACGGCTTTACCGGTGCTGCTGCCATCGCCGGTCAGAAAACGGCCGTTGGAGCTGGCAACCATGGCTTTTTCGGAAGCATACAGCTTGTCGAACTTGGCCTTGAGGTCGCCAGCCACAATTTCGCTGGCAGAAGCGCTGTAATCATGGGTCAGCAGACTGCCGCCGGTGAAGGTTTCCTTCTCGTCGTCCTCGCCGCCGGGGGTGTTGCCACCGGCCTGGCCGGTGGTGGCGGTGATGGTCAGGTTCTTCAGGGCAGCATAGAAGCGGACGTCGTACAGTTTCCACTCCACCTTGACGTACACGCTGGTGGCATCGCCAATGGCGTTGGTCAGGTTGGCGGTGTAGGTCTTGTCCGGGTCGTTCTTCCAGCTGTCATTGTTGGGATAATCTATAGCCTCAACCACGGTGTAATCCCAGTTCTGCACGGCGGCACCCCACTCGACTCCGTCGGTGGAGACCCACACGCCGGCGTAGCAGTTCTCCAGCTTCCAGCCGTGGTTATAGCCGTTGCGGAACATAAAGCGACCGGTAGCGGCCAGATTCAGCGCCTGCGTGTTGGCAGGAACATCAATCTTGTAAACCACGTTTACCACTTTGCCGGTGCTGCTGCCGTCGCCCGTCAGAAAACGGCCGTTGGAGCTGGCAATCATCGCCTGCGTGGAGGAGTGCAGTTTGGGGAAGGTGGACTTCATCGCATTCGCCGCAACCTCACTGCCGAGAGCACTGTAATTCTCCTCCAGCAGGGTGACCTCTTCAGCAGAAGCGGTCAGCGGCATCACGCTGAGCAGGGCGGTGGCCAGCAGGGCCACCGTCGCCAGCAGAGAAAGCAACTTTTTCATAAAAACGCTCCTTTCTAAATAAGGAAGGGTGTAAGGACGGCAAGCTTACTTCTTAGCGCCCTTCTTGAACAGCAGGAACACAATAGCGCCAGCTGCGGCCAGGATCAGCACCGCAACGATAACCACAATCAGCACGATGGGGGCGCCGGCGGGCTCGCTGTCACCGTCTGCATCCGTGTCGGTATCGACATCCACATCGGAGTTGTTGTTGTTCACGTCAGCAACGGTGGTGGTGGTCGTCTGCACAGCCTCGGTGGCGGTGGTGGTGGTCGCCTCCGTGGTGGTAGCGGCCTCGGTGGTCGTGGTGGTGGGGGCTACCGTGGTGGTGGTCGTGGGGGTCTCGACCAAACCGGAACCGCCGGTCACATTCCCCTCAATCTTCACGTTCAGCACGCTGGAGAACATGGGGACGTCAAACACATCCCAAGCCAGACGCACATAGACAACAGAATCGTCGCCGGCAGCAGAGGTCAGGTCAGCGGTATAGGTCTTGACAGGCAGATCCTTGTAGGCGTTAGCATCGCCATAGGTGGCCATATCCACACGCTCGCCCTCCCAGGTCTTTACCTTGTAGAAGGTGGTGCCGTCGAAGGAAACCTCAACCGTACCGCTGGGGGTCTTGGTCCAATCCGGGTTGTACCCGTCACGGGAAGCAAAGTGGCCCTTCACGGTGATGCCCAGAGAATCAAACTTGCCGCCCTTAGCGTCAACCTTGTATACCAGGGAAGCCGTCTTTCCGCCGCCATCGGCACAGCAATAGCCCTTGCCGAAGGAGTACTTGATACGGACGTTCTCGCCGGACTCCAGGTTGTACAGTCTCTTCAGGAGGCTCGCCGGGGTGTCGGTATCGCAGGAAGCAAAATCATCCTCGATAACCAGCGTCTGCGCAGCAGACACGGACATGGGTACTACCAGCACGGACAGGATCAGTGCCAGCATAGCGATCAAGCTTGCAACTTTTTTGAACATTTTGAATCCCTCTTTCTGAAAAAATTAGCTGACTGGCAGCTTTCATACTATTTTGCGGATTTCGAAACCGGCAAAATCCCTTGCATTTCGGGCGAAATCATGGTATAATGCCCTAAAGCCTTGGTAATTATGCCCATATTTCTTAAACCACGCATCATAAGCATAGCATAAGACGTAAAAAACTGCAATTCTATTATCGTGGTATTTTCTTCTAATTTGTTTCCACTTGCAGAAAGGAGGCGTAAAAATGGCGCAAAATTCGTATCATCGTCATGTCTATTTGGAGGATATCACCAACGAGCACTTGTATCTCTGCCATTACGGCTGGCACAAATGCGAGCCGGGGCATTTTTTCGGGCCGTCTATCCGTGATTTCTATTTGATCCACATCGTAACAGATGGCCGGGGAACCTTCACGGCACGAGGCAAGCAATACGAACTGCACGCAGGGCAAAGCTTCATCATCCGCCCCGGCGAGATCACCAAGTATTTGGCCGACGCGCAGGAGCCGTGGACGTATTATTATTTTTCTTTTTCCGGCACACTGGCCCCTACCTTGCTGAACGCTACCGGCTTTAAAGATGACAAGATGGTTGTTGACATACTCACCGCCCCGTTGGAAAAAATCATCCAAAAGGCAGTTAAACGGGCGGATGACTGTCACAACAAAATGGTACATGGCTTATCCGTGCTGATGTCTCTTATCAATGTATATGCACAAGAGGCAGACGCGGACGCAACCCCTAGGCTGGAGGATTCCCTGGTTGCCAAAGCCAAAGCGTACATCGATTTCAACTTCTCCGGCAAGCTGACCATTGCTCAGATTGCCGCCGATCTGAACGTGAGCCGCAGTCACCTGTACAAAACCTTCAAAGACGAGACCGGGTTGTCTCCTTGCGAGTATCTTTCCCACTGCCGTATTCAAATGTCTGCCAAACTGCTGGAGGATACCGATTTGTCTATCCGGGAGATTGCCAATGCAGTGGGGTTCGATACCTACTCTGCCTTTTTCCGGGCGTTCAAGCTGTTCAGCGGGATGTCGGCCATCCAGTATCGTAAGCTGGCCGCCGCAGGAGCGTTGCCTGCCGGCTGGCAGAAAAAGGAGACCCTATGAAGCCGTGCATCTATGCCGACCACGCCGCCACAACAAAACTGAATATGCACGCCTTTGAGGCGATGAAGCCTTATCTGCTGGAGCAGTACGGCAACCCCTCCCAGCCTTACTCGCTGGGACGCCGGGCTCATCAGGCACTGGAGGAAGCCAGGGCCGCCATAGCGGCCTGCATCGGTGCCGACCCGGACGAGGTGGTTTTTACCGGCGGCGGCACAGAAAGTGACAACTGGGCGATTAAAGGCAGTGCGCTGGCGATGCCCTCCCCCGGGACAATCCTCACAACCCGGACAGAGCACCACGCTGTGCTGGCCTCCTGCCGGGAGCTGGAGGCACTCGGCTGGGCTGTCACCGCTCTGCCGCCGGATGGAGACGGTACCCTTTCTTTGGACACGCTGGAAGCCGCCCTGTCACCGGCCGTGCGGCTGGTATCGGTGATGACCGCCAATAACGAGCTCGGGACGATTCAGCCCATTTCCGCACTGTGTGAGGTGGCTCACCGACAGGGAACGGTGTTTCACACCGATGCCGTAGCGGCGGTGGGACACATTCCTGTAGATGTGACCGCCTGGGGGGTGGATTTGCTGTCCGCTTCCGCCCATAAATTCGGCGGCCCCAAGGGGGTCGGCTTTCTGTACATACGGAAAGGGACACCACTGTCCCCCTACCTTGTGGGCGGCGCTCAAGAGGCCGGGCGGCGGGCCGGAACCGAGCAGGTGGCAGGTGCTGTGGGGATGGCGGTGGCCTTACGGGAACGCTGTGTCTCTATGGCGGTTGACGCCGGCCATCTAAAGGGCTTAGAGGCGCAGATTTTAGCCGTTTTGCACCAGGCTGGGGTGGATTTCCGCCTGAACGGCGGTGACTACCGCATCCCCGGCCTGCTGAACCTTTCTTTCCGGAACGAGGATGGGGAGCGTCTTCTCCATCGGCTGGATTTACAGGGCATTTACGTGTCCACCGGGGCGGCCTGCGACAGTCGGCGCACCCGAATCTCTCCTGTGCTGGAAGCCATCGGTTTGGAGGAAATATACAGCCGTGGCACCATCCGTCTTTCGCTGGGACCGGATAACACGGCCGAAGAGGCGGTCTGTATCGCCGAGGCTTTGGTCGGCCTCCTGACGGAGTAACAAAAACTCTCGTAAAAAGAGCCTTTTTGGGCTCTTTTTGCTTTTGTTGCAGGACATTTTCGCTGATGACAAGTCGTTATGTGTGATGAAAAATGGAAACAAATTAGTATAAAATACCACGATAATAGAATTGCAGTCTTTAATCGGTTGTGCTATTCTATGTAATGTAGGGTGAAAGAAATATGGGCAAATTAACGGATTTTGCCTGTTTTCTGTCCTTTTCGAGGACGAGCCCTAAATTTATTACAGAAGGAGACGTATCAATGAAAAAGCTCTTATCCCTGGTATTGACCCTTGCTTTGATGGCTTCCGCTATTTTCAGCGTGTTGCCCATCGCCGTTTCCGCCGCGGAAACGGGCAGCATTGTCCTGGTAGACGACAACTACAACTCCGGCACTGCCGCTGTTGGCTCTGCTGATCTGTCTACCGCTTTCCCCAGCATCGTTGCGAACACCAATGCCCGTCTGCTGTATGACGGCAACGCAAAAGTTCGTTTTCTGTGCACCACCGGTAGCGGTGTTGTCAGCGCAACCTACAAGGTAGACATCCCCGAGGGGAACCTGGACTCC
>JAFURT010000030.1 GCA_017471765.1 Clostridia bacterium
GTGACTACCCTGGGTTACATGGCTTTCTCCGCTTCCGGTCTGGAGAGCATCGTGATTCCCGCTTCCGTCACCGACATCAAGAACTATGTGTTCTACCGTTGTAAGAGCCTGGTGTCTGCTGAGATCTATGGCTCCACCGAGTATATCGTTGGTAAGAAGGCTTACCGTGCTACCGGTGCCCGTATGTTCTCCGAATGCTCCAAGCTGGAGAATATCGTGCTGGGCGATGTGATCACCCTGCTGAACACCTACACCTTCCACGGTGCGGCGTTGACCGAGTTCACCGTTCCCGCCCGTGTGAAGTTCATCTACGATGCGGCTTTCCATAGCAACACCAAGATGACCAAGTTCGTGATGGAAGAGGGCGTGACCTATCTAGGCTGGGCTGCTCTGTTCGGCTGCTCCAGCCTGACGGATGTGTCCCTGCCCAGCACCATCACCAGCGGCAACATTGCTACCTGGGCGTTTGGTGCCTGTACCTCTCTGGAGAGCATTGAGCTGCCTGCCAACCTGACCAACCTGAAGAAGCGCACCTTCTCCGGCTGTACCAGCCTGAAGAGCATTGAGTTGCCCGCCGCTGTGACCACCCTGGGCGACCGTGTGTTCATCGGCTGTACGTCTCTTACGAGCGTGAAGCTGTCGAACATCACCAAGATCGATGTGCAGACCTTCAACAACTGCCCGAAGCTGCAGAGCATCACCATCCCGGAGACGGTGACCTCCATCGGCGACCTGGCGTTCCGCCTGAACAGCAGCCTGAAGACCGTCTACATCGATTCTGCCACCATCGCCGCCGGCCTGACCGGCAATGCGGTGTACGGCAACATGATCAAGTGGGCGGAGACCATCGCTATCCGTGCGGACATCGAGAATGTTCCCAGCTATGTGACCTCCAACTACAAGACGGTTGGTTCTGTCACCGTGGACGGCGTGGATTACGTCACCTATAGCAAATAAGTCGAACTTACAGTAAGTAAGCAAAATCAAATACCCTAAACACAACGAGGGCTGTGGATGAATCCACAGCCCTCGTTTCTCCTTTTACCGCAAATTGCTTCTTGGGGTATCGGTTACCCTTTTGCTTATCCCTGCTCCGGCTCGGTGGGAACGCCTAGGCGGCGCAGGGCCTCCTCCCGCTGTGCCCCCTCCAGGCACACGCTGGCATACAGTACCTCCCAAACCTTGTTATTGTAGCTAATCTCTGCAAACCCCATAGTCGTTCCTCCTTCGTTGTTTGTCTCTGTACACAGTATAGCAAAGGCGGTGTGTCATAAACCGGACAATGCGACTTCGGCAAATTTCTCTTGCGCAATGGGAAAGATTGCCGTATAATAAGGGTAGAAACTAGGAGAAAGGAGGCGTCGCCATGCCGGGAAAAGCATCCGTCCGCACCCTGAAAGGGGTAGGGGAGAAGCGGGCGGCCCTGTATGAGAAGCTGGGCATCTGCACGGTACTGGATCTGTTACAGCACTACCCCCGCACCTACGAGGACTGGTCAAAGGCGGTGCCGGTATCTCTCGCCACCCCCGGAGAGCCGCTGTGCGTCCGGGGCTGGGTAGTGAACGCCCCCACCGAATACCGGGTGCGCAAGGGGATGACCCTCTACCGCTTCCGGGTGACCGACGGCCAGGCCACCTTGCAGGTCACCCTATTCAACAATCCCTATGCGGCGGCGAAGATTCGCCGGGATGACGAAATCCTGCTGTACGGTACGGTGGTGTCCGACGGACGGCGGGCGGAGATGACCTCCCCCCAGATCGAGCCGGCGGCCACCGGCGGGCGCATCCGCCCCCTGTATCCGCTGACCGAGGGGCTGACCAGCCGGATGGTGGAGACCAACGTGGCCCAGGCCCTGGAACTGGTCAGCCAGTGCGGCGTGCCGGAATTGTTGCCCGCCGACCTGCGGCAACGGGAAGACCTGTGCGGCCGGCTGGAAGCGTGGCAGAAAATCCACTTTCCCCAAAGCGAACAGGATATCCTCGACGCCAGGCGGCGGCTGATATACGAGGAATTATTTGTCCTCCAGCTGGGTCTGTTGCGGCTGAAACGCCGTAGCCGTAGCCAAAACCGGGCCTTGCTGGCGGCTGACCATACCGATGGGTACACCGCCGGGTTGCCCTTTGCCCTCACCGGCGCCCAGCGCCGGGCCATCGCCGCCTGCGTGGCGGATATGCAGGGGGAACGCCCCATGTCCCGGCTGGTACAGGGGGATGTGGGCAGCGGTAAGACCGCTGTGGCCGCCGGCGTAGCCTATTCCCTCATCCGGGAGGGCTGGCAGGCCGCCATGATGGCTCCCACGGAAATTCTGGCCGAGCAACACGCCACCAGCCTGCAGAAGCTGTTGGGGGACGATGTCCGGGTGGGACTGCTCACCGGGTCAGTCCCCGCCGCCGCCCGACGGAGGCTGGAGGCGGCCATCGCCGCCGGGGAAATCGACCTGGTGGTGGGCACCCACGCCCTCATCAGTGAATCCGTGACCTTCGCCCGGCTGGGGCTGGTCATTACCGACGAACAGCACCGCTTCGGCGTGGCGCAACGGGCCCGCCTGGCCGCCAAGGGGCAAAATCCCCACATGCTGGTCATGTCCGCCACCCCCATTCCCCGGACGTTGGCGCTTATTGTCTACGGCGACCTGGACGTATCGGTGCTGGACGAGCTCCCGCCCGGACGCCAGCCGGTAGAAACCTACGCCGTCGGAGGAGACAAGCGGGAACGGGCCTATGGCTATGTCCGCCGCCATCTGGACGAGGGGCGGCAGGGCTTCATTGTCTGTCCGCTGGTGGAGGAGGGGGAGACCACCCCCTCTGACCTGAACGCCGCCACAGCGGTATACCGGGAGTTGTCCGAGGGCCCCTTCCGGGGCTACCGGGTGGGCCTGCTCCACGGCAAGATGAAGGCCGCCGAGAAGGAGGCTACCATGGCCGCCTTTGCGGCTGGGAATATTCAGCTGTTGGTTTCCACCACCGTCATCGAGGTGGGGGTGGACGTGCCCAATGCCGTGATTATGGTGGTGGAGAACGCCGACCGCTTCGGCCTGGCTCAGCTCCACCAGCTCCGTGGCCGGGTAGGCCGGGGGGTACATCGCTCCACCTGTATCCTCATCTCCGACAGCCGGGGGGAGGAGACACGGCGCCGCCTGCAGGTGATGTGCGCCACGGGCGACGGCTTCCGCATCGCTGACGAGGACCTGAAGCTCCGTGGCCCCGGCGACTTTTTCGGCAACCGCCAGCACGGCCTGCCCCAGTTGCGGGTGGCCGACCTGCTGGAGGATATGCCCCTGCTCCAACGGGCGCAGACCGCCGCCGGCCTGCTGTTAGCTGACGACCCCGACCTGACCGCCCCTCAGAACGCCCCTCTGCGGGAGGAGGTGGCCCGGCTGTTTGATCGGGTGGGGGAGCATGGGCTGAACTGAACAAGGTTTTCGTTTCCGGTGCCGGGGTTACCGTAGGGGCGACCTGCGGTCGCCCGGGAAATCGGGGCAAACCCTGGCGGGCGAACACAGTTCGCCCCTACGAAATAGCAATATGCCTGTGTGTGAGGATGGTCATTCCAACCGTTGGGCGAACAAAGCCGCCGCCGGGATGTGGAAATGCATCATAGCCTCAAAAATCACCTCCACCCCAAGCCGGGGCGGCTGGATCCCCTGTTCGATTTTATTCAGCGTTTTTATGCTGATTTTCAGAATCGTCGCCATTTGCTTTTTTGACAACCCATGCCTGCACCGCAGAACAGCCAGATTATGTAAAAAATTCGCCTCCTCTTGCCTGATCCTCTCATGAATATTTTTCATATTCTCTGCCTCCTTTAAAATAGTACATCAAACTCCACAGCGGTACGTGCCGCCTGGGAAATTTGGTATTCACAGTATACCATATGTTCCAATTTGGCACAATAGGAATACTTGCCAAAATGGCAAGTTGTTTTTGAGAAAATGTGCTAAAATGGTACATATAGGGAGGCGAGTGTATGTACGGAAAACGACTGCGAGCAGCAAGAAAGCGAGCAAATATGACCTTAGAGCAGGTTGCACAGAGCATGAACACCTCCTACACAACCATTTCTCGTTATGAAAATGAAAAAAGGCAGGTGGATCCTGCCGCAATGACCGCCTTTTGCACCCTGTATCAGGTGTCGGCGGATTATATTTTAGGGTTGCCCAAGGATTTACCCTATCCGGACGAGAACTAACCCCTACAGCCACACAAAAAGGACAGTGCTCCACCTGGAACACTGTCCTTTTTCTATTTATTACCTTATATT
The DNA here is from genome assembly GCA_017471765.1 of Clostridia bacterium. Taxonomy (GTDB): domain Bacteria; phylum Bacillota; class Clostridia; order Oscillospirales; family Acutalibacteraceae; genus UBA5905. The sequence continues at coordinate 4,261 of JAFURT010000030.1, forward strand.
CATCTCGCCCGGGGTGGCGTGGGGTCATCCGTCAGCCCCAAAATATAGTCGGTGGACACCCCGAAATAGGCCGCCAGGCGGATGAGCACATCCACCGGCAGCTGTCGCTGTCCGTTTTCGTATTGGGAATAGGTATTCTGCTTAATGTGAAGATAGGCCGCCAGAGTTGCCTGTTTTACATCGGCATCCTCACGAAGGTCCTTCAGCCGCATAAGCGCCTCCTAAAAATACATTCTGTAAAATTATACCATATTATTCGTCGAAATATTGACAATTTTCTCATTTTGTGATATTCTTATCCCAGCAAAGTCACATGCTAACTATGCTTGTATACCTCGCTTTTATATTTCGCAAAAGGTCGTCGCATATGCGGCGGCTTTTTGCTGTTTTTAGGTTGTTTTTTTCGCCGGTTTTCGGTATACTGGAGAAAACACCGTCAAGGAGGCACCTATGACGATTACTCTTCCACAATTTATTACCTATCTAGACACCTGTCGCCGGAAGGCGGAGACCGCCCGGCTGTTTGTGCTGGGACACCCCGCCCCCGATGGGGATGCGGCGGTTTCCTCGCTCCTGGAGGGGTGGCGGCGCACCCTGGCCGGAACGCCGACGGTGCCGGTTTTGCAGGCGGACAGCCTCCCCCGGGAGGTAGCCTGGCTGTTGGGGGAGGCGGCCGCATCGGTACTCACCGCCCCGGAAGCTACTGCGGCACTGGCTCACCCCGACAGCCGCTTTATACTTACCGACCACCACGATTCCCCCTACCTGTCCCGGACGGTGGCCATCGTGGACCACCACCCCCTGACCCCCGGCCTCTCCCTTGCCGGAATCGATGTCCGGCTGAGCCACGTAGGGGCGGCCACCACCCTGGTGGCGGAGCAGATGCAGGCAGACGGCCTGTTGCCGGACGCCGGGGTAGCCCGGATTCTGCTGGGGGGCATTCTGTTGGATACCGATGGCCTTTCCCCTCACAAGGCGAAAGCGCAGGACGTGGCCACCGCCCGTCGGCTGGCTGCCCTGTGCGGCGAGGACACAGAGGCCTTCTATGCCGCTTTGCAGGGAGAACTGCTCAGCGAAACCGACGTGGCGGCGCTCTACCGCCGGGACTATCGGCGGTACACCCGGCCGGACGGGACGCTGAGCCTGGGCTTCGCCATCCTGAAGGCGTGGCGGGATGCCCTGCCCGACCGGGAGGCGGTGCGCCGTCTGCTGGCGGCGGATGTGGCGGCCGAGGGGTATGACGCCTGCATCGCCAAGCTGATGCTGTTCACCCCCGACGGAGAGCGTGAGGAACAGTATCTGGTGGCCGGGCCAAAGGCCGGCTGGGTGCTGGACACGGTGCTGGCAGAAACCGGCGGCGGTGCCCGGCGGCTGGCGGAGGATGAACTGTACCTCTCTTCCGCCTGCCCTCAGCCCGGGCGTAAAAAGTTGGCGCTCCGTTTGTTGGAACACACAAAAAACCGGTGAAAAAAAGATGAAAATCAAGCGAAAAAAGGCTGGCATTTTTTGTTTTTGTGTGCTAGAATAAGGTGACATATTACGGCAGAGGGAAACTCTCTGCGGAAAGGGCGTTTTTTATGGAGGCAACAACCAAAAAAGACCTGCAAATCATCGCCACAAAAATTCGGATGGGCATCATCGAGGGGACGTTCCATGCAAAGAGCGGTCACCCCGGTGGCTCCCTGTCCATTGCGGAGGACCTGGCCTATCTGTACTGGAAAGAGATGAATATCGACCCCACCGACCCCAAAAAGGCCGACCGTGACCGCTTGGTGCTGTCCAAGGGCCACGCCGCCCCGGCCCTGTATGCGGCGCTGGCTCTGCGTGGGTATTTCTCCACCGCCCTCATCCCCACCCTGCGTAAGCCCGACTCCATCCTGCAGGGACACCCGGATATGAAGCACATCCCCGGTGTGGATATGTCCTCCGGCTCCCTGGGCCAGGGCATCTCCTGCGCTGTAGGCATGGCGCTGGCCGCCAAGCTGGACAAGGCTGACTGGCGTGTATACACCATCCTGGGCGATGGCGAAATCGAAGAGGGGCAGGTGTGGGAGGCCGCCATGTTCGCCTCCGCCAAGGCGCTGGACAACCTGGTGGTTATCGTGGATAACAACAACCTGCAGATTGACGGTGCCATCACCGAGGTCAACTCCCCCTATCCCATCCCGGAGAAGTTTGCCGCTTTTGGCTTCCACGTCATCGAAATTGACGGCAACGATCTCACGCAGATCGAGGCGGCACTGGCCGAGGCGCGCACCGTTAAGGGCAAGCCCACCGCCATCGTGCAGAAAACCGTTAAGGGCAAGGGGGTCTCCTTCATGGAGAACCAGTGCAGCTGGCACGGCACCGCCCCCAACGCAGAGCAGTACGACATCGCTATGGCGGAGCTGACCGCCCGGCTGAAAGAACTGGAGGGCTGAAACTATGGCAGACGTAATCAAACAAGCCACCCGTGACGCCTACGGCCAGGCTCTGGTCGAGTTGGGTGCCGCCAACCCCGACCTGATCGTCATGGACGCCGACCTGGCCGCCGCCACCAAAACAGGCGGCTTCAAGAAGGCATACCCCGACCGGTTTTTCGATGCCGGTATCGCCGAGGGCAACATGATGAGCATTGCGGCCGGTCTGGCCGCCGCCGGCAAGACGGTGTTTGCCTCCTCCTTTGCCATGTTCGCCGCCGGCCGTGCCTTTGAGCAGGTGCGTAACTCCATCGGCTACCCCCATCTGAACGTGAAGATCGGCGCCACCCACGCCGGCATTTCCGTGGGCGAGGACGGCGCCACCCACCAGTGCAATGAAGATATCGCCCTCATGCGCTCTATCCCCGGGATGGTCATCCTCAACCCGGCGGACGGCATTGAGGCCAAAAAGGCGGTGTTTGCCGCCGCCCAGTGGGACGGCCCGGTGTACCTGCGGTTTGGCCGGTTGGCGGTGCCGATGGTCACCGCTGAGGAGGAGCCCTTTGTCATCGGCAAGGGGCAGGTGCTCCGTTCCGGTACCGACGTGACCATCATCGCCTCCGGTCTGCCGGTCTCCCTGGCCTTGGAGGCCGCCCAGCTACTGGAGAACGAGGGCGTTTCCGCCCGGGTCATCAACATGGCCACCATCAAGCCTATTGACAAAGACATCATCCTGGCGGCGGCCGCCGAAACCGGCTGTATTGTCACCGCCGAGGAGCACAACATCATCGGGGGGCTCGGCAGTGCCGTGGCCGAGGTGGTGTGTGAAGCTAACCCCGTACCGGTGGTGCGTGTGGGCGTGGAGGATGTGTTCGGCCGTTCCGGCCCGGCCACCGAGCTGTTGGGACTGTATGGCCTGTCTGCCGAAAACATCGCCGCCAAGGCCAAACAGGCGCTGGCGCTGAAAAAACAGTAAGAAAAACGGCTGTCGACAGCCCTTCAGGGTTGCCGCCGGCCGTTTTTTCCCGTTTTGCAGGGACAACTCCTGCCCGACAACCATAACCGAGGCGATCATCATGCAAAAGAAATCCATCGACATGACCTCCGGGCCATTATTCAGCAACATTATCCGCTTCACCATCCCCATCATCCTCACCGGCCTGTTGCAGCTGCTGTTCAACGCCGCTGACCTGGTGGTGCTGGGGCAGTTCTGCGGCAGTGATTCGGTAGGCGCTGTTGGCTCCACCGGCTCGCTGATCAATCTGCTCGTCAACCTGTTCATGGGCCTGTCGGTAGGCGCCGGCGTCACGGTGGCCCAGGGCCTCGGCAGTGGCCGGGAGGAGGAGGTCAGCCGCACCGTGCACACCGCCCTCCCGGTAGCGGCCATCAGCGGTGCGATGCTGACGGTGCTGGGCTTTTTCCTGGCCCCCGCCCTGCTGGGGTGGATGTCTGTCCCGACGGAATATATGGCCCTGTCCACGCTGTATGTGCAGATCTATTTCCTGGGCATGGTGCCCCAGATGGTGTACAATTTCGGCGCCGCTATCCTGCGCGCCGCCGGAGATACCAAAAGCCCCCTGCTGTTCCTGCTGTTCGCCGGTGTGCTGAACGTGGGGCTGAATGTGTTATTTGTTACCGCTTTCCGCATGGACGTGGCCGGCGTGGCGCTGGCCACCAGCCTGTCCCAGACCCTGTCGGCCGTGCTGGTGGTGTGGGCGCTTGCCCGGCGCACAGACGGGTGCCGGTTTATGTGGCGACGGATGTGCATCTGCCGGGTGCCGTTGCTGCGCATGGTGCGCATCGGCGTTCCTGCCGGCATACAGGGGTCACTGTTTTCCATCTCCAACGTGCTGATCCAATCCACCATCAACGGCTTCGGCCCGGCCGTAGTATCCGGCTTTGCCGCTGGCGGCAACATCGAAGGGTTTGCCTATGTGATGATGAATTCCTTTCATCAGTCAGCGATGAATTTCGCCGGGCAGAATGTGGGCGCCGGGCGGTATGACCGGGTACGGAAGGTGATCCGCACCAGCCTGCTGTGTGTGGCAGTGGCCGGTGTGCTGTTTGGCACCCTTATCTGGGCGTTGGCCGAGCCGCTTCTGGGGCTGTATATCACGGATTCCACCAAGGCCATCGAATATGGTGTCATCCGGCTGACGGTCACCTGCCTGCCCTATTTCCTGTGCGGCCTGATGGAGGTCTCCTCCGGCGTGGTGCGTGGCATGGGGGCCTCTCTGTTGCCCATGCTGCTGACGGTGCTGACGGTGTGCGTGTTCCGTGTAGCCTGGGTGTGGTGGGTGTTTCCGCTGTCGCCCACCCCGGCCTTCCTGTTCGTTTCCTACCCCGTCACATGGGGGCTGAATTTCCTGGCCCAGACCGGCATTTATGCGGTGCTGATCCGCCGGCGGCTGCGGCGACCGAAACCAACTGAAACATGAGGTGCTTATGAGCCTGTTCACCTATATTGTGCCACCGGAATACGACGGCGAGATGCTGCAAACCTTCCTGCGGCGGGAATGCGGCCTTTCCTACCGGATGCTGGTCAAGCTCAAGCGTGTGCCGGGCGGCATGACCCTGGACGGTCAGCCGTGGCGTTCCATCGACCGCATTCGGGCAGGGCAGACGGTGGAGCTCCGTATGCCGGAGGATGCCGTCCGCATCGAGGGAGAGGCCATGCCCCTGTCCGTCGCCTACGAGGACGACTACCTGCTGGTGGTGGATAAGCCCCCCTATCTGGCGGTGCATCCCTCCGCCGGCAAGCCGGAGCCGACCCTGGCCAACGGCGTTGTGGCCTATTTCGAACAGCAGGGGACGCCCTTGTCCTTTCGCCCCATCAACCGGCTGGACCGCAACACCAGCGGTCTGCTGGTGGCGGCCAAAAGCCCTCACGTGGCCTTTGCCATGGCGCAGAAGCCGGAGAAGGCGTACTACGCCATCCTGCTGGGAGCGCTGACCGGAGAGGGGGTCATCGACCAACCTATCCGGGTGAAGGAGGGAAGCTGCATCACCCGGGAGGTGGGGGAGGGCGGCAAGGACAGCCTCACCCGCTGGCAGGCGCTGGCCACCGACGGCGAGATCACCCTCGCCCGGGTGGTCATCGAGACCGGCCGCACCCACCAGATTCGGGTGCACATGGCCTGGTTGGGGTATCCCCTGGCCGGGGACACCATGTACGGCACCGACGAGACGGTGATGCCCCGCCACGGCCTGCACTGCGCGCGCACCACCTTCATCCACCCCATCACCGGTGACCGGGTAGCGCTGAAGAGCCCCATCCCCCCGGACATGCGGCAGGTGCTGGAGACCCATGGCCTGTGGCGTGACGACTGGGATATTCTGCCGTAGTTTCAATACAATCTGTATAGATTTGACAGAAATATACCGTTCGTTTGCTTTCTTTGTCGATTTTTGGGCGGCCGACAGCCACCTTGTCGCCCCAAAAACGGCTTGTGTGACCAGTTTGTAAAATTTCCGGAGATTCCCGGAGATTTTGCTGATTTTCTTTGACTATTTATCCAAACTATGCTAGAATGAGTCTAATTACGATATTTCCCCCCGGAGGTGAGCACACTATGCGTAAAATTGACCCGGTTGTACGGAAAGAGACCGGCTTTATCGCCACCTTTTTGCTGGCCGGCAGCATGCTGATACAGGGCGTCTGTATCGTTGTGGGCTGGTGGAGTCTGCCGGTACTGCTGGGCAACCTGCTGGGTGCTGTCACCGCTGTGGGCAACTTCTTCCTGATGGGGCTGATGATTCAGCGGGCGGTGCTGCAGGACAAGAAAAAGGCAACCAACACCGTACGCCTAAGCCAAGGCGGTCGCCTGCTGATGCAGGGGCTTATTTTGGTGTTGGCGGCCGCTCTGCCCCGGGTATTTAACATCTACACAACGGCGATTCCGCTGTTGCTCCCCCGGATTGGGGTGATGCTCCGGAACAAGTTCGGCCCGGCCGACCCGGTGCCGGTGGTCACCGCCACAGCGGACGAGGAGGACGAGGACTGACCGGTTCCCCCGGCCGTCTGCCCAATGACTATTAACCACGAGGTGTTGTCTATGAACACAAAATCCCGCCGCTTTTTGGCGGTGGACATTCTGCTATTGGTGGGGGCTATCCTGCCGCTGGTGGCCTGCATGGTGCTGAAGGTGCTGTTCACACCGGCCAGTGAAGGAATCACCATCACCGGTGCGCTGGTGTATTTCACCATCCCCACGCCGGTACAGCCCCTTCCCATCACCGAGGCACAGGTGAATTCCTGGGCGGTGATGCTGACCATCCTGTGTCTGTGCCTGTATCTCACCCACGGCATCGCCGTGCGCCCCGGCACCAAGCGCCAGCTGGCGGCAGAGTGGGTGGTGGAGAAATGCAAAAACATGGTGCACAACAACATGGGCGACTATTTTGCCGGCTTCGCCCCCTTTATCGCCGCTATTATGACCCTGTCCGGGCTGTCCAGCCTGCTGTCCCTGCTGGGTCTGTTCCCCCCCACGTCGGATATGAACGTGGTCGCCGGCTGGGCTATTTTGGTGTTCAGCTTGATTACCTATTATAAGTTCAAGGCCGGCCCTATCAAGTATCTGAAGAGCTTTGCCGAACCGGTACCCTTCCTGGCCCCCATGAACATCATCAGCGAGGCGGCCACACCGGTGTCCATGGCTTTCCGTCATTACGGCAACATCCTGTCCGGCAGCATCATCTCGGTGCTGATTGCCGCCGCCTTGGGCGGGCTGAGCAACCTGGTGCTGGGTTGGTTGCCCGGTATTCTGGGCGAATTCCCCTTCCTGCGTATCGGCATCCCTGCTGTGCTGAGTTTGTATTTCGATATATTCAGCGGTTGCCTGCAGGCCTTCATCTTCGCCACCCTGACGATGATGTACGTGTCCGGCGGCTTCCCGCAGGAGGACTACGAAAAGCGCAAGGCGCGCCGCGAAGCGAGAAAGCGGGAAAAACTACTGGCAAAAACGGCACAAGCCGAAAAAGCATAAATTAAAAATCAGTCATCAAATCAAACGGAGGTAATGAATATGTTGGAACTGGCTTTAGGTATTATTTTGGGTGGTTGCGCCATTGGCGCCGGTCTGGCGATGATTGCCGGTATCGGCCCCGGTATCGGTGAAGGTAACGCTGTGGCCAAGGCCTGTGAGGCCATCGGCCGCCAGCCGGAGAGCAAGGGCGACGTGACGTCCACCATGATCACCGGTTGTATTATTGCCGAGACCACCGGTCTGTACGGCCTGGTTATTGCCATTCTGTTGATTTTTGTGGCACCCCGTCAGTTTGTGAACATTCTGATGGAAACCATCGGCAAATAAGGGGTAACGCATTATGCAAACGTTGGAAATCATTTCGGTCAATCTATGGCAGATTCTGATTTCTCTGGCCAACCTGCTGCTGATTTTTCTCATTCTGAAAAAGTTCCTGTTTAAGCCGGTGCAAAAGGTGATGAACCAGCGCCAGGCCGAGGTGGATAAGCAGTACGCTGACGCTGAGCAGGCCGCCGCCGATGCCAGACAGGACAAGGCTGCCTGGGCGGAGAAGCTGGCCGGCGCCGACGACGAGGCTGCCGCCCGGCTGAAGGCGGCAGATGCCACCGCCCGGGAGCATGGCGACCGCCTTGTGGCGGATGCCCGTGGCCGGGCTGATGATATCATCCGTCAGGCGAAGAACGAGGCCGCCCTGGAAAAGGCCAAGGCAGAGGCCGCCATGAAGGAGGAGATCGTCCAGGTCTCCACCGCCCTGGCGGAAAAGATGCTGGAACGGGAGATCGCCGCCGCCGACCATCAGCAGCTGATCGATTCCTTCCTGGACGAGATCGGAGATGCCCATGACTGAACAAAGTAAAGAGTACGCCGAGGCGTTATTCGCTCTGGCGGCAGAAACCGGCGAGCAGGAGGCCTGCCTGACCGGACTTACGCTGGTGGCCGACCTGCTGGCCGACAACCCGGACTACCGGGAACTGCTGGCCAACCCGGCCATTCCGGCGGCAGAGCGCTATGCTCTGCTGGAGCAGGCGCTGGCCGGAGCCGTCCCGGAGTCGGTGCTGTCCTTTTTGGGGCTGTTATGCGCCCACGGACGCATCCGCATGCTGGACGACTGTCTGGAGGATTACCGGGCATTGTACCGGGCGTCTATTTCCCTGTCCACCGCCTATGTGACCAGCGCTGTGGCGTTGACCGACGGGCAACGTGACCGCCTGCAGAACAAATTGGAGGCCCTCACCGGCCACACGGTGGTGCTGGAGTGCGCCGTGGACGAAACCCTGCTGGGCGGTATGACCGTCCACATTGACGGCAAGGTGCTGGACGGCAGTCTGCGCCACCGCCTGCAAGAAGTGAAGGAAGTGATCGAGCAGTGAGCAACAAGCCGGCTGAAATCAGCCAAATCATTAAAGAACAGATCCGCCATTATCGCTCCCGCATCGAAATGACCGAGACCGGCACCGTCATCCTGGTGGGCGACGGCATCGCCCGGGTATACGGCCTGCGTAGCTGTATGGCAGGCGAACTGCTGGAGTTTGAGGACGGCAGTGTGGGCCTGGCCCAGAACCTGGAGGAGGAAACCGTCTCCGTAGCCGTCCTGTCGGATGAAAATGACATCCGGGAGGGCAGCACCGTCAAGCGCACCGGCCAAGTGCTGAATGTGCCGGTAGGTGAGGGGATGCTGGGCCGTGTGGTGAACGCCTTGGGCGCCCCCATCGACGGAAAAGGCCCCATCGCCACCACGGCTACCCGGCCCATCGAGTCGGAGGCACCCGGCATCATCGAGCGCAAGAGCGTGTCCGTCCCCCTGCAGACGGGTATCAAGGCCATTGACAGCATGATCCCCATCGGCCGTGGCCAGCGTGAGCTGATCATCGGCGACCGGCAAACCGGTAAGACGGTCATCGCCATCGATACCATCCTGAATCAGAAGGACACCGGTGTGCTGTGCATCTATGTGGCCATCGGGCAGAAGAGCACCTCCGTGGTGCAGATTGCCAACGAATTGGAGCGTGCCGGCGCCATGGCGTACACCGTCATTGTGTCCGCCTCCGCCTCCGAGAGTGCGCCGCTACAGTATATCGCCCCCTATGCCGGGTGCGCTATGGCTGAATATTTCCGGGAACAGGGCAAGGACGTGCTCATCATCTACGATGACCTGTCCAAGCACGCCGTGGCCTACCGTGCCCTGTCCCTGCTCATTCGTCGTCCCCCCGGCCGTGAGGCCTATCCCGGCGACGTATTCTATCTCCACTCCCGCCTGCTGGAGCGTGCGGCCTGTGTCGCCCCCGAATACGGCGGCGGCTCCATTACCGCCCTGCCCATCATCGAGACCCAGGCCGGTGACGTGTCCGCCTATATCCCCACCAACGTCATCTCCATCACCGACGGCCAGATTTTCCTGGAGACCGAGCTGTTCCACAGCGGCGTCATGCCGGCTATCAACCCGGGTATTTCGGTCAGCCGTGTGGGCGGCTCCGCCCAGCTGAAGGCCATGAAGAAGGTGTCCGGCGAGCTGAAGCTGCTGTACTCCCAGTACCGGGAGCTGCAGGCCTTCGCCCAGTTCGGCAGTGACCTGGATGCGGATACCAAGGCTCGTCTGGCTTTGGGCGAGCGCATCGTGGAGGTGCTCAAGCAGAAGCGCAACGCCCCTGTCCGGGTAGGCTGTCAGGTGGTTATCATCTACGCCGTTACCCACGGCTGGCTGGACAACGTGCCGGTGGCCGAGGTAGGCAAATATGAAGAGCGCCTGTTCCGTCTGCTGGAACAGAAATACAATGACCTGCTCACCCGGTTTGAGCAGGGCTGTTACGACGATGAGGACGTGGCCGCTATGGAGGCCGCCCTCACCGAGATGACGAGGTAACCGCCATGGGGGCTGATATCAAGAGTTTACGCACACGCATCAAGAGCGTAAACTCCACCCTCCACCTGACCAAGGCCATGGGCCTGGTGGCCTCCTCCAAAATCCGCCGGGCTACCGAACGGATGCTGGCCGGCCGGGACTACGCTCTGGCGCTGGAGCATCTGCTGGCGGCGCTCACCGCCGACCCGGCCTGCCGCCGCAGTCCTTATATGGAACAGCGTGAGGGCGGCCGCACCCGGCTGATCGTGATTGCCGGGGACCGGGGTCTGGCCGGCGGCTATAATGCCAACGTGTTCCGTGCCGCCCGGGAATACCCGGAGGCGGAGATTCTTCCCATCGGCAAGCGTGCCTGCGAGCGCTACGGCAGCGAGCCCCGGCTGTGCGAGGGGCTGGACAGCCTGGAGGCTTCCCGGCTGGCCGCCGACCTGTGCGCCGACTTTGTGGCCGGGGAATATGACCGGCTGGGTATTCTCTACACCCGATACGTGTCCATGATGTCCCAACAGCCGGAGATAAAGTGGGTACTGCCCCTCACCCGGGCGGAGGACACCACCCCCAGTGCCGTACTGTTCGAGCCGGACGAGATGACCATCCTGCAGACCGCCGTGCCGGAATACGTCACCGGCGTGCTGATGGCCGCTGTCCGGGAGAGCTTCGCCAGCGAGGTGGTAGCCCGCCGCATGGCCATGGATTCCGCCGGCAAGAACGCCGCCCAGATGATCGACGAGCTGCAGCTGCAGTATAACCGGGCACGCCAGGGCACCATCACCCAGGAGATCACCGAGATCGTCGCCGGTGCCGGCGCTTAAATGCCTATTGCAAGGAGGAAAACCAATGAGTGAAACACATATCGGCAGTGTCTCCCAGGTCATGGGGCCGGTCATCGACGTCCGGTTCGATGACGGACACCTGCCGTCCATTCATACCGCCCTCACCGTCCCGGTGGGGGAGCGCACCCTGACCGTGGAGGTCTCCCAGCACATCGGCGACAACACCGTGCGCTGTGTGGCTATGGCCTCCACCGACGGCCTGCAACGCGGGGCCGCCGTCACCGATACCGGTAACCCCATCCAGGTGCCGGTGGGTCGGCAGACGCTGGGGCGCATCTTCAATGTGCTGGGCGACCCGGTAGACAACCTGCCTGCCCCGGACACCACGGAGAAATGGGACATTCACCGCCCGGCTCCGGCCTATGACGAGCTGTCCACCTCCACCGAGATTCTGGAAACCGGTATCAAGGTGGTGGATCTGATCTGCCCCTATTCCAAGGGCGGTAAGATCGGTCTGTTCGGCGGCGCCGGCGTGGGCAAGACGGTGCTGATCATGGAGCTCATCAACAACATCGCCAAGGAACACGGCGGTCTGTCTGTGTTCACCGGCGTGGGAGAGCGCACCCGTGAGGGCAACGACCTATATAATGAAATGAAAGAGTCCGGCGTTATCGAAAAGACGGCGCTGGTCTACGGCCAGATGAACGAGCCCCCCGGAGCCCGTATGCGGGTGGGCCTGTCCGGCCTGACCATGGCGGAGTATTTCCGGGATGAGGAAGGGCAGGACGTGCTGTTGTTCATCGACAACATCTTCCGCTTCACCCAGGCAGGCTCTGAGGTGTCCGCCCTGCTGGGTCGTATGCCTTCCGCCGTGGGCTACCAGCCCACCCTGGCCAACGAGATGGGCGCTCTGCAGGAGCGTATCACCTCCACCAAGCGTGGCTCCATCACCTCCGTGCAGGCGGTGTACGTGCCGGCGGACGACCTGACCGACCCGGCGCCTGCCACCACCTTCGCCCACCTGGACGCCACCACGGTGCTGTCCCGTTCCATCGCCTCCCAGGGTATTTATCCCGCCGTTGACCCCCTGGAATCCACCAGCCGCATCCTGTCCCCCGACATCCTGGGGGAGGAGCACTATCAGGTGGCCCGTGAGGTACAGCGTGTGTTACAGCGGTACCAGGAGCTGATGGACATCATCGCCATCATGGGTATGGACGAGCTGTCCGACGAGGATAAGCTGCTTGTCCAGCGTGCCCGTAAAATTCAGCGGTTCCTGTCCCAGCCCTTCCATGTGTCGGAGAAATTCACCGGCATCGTGGGCACCTATGTGCCGCTGAAGGAGACCATCCGTGGCTTCAAGGAAATTATCGAGGGCAAGCATGACGACCTGCCCGAGTCCGCCTTCCTGTTCGTCGGTACCATCGACGAGGCGGTAGCCAAGGCGAAGAAGGTGACGGGATGAACACCTTTATGCTGACGGTGGCCACCCCCGACGGTAGCCGGTTTTCCGGCGAGGTGGAGGGGCTGTTTGTCCGGGGCACCGAGGGCGACCTGGCGATATTGGCCGGGCACACCCCCTTCATCACCGCTGTCCGGCCGGGCGCCTGCCGCATCGAGCTGCCGGATGACACCGACCGCACCGCCACCCTGGACGGTGGCCTGCTGACTGTGTCCAAGGAGCGTGTCACCCTGCTGTCCGGCAGTTTCCGCTGGGACGAAGAATAAGTAACCCCCCAAAAGGGCGCCTGTAGGCGCCCTTTTTTTGCTGTTGGGGATATTGATTTTATAAGGGCGACCACTGGTCGCCCCTACGGACAACACCGTAAACCCTACCATAAAACGCTAAAAGCCATTCACCTGCCCGGTGAATGGCTTTTTTGGCTTGGCTTACACATCCTGTTCGTCGGCGGCGGTCAGATCCATGTCGTTTTCCAGGTTATCCCGGGCCAGGTCGTTATCGATAGGCCCCAGGGCCGGCGAAATCGGGCGCTCCTGCTTGGGGGACGGTTTTTTGCTGTCCATGTCATCACCTCCTGGCGCTAGTGTGCCGAAAACCAACCAAAACTATGTAAAAAACGCCCCACCGAAATTGGCAGGACGGCGAGGCGTTTTTCCCGGAACAGATAGGGAGGTATGACAAAGCACCCATTTCTCCGGGTTATGACATTCACTAAATGTCATAACAGGCTTCATTATAGCATATAATGTCTTTGTTGACAAGCACTAAATGTCAAATCGGGAGTGTTTTTTATGTTTATCAACAAAGCGAGCGACGGCATGAACAACCTGTGTGGCAAAAACATCTATAAATTCCGCACCGCCCTCCACCTATCACAGCGGCAGTTGGCCGACCGGATGCAGTTGGACGGTCTGGATATGGACAAAAACGCCATCCAGCGCATCGAGTGTGGTAAGCGATTTGTCACGGATATTGAGATAGCCGCCTTTTCCAAAGTGTTTGCCGTACCGGTCGGCGACCTGCTAACCACAAGCGAAAGCCCGTAAGCCGCCAAAGCGGCCTACGGGCTGTCGTTTTTTATTCCTCCACCTGTACCAGTCGCAGAGCCACCACGGTAATATCGTCCCGGTGCTCCGGCTGGAGGGCGGCGGCCAGCGCCATCACCTCATTGGCCAGCGTCTGCATATCCCCCTCCTCCGGGTAGTCCCGGAGCAGTTCCTCCACCGGGGCGACGCCCCCGGCGATGGCTCCGTCGCTCAGCAGTAACAGCACATCCCCCTGGGTCAGCCGGTCGTGGCTGTGCTCGAAACGAATGTCCCGCAAAATCCCGATGGGCAAGGAACTGCGCTCCAGCCGGGACACCCGGCCATCGCACCGCAACAGAGACACCGCCGCCCCGGCCTTGTAGCTGTCCAGCCGGCCGGTGTGGGTGTCGATGACCGCCACATCCAGCGTGGCTAAGGTTTCCTCCCGGCTTTTCACCAGCAGGGCGGCGTTCACCGTCTGCAGAATGCCGGCCGGGCTGTACCCGGCCTGCCACAGCCGGGAGGTAATGCCCACCGCCATGGCGCTGTCCACCGCCGCCCGGCCACCGGCACCCATGCCATCGCTGAGGACCGCCAACAGGCCCCCCTCCAGCGGCACCACATCGGCGGTGTCGCCACACAGCTTCTCGTTCTCGCTTCGCATCTGAGCCAACCCCCACTCCACCCGGTATCGGGGCGGCTCGGTGAGGGTAACCCGCAGGTGTTCTCCCCACTCCGCCACGGCAGGCGGTGCAAAACGGCGGCCGCACACCTGCTCCAGCCGCTGTAACCACCGGCCGGAGGAGGGCGGCTCACTGCCATCGGCGGTGAGAATATCCACCGTCAGCCGGTTGCCCCCGTCCCGGGTGCACAGCGCATCCCGGACGGTCATACCGTGGTCCTCACACACCGCCAGCACCTGCCCTGACAGCTCCATATCCACCTGGCCGGGATCTTCCAGCCGGGCGGCTAGGCTGTGCAACAGCTCCCCGGTGCCGGCGAACTGGTCCTCCACCGCCTGCTGTAATTCCTGCAGCCGTTGCCACGCCCCTTCCCGGGCGATATGCTGGGCGTAGCCGTGGCTGATATGCTCTGTCAGCCTGTCGGGACGGCGGCAGTTGGTGGCCGGGTAGCCGGTCAGCTGCTCCGGCGTCACCGCCCCTTGCTGGCGAAGCAGGGGGGTGAGCGCCTCCAGCGCCCCCCGCATCTCCTCTGCATGCTGGCCCCAACACACCCCTTGCAGAGGGCAGGCGCCACACACCGCCTCATAGGTGTCCCGGTAGAGGGCGTGCACATCCGGGGCGGCACTTTTGGCCAGCCGCCGGGAAACCGCCGCCACCGACCGGGACACCTCCTCCAACGCCGCCGAAGCCACCTGCAGGCGCATGGTCATCATCCGACGCACCCCCTCCACCGCCGGCAGGTCTCGGCTACGGATAAACAGACGGCTCAGCCGCCGGTCGGCCTCCCGGGGGAGAAGCACAAACAGCACCCCGGCGGCAAAAATCTCGTATAAGTAAAACAGCGTCCGGTCATCCGCCTCCCCCAGCGTCACCACCCCGGCGGTCAGCAGGAACAGCGCCGCCTCCGCCAACCGCCCGAACCGGGAAAACACCCCGGCCATCATGCCGCCGAAGGCCAGGGTAATGGCCAGCGTAGTCTGCCCCGGCACCATCAGCGCCATGGCGCCGCCCAGGATAATCCCGGCCAGGCTACCCCCGGCCTCCCGGCCGGAACGGGCCAAAATCAGAATTAGAAACGCCGCCACCACCCGACCGGGAGCAAAGCCCTCTACCGTCAGGGTGGAGGCCGCCATCACCCCCACCGCCCCGGTGAAGATGACAGCCGTCTGCTGGCCGGGGGTCATGTCTCCGGCACCGCCCCGTCGCCAGCCCTCTGCCGTGCGAGAGGCGGCGGCGAAAAACAGGGCACTGCCGGCGGCCACACCGCTTTCTGCCAAAATCAGCAACCCCCGGAATATATCCAGCCCTGTCTGCCCCAACATCACAAATCCGGTCAGGGCGGTGGCCACAAACCCCAGCAAGGGTGGCACAAAGGGGCGCGCTTTCAACTCCGGCAGGGCAGACAGCACCCACCGGATGCCCCCCACCATCGCCACCGTGGCCACATACCGTAGCGGCAACAGCACCGGCTGGGCCAGCAGATAGCCCACTGCCAGGCACAAAAGGGCAGGCAAGCCCCCTACCTGGGCCGCGGCCAGGCCGATGCCGAAGGGGGCCAGCTCCCCATATAAGGTTGCCCGTGGCACCAACAGCCCCAGCACACACCACAGCAGGGTCAGCGTGCCACTGCGGGTGTGGGCTTGTCCGTTGGGAATGGCGGCGGTGGTGGTTTTCATGGCAGGTCATCCCTTTCCTCGTTCTCCCTCCAGTATAGGACAAGCCCGGGGCGAAACCTGTCACATCCCCACCGGGAAAACCGGGGGTTTCCGGCGGAATAGCCCACATCCTCCCGACCGGGCTATTTCCCGTCATTTCCCTCCCGGCCAGCTTCCGTTTTTTTGTTTTTCCGTTGCTTTTTCTCACTATCTATGGTATGATGGCAACAGAAACGGTACAAACAGGAGGTCTTTTTCATGCTACCTGCAGGAGTCACCGATTTTTTCGTCACCAAATATTACGATTCCGGGATGGATCAGCTTAATTTTAAGTACAACGGCCGGGACAGCGTCATCATCGTCCCCAAGCATCCTCTGCCGGGCAACCCCTGGGTGTGGCGGGCCGAGTTTTTCGACGCCTTCCCGGCGGTGGACGTGGCGCTGGCCGAACAGGGCTGGCACATTGGCTACCACATGGTCAGCAACCTGTACGGTTGTCAGGCGTCCATCGAGTATCTCCGGGATTTTCAGGACATGGTGGAACGGGAGTACCACCTCCACCGTCAGCCGGTGATGCTGGGCTTCAGCCGGGGCGGCCTGTATGCGGTGAACTACGCCGCCGCCTATCCCTCCCGCATCGGAGGGCTGTATCTGGATGCGCCGGCGCTGGACATCCGTAGCTGGCCCGGCGGCCTTGGCGCCGGCACCGGGGATGAACGGTGCTGGAAGGAGTGCATGGCCCTGTACGGGCTGACGGAGCATTCCGCCCCCGGCTTTGCCCAAAATCCGCTGGATCAGGCCGAACGTGTAGCCGCCGCCGGCATCCCCGTTGTGGCTGTGGCCGGGCTGGCCGATGATATTGTCCCCTACGAGGAAAACCTCAAGCTGTTCGCCTCCCGGTTCCGCAAGGCCGGCGGCCATATCCAGGTCTTTGGCAAGCCCGGTGTGGGGCATCATCCCCACTCGCTGACCGATCCCACCCCGGTGGTGGATTTTATCCGGCGGTATTGCGCCCCGGAGGAATTACGCCCCCGGGATTGAGATATACTATCCGTAAGAAAGGCAGGAAATCAACATGAAAAAATCGTGGATCATTCTTATTGCTGTTATCGCCGTGGTGGGCATCCTCATCGGCTCTTTTGTGGGTACCTATAACGGGCTGGTGGAGCTGGAGGCCAATGTAGAGGGCAAGCAGGCGGAGATTCAGACCCAGCTCCAACGCCGTGCTGACCTGATTCCCAACTTTGTGGCCACGGTCAAGGGCTATTCCGACTATGAGCAGTCCACCCTGCAAGCGGTCACCGAGGCGAGAGCCGCTGTGGCCGCCGCCGACACCCCCGAGGAACAGGCGGGCGCCAGCGCCCAGCTGGACAGCGCCATTGATATTTGGGTCAATGCGGTGACGGAGGCCTATCCCGACCTGAAGGCCAACACCCAGTATATCGCCCTGCAGGACGAGCTGGCCGGCACGGAAAACCGCATCGCCACCGCCCGGCGGGACTACAACGAGGCGGTAACCGACTACAACAAGAGCATCCGCAAATTTCCCCGGAGCCTGTTGGCCGGGATGTTCGGGTTTGAGAGAGCAGAGCTGTTCGAGGCGGACGACGATGCCCAGCATGTGCCGGAAGTGAGCTTTTAACCTATGAATAAGACAAAATTAGCCGGGTTTCTTTCGGTGACCTTTGCCGTGCTGCTGGTGTTGGTCATCGGCGGCAACCTGCTGGGCGGCTGTGCCGAAGCGGAACCTTTGCCCACCGCTACCGACCGGTTTTTTATCAACGATTTTGCAGAGATTATGGCCGACACCGACGAGCAAGCGGTGTATGAGGCCGGTGCGGCCCTGCAGAATGCCACCACCGCCCAGGTGGTGCTGGTCACGGTGGAGAACACCGGCGACCGGGATTTGGAGGACTATTCCCTGACCCTGGCTCGGGAATGGGGCATCGGCCAGGATGAAGGAGACAACGGTATTCTGCTGTTGTTCACCGTAAACGGCCCTCACTCCCGTATCGAGGTAGGCTACGGCCTGGAGGGAGCGATGCCTGACTCCAAGGCCGGGCGCATCCTGGACACCTATCTGGTGCCGGCTTATGGGGACGAGGCCGCCTGGTCGGCCAGCCTGCTGAATACCTACACCGCCATAGTGAATGCGGTGTATGGGGAATACGGCATGACCGACAGCCAGCTCCCTCTGGAAACACCGGAGGAAGCGTATGAGGAGCTGACCGGCGGCGATATGCTGATTATGTTGCTGATTATCCTGGTGGTGCTGGCTTTTGTGTTTATCGGTATGCACCGGGGCGGCGCTCACGTATACGGCGGCGGTGGCTTCCACGGTGGATTCAGCGGCCATAGCGGTGGCGGATTCCGTGGTGGAGGCGGTTTCCGAGGCGGCGGTGGCGGCTTCGGCGGCGGCGGTGCCTCCCGCTGACCCACCTTTTTTGCTGACACAAAAACAGGAGGGCGTTGCCCTCCTGTTTTTCCACTTACAGGTCATCTGCATCCTGCACCGGCACGCCGCCATCGGCCGGACGGCCGGTATAGCTGCCCAGCGGGTCGGTAAAGCTCCCCACCGGGGGGTTCACCATCTCACCGGCGGCGATAATCGGCTCCACAATGCCGGGGCGCTCCGGCAGGGGCAGTTTTTCCGGCTGTTTCGGGTCTTTTTTCATAATGATTTCCCTCCTTTCGAGGGTAGTATGCCCCTTCGCCACAATTTGTTTACATTCCCACCGGGATTTATTCACGATTTTTGTATATACTCTGGATAGACTTTCCAACAGGAGGAGACGCTATGTTACTGCGGTTGCGCAACACACTGATCCGCTTTATGGCCGGCCGGTACGGCATGGACAGCTTCGGCCGGTTTCTCATGGGGCTGTATCTGGGGCTATGGGTGCTGTCCCTGTTTTTCCCCCGGGGGCTGACGGAGTTTATCCTGTCTATGGCCACCACAGCGGTGCTGGTGGTGCTGGTCTGGCGGATGCTCTCCCGGAACATTCCCCGGCGACAGGCGGAAAACCAGTGGTTCCTGCGCTGGTGGTACCCCACCGCCGACTGGCTGCGGCGGCAAAAAGACCGCCTGCGGGACATCCGCCGGTGTCGCTATCGCCGGTGTCCTCATTGTAAGGCGTGGCTACGCCTGCCCATCAAGCGTGGCCGCCGCACCGTCACCTGTGCCCGGTGTCGCACCCTCTTTAAGGCTTTCTTTTTGTGATACTGCACGTAAAATATATACGTTTCTATACAAACGGTAAACCCCTCGTCCGGTTGGACGAGGGGTTTACACGATTTATACAGTTTACTTACGCCATGCCGTGCTTACATAGCATTTCCTTCTCGAAATTGAGCAGATAGGCCGCCTCGGCATCGATAGCCGCCTCGGAGGTATCCGCAATCAGGTCGCGGAACACGTGAATGTCACGGCCTACCTCGCCGCCCTGCATGATGAAGGGCTCAGACACAATGCGGCCTTTATAGCCGATGTCCGCCAAGGCGCCGAAGATCTCATCCCAATCCAGATGGCCACGGCCGGGTGCTGTACGGTTGTTCTCGCCCGTATGGAAGTTCTTGAGTTTGTCAGCACCAACCATGCGGATGGCATCGCCAATATTGGTCTCCTCGATGTTCATGTGGTAGGTATCCAGCAACACGCCGATATTGGGGCTGTCGATACGGGCCACATAATCCAGTGCCTCGGCGGCCGTATTGATAATACAGGTCTCAAAGCGGTTGACCGCCTCCACACAGTAGGTAACACCGCACTCCTCAGCTACCTTGACGATCTCCTTCATGCTCTTGACCGACTGCTCCAGGTAAGGGGTCTTATCGTTCATGACCACGTTGGGACAGCCCCAGCCGGCATAGCTGACACCGGACAGCAGAGTGCCGCCGGCAATATGCATCTTGCGGATGATGTCCTGCAGATACTTGACGCCACCCAGTCGCTGCGCCTCGTCCAGAGAGGACACGTCATAGGCAGGATCCAGACCCAGGCTGTAGGTCAGCTCAATGCCATTGGCGTCAGCGCACGCCTTCAGCTCACGGATGTGGTCATCCGTCATATCCAGCAGAGGCTGTGCCTGGAACTCCAGAATATCATAGCCGATCTTGGCCACCTTCTCGATATACTTCTTGTGGTCGGCTGCCCAATTCTTCTCCCAGAAGTTCATGAAAATA
Source organism: Clostridia bacterium (assembly GCA_017471765.1). GTDB lineage: Bacteria > Bacillota > Clostridia > Oscillospirales > Acutalibacteraceae > UBA5905. The sequence goes on from JAFURT010000030.1 coordinate 24,282, forward strand.
CCCAATTTGTTCATAGTGCACACTCCTTATGTAAAAATTTGTTTCTTACAGCACATCGATCTGATACCCAAGGTAAGTTTGGAACGCCTCCCGGACGGACTCGCTCCAGTTCCCCTTGGTAATGGCCACATGGTGACGGTAGCCCTCGCGGCACATATACTCCAGCATCTTCTCGATGTTATCCTTCTTGAACACAACACCGCAGCCGAAGAAGCCCTCGCCCACAAAATCATCGGTCAGGTCACCCTCGGTGACAAAGGAACACATCTCACCATCCTCGGTCTTGAAGCTGCCCACCGTCACGTGACCCTTGGCGATGGTAGCCTTGTTGATGCCCACGCCGGAGCCCTCGCCAAAGGTCTTGCGGAACATCAGATGCTCCTCGATCTCACCCTTGCCCTCCAGCAGGGACTTGGGCACCGGGCCGCAGTGGAAGAAAATGCAGCGATCATCGGCCTCACCAAAGTTGTTGTTCACATCCAGCAGCATCACCGGGCAGTCGGCGGCCAGATACAGAGCACGCATCATGACGGCGTTGTTAATATCCAGCTCACAGGCCGCCGCAATACCACGCTCGTTGAGCTCACCCAACACAAGGCAGGGGGCAATACCGTAGGTAATCTCCAGCTCGTTCCAACAACGGATCGCCACCGCCTGCAGGTCAAACTCAGCGATGAGGTCGTCCACCACCACGCCGAAGCGAGCAATGTTTTCCAGCTTTTCCGGCGCCCAGCAACCAAAATTCGCCAGTTCGGTATATACAGCCTTCTTCGCCTCGATGGCAGCAGCGTCTACCTTATCCATGCGGGCAAACACCTCGGACAAGTCGATAGTCTCCACATTTACTCGCTTGTTGGCCATGGCGATCTCATCACAGCGCACCGTCTTGAAGGCAGTGGTGCGGGCCCCGATGGCACCGATGTTAAACTGCCGCATACCAGCCACTGTACGGCAGGTGCCGGCGAACAAACGCAGATCCTCTGCAAAGGAGGCAGACAGGGGGCTGACGGTGGTACGCTTGGTCAGGGTATAGGGGATCTTCAGCTGACGCAACACATTGCACATAGCGATCTTGCCGCACAGGGCGTCACGGCGATGGGCAAAATCCATCTTGTCTATCTCGTCGGGATACGCCTGCACCAGCACCGGCACATTCACGTCCTTCAGAGCGGCAGAAGCACCGTTTTCGTCACCAAAATTGGGCAGACACATAACAATGCCCTGATACTCCCCCTCGTGCTCCTTCAGGAAAGCGGCATATTTCTGTCCCTCGGCCAAGGTTTCTACAGCACCGTAGCGGGTGAGGCTCTCCTCCATGCAGATGTAGCCGTAACCGGCGTCGGTGACCGCCTTGATCATCTCCTCACGGGCAGAAGCGATGACCTCGCCGGGGAAGAACCCACGGTTGGCAAAATACAAAGCGAATGTTGTTTTCATAATCAATACCTCCAAAATATCACGATTTTTCACTACAAAGTCAAACTGCAAGGAATTTTACTTTATCGGTAATGTTCCCTTACATTATAGGCCATCCGGCCTGCAAAGTCAAGGTTTTGCGAAGGCGTTTGGGCTGGGGATACGTAAAAATCTGTTTCTCTTTTTTGGCCCTTTTGCCGAAATTTTATTCCTCAATTTATCCGTCGTTCGCCTCCTCTATCACGTTCCACGCCATAGATGCAGCGGCCTCACCGTAGCGCCAGTATGCATCGTAGAACGGCTCCCAATCGGCTCCGGAGCGGCGGCCAAGCAGGAGATCTCCCCGTAAGCGACGGCGGCCGGGCAGCGAATGGATATTGACAGTAGCCTCCGGCGTGTCCGGTAAGGTGAAGGAAAGCCTCCACTCCCCATCCCCCGTCACGGGTATCTCAGCAAAACCGGTGGCCTCCCGCCGCCGGGAGAGGGAAGAGCCGTCTGCGGCGATGAGCTGTATATCGACGGCAGTGGCAGGCAGATATACCAGCACACGCCGAATTTTTACATTGTTCTGCAACCGGACGGTAAGACGGTTTTCTTCGGGATAGGTGGTGGACACCACCGCTGTAAACCCTTCTCCCCGCACCGTTCCGCTAACCGGAATGGGCAACCACAGGGTGTCGCCCTCCTGCCGGGCGGCAAAATCCCACAACTTTTCAAAAAATTCGCCACCACGCATGGTACAGCACCAGTGGGCCTCACAGATGCCCTTTTGCGGAGGCTTGACCTCCCAGGTGTCTGCCCCCACGCAGGTGTGCAGGCCAAAACCGCCGTTTTGCCGCTGGGTGGGAAGGATGCCGTTGTAAAGAATACGGTTGGCCAGTTGGATGTACGTTGCCTCACCGGTGTCCTCCCACAGCCAATAAGCCAGGATAAAGCTGTCGATCGTTCCACAGGGCTCGGTATGCACCGGGCGAGTAAACCAGTTGTAGTTCTCGTAATTCTCCGTCATGCCCTCACGCAGGTAGAGGTCGAACACCCGACGCACCTCGGCCAGCAAAGCCTCATCCTGCTCAAGGCGAGCGAAGCGTAATACGCCTCGCAGGCCACTGAGGGTAGCGTGGGTCTGTACAGCCATGCGGATAAATTCCAGCCGCAGAAACACCCCACACATCTCCCGGATGAGCACACCGGTGCGGCGGATGAGATCCCCCTGCTCCGGCATATAGCGTTTCATACATTCATAAGCGGCGGTCACACCGTCCATCATGATGAACGCACAGCCCACATCGGTAGAGATATACCACGGGCCCACCTTACCGGTCAGCCGGGTGATTAGCTGCATAGCGTCCTCACCATCGGTGTCGTCCGAAAAAGCAAAGGTGTCCGTTTTTCCGGCCAGGCCTTCCTGCACCACGTTATCACCGGCGCGCTGGGCCTTGTCTGCCGGGTACAGGCCGTAGAAGCCCGTGGCCGGTAGCAGCAGATGCTCCACAATATCCAACACCATTTGCTTTGCCCGAGGCTCCCGGAAACAGGCGTACGCCTCGCACACTCCCCGCAACAGCCAACTGTTGCCGGACAGCTGCTGCTCGTTGAAGCCATCGGTCAACACCGGACCCATATAGCCCTTTTCGTTGCGATGAACCCACAGAGTATCCAGCACAGCCTCGTAATTGGGCACCTTCTCTCCCCGGATAGCGGATAGCAACACCAGGGCCAAAAAAGCCCGGCCCTCGTAGTCTCCTGCCCAGCCGCTATCCTCAACAACCAGGACATCGGGGTCATATTCTCGCTGGTGCAGGCGCTGCAGCAACAGCTCCGCCCGGGCCGTCGGCCAGCCGGCCAGACGATTTGTACAGGTTTTCATTGCTTGTTTCCTCCCGTGTAACAACAATTTTCTTGACATAATCACAGATTGCGTGTAAAATATAATTTGTATATGTTTAAAAGAAGAGGTAAAATATGACTCCAAACAGGACGAGAAACGTCGTCACTCTACGAGATATTGCCGAGGCGTGCCACGTGTCCATCAACACCGTTTCCCACGCCCTCAGCGACAAGGCGGATATTTCCGAAGAGACCAAGCGACGCATCCGAAAAAAAGCGAAGGAACTGGGCTACATCCGCAACCGCACAGCCACATCGTTGCGGTTCCAGTCCACCCATACAGTAACGCTCATCGTCAGCGACATCTCCAACCCCCTGTTCGCCATCATGGCCAAGAAAATCGAGCAGCGTCTGAGCCAGGAAGGCTACGCTCTGTTCATCATGAACACCGAAAGCAACGCCGAGGCAGAATACGCTGCCGTGGTCTCTGCCATCGAAAATGCAGCCGACGGTATCATCATCTGCCCCAACCAGGAGGACACCCGGGCAATGGAGCTGATGCAAAAGCGGCAGGTTCCCTTTGTACTGTTGGGCCGTCGCTTTATCGACAGTGATATGGACTATGTCATCTGGAACGATCGCCAGGGCGGCCATCAAGCGACCAACCACCTTGTGGGCAAGGGTCATCGGCGTATCCTCTTCGTAGGTGAAGCGCCCCACATCTCCAGCACCAACGAGCGTCTGGAGGGCTATCGTCTGGCTCTGGAGGAGCATGGGTTGCCCTTCGACCCCTCTCTGGTGTACACCAAGGGTGTCGCTAAGGAAAAGCTGGAGGCTATGCTCCGCACCCAGCTGAATCAGCCGGATCCCTTCACCGCCATTTTTGCCTTTAGTGATTTTGTGGCCTGCGACCTGCTGGCCATCCTGTATAAGCTGAATCCGCACCATCGCATCGAGGTGGTGGGCTTCGACGACATTATGACGAATATTGCATTTCCGTTGAATATCTCCTCTGTTCACACGCCCAAGGCAGCTATGGCCGCAGCACTGGTGGACTCCCTGCTGGATAAGATCCGCAACGGAGATGAAGCGAACCCCTGTCGCATTGTCATTGATACCACGCTGACTGTTCGCTAAATACAGCTGCTCTCCGGATACCGACACCCGTCGGTATCCGTTTTTTTGTGTTAATCGTCGGAATGTAGCAGCTTGGTAATGATCCGCCCGATGAAAAAGGTCATCAGGAACAGCATCATGGATACCGCCGAAGCATAGCCCATCTGGAACCGGATAAAGGCGTAGTCATACAGGTGCGCCACCACGGTATGGCCAGCATAGTTAGGGCTGGGCAGTCCGGCGAACTGCACCGCCACGTCAAACACACCAAAGGAGTTGACGATGGACATGATGGCGCCGAACAGCAACTGGGGCTTCATCTGCGGTACAATGATGTACCACAGCTCGGACACGGGGTCGTTCAGACCGTCGATACGGCCCGCCTCCAACTGCTCCTTGGACAGATTCTGAAAGCCTGCCAAGAAGGTGAGAAAGCCGGTGCCCATACCCATCCAGATGGAAATGAAAATAATGACCGGCATAATGGTCTGATCCGATTGGTTCCACAAAATCGGCTCGCTGATAAGCCCGACGGACATAAGAATGTGGTTGACCCAGCCATACTTATCGGAGGAGAAGAAATAGCCCCACACCGTTGTCATGGCAATGGCGCTGGTGATGGAAGGAGTGTACACCGCTAAGGCAAAGAAATTCTTTCCCTTCAGGTTGTTGATGACCCATGCCAGCAGGAAGGAGGCGATGTACCCTACCGGGCCCACCACCACCGCAAAGGTGAGGGTGTTTCTCAGCGAGGTGATAAATACATCATCATCCAAGATCAGCTGACGGTAATTGGTAATGCCCACCCACTGGGGCGTCTCCAGCATGTTATAATTGGTAAAACTTAACCCAAGGCCAATGATAATGGGTAAGATGGTAAATACGGTAAACAGGAGGAGAAAGGGCGCTAAAAAGGCATACCCAACCCGTCCCCGTTTCCACCATAAGGCCAGTTTACTGTTGCTTCTCATAGACAAACCTTGCCTTTCCCGAAAGGATATTATTCGGCACTCAGGCCGGAGTGCTCCAGGCCCTGAATAAACTGTCGCTGCACCACACAGTACATCAGTAACATCACGGCAATGACCAACAGCGCCGCCGCCATCAGCACGCCACGGGTGATGATAGAATCGGCGTTGGTGGTCAACTCAGCAGAAGCCGCCAGATACTTCTCATAGATGGTGGGCAGCATTGCCGGCAGCGGCCACTGGGAGGATTTGCCTAGGTAGATGACCGGCTCGTAATAATCGTTCCAGTGCCATACCACACTGAGCACAAAGCACACCAAAATAGAGGAACGCGCCGTGGGGAAGGCAATCCGGAAATAGGCCCCCATAAAGCTGCAACCGTCAATCTTTGCCGCATTTTCCAGATCCCGGGGCAGACCTATGAAGAACTGGCGGAACAGGAAGATCATGATGCCGCCTCGCAGGCCGAAGCCGAAGAAGCAGGGCACCATCAGCGGCAGATAGGTGTTCAGCCAGCCCATATCCGTATACGTCAGGTACAGGGGCAGGATAATAACCTGCGAGGGGATGATGATGGTCAGCACCACCAGCACGAACCACAACCCCTTCAGCGGAAACTGATACCGCGCAAAGCCGTAGGCGATAAACGCACAGGACAGGATATGCCCCAGCGTACACACCGACACGATCAGCAAGGAATTCCAGATATGGGCGGAAAAATCCAGGTTGACAAAGGCTGCCCGCCAGTTCTGCCACTCAGCACCGGAGGGGATCCAGTTGATACTCACATCAAACAGATCCGCCTGGGATTTGATGGAGGTAACGATCATGTACAGAAAGGGGTACAGGAACATATAAGACATGATAATGAGGAAAACATAGATAAATATCCGGGACAGCTGTACTTTGTGCCGGAGGGCATTGCCTTTTTTGAGGAGAGTTTGCATTGTTGTGTTCATACCGGCACCTCCTTAGCCCTGCCCCACAGTGCGGTTGACGATCCTGTTCATAAACAAGAACACCAACCCCAGCAACACCGCTACAAACAGGAAATAGATCCAGCTCAGCGCCGCCGCATAGCACACCTGGTTTTCGGAAAAGCATTTGTCCGTAAAATAGTTTATCATAGCGTTATTCACATCGCCGAAGCTGTCCACAATGGTATACACGATATTGAGGAAGATAATGGGGGTCATCATAGGCAGGGTGATCTTCCAGAAGATGTCCCATTCGGTGGCGGCATCCACCCGGGCAGCCTCATACAGCGCCGGGGAGATGCTCTGCAGGCCGGACAGGAAGATGATGATCTGCACACCGGATTTCCACAGCACCGTGGAGATCCGGGAGAAAAATTCATCCACCACATTGACCACGCCCGGGCCTACCAGCTCCTTGATCTCGTCAGTGAGCAGCAGGTCCTTAGCCCCGGACACCGCCATCTGGTCAAGGCCCAGATCCAGCAGCACGCTCATCACGTAGCCAGAGCCCAGCAGAAAGGGTAGGAAGAAGACCACCCGAAAAAAGCCACGGCAGCGGATATTCCGACTGAGCATGATTGCCAGAATGAAGGAGAACACCAAAATCATGGGCGTATTTACCAGCGTGTCGGTGATGACCTGCAGGAACTTAGGGATAAACTCCACATCCCCGGTGAAGGCATACACATAGTGCTTAAAGCCAACCAGCGTCATATCGCTCAAGCCCACCATCTTAGTGACATCAGAAACGCTTAGCGTGATAGACCGGATGAGGGGAGAGAGGAAAAACAGGAAAAAACCAACGATAAAGGGAAGGATAAATATATAGCCTTCCAGCTTGTGCCGTGTATCTGAACGCAGTCTCATGCTTTTCCTCCTTCCTGTACAACATAGCCGAGAGCCGGTATGGTAATCCCGTCCACCTCAACGGCCTCGCTGCTATAGTTCACGTACACCCGCACACCATTGCTGTAGGTCGTACAGAACAGCGTCTCTCCCAGCGCCTCGTGGGCAGTCATATAGGCATCCCAAACCTGCCCCAGGTCGCCGGAAAGCACCGTATATAACGCCTCTGCCTTGTCCAGATAGGCAGCGTAATAGGAGGAGAACAGGGTGTTGCTGGTGGTGCTCTTCAGCCCCTCGGAGCGCTCGTATGTGAGCTTGAAATACGGCATATAGCCGTATTCAATCAGCTTCAGCACCTGGGCGTCATAGTCATAAAACAGATTAGCAGGCTCGGTGGAGTAAGCAACGCTACCATGCACCACCATTTGATAGAAGGGCACCGACCGGTCAGACACGGAGAAGCCGGAATCCGTCATGGGAATACCGTGTAGCCGGGATGCCCGGTTAAGCAGATACGCATTACCGCCGTAGACGGCGGAAGCGCCCACCGTCTCGTTGGCGGTGGCCAGCAGGTCGCTCCAGGAGGCGGCCATATCCCCTCGCTCCGTCAGATTGTTGCCCTGGTAGTCGTTATATAGGGTGCTGCCGAAACCCTCGAAGGCTACACCGGCCACACCGGCAGGCAATCGCTTGCTGTCAGCAGCAAACCACTTGTGGGCGCTGGCAGCGGTAAGTAAATATCGGCTGTCAATCAGATCTGTTACCGGCGAATTGCTCCGGTTGCGGATAATATCCCGCTTGATTGAGAATCGGGAGCCGTCCGCCGCCACGTCCACATAGTTCATATTCAGCCACACCCGGGCCCCCAAGGACTGGGCAAGCCCGGTCAGAGCATGCAACCCGGTCTTGCCGCCCGCCTGCCCATTAACTCGGTAATCAGCAGGCCATTGGCCGTAGCCGTCCTTGTTCCAGCCCTCCAGGGTAACATCAAAGGCCTTCACACCCCGGTCGGCCAACAACTGCAGAATTTCACCGCCCTCAGCGAACGTGGTCATGGACTGGTAATCGCTAATGAGCGCCTGAGTCATAGTGCCGATAAACAGGTCAAGTCCCAGCGGCACCTGGTCAGCGGCAGTGATACGGTCAACAAGTGCTCCGGTTTTTAGCATATACTCCCGTATCGCCACAGCCATATCGCTGTAGCTGCCCTCGCCGTCCAGTAGCAGATACCGTAGTTCCCGGTCGGCAGCGATGATCTCGTCGTCGATGTCGGTGAACTTGGACCGGGACTCCCCGTCGCCGTCCAGGTTGGTCACATACACATCGTAGGTGCGGCGGTAGATAAACTCACAGCAGATACGGTTACGCTTCACCGCCAGGGCACTGGTATACAGGTTTATCTTGGCATCCGTATCCCCCTCGGTGATAACGGCGGCAAAGCCGGAGCCATTCACCTGTGCACCAAACACCGGTAGGAAGAAATTGCCGTTCTCCGCCATAGTGTAATCGGTGTTGGCCAGATATTCACTGCTACTGCCGTACACCAGCCAGCTATAGGATTTGGTGGCCAGCTTCTTCTCCGGCATCTTTTGGAACTCCATCAGAGCTCCGCTGCCATCGGGGTAGAAGAAATACCCTTCATCCGTATCAGCGGCGCTACCGAAGAACTGCATCACCTCCACCGAGGTGAGGATGGCGGTGCCGTATTCCCGCACCTCCGCCTGGGGAATGCGGCAAACAAGTTGGTTCCCCTCCACCCACAGGCAGAGAGCCAGTTCGATCTGCAGGGCCGTAAAATCATAGACAAATTTTACGCCGTTTTCAATGCGGTAGGCGGTGCATTTGGCCCCCGCCTGTACCGGGGTGGTGGACAGGATCTGCACGCTGGCGCTACTTTTTGAATAGCTGATTTTAATCAGAGATTGCACCGTGCCCTGCCAAATTTTGGTCAGTTCACTCACCGGGTAGACCGCTTCTGTTAAAGTCGCATTCCAGGCAGTGCCGTTCTGCTTGTTCGCCACAGAAACGGTGCCGTCGCCAGCGGTAAGGGTGAGTTGCTCGCTTTCTCCCACCACCACCGGCGAGGAAATATTCAGCGTACCCGTTGTTGGTACCGCATCAAATGTTTTTTCGGTATCCGTTTGTTTCTCACCACAGCCGGCAAGCAACAGACAGCCCATCAACAGGGTGCATACCGTAAACAGAGACAGAAAACGCTTCATGGTCATGCACCCCTTTCCAGAGCATAGGTCACTTCGGTAAACACGGTACGGATAAAGCCCACGAACTGGCCGCCCAGAGCATAAATGAGCAGAACGATCGCCCAGATCAGCAGCATAGCCAGCAGGGTGATAACGGTCACTAGTACCATACGGCCAAAGAAATAGCCGTTAGCGTATTTGAGGCACCGCAGCAGCAGGACGATCGTCCACACCAGCATAATGCCGGTCAGCATGCTGTACAGGCCCTGCTCCCCCCGCCCCATAAGGCGGGACAGCAGCGCAATCGGCACCGAAAGTAGCATATATGGAACCGTCGAGATGGTGGACAGGGTGACGATCTCCCCGAAGGTGGCCTCTCCGCTGAAGATGGCGGTGACTGCGTACTGGGCGATCGCCCAGGTGAACAGCAGTGCCATCACCAGCAACCCCTGGGTCACCGGATTGACGTTCTCGGCTGCCGTGGTGGCCAAAGGATAACTGGTGAGCATCATTCCGCCCACATGGGCCACGATCAGCCCCACCCACATCAACAACAGTGAAGGCAGCTTAAGCCGCATCCGGTCACGCTTGACATAGAAGCATACCTCCTGGGGCTCCACCAGCATACACAGCAAAAGAGGCACAAAATAGAACACACGGGCCTTCACCTGCCCCCGGAAATACCGACCACGCAGGACAACGGCGGCTTTTTTCAGCCCGATGACGGCAAAATATGCCCCCACCAGCAACACCACCGCCGCCAGCACGATCCAGAAGAAATACGCACGGAAGATTTCATGCCGCTGTTTGGAGAAGGCGGTGGAATACCCAGCCTTATCGTTGGCCATGCGGTAGTAATCCATCGCCCCAGTATAGTCCTCTTCCTTCACCAGAATGCGGGCAATACCCTCATAGGCCAGGTCATAATTGCCGTCGATTGCCAGTACCGCCTCAAAGGCGGTTTTGGCCTCCTGGTATTTGCCTGCATTGTACAGGGCTACGGCGGCATGGACACTCTCAATAAAGGCGGTAGGCTCATACACAACGATTGCACCCATCTGGGAATCCAGTACGTAAATATTGCCGGTGCTGTCCACATCCACCGCTACAGGGATAGAGAACTGGCCCTTCTTCTTGCCGATGCCATAGCCGAATACCGCCAGCAGATTGCCGTCGGCGTCGTACTGATATAGCTTGCCGGTGTGCTGCTCAAGAGCCGTCACCACCGACTGGCTGTCGGCCGTGATGTCCGCAAAATAGGGAGCCACTGTGTTGCCATCGGCATCCACGGAATTTTCACCGTAAAACACGGCCGGAAACATGTTCGCACCCGTTACATCCAGCTTCATGACCTGTCCGCTGGCGCTGTCGGTGGTGGTGGCATACAGCTCGCCGTCCCGGGCCAGGGCAAAGCTCAGGTAGGGGGGCGGCTCCTGATTGAGCAGCTTCGCTTTCTGTTCCTTCGAGGCAAACAGGCGGATAAACATATTTTTCAGGCTAAACGCCAACGTTGTGGCGCCAATATACCCCTGGAACGTGTTGTTGGCATCGATTTTCATCAAGGCTTTTTCCTTGATGGTATATAGGTAGCCGGTATCCGACACGGCAATACGCCGGGGGGAATAGATAAAATCCTTGCCCAGCACATCCGACTCCGGCACCCCAAACTCCTCGATGTATTCTCCCTCGGCAGACAGATGCAGAATGCGCTTGTTGCCGGTATCGCCGATGTACAGGCTGCCGTCGGTATCGCAGAATACACCGCCGGGGGCATCCAACGCCCGCTTATCCTCCCCGTCAAAGCGCAGCACCCGCACCGTCTCCCACTTATCATTCAGAACGAGAATAGCATTGTTGCCAGTATCGGCGATATACACGTAGTTGTTTGCATCGACGTACAGATCCTCCGGCACCAGCAGTTCGCCGTGGTCGCCGAAGAGGGAGATGGTCTCTTTGTACACATACGCCTGGGACAGGGCCAGCTTTTCCCCATCATCCAGCAGGTAGTCGGTGCCGGCACTCACCGGCAGCACGCCCAGCAAGGTCACCAGGCACAGCAGCAGGGCTGTTATACGAAAATACAGTTTCATCCCAGCACCCCCTTTATTTAATGCCGCTGTAGGCCATCGTCTCGATGACCTTGCGCTGCATCAGCAAAAACACGATGACCACCGGTAGAACCATCAGGAAGGAGGATGCCGCCACTGCGCCGGAACGGGCCAAAGCGGCACTGCCCACGCCACCGGCGATGGATTGCAGCGCCAGCGGCAAGGTCTTCATGCTGTCCTTGGTAGTGTACACCAGGGCGGAAAAATAGTCGTTCCACGCAGAGGTGAAGGAGAACATCACCAAGGTGGAGATAACCGGGCGCAGCATAGGCATAATGATGCGGAAGAATACCCCCAGCTCAGTGGCGCCATCCAGGCGGGCGGACTCCAGCAGGGAATTAGGAACCTGCCCCATAAACTGCTGCACCAGGAAAAAGTTGAAGGCCACCGCCACCTTGGGCAACACCAGCGCCCAGAAGGTGTCCATCAGCCCCAGGCCATTGACGATCATAAAGGTGGGGATGGTGGTCACCTGCGGCACTACCATCAAGGAAGCCACCACGATACCGCTGATGACCGAGGCGCCGGGAGGGGTATGCTTCACCAGCCCAAAGGCACCCATGGAGCAAACCAGCGTGGTGAGAATGACGATGAGCACCGTCACCAGCACACTGTTAAACAAATACCGCACAAAGGGGGTATCTGCGCTTTCTAAAGAGGAAAACAGGTCAAAAAAGTTGTTGACGGTAGGGTTTTCTACATAGAACTGGGGCGGGAATTTGTACAGCTCCTCCAGTGGCTTAAAGGCAGTGACGATGACATACACCATCGGCAGCGCCATAAAGGCCACCAGCGCCAACATGAACAGATATACCACTATCCGTCCGGGCGACACCCGCCGCAGACGGCGTATAACGGTTTTTTGCAGATTTTCCATGGTCACTGTCCTTTCTTATTTGGAGGAGCCGGCTTCTTCCCGGCGCATCCGCAGCTCGGTGTTAATATCCGCTACGGCATCTTCCAAGGAATCCCGGGTATTGTAGGCACTGAGCACCGTCCGGTTCCAGGCGTTGGTGATGTGGCGGGTTGTGTAGTAACCGCCAAAAATCACCGGCCGTTCCTTCGCCCATCGGAAGCCCTCCTGGATAACGGCCTTTTCTGCCTCTGTCCAGGACATAGCCAAAAACGCATTCAGGTTGGCGCTGCCCCACCGGGAGGCTGTACCAACAATGGCCTCCAGGCTCTTACCATAGGCGATCTGCACCTTGTCAGAGGTCCACCAATCCAGAAAAGCGAAGCACGCCTCAGGATGCGCTGTATCGGCAAAGGCCATACAGCCGGTATCCGCATAGCCGCCAGCAGAACGGTCGATCTCACCTTCCCCGTTCATATGGCCAGGCAGCGCCGCCATGCCGATGCGACCCATCAGCTCAGGGGCGGCATACAGCAGTTGGATATACTCGAGATAACTGGCCACGCCCATGGGCATGCTGCCACTACGGAAGCGGTTGTAGAAGCTGGCGGACACGTCGATGCCCTGGCGAGTGAACAGATCCGTCCACTCCTTAAAGGCGGCGTAGGCCTCAGCGGAATCCAGCGCAGAATACTGCCCGTCTTCGGTATAGTAATCCCCTCCGTGCTGGTAGAGAAACACCGAGAACCCGGTATAATCGCTGGGGTAATAAAATTCCAGGTTGTTCTGGTAGAGGATCGGCAACACGTTGCTGTAGATGTCCTCCCACGTGTTCGGCACGGCGATGCCTAGCTCCCGAACAATGTCCGTGCGGAACAGCAGCACCCGGAAATTCATGGTTTCCGGCAGACCGTAGCAGGCCTTGCCATCGGTGAAGGGTAACAACACACCCGGCAGAAAGCGATTGCTGACCGCCTCATAGCCGGCAAAGCCGGACAGATCCAATGAGGCGTTGCGGAAGGAGAACTCCACCGGCAGTTCGTAGGACACGCCCAAAGCCACATCCGGCTCCCGGTCAGCGGCCATGGCCAGCATCAGCGTATTCAGGCCACCGGTAGATAACTGGCCGGAAGGGATCACGTTGATACGCAGAGCAATGCCCGTCTCTGCCGTAAAGGCATCGCCGGCTTGCTCGTCCAACAGCTGTGCCCATTCTTTTCCTCGGCCGATCCATACATCCAGGGTAACATCTGCATCTCCGGCGGCAGACAGACTGCCCATATCGTTGTAATCCTCCGAGAAGGAGCGGAGAAAGGCCTTAAAGGTGATGATGAAATAATCCCAAAAAGTCGCCTTTGGCGTTTGCACAGGAGCATCGGGACTGCCCAGCGTGATAGTATCCATCGCCAGAGGCTGGGACTGGAACTCCGAATACCAGCCACCCAGCGTCTCCAGGTCATCATTCAGGGTGTCCAGCTTGCGGGGAATGAGGTCGGGATCTTCATACACCGTGCCAAAATCATCCAGGATGGAGGCAAACTGGTTGGCGGCGGGGCTACTCTTGGAGGATATCTCCATGATGGTCTGATACCGGGTGTTCAGCCGGTTGTACACCTCTCGCAGACTTTGCAGCAGGGTGGGGATCTTCTCGTCCAGGTGGTATTCGTAATTCAGGTCGGGATCCTCGCCGGTGACCCGCTTGATGTCGGTCAGCAGAGCAGAGATGACATCCATGTCCTCCTTGATGCCTTGGATGAGAGCGCAGTTGTCGCTCATCTTTACCGTCATGGTCAGCTCGTGGGTGCCGGCCGTAAGATAAAACAGATATGGCTTGCCCTTTTCGTCGCTAACAGTCTCGGTGGCCCAGTTCCGATTGTAAGCAAAGGTATACTGAAGCATCTCCTCGAAAGGCACTTCCCCGTCGATAGCAATGGTACGATAGACGGGCAAGCCCTCCATAAGAGATTGCTGAACATGCATGTTTAAAGTGTAAAGACCGGTCTCGGGCGCATCAATAACCCAGGTGATCTCTTCGTTGCCGGTCTTCCAATACTCCCCCTTGAGGATGTTCATGACCCGGGTGTCGTCATTACGGGGGGATACCGTGGGGTTGGAGATATTTTGCATACGGATGACCGAGCTGGATTTATACGCAATATCCCGCTCTGCCTCAATGGTCACGGGCTGGGTGGCGTTTTTATAGCCCTTTGCCGCATACTCGGCAGCCACCTGGGCATAGGTGGGTAGCTGTTCGGCCGGCTCTACCACCAAGGTGGACAGGTACAGGCCCACATTCACATACTGCAGACGCACTGTGTGCACGCCCGGCTCAAAATAAAATGCATAGGGCTGGGAATACAGGCCCTGGCTGTCGCAAAACCAAAATTCCCGCCAGGCAGGCAACTCGTTCTGGGAGGGGCTGACCTCGTCACCTCGGCTGTTAATGAGGGGCTTTTCCGTACTGTCGGTATACATCTGCTGAAAATGAAGCGTGGTTGCCTCTGCAAAGGGTAGCTTGCCGTCCACGGTGAAACTGCGAACCGCCTTCTCGTTGGTTCCCTCGGGTATGTAATACACCGCCCCGATCTGATACAGGCCGGCAACCGGCACCGTGAAGGAAAACTCCACCCACTTCAGGGCAGACCCCGTCCAATCCAACACCTGGCTGTCCAGGCCCCCTATGTCGGTCATCAGCACAAACTCGCTGCTGCCCACAGCACCTGTTGCTACCAGCTCCAGTCGGTCTGCGGCGGCCTGCTCATAGCCCTTTGCTGCATATTTGGCCAGCAGGACAGAATAGCTGTCTGCGTCAGACGCCGTATTCGATTCTGCGGTGATGGTCTGTCCACTGCCAGAGCTGTTCACCTTATCCTTCAAGGTCTGTCCGGCAAAAACCGGCAGTCCCGCTTCAAGGATGAGCAAACCCGCCATAACCAAGGACAAAACAGTGTTTTTTCTCTTCATACGGATACTCCTTGCCAAAAAACGGTGGGGGAAGGGGCCACTGCCACCGATATAGCAGTGGCCCCTGCTTACGTTGTTCTATTCGTTTGAGGGATTACTTCTTTTTCATCACAAAGAACACCACGGTTGCCGCACCGGCAACCACAACCACGGCAATAACCACAATGGCCCATACCGGGAAACCGCCCCTATCGGCCCCATCACCGCCACTTACAGAGCCCTGAGCGCCATTGCCCTCGTCCTCAGATGGGGTGCTACTATCGGGCGTGCTGCTGTCCGGTTCACTCTTATCAGGGTCACTGTTACCGGGATCTGTATCCGTAGCCGTTGTATCCGAGCTGTCGGAATCAGCAACGGTGGTGGCACCCGGCTCACCGGCGGTGGTGGTAGCATCACTGCTACCCACGGCCGTCGTGGTGGTGCCGACAGGGGCATCGATCTTTGCCGTAGTGGTGCCGGCAGAGGTATCCTTCTTCGTGGTGGTGGCATCTGCCTTCTTCGTGGTCGTGGTAGTAGCGCTGTCATCCACGCCCCGTACCTCTACCACGCCAGTGGCATTGCTCAGGAACAAAGACAGCGTCACACGACTGGCCTTGCCGAACACATCATTCATATCCTTGTCGAAGTTCTTATACGGAGTACGAATAATGTCAATACCGTTAATGTACACGTGCCAGGAGCCGTTAGCATCCTTATCCAGCTCAAAATCGATCCAGTCGCCGTCACCCCAGCGGAAATCCTCATAGGGCTCGGTCAGAGCGTCACTCTCGCCGGTGTACAGATCGCCGGCAATCAGCTCCTGGTTGGCTACCTGATCCCAGCCGGCGCCCTCATCAGACTTGACCAGGCGGGAGTTCACGCTGTCGGAGGTGCGCCAAATCAAGGTGGACAGGCCGGTGCCCTCGCCCAGGAAAGCCTCACCATCGGTGGTAATATTCACACCTACCCAGTCAAACTCCGGGTCCACACTGGTATCAATACGCAACTGAAAATGCAGGTTCTCAACGTCCGTGATGTACTGCCAGCAGCCGGCACCCACCTTGGGGAACTCGCACTTGACCACACCGTTGGCGTAGGTGGAAATGCCGTCGGTAGTGTACAGGTTGGGGTTATCCTTGTTGACGGCGTGGAAGCCGTTGAACTTACGGGTGATGCTGGATGCAGCGGCGGGGACAACGCAAGCCGCCATCAGCGCCATGGCACACAGGACAACCAATACTTTTCTCATGTTTTTCATGATACTCTCTCCTTTTTATCGAATAAATAGGGCAGAAGACCGGGTCTTGGGCATGGTGACCACGGAATAGTCGCCGTCAGCGGTGACGGTTGCCTCATCGCCGCAAAGCAGCTTCCATTCGCCAGCACCGCCAGGCAGCTTGACCCGAACAGACTCCTCGCCGTAGGTGCGGAACACGAACAGCAACTGCTGTTGCTTCTTGCCGTCGCCGAACACTACCATATCCCAGTCCTTCACAGTGCGGGTCTGGGGGAGGGGGAAGAAGGTGTCCTGGTCCTTCAGGTGGCGGGTCTGCTTGTAGATGTCCACCAGCTCACGGACCATCTTAGTCTCCTCCGGAGTCCAGGAGGCCACGTCGCCCATAAACTCCAGCGTCCCCACCATACGGGACAGCACATTATGGGTAGTAGCGTTCTCGCTGGGGCGGTTCATAAAGGCAATGACCGCCAGCGACAGGTACTGATAGGGCCAGAAGTGGAGTGCGCCGGTCTGCATAAAGCGACACACCTCAGCGTTGCCGTGGTGGTCGGACAGGGAGTTGGTGTGGGTGAGCCCTACCATGTTCATATCCAGCCGCATACCGCCGCCGTTGCAGTCCATAATGATGAGGTCAGGGTATTTCGCCAAAATACGGCGGATGACCTCATTGTAGCCCTCGTTATAGGCCAGGCCGTCCTCCGGGCCGCTTTCGTGCTTAAAGTACTTGAGACCCCAATCGTCGATGAGCTTACTCAGCAACTCCACTGCATAGTCCACGCCATCGGGGGTCTCCAGCTTGATGAACTTGCCCAGGCCCCGGTTGTCGGGGGTGGTGGATTCCCGGAACAGCTCAGGGCGCTTCTTATAGGCGTCAGCGTGTTCGTGGGAGGCCTGCAGATACATCCAGGAGCCAAACTTCATGCCAAGGCTGCGGCACAGCTCCGCCAGCTCCTTGATGCCGTCGTAGCCCTTCACAAATTTGCGGGGATCGGCGGTATCCCAGTTGCCGATACCGCCGTCGAAGATATCGTTGGGGCAGTAATACCACCCCGCATCCAGCACGTAATACTCACAACCCAGCTCCGCCGCCCGGATGATCTCCTGCCGGATAAGCTCATGGTTGAGGTCCATGTAGATGCCAAACCAGGAATTACAGGCAACCACACCGGGCACGATCTGGCCGTCTATGCGGGGCATCAGCTTTTCACGCATGAAGCGGCGCTGCTTGTTCTCCAGAGTGTCGAAATCGTCCCCCTCGAAGAAACCCATGTATACCTTGGGTAGCGCCAGCTCCCCATGAGCAGGCACCTCCAGCTCCAATAGAGCCATATCGCCGTTGACGGTGAAGAAATAGTCCTCCGGCCGCTGGCCGTGCCAGGACTCGGCATTCCAGCCGGCACTCAGGTTCCAACTGCCCGACCACTCCATGCCGATGAAGAAACCGGCACGGTGCTCTCCCTTATCATCGAAGATAGCAAACTGCAGGATGGGCACATCCTTACGGGCACAGGCGCCGTCCAGCACCACCCGCTTGCAGTGGTCGTGGGTCATGTAGACCTCCTCGTGCAGGCGGAAAGCGGTGGTGGGGTAGATACCATTGTAGTGATCGGATCCACTCAAATGCCGCACACAAGGCAGATTTTTGCGGGCATCCACTGCAAACCACAGCTCGATGGGAATATACCGCAGGTTACCGATAGGCACATCCGTCTCATTCTTCAGTACCGGATAGTAAATAATGCTGTCCAGTGCCTTGTCCCACGCATACCGCAGCTCCACAGACAGCCCATCGGCAGCACCGGTATAGGCATCCGTGCCGTTATCGACCAGCGGAATAGGCTGCCCGTCACGCAAAAGGACGGCAGGCGCCTTCTCCATGATAAAGGGTCGCAGGAAATCCGGTGCTGCCCGAGTAATCAAATGTTCCATTGGATGTCCTCCTCTTACTTCAACGCATTGTTTACTTCCGTGGTGATCTGGTCGCCTCCCATGCGCTTCCATTCCGCCACAAAGGTGTCGAAATAGTCGATGGGCTTTTCACCGGTGATAATGGCCTGGAAGGTCTCGTTCTCAAAGGTGAGAAGCTGCGCCCAGTAGGTGTTCATGCCGGCGGTGTTGGCACCACCCCAGGCGTTGCGGATGTAGTTGTCGGTGGAGAAATAGTTTTCATACACCGCCTCTAAGGCGCCGCCGGGGCCGTACACGATGTTCATGGACCAGTCGTCCTTATTTTCCGAACCGTTTACCCGGTAGTTCTGCATGGAGTCGAACCGTTCCTTGTACAGCTGGTTGAGGGAGCTGGTGTCGCCCGAGGCCAGCACATCCTTAAATTTGAGATACATATTCATGTTTTCATTGGCGTTGCTCAGCTTGGGATAGAAATAGTTGTGCAGCTCAATGCCCGATTCAGAGACGCCAAAGGTGGAATACTCGTTGTCGATTTTATCGGTATACATATTAAACAGCTTCATTACGGCGTCGGGATGCTGGCAGGCACTGGTGATATACCAATAGGTGTTGGCCGCCGTCTCGATCTGACTGGGAGCTACCTCTCCGGTAGCCGAAGGCAGGGGACAAGCTACCCATTCGCCGCCGGTCTTTTTCCAGGCGTTCTTGATCAGTACGCCGGATACATAGTTTGCCATGGCCACGCCCATACGGTTGTAGCCCATCAACTCCACGATACGGTCGTCGCCGGCATTGTAGTAGGTGGGGCTGATGTAGCCCAGCTTATACCAGTTCGCCAGCGTTTGCAGGGCTGTTTTCATCTCCGGCTGAATAGAGCTGTAAGCATATTTGCCATCCTTCTCTGTCCAGATTGCTTTGTAAGCACCAAGACTGTTCATCAGGCCCTTGATGCTGCCCGTCCAGGCCTCATTACTGACGCCCAGAGGGATGTAGTTGTCCTCGCCGGTGCCGGCGGGGTCATCCTCCTTAAAGGATTTCAGCACCGCCTCCAGATCGTCAATAGTGCGGGGAATATCCAGGCCCAGATTATCCAGCCAATCCTTGCGAATCCACATGATGTAGGCGTTGGACTCGTGGCCGGCGGGCTGGACAATGCCGAAACGGCGGCCGTTCACCGTCACCAGCTCCTGTGCGGCACCGTTATCGCTGGCCAGGATGGCCTTGTTCGCCTGGGACAAGTACTGGTCGGCATAGTCGGTGATGTCTTTCAGCTGACCTTCCTTATGCAACCAATCAAAATTATCCGCCGTGCCGAAGAAATAGTCCGGCATATCGCCCGAGCTGAGCATAAGCTGGAACTTCTCCGCATATTCGGAATTGGGTACCGTCCATTTGTAGGTGATCTTGATGTTATACTCTTCCAACGCCTGACGGGTCCAGACGTTGTCCTCGATAGAATCGCCATTCTCAAAGGTTATGTTGGATGCCAGGCCGCGGATAGTGGTAACCTCCACTACCTCGTCGTACTTCTTGCCGCCGGGCGTGTCGTATATAGAGTCAGTGCCGGTATCCGGTGTGCCGGATACATCGCCGCTACCCCCATTACAGCCCGCTGCAAAGGTCAGAATGATCGCTAAAACTGCCATCAGCGCAATCAATCGCTTATACATTGACAGACCTCCTTTTCATTGACAAAAGCACTGCCCTGTGAGGGCATAGATCACCCTCACAGGTACACAGTCGTCTTTATCAGGTATACTCGATCAGGTTTTTCTTGATAGCCGCCAACTCTGCCTCGGTCATGCCAATATCCAGCAGATATTTGGTGACATTCTGCTGCCAGTTGCCGGTGGAATACTTATCGATTCCCTTTACCAGCGGAAGGAAGAAATTAGAATGCATCACCGAAGGCTTGTGGTCGCCGTTGGCGGAGAAGAAGGACAAATCATACTCCCGGAAGATGTCCTCCTCGCTCATGCCACACAGTGCCTGCAGCAGGAAGGCCACCGTGCCGGTGCGGTCACGGCCTACCGAGCAGTGGAACAGGATGGGATAATTATCTTCATCCGCAAACACACGCATGATCTTCACCAAAGCTGCGTGGTTGGACTCCAGGTAGATGCTACCATCGCTCTGGCCGTAGTAAGGAGAGGAGATGTTGATATAGTTCACCGTCGGCCCCAGTGAGCTGGTGCCGGAATTGCCCTCATCCGGCTTGCGCAGATCCAGCTCCGTCTTGACCTTCAGTACGTTGAGACTGTAATCGATGCCCTTTTGGGTTATGTTGTCCAACAGCCCGGTGCGGAATAGCATCCCCTGCTTCATCCGACCACCGTCTGCAGTCTTCCAGCCGCCCATATCCCGGGTATTGGTCACGCCCTCGATGTAGACGGTACGGGGGGTGGCGGCGGTGGTGAAGGAATATACGTCACTCTTCACCTTATCGCCCCACACCTTCCAATAATAGGTGGTGCCGCCCTTGAGGCCGTCCAGCACCAGCGACTTACCGGTGACCGTATAGGCCTCTGCGTTAGCAAAGCGGTTGTTCTCTGCCAACAGCAACGTATAGCTACTGTCATCTCCCTCCCAGGCAAAGGTCACCTTGGCCGGTGCGTATTTGTCGCTCAGCAGGTCAAAGTACTTATCGCAACCGGTGAGAGTGTACTCCTCCGATACAAAGGAGAGAATGAGATCGTTCGTAATCTGCACATTCTTTGTGCCGTTGGCGGGGGTCTTCAAGGCAATCTCCACCTTCCAGTTGGCATCCTCTGCGGGAGCAGAGGCAGTTGGCGTAGTCGATTTTTGGGTAGTCGTAGTCCCCTTGGCGGTAGTCTGCTTGCCAGTGGTGGTTGCCGTCCCACCGCCAGTCTTGGTAGGCACTTTGGTTCCGCCCTGACCGGTTGTTTCCGTTTTACCGGCAGAATCCGTGCCGCCGGTAGTGGCGTCGGTCTCCTCCAAAGGGGGCGCGCTATCCGTTGTCGTCCCGTCACCGTCCTGTGCAGAGGGGGCGGTAGTGGTGGTCACGGAAGAGTTATCGGAAAATGGCTCCTCCCCGCCGTCTGAGACGGCAGGGGTGCCGCCGCAGGCGGTCAGCACAAGGCCGAATGCCAGCAGCAAGCAGACACAGGATACCCATTTACGAAAACGAAACATCTTTTGTCCTCCTCCAGAGTTTATTTCGCCTTGGCAGTGCGGCGGGTAGCCAGCACCACAGCCAGGGCGGCCAACAGCAAGACCATAATGGGTAGCACAGAAGCGCTACCGGTATCGGGAGAGGTGTTGTCATCATCCGCAGGCGGGGTGTTCTCGGTAATCTCCTCGTCGGTCTCAACCAACGAGAAGGAGCCGCCTGCAACAGCCTTGAAGGATACACGAGCACCCTTGACTGCAACCACAGCGGTGGCCGTGGTGCCATTGTCGTAGGTCATAGTGACCTTATAGCGGTCGCCGTCCTTTGCGCTGTCGGGCAGGTCTACGGTGACAATGTACTCGCCATCGGAGCCCAGCTCATAGGCCTCAAAGGTCAGCCAATCCTCAGCCGCCAGATCAAAGGCAATACCGTTCTCTGCCTGATAGTTATCCAACAAGATGTGGACATAATAGGGCAGGGTCTCACCGCCGATGGTGACGCCATTCTCGCTACGGAGCAACGCATACACCTGCCGGCGCACGGTGGCCAGATCCGCCACCGCTTCATCGGAGACCAACGCCTGCTGTGCCTCGGTCAGAGCCTCCCAGGCATCGATCACGATCAGGGCATCATACAGGTTGTCCTCGTTGACCTCGGTACCGAAAGCGGCGATGTCCTTTTCAAACTCGATGGAGTCATAGGTCAGCTCCACAGCTGCCAGGAACTCGTTGATAGCCGCCTGCATAGCATCCTTAGCAGCAGAAGCCTCCGCAAAGGTCACGTCGGGCTTGGCCTTTACTGCCTCGGCGGTAGCGATGGCCGCACGTAGAGCCTCAAAAGCGCTGGCAGGGGCACGGTTCTCCTCGGTCTCGGCCAGCAACGTTTCCGCCTGTTGGATGAGGGTGTTCAGCGCGCCAAAAGAAACCTTAGCGCCGGTAGTATCCTGATAGACATCCACCTCACCGTAGGCGCCATTGGTGTACAGGTTCATGGTCACGGTGTTGCCGCCTCCCAGCAGACGGTCAAAATCAGACCAGATACCCTCGTACTCGTTGACGATCAGATCCTTGCCGTCCAGCGTGAAGTACCAGCTACCATCGGCGTTGCGACCCAGCTTGAACTCCGCCCACTCGCCATCTTTGAAGTCCTTGAAGGCGTCAGCGAAGCTATCGCCGGCCAGTGTGCCGGTGAAGAGCTGCTTGTTCTTGCCTTCACCGTCCCATCCCTTGCCGGAAACGCTCTCCACCACACGGATATCTGCCTTGTAGTCCAGCCAGAACACGGCACAGACGCCGTCGCCAGCCAGACGGTTGGCTCCGCTGTTGGAGAAGACCAGCGAAAACCACTCGAAATTCTGAGAAGGATCCACACACACCTTAAAAGTGAGATTGACGGGGTTGACCACCGTATTGACCTGGCTGCCGGCGATGGGGAGCACCGCATGAATCGTCTCGGCATCCAGATTTTCAAAAGTCGCACCGTTCTGCGCCAGCCAGTCGAAGGCAATGGGGGTATCGTCCACCACCACAGCGGAGGCAAAACGGGATACCACATCGGTCAGCTCTGCCAGCATCTCGTCCAACATCGCCTGGGTTACGCCCTGAGTGCGGTAAACCTTGATAGCCTTATCAATGGCCGCCTTCATCTCGTCATAGTTGGCCTGCGGCACCTGACCGGGGGCGGTACCCACGCTAGCCTTGGCAAACATATTCTGAGCAGACTGGAGAATGGTCGCCAGGTCACCGAAGTTACAGGATTCCACAACGGCCGCCTTGAAGGTGTCGATAGCTCCCTGCAGGTCGTCGATGGCGGCGGTGATCACAGAAGCAGAGGGATCCTTGCTCTCCGCCACAGCCACAGCCGCCTTACCGGCCACAGCCAAAGCATCCTTGGCCTCCTGAGAGACCTGACCGTAGTTCACACCTACGGTGGTGTTGTTATACAGATTCTTGGCCACCTGAATCTTCAGATCCAGCTTAGCCAGGTCGCCATCGGAGGCGCCACCTTCGTCCGCATCTGCCAGATCACGGATCTGCAGGTTGCCGGTGTGTCCGTTGGCACCAATGACAATATAACCTGTCTCGCCGTCCAGCAGACCGTTCAGGGTAGCCAGGTTATCGGCGTCGATTCCATCCAGCATCTCGGCACCGTCCACCTTGATGGACCACTGACCGGAGGTCTTACTAATGGATACCTTGTGCCACACATCATCGTTGACCAGCGCCGTAGCGATGCCGCCCACACGATTGACCCAAGGGGCGTTGTTCCAGCCGGCGGCCTCGGTCTGGGTAATCAGACGGGCTTCAGCTGATCCGTCTGTCTTAGCCAGCACCTTCAAACCGGTGCCATGGCAGAAATCATAGAAGAAATCATCCCCCTCGGGGAACACTGCGGCGGCATTACCGATGTTCATGAAGAACCAATCCTGAATACCGGACGCCTTGTACTCGAACTCCACGCCTGCCTCCAGATTGCCTGTCATGTAGTGGCTGTTGGTAATGCCTACGGTAGAGTAGACATCCGTCTCCAGATCATACGTCCACGCCTCGCCACGGGAAGAGAAGTTCAGCCCGCCAGACGCAACAGAGCCGGAATCACCACCCGCCGCATTCTCGCGGATGCTCACGTTGCCGGTGTGTCCGTTGGCACCAATGACAATATAACCTGTCTCGCCGTCCAGCAGACCGTTCAGGGTAGCCAGGTTAGCGGCATCCATTCCCTCCAGCATATCCACGCCGTCCACCTTGATGGACCACTGACCACTGGCCTTGCTGATGGATACCTTGTGCCAGGTGGTGCCGTCATGGAAGTTAGCCGCCACGCCGGACTTCATGTTCTTCCAAGGAGCCCCGTTCCAGCCAGCGGCCTCAGTCTGGGTGATTAGACGAGCTTCCGCAGAGCCGTCGGTCTTGATCAGCAGTTTCAAACCGGTGCCATGGCAGAAATCATAGAAGAAGTCATCCCCCTCGGGGAACACCGCACTGGCGTTACCGATGTTCATGAAGAACCAATCCTGAATGCCGGAGGACAGGAACTCGAATTCCACGCCTGCCTCCAGATTGCCTGTCATGTAGTGGGTGTTAGTGATGCCCACAGTGGAGTACACCTTAGTCTCCATATCATAGGCCCAAGCCTCGCCGCGAGAGGCGAAGGTCAGCTCGCCCTCGGGAATGACGGGGGTGTCCGGCTGGTCGCCGGTTGCTTTGATCTCCCGGACTTGCAACGCGCCGGCATAGGCGTTAGAACCGATGACGATGTAGCCCATTTCGCCGTCCAGCTTGCTATTCAGGGTTTCCAGGTTAGCGGCATCGATATTGTCCAGCAACTCGCGCCCGTCAATCTTCACCGACCACTTGCCGGAGGCCTTGCTGATGGATACCTTGTGCCACACATTATCGTTGACCAGCTTGGAAGCAATGCCGCCCACCGTATTCTTCCAGGGGGCGCTCTCCCAACCGGCAGACTCGGTCTTGGTGATCAAACGGGCCTCGGCGGCGCCGTCCGTCTTTGCCATCACCTTCAGGCCGGTGCCGTGGCAGAAGTCATAGAAGAAGTCGTCGCCAGCCGGGAACACGGCGTCGGCGTTACCGATGTTCATAAAGAACCAATCCTGGATGCCGGAGGCTTTATACTCGAACTCCACACCCTCTTCCAGGTTGCCCGTGATGTAATGGCTGTTGGTGATGCCTACGGTGGAGTACACATCGGCCTCCAGATCGTATGCCCACGCCTCGCCACGGGAGCCGAAGGTCAGCTTGCTCTTTGCCGGAACATCCTCGTCGGTGGCCACCTTCACGCTGAAGGCACCGGTGCCACTGGCAGAGTAGAAGGTGAGGAAGGTGGCAGCGCCGCCCACCAGCTCGGTCATATCCCCATCGAAGCCCGCATAGGCGTTCTTGGAGATGCAGGTGCCATCCACATAGATGTCCCACTCACCGAAGTTGTTGGTGATCCGCAGGGTGTGCCAACCGCTGTTCAATGCGGTAACGGCAGGGCCGTCATGCAATGTCTGGGTAGCTGCAGCGGATTCCCAGCCAAAGCCTTCATAGCCATTGACCATACGGGCGGTCACATTGCCATTTGCCCACAGTAGAGTGCGCAGACCCACGCCCTCGCCCAGGGTAGAGGCCGCCCGGTTATCCACCGAGATGCCCAGCCAGTCGCCCACATTCTCGTCAATGCGGAAGGCGATCTCCAGGTCGTTGCCCTGATAGCGGGTGTAGGCGGTGTTACCGGTTGCGGACAGGGTGATGGCGGTGATGCCGGTCTCCTCGTCCAGCTGGGTAGCCGCAGCAGAGCCGCTGAAGTCCAGCGCACTGATAGCACTGGCGTTATACGCCGGAGCTGCCGGAAGCACACCTGTAGTGCGGTAGATGTCGTGGGTTTCCGCTGTGTCCACATATGTGTCCAGATTTTCCGGCGTCCACTCGAAATACACCAAATAGGCCTCGGGGGCCTCGCTGAAATCTGCAGCGTTGGTGTACAGGTCGATCATGGGCCAACGGGAGCGCACATGCTCACGCAGCACCATCGCCGTGGCCTTGGCGGTACCGGCAGCAGAAGTAACGATCACATCCGGCACGGGATAGATGCCTCGCAGGCCACCGTCCTTCTCCTCCTTGGACACCTCCGGCAGGCTGTCAGCAGGCACAGAGACCCAGCCGGACAATTTGTTGGAGCCACTGTTCAGCATGGCGGCGCCGGAGAAGGCCAGCTCGCCCACCTGGATAGTCAGGTTGGCATCGCTGCTCTTGGTATAAGAACCGCCGTATGTAATGATGCGGCTGTCGCCCACGCTGTCCCAGCCGAACTGCAGAACGAAATCGTCCTCAGCCGCCTCGGAATAGGCAATGCTCTTGTTGTCGCGGGCCAGGTTGCCGTAAATACGGCCATCCTCACCGTAGGTAATAAAGGTCAGGTAGTCCATACCGGTGGAAACCGGCTCGATGGCTCGGGTACGGGGGTCATAGCGGGCGACCAGGGAGGAGTTGCCGTTATCCCAGGCGTTGCCCTCGCCGGTGAGCAGTACATAGCCGTACTCGTCAATGGCCAGGCCACGGGAGCGCCATACATACTGGTTGTTATTACCTGCTACTCGCTCAACAGAGCCGTCGGTATTGATCTGATACAGTGTGCCGCCACGAATAGCCACACCGATCAGCGGCACATCCGTAGCAACACTGTAGGTCAACGCATACACTACGCCGGTCTTATCAACCGCTACGCTCTGCAGGCCGCCCAGACCGGAAGCCACCACGGTCACCTCGCCGGTAGCCTTTTCCCACTTCTTGATGACGCCGTTCTCACAGGCAACATACACATTGTCGCTGCCGTCAACAAAGCAGTCGTTGGGACGCACCAGATCGGGGATGATCTTCGTGGTGGTGCCGGCTGCCAGGTCATAAAGTCCCACGTAGCCGCCCTCGTCATAGCAAACACAATAGGCCAGCTTGTCATCGCTGGTCATGGCCAAGCCGAAGATAGCGCCGGTCTCCATTTTGATGGTCTCTTCCTCAGACAGCAGGGAAATATACCCAAAAGCATCCTTATACCGGACAGAGATGGTTCCCTTGCTATAAGAAGAGGTGTACAGGTTGCCCTTCGAGTCCATAGCGGTACCGAAGGAATAGGTGGCGCTGTCATCCACCACAAAATAGCCGTAGGGCAGGCCGTCCTTCAGGCCCTGGTCATACCCTTCGGGCAGAGTCTTGTCTGTGTTGATGCTGGGGTCAATAATGGGGTCTGTTCCTGCAATGACCGCCGAGGACATCAGCGGAAACTGAGCCAGCACCAAGCCAAAGCAGGCCAGTATACTCAGCATCGACAGACCAAGCTTAAATCGTTTTTTCATCGTATCACTCCTTGCTTAGAAATCGGCTATACTTAAACGCTGTGTGCCACCGGCCACGGCGCAACGGACTATATACGTTCTATCCCTCCTTCTTGCGTTCGCCCGGATAAAACAGAACGCCGCCAAAGCGGTCATTCACGCCATCTGGTGACCGTTTCGGTAGGGGTCCCTTTTCCCTCCGGGAAAAGAGTTTTCTTCTTCTCCCCCTATTTTAACATTATCGGTAATGTTTTGCAAGAACTTTTTTTATTTTGGATGATTTTTACAAAATCGTGCCTGCTTTTTATGCTTTTTTAGGGCCTCACTTTTTCGTGTGTATTATTCAAAAACAAACGGAAAATCCCCGTATTTTTCCTCCCCGCATCCTTGTAGACCATATAAAAGTAGCCGGGGGCTGTGGATAAACCCACCGCCCCCGGCTTGAGCTTTACAAGGGGAATTACTTGCTATACGTCACGTACTCCACGCCGTCCACAGTGACAGAACCAACCGTCTTGTAGTTGGAGGTCACGTAACTGGGAACATTCTCGATGTCCGCACGGATAGCGATGGTCTCTGCCCACTTGATCATGTTGCCGTACACCGCATTGCCGGTCAGGCCGGCGGCGATGGTGGCAGAATCGATGTAGACAGTCTTCAGGCTCTCGTTCAGACGGAACGCCAGGCTACCGATGGAGGTCACCGTCTCGGGGATGGTGATGCTCTGCAGCTTCGGGCAGTTGTTGAAGGTCTGCACATCGATCTTGGTGATGTTCGACAGCTTCACGCTCTCCAGAGCCGTACAGCCGATGAACA
>JAFURT010000031.1 GCA_017471765.1 Clostridia bacterium
AGGTGACGCTGTCGGGGATGGTCACCGAGGTCAGGCTGGTGCAGTTGGAGAAGGCATTATACCTAATGCTGGTGACCGGATAACCGCCCAATGTGGAGGGAATGGACACTGCACCACTGATGGATTCATCTACATCGGTGATGGTGGCCTTGCCGCCCGACACGGTATAGGTGTAGTACCCACTGGTGGCCGCCTCAGCCGTCAGGAGTGCCCCCTCCGGCAGGATGCCCAGCGGCATGGCCACCAACAGCATGGCAAATGCCAGCAGGAGGGATAACCATTTTTTCATTTTCTCGTCCCCTTTTTGAAAAAATCGGGTAATATTCAGGTTAATTATAACATTCTATACCATAAATTGCAAGAAGTTTGTACCAAACGGGGTAGAACGGGCGGATGTAGGCATCCGCCCCTACGATGGGAGTTCCGATTTTGCGCAAAACCGTAGGGGACGATGCCACATCGTCCCGCTTTCGGGCGATTCGTGAATCGCCCCTACGGTGGGAGGGTAAAACCGTAGGGGACGGCGTCCTCGACGACCCGTTCCCCCACGATGCAAATTCGACCCTGTATAAAGGGGCCGGCCGAAAGCTACCGATATCCCTCTTGCATTTTGCGAGCGACGCTGGTATAATAGCATGGATAAGGAATGAAACGTAAGGGCGAGGACGCCCTTTTCTGGAAAGGAAAGCAAAAGTATGACGACAGAACAGACAGGGTTTGCCGCCCTGGGGCTGAGCGAGCCCACCCTCCGGGCACTGGAGGCGATGGGGTTTACGCAACCAACGCCCATACAGACAGAGACCATCCCCCTGGTGATGGATGGCCGGGACGTGATTGCCAAGGCACCCACCGGCACCGGCAAGACCTGTGCCTTTGGTATTCCGCTGATTGAGTGCCTCAACCCGGATATGAAGGATCTGCAGGCGCTGGTGCTGTGCCCCACCCGGGAGCTGTGCGAGCAGATCACCGCTGACCTGCGGGCGCTTATCCGCTTTAATCCGGCCATCCGCATCGCCTCCGTGTACGGCGGTCAGTCCATGAACCGTCAGGTGGAGGCCCTGAAAAAGCATCCCCACATTGTGGTGGCCACCCCCGGCCGGTTGCTCGACCACATGAGCCGGGGCAATGTGTGGCTGGGCAATCTGTACACCGCTGTGCTGGACGAGGCAGACGAGATGCTCAAGATGGGCTTCATCAAGGATGTGCGCCGGATACTGAACAAGACACCCGGCGATACCCAGGTGGTGATGTTTTCCGCCACCATCTCCCGCGAGGTGATGGACGTGGCGTGGGAGTACCAGCACGACGCCGTGGAGATTCAGGTGGCCAGTGAGGGGGACAGCCGCCCCCGTATCGATCAGTATCTGATCGCCTCCTCCGGCTCCCAGCGGATGGAGGATATGCTGAATATCATCCGGCAGGAGGACTACCACCGGGTGATGGTCTTTGCTAACATGAAATGCACCGTCCGTCAGCTGACCGAGCGCCTGCAGAAGCGGCACGGCTCGGTGGACTGCCTCCATGGCGATATGCCCCAGTCCCTGCGGAACAAGGTGATGGCCAAATTCCGGGAGAATAAGCTGGAAATTCTGGTGGCCACCGATGTGGCCGCCCGGGGTATCGACGTGGAGGATGTGGAGGCGGTGTTCAACTACGACATCCCGGAGGAGAACGAGTATTACCTCCACCGCATCGGCCGCACCGGCCGGGCCAAGCGGCAGGGCGCCGCCTACACCTTCATGACCGACAGTGACAAGTACCGCATCCGGGATATTCTCAAATACACCCGGTCTCAGGCGGTGGAGATGGCCTTTGACGAGGAGGGCCGTCTGCGTCCGGCCGCTGAGCTGCAGGCAGAGGAAGCTGAGGAAAGGGCCGAGTAAATCCCTATATTACATTATATATAATGGAGTGACGCAGAGACAGTCTCCTGCCGGGTGGCAGGGGGCTGTTTTTTATGTTCCGGCGGCAAAGCCAAGAAAACGGGGCAGGAAAAACCGCTGGAATAAATGGTAATTTTCCAGAAAATGCATATCTATTCATAGAAATGTATGATTTTACTCGTGAAAATCCAAAAAAGCACCGGAAACAGGGTCTTTCTCTGAAAATCGACAGGGGTTTTTGCAGGTTTTAGCCGGGATTGGGGTGGCTATTTCGGCTGGTTGCACAAATTTTTTGCCAAATTTGGAAAAACACGATTTTTCTCCCAAAAATGGCATAAATTGGGAATTTTATTAGAAAAAACCGCTATTTTTTGTGTTTTGGTCGGTTTTTTCTCCACAAAATCCATGAAAAACCCCCTTTTTTGCGCAAAGTGGGGAAGGGGGTGCGGTTTGAAATTTGCATGGGTGAGTGAAGGGGAATTGCCAGGCGTTACGGGGTATTCTTTGTGAAAAATCGCCAAAAATGCAGCGGTTTCCGTTGGTTGACAGCGGCAACTTGTGCGGGTATAATGTGCCCAGTACCAGATTTGGCGTAATTTCCGCAAGGAGGCCGCCATTCTCCGCAAGGTGGGGGAGGGAGGCCACAGCGGTATCGGCTAGCAGGATGTTGTATGGGATGTTGTATGGAATGTATAAGTTCATCCGCATCCAGCTACACTATAACCGATACCGCCGCAGAAAGGCAGAGAGGAAGACAATATGGAACGAATCAAGCGAGCATGGCCAACGGTGCGCCGTATTCTGTGCAGCCGTGTGCTGGCCGCCGTGCTGATGGGTGCCGTTACGGTGTCCATGGCGTTGGGCGTGGCCGTTAATTCCCGCACCGTGACCGTCAATGACGGGGACGAGAGCCGGGTCGTTATTACCATGCATGAGAATCCCTACCGGGTGCTGTCCGCCGCTGGCGTGGTGCTGGATGAGCACGACACCCTGGATGTGGACAACAGCAGCGATACCATCGATGTCAACCGGGCGATGACCGTGGAGGTGCAGGCTGACGGGATCTCCACCCTGCTCCACCTGACGGAGGGGACGGTGGCGGACGCTCTCCAGAAGGCGGAGGTCACCGTGGGGAAGTACGATACCCTCAGTACGAAATCCGATGCCCCCATCACCGATGGGTTGCTCATCGAGGTAGACCGTGTGGCCTATGAGGAGTACACGGTGAAAAAGGCCATCGACTACGAGACTACCTACAAGTACACCAGCGTGCTCCGCCCCGGCCAGACCAAGGTGCGCACCTACGGCAAAGAGGGCGAGCTGACCACCACCTACCGTAAGATCATCGTCAACGGTGAGGTCACCGAGACGGTGAAGGTGGGGGAGAAGGTCACCAAGCAGCCGGTGAACAAGGTCATCCTTAAAGGCACTACCCTGGGCACACCGCTGTCCAAGCACCCCACCGGCATCGAGCTGGACGAGGGCGGTCAGCCTGTCAAGTACAAGAAGTGCCTGACCGGTAAGGCGACAGCCTATACCGCCGATGGCGGCGATTCCGGCGCCTGGACATCCACCGGCAAGCACGTGGCGGTGGGTCTGGTGGCGGTCAACCCCAAGGTCATCCCCTACGGCAGTAAGCTGTGGATCACCTCCGCAGACGGCTCGATGGTGTACGGTTACGCCATCGCCGCTGACACCGGCGGTGCATGTATGCGGAACAAGATCTTGGTGGACCTGTATATGGACACCCTGGCCGAGTGCAACGCCTTTGGCCGCCGGGACATGAAAGTGTATATTCTGGAGTGATGAAAGACACCGCTTTGGTTTGGCCAAAGCGGTGTCTTTTTTTGCGTGTGAAACTGTGTGGCGATACATCCTCGTAGAGGCGGATGCCCACATCCGCCCACAGACGGAACGATGTGGGTAATCTCTCCTACGGTGGGAGCAAGCCCCCGCCTTACGAAGAGGGGGTGAAGATAGCACAATCTCTCTCGCCTCCCCTGTGTTCGACATTCGCTGTGGCGAAGTCGGGGAGGGGGACCGCCGTACAGCGGTGGAGGGATTGTTTACAGCAGGTGCGTACCGCAATAACGGGAGGGCATAGAAGGCTTCCCTTACAATATGGGGGCTGACGAGTGTCAAAAAATATTTTCGTAAAATGCAAATTTCCTCTTT
The DNA here is from genome assembly GCA_017471765.1 of Clostridia bacterium. GTDB lineage: Bacteria > Bacillota > Clostridia > Oscillospirales > Acutalibacteraceae > UBA5905. Next base: position 4,059 of record JAFURT010000031.1, read on the forward strand.
ACATTTCGGGATAAGTGTGGTATAGTGTACTCTGCCTGTGAATGGCATTCGGCTACCCGGACCGTGGAGGATGCCCCAAAGGGGACACACCGCTTTCCCGGCACTGGGTTGACCGGAAATATTTTAGAAGAGGTGTATGTACCATGATGTTACCCGAAGAGAAAACCGCCATTATGCAGCAGTATGCTACCCACGAGGGCGATACCGGTTCCCCCGAGGTGCAGATTGCTGTGCTGACCAAGCGCATCAACGACCTGACCGAGCACCTGAAGGCTCACCCGAAGGATCATCACAGCCGCCGTGGCCTGCTGAAGATGGTTGGTCATCGCCGCAACCTGTTGGCCTATCTGACGAAGAAGGATATCAACCGGTATCGTGCGATCGTCGAGAAGCTGGGTCTGCGTAAATAAGTTTTCAAAAAACAGGCGGGGCTGTTGCCCCGCCTGTTCCCACAGGTATCCGTATGCGTAGCGCGTTGGATATCGGAGGGAGGGAGTGTGTGCGGGGGAACCGTCAGGGTGCCCCTGCGCATAGAGCGAGTGCCAACGAGCGGATAAATCCGCCCGCAGGCGTCCTCAACCGCACAGCGGTTGAGGCAGGCGGGGGAGATAACCCCCTCCTGCCTCGTCTTGCGAAACATAGGGTAGAGCGATATATTCGAACCCGCCGCAAAGAGGCATATTTCGGTGCTTTTTACCCCATTTGTTATTGCAAGGCGGCAGCCTTGCTTCGCCCAAATAGAATAAAAATCCCTCGAAATCTGCTCACTTTGCGGTCTGCGATTTTAGAAAGAGGGGATTTTCGTTCTACCAAGGCACAAAACGCAGGTAATCCTTTCCGGATTACCGAGTATTTTAACGAGGATAGAGTGAAAATCCCCCTTTCTAAAACGGTGTTCAGATATGTCACTCTACCCTAAACTCATCAAATACGGAGAAAACAGCCCTTTTAGCAGTGAAACGAGTGCCGCCGGACGGCTGACGGCATTGGTCTTATTGCTAAAAACCGGTTGATTCCTCCGTGAAATAAAAAATTTTTAGGAGGTATTCTTATGTTTGAAACGTTCCGTAAGTTTGAAACCACCTTGGCCGGCCGTCCGCTGGTCATCGAGACCGGCATGATGGCCCAGCTGGCCAGCGGCTCCTGTATGGTGCGCTACGGCGAGACCAGCATCCTGTGCACCGTGACCGCTTCTGCCAAGCCCCGTGAGGGCGTGGATTTCTTCCCCATGTCCGTAGACTATGAGGAGAAAATGTACTCTGTGGGCAAGATCCCCGGCTCCTTCCAGCGCCGTGAGAGCCGCCCCAGCGAGAAGGCGATCCTCACCTCCCGTGTGATCGACCGCCCCATTCGCCCCCTGTTCCCCAAGGATATGCGCAACGACGTCACTGTGGTCTGCACCGTGATGAGCGTTGACCCCGATTGCCAGCCCGAGACCACTGCGATGATCGGTGCTTCCACCGCTATCGCTATCTCCGACATTCCGTGGGATGGCCCCATCTCCGGTGTAGTCGTGGGTATGGTGGACGGCCAGTTCGTCATTAACCCCACCGCCGAGCAGGAGAAGAAGTCCGAGATGCACGTCACCGTGGCTTCCACCGCTGACCTGGTGGCGATGATCGAGGCCGGCGCCAACGAGATCGACAACGACACCATGTTTGACGCCATCATGCTGGGCCACGAGGCCAACCAGCAGATCGTGGCCTTCATCAATGACATCGTCAAGGAGATCGGCAAGGAGAAGTTTGCCTTCACCTCCAACGATCCCGATCCGGCCATGTTCGAGGCTATCAAGGCCTTCGCCATCGACGATGTGAAGGCGGCTCTGGACACCGATGACAAGCGTATCCGTGACGAGCGCCTGATTCCCGTGTACGATGCGGTGCACGCCAAGTTCGATGCCGAGTATCCCGACCAGATCGAGAAGATCGACGAGTGCCTGTACAAGCTGCAGAAGTTCGTCGTCCGTCGCTGGTTGCTGGACGAGGGCAAGCGCGTGGACGGCCGTGGCATCAACGATATGCGTCCCCTGGATGCCAAGGTTGACCTGCTGCCCCGTACTCATGGTAGCGGTATGTTCACCCGTGGCCAGACCCAGGTGCTGACCACCTGTACCCTGGGCGGCTCCAAGGACGCCCAGCCGCTGGATGGCCTGGATGACCAGACCGAGAAGCGGTATATGCACCACTACAACTTCCCCTCCTACTCGGTGGGTGAGACCAAGCCCTCCCGTGGCCCCGGCCGTCGTGAGATCGGTCACGGTGCCCTGGCGGAGCGTGCGCTGTTGCCCGTGCTGCCCTCCATTGAGGAGTTCCCCTACACCATGCGTCTGGTGAGTGAGGTGCTGTCCTCCAACGGCTCCACCTCTCAGGCCTCCATCTGCGGCTCTACGCTGGCCCTAATGGCTGCCGGCGTGCCGATCAAGGCTCCCGTTGCCGGTATTTCCTGCGGTCTGATCTCCGAGGGTGACCGCTTCATGACCATGGTGGATATCCAGGGCCTGGAGGACTTCTTCGGCGATATGGACTTCAAGGTGGGCGGTACCAAGAAGGGCATCACCGCCATCCAGATGGACCTGAAGGTGCACGGCTTGACCCCTGCCATCATCCGTGAGGCGCTGGACAAGACCTACACCGCCCGTTGCTACATCCTGGACGAGGTTATGCTCAAGGCCATCCCCGAGGTGCGGCCTGAGTTGTCCAAGTATGCTCCCAAGATGCTGTCCACCAAGATCGACACCGACAAGATCGGCGGCGTGATCGGTAAGGGCGGTAAGGTGATCCAGCAGATCCAGGCGGATTGCAACTGCACCGTCAATGTGGAAGAGGACGGCACTGTGACCATCCTGTCCACCGACCTGGCAGATGCTAACCGTGCTCTGCAGATCATCGAGACCATTGCCAAGGATCCCGAGATCGGTGCCATCTACAAGGGTAAGGTCACCCGCCTGATGACCTTCGGCGCCTTCGTGGAGATTGCTCCCGGCAAGGAGGGCCTGGTGCACGTGTCCAAGCTGGATCTCAACCGTGTGGAGCGTGTGGAGGATGTGGTCGCCGTGGGTGACACCATCGCTGTCATGGTCACCGAGATCGACGAGCAGGGCCGTATCAACCTGTCCCGTAAGGATGCCATCATCAAGATCGAGGGTCTCAACCCTGACGATTATGTTTCTGCTCCGGCGCCTCGCCGTGAGGGCGGCTTCCGCCGTGAGGGCGGCCGTGGCCCCCGTCGTGACCACAACAGCTAATCCCATATAAGAATTGCGGCGGAGCCGCTGTCACAGTGGCAGCGGCTCCGCTTTTTTGAGGTAAGTATGGAAAAGATCGTATTGGAAAACGGCTTGCGGCTTCTTTTACTGCCCCAGTCGGAGGCTCGGGTATTTACGCTGGATGTGTGGGTGGGAGCCGGCTCCCGGTATGAGGCCGGCTTTCATGGGGGTATCTCTCACTTGGCAGAGCATATGCTTTTCAAGGGAACCGAGACCCGCACCTCCCGGGATATTTCTCTGGCTATGGACGATATCGGTGGGGTTATCAACGCCTACACCGGGCAGGAGCATACCCGGTATTACATCAAGACCCTTCGGGAATTTGCCGGGCAGGCGCTGGAACTGCTGGCAGATATGTTGCTCCACTCGGCCATTCCGCAAAAGGAACTGGAACTGGAGCGAATGGTGGTGCTGGAGGAGATTGCCATGTACGAGGACTCTCCCGAGGATACTGCCCATGATGGCTTGACGGAAATGGTGTGGCAGGGGGGCGCTCTCGGCGCCCCCATCAGCGGCACCCGGGAGTCGGTGCTGGCCATCGATCGGGAAGAACTGCTCCGTTTTCTGCATGAGCGATACACCCCGGACAATATGCTGGTGGTGTGCGCCGGCGGGTTTGATGAGGCGGCTGTCCGGGCGGCGGTGGAGGCAACCTTTGGCCACCGACCGACCGGTACCGGTCACCCGGTGGATGATACGCCGGTGTTCGTGCCCGGCATCCTGCGTCGGGAGAAACCTTATGAGCAGGTCAGCCTGGAGCTGGGATTTCCCGGTCTGCCGGTAGATGCGTCGGAGCGTTTCACGCTGTCATTGCTCACCGCCCTGCTGGGGGATGGCGAAAGTTCACGCCTGTATCAACGACTGCGTGAGGAGCTGGGGCTGGTGTATGGGGTGTTCACCACCCACTATGCCAGCCGGGATGTGGGGATGTATACCATCTCTGCCTCTACCTCACCGGACAACCAGCTGACCGTCCTGCAGGAGATCGGGGAGGTGCTGACCCACTTCCTTACAGAAGAAATCACCGCAGAGGAATTGCGCCGCACCAAGACGAGGGTGAAGACCAGCTTCCTCATGAGCTTGGAAACCGTGGCCGCTCTTGCCGCCCGGGAGGGGCGCAGTGAGTGGGTGCTGGGACGCTCGGTGCCGGTGGAGGACGTGCTGGCCGCCTGGGAGGCGGTGACGGCAGAGGATATCCTCGTCCTGGCCCGACGGCTGTTTGCCGGCCCGGTGGCACTGGCTGCCGTGGGCCCCGCCGCCGAAGAAGCGGTACTGCGGCAGGTGTTGGCCACCTTCCCCGGTGAAAAATTCGGGGCTTGTTAAACCGAAAAGACTATGGTATAATGTTTCGGTAAAGGATAGAACAGACAGGAGGCAACGGTATGGAAGACAAAGACCTTGCTATGGAAATACAGGATGACGTCATCCCGGATGCGTCTATCGAAATGTCCATCGACACAGCCGACGAGCAGCCGAAAAAGCGGCCGGTGACCCGGCGATATAATCGGCGAGGCAAGCGCCGTGGCCGGTATGCCTATGCGGCACCGCTGGGGATGCTGATTTCCCTGCTGGCTATCGTTGGTGTGGTGGCGCTGGTGGTTTCCGGCATCGGCGCAGTGAAAAAGGCGTCGGACACCAGCGGTATGGAAGAAGAAATCTACTATTTTCTGGAGCCGGTGCTGACCTATACCCCCACCGCTTTTGCTGATATTACCCAGACGGAGCAGGATGCCTTTTTGAACGCCGCCGCCTACCGGGTGATGCAGGCAGAGCAGATCCGTATGCTCCGTGAGGGGGATGAGACCTGCCGCTACGCTGTGGATGATCAGGGGCGTATTGCGGTGCCGGTGACAGAGGTGGAGGCTTCCTACCGGGTGCTGTTCGGCCGGGATGCGGTGCTGACCCATCGGTCGGTGGAGGATAGCAGTTTGACTTATAGCGAGGGGGATAATTGCTATTATGTTCCCTTTAACGTGGTCAGTTCCGGTTACCGAACGGTAATTGATTCCATTAAGCGGCAAGGAAAGGATGCGTATCTGGTGCGTGTGGGTTTTGTGCCTAACACAGCCATCCTGCTGGATGAGCACGGTGTGGAGATGGAGCCTACCATTGATATGGCGGCTCATTGCCAGGTGTATACCCTGACCAGAACGGCGACCGGGTATTACATTTCTGCCTGTGAGGATAGTTAATAGAACAAAGGAAAGCCGGGAGATGCAGAGGCATCTCCCGGCTTCTTTTGTGCTATGATTTTATTCTTCCACCACATATGCGGCGGTTTCCGCCAGCAGGCGAGCACCCAGGATGACCGTCATGGACAGTCCCTCCGGTACATATTCCTCAAATTCCACCTGGCCGTCCCGGCGGCACTGCTCCGCCAGCGCCCCTTTGGAAAAGGGCAGGAGCAGCTTTACCCGTTTGCGGTCAGGGGGGAGGGCGGCGGCCACGGCATCCAGCAGGGCAGGGACGCCCTCGCCGGAGCGGGCACTGATGCAGATATTGCTGAGGGTGACCCCCATGGTGATAGCGGGGACCAGGTCACACTTATTCATCACCCGCAGTACCGGGGTATCGCCGCACCCCAGCTCTGCCAACAGGTCACCGGTGACCTGCAGATGCTCGGTGGCGTGGGGGCTGGAGGCATCGCAGATGTTAAGAATCACATCGGCATCCACCGCTTCCTCCAGGGTGGAGTGGAAGGCGCGCACCAGCTGGTGGGGGAGTCGCCGTACAAAGCCGACGGTGTCCACCAGCATGACCTCACGGCCATCCGGCAGACGGAGGGAGCGGGCGGTAGGGTCGAGGGTGGCAAACAGCTTATCCTCCGCCAGCACCCCGGCATCGGTAAGGTAGTTTAGCAACGTGGATTTGCCGGCATTGGTGTAGCCCACCAGTGCCACGGTGGGGATGCCGTCCTTTTTACGCCGCTGGCGGCGGAGGAGCCGCTGGCTCTCCACCTTTTCCAGTTGTTCCTTGATAGCCCCGATGCGGCGGCGGATGTGGCGCTTGTCGCTTTCCAGTTTCGTCTCGCCGGGGCCACGGGTGCCGATACCGCCACCCAGACGGGAGAGGGCAGTGCCCTGTCCCGTCAGGCGGGGTAACATATATTGCAGCTGGGCCAGCTCCACCTGCAGGCGGCCTTCCGCTGACCGGGCCCGGCCGGCAAAAATATCCAAGATGAGCATGGTGCGGTCGATGACCCGGCAGGGGAAGATGTCCTCCAGATTACGCAGTTGGGTGGGGGACAGTTCCCGGTCCATCACCACCAGGTCAATGTCCTCGGCGGTGCATTGCTGGGCCAGCTCCTCCGCCTTGCCGCCACCCAGGCAGGTAGCCTTGTCCGGATTTTCTTTTTTCTGTATGGCGGTGTCCACCACGATGCCGCCGGCGGTGTCCACCAGCTCCGCTAACTCGGCCAGCGATACCTCGGCATCAAATTCGCCGGTATCCACCGATACCAGCAATACCCGTTCCGGAGCATACTGTTCGGTTTCATGTAACTCCATAAGGCGTACCTCCCTGAGAATAGCTTTCTTTTATCATACCACATCTTGCGTCGGATGACAAGAAAAAAGCCGTTTTCTACTGTGTGTTGTGCAACCTCGCCAGTACTGGGTAAAAAAATTCTGTAAAAATTTGTCGCTCAAGGTGTGGAAAAAGCGGAAAAGCTATGCTATAATGTTAGGGACAACCTGTGTGAGCACAGGAACAATGGGTAAAGGGGTTTGTGATGATGGGTAAGATCACCAGCGAAAATGTGTTTAATCTGGAGGCGAACGTAGCACCGCTGAAGCTGATTTCCATGCACGGTGCGGAGGACCTGGGTGCCAAAATCGAGGGCCATCTTCTGCGGTGGGCGCAAAAGTGTGGCAAGGACGTGGATACCTTCTCTATCGGGGTGGATTGCCCCCGCTTCTCTTCCGGCGACGGTAAAGGTCTGATTAAATCCTCCATCCGGGGTGATGACCTGTACATCCTGGTGGATGTGGGCAACTACAGCTGTAAGTACCAGATGTATGGCTTTGAGAACGCCATGTCTCCGGACGACCACTACCAGGACCTGCGCCGTATCATTCAGGCCACCAGCGGCAAGGCGCACCGCATCAACGTGATTATGCCCAACCTGTACGGCGGCCGTCAGCATCGCCGTAACTATCGTGAGAGTCTGGACTGCGCCGTGGCTCTGCAGGAACTGCAGTCGATGGGCGTGGATAACATCGTTACCTTTGACGCTCACGATCCCCGTGTGTGCAACGCTGTCCCCATGATGGGCTTTGACAACATGATGCCCTCCTACCAGGTGATGAAGGCCATGTTCCGTAGCATTCCTGACCTGCAGGCTGACCGTGACCACCTGATGGTGGTCAGCCCTGACGAGGGCGCTCTCAACCGCAACATGTACTATGCGGTCAACATGGGCGTGGAGATGGGTATGTTCTACAAGCGCCGTGACTACTCCCGTGTGGTCAATGGCCGCAACCCCATCGTGGCTCATGAGTATCTGGGCAGCTCTGTGGAGGGCAAGGATATCTTTATCGCAGACGATATCATCGCCTCCGGTGAGTCCATGCTGGACATCGCCTATGAGCTGAAGAAGCGGAAGGCTCGCCGCATCTACGCTTATGCTACCTATGCCATTTTCACGGCTGGTCTGGACAAGTTCGACCAGGCGGTGGCCGACGGCATCGTAGACGGTGTGTTCGGTACCAACCTGACCTATCGCACCCCGGAGCTGCTGCAGCGTGACTGGTTCCACGAGGTGGATTGCTCCAAGTATGTGGCCTATTACATTGCGGCACTTAACCACAACATCTCCATCAGTGCTCTGATTGATTCTCATGACAAGATTCAGCAGCTCCTGGAGAAGCATCGCTGATTCCATCCGGCTGATTCGTTACCCGGCGGTAAATTTTACCGCCGGGTAACTTTTTTGTAACCAAACCGTGAACTCTTTTGGAGATACATTGCATTTTTGGCCGGAGCGCAGTATACTTTTAAACAAGGGGAAAGAATCTTCCTATCAATCCGAAAGAAGGCGTTGCTCCATGAGCAAAAAATTACTGCTGATTCTCAATCCTTGTTCCGGGAAAATGGCGGGCAAGCGGCATCTGGCCGATGTGCTGGAAGCGTTCTGCCGGGCTGACTATGCTCCGACGGTGTATGTTACCACCGGACGGGGGAACGCCCGGGAGCTGGCGGCGGCCTACGGTGGAGAAGCAGAGCTGGTGGTGTGCCTTGGTGGCGACGGCACCTTTAATGAGGTGGTGGCCGGCCTGCTCATGGCCGGGCATACCACGCCCATTGGGTATATCCCCTGCGGCAGTACCAACGATTTTGCGAACAGCATCGGCCTTAAGAAAACCATCCCGGCCGCCACAGAGGCCATCCTCACAGGCAAGCCACATACCTATGATGTGGGTGTTTTCGGCGGGCGGCATTTTACCTATGTGGCTTCTTTTGGGATGTTCACCCGGGCCTCCTATGCCACCCCGCAGAATGTCAAGAATGCCTTGGGACATCTGGCGTATGTGTTGGAGGGGATTAAAGACCTGTCCAACATCCGGCCGTGGCGGCTTCGGTTTGAATTGGAGGATGAGGTGCTGGAAGGGGAGTATATTTTCGGCGCAATCAGCAATTCTACTTCTGTGGGCGGTGTATTGACCCTGGACCCGAAGACGGTGGATATGAACGATGGACTATTGGAGCTGTTGCTCATTAAGATGCCGAAAAATGCCGCAGAACTGAGCGAGTGCATCAAGGCATTGGTGGAGCAGAAATATACCTCGCCCCACATCGTATTCCGCAGTGCCGCCAGGATGACGGTGACCGCCGACCCGGCGATGGAGTGGTCGCTGGATGGAGAGTGGAACGGCGGCAGTGAAACCGTTGTGGTGGAAAATCTGCATGATGCCATTCGGCTGATACAGTAAGGAGGGCACATGAAAAACAAGCCTATACCGGGTTGGCACAGCCTGTGCCAGCGTATCCGGACGCATCCGGTTGTATTCGGGGTGTATGTGGTTCTGCGGCTGATCGTCATCGGCATGCTGGCGGTCAACATTGTGCAGGGGGATTATGAAAGTGCCTTTGTCTGCGGCCTGGTGCTGGTGCTGTTCCTCGCCCCCAGCTTTATCGAGCGTAAGCTCCGCATCGAAATTCCCTCGGTGATGGAGTGCATCATCCTGCTGTTCATTTTTGCGGCGGAAATATTGGGGGAGCTGGGGAGCTATTACCTCCAGTACCCCTACTGGGATACCCTGTTACACGTGACCAACGGCTTTTTATGCGCGGCGTTCGGGTTTTCCCTGGTGGACATTCTGTCCCGAAACAAGCAGGAAAAATTCCGTCTGTCTCCCTTTTACGTGGCGCTGGCCGCCTTTTGCTTCTCCATGACGGTGGGGGTGGTGTGGGAGTTCTTCGAGTACGGTATGGACTGCCTGTTCCACACGGATATGCAAAAGGATACGGTTATCCATCTCATCAGCACGGTGGAGCTGGACCCTACAGCCAGCAACCAGGCTGTGATTTTAGAGAACATTCAGGCGGTGACGGTAAATGGGCGGGAGCTGGGCCTTGGCGGGTACCTGGACATCGGTCTGCACGATACTATGGCCGACCTGCTGGTGAATTTCGTCGGTGCGGTGGTGTTCAGCGTCATTGGCTATGTGTATGTCAAACAGCGTGGCCGTGGCCCCAGCGGCCGGTTTGTCCGGCATTTTATCCCGGAATTGAGTGAGGAACTGTTGCCGGATGTGCCACAGGAAAACGCCGGAGAATAAGAAAAAGTGCCAATTGCCCACCGCCTAAAGCGGTGGGCAATTTCTTGCAATCGAAACCCCCCGGCTGTGCCGGGGGTTCCGTATAGTTTTTAGCTTTTCCCGTGCCTCCCCTGTGTTCGACATTCGCTGTGGCGAAGTCGGGGAGGGGGACCGCCGAACGGCGGTGGAGGGGTTGTGTTCTTATCGAATCCCCTCAGTCACGGCTAACGCCGTGCCAGCTCCCCTTGCGTCC
>JAFURT010000032.1 GCA_017471765.1 Clostridia bacterium
TCAATGCTCTCCAGGCTGGTACATGCACCAAACGCCCAGGTAGCGATGTTGCCACCGGTGATGGTCTCGGGGATGGTCACGTCGGTCAGGCTGGAGCAGCCGAACAGAGCAGCCCAGCCCAGATAGGTCACGCCCTCTTCCATCACGAACTTGGTCATCTTGGTACAGCTATGGAACGCCGCATCGTACACAAACTTCACACGGGCAGGCACCGTAAACTCGGTGATAGCCGTACCGTGGAAGCAGTAGGTGTTCAGCAGGTTGATGTTCTCGCCCAGCACGATGTTGCTCAGCTTGGAGCATTCGGAGAACATACGGGCACCGGGGGCGTAGTAGATACGGGCGCCCACCTTATACTCGGTGGTGCCATAGATCTCAGCAGAGGTTAAATTCTTACAACGGTAGAACACATAGTTCTTGATGGAGGTCACGGATGCGGGCACAACCACACTCTCCAGGCCGGAAGCGGAGAAAGCCATGTAGCCCAGGGTGGTCACGCTATCCGGAATGTCGATCGACTTCAGAGCGGTACAGCCACGGAAGGACTCGCCGTCGATGGTGGTCAGGGTGGAGGGCAGGCTCACATAGGACAGGGCGGTGAAGCCACTAAAAATGCCGTAGCCCACCGTGGTGATGCTTTCCCCGATGGCGATTTCCTTAATGGTGCTCTTGTAGTCGAAGAACTTGTAGCCGGCCGCCTGCTTGGCGGTAGGCATCACGCCGGTGCCGGTCACCTCCAGCCGGTGGGTACCGTCCTCATAGGCGTATACGGCAAAGGTTACCCGACCGTTGTAGGTCTGGGTAGATACAGCGTCAGGCTGGGCCATGCCGCAAGCGGAGCAAACGCCCCCTGTAAAGGTATGGCCGACCGCCGCCCCTTCGGTCTCGCCGCAGGTGCGGCAGGTCTTGGGGGCAGTGCAGGTGGCCGGAGCCCAGCTGTGGACATGCACAGCCTCCATAAAGCCATCTACATCCGTCACAGCAACAATCTCGTGATACGTGGCTACATAGCCATCCTCGCTACCGCCCATATTCAGCTGCATGCTGTTGAGCTTAACAGGGTCAATGCTGTCATATTTCACACCAGCCGCATCGCCAACCCAGCTTTCATTGGGCAGGACATCGCCCCAGTTGGTCTCACTCATCCAGTAGTCCAGCGGAAGGATGACCCAGCCATCAAAACCGTTGTTGTCAAACAGTAGATTTGCCCCTTGCGCAGTGGGCTGATTCAGCAGAACAGCGGTCTCCTCGCCGGTCGAGGTGTTCACCTTCTGCACGGTCACCGGGTTGCTCGCAAAGCCGGGAGCACCGCCGGAGGTCAGCGTGCGGCCGTTCCATACATAATACAAATAAGGATTGAATGTGCCGGCAGGCGTATCCGCAAACAGGTTGGCAAAATGCGCCGCCGCACTACTGCCGCTGGGCAGAGTCAGCCGGACGGCAATGGCCTGGGTATTTGCCGGAGCCCGGTTGTCAAACTTGACATATACGCCGGAGGGGCTTGTCCAGGTCTCGTTGCCATTCCAGGTCACCCGAACGCTGTAAGAGCCATCCTCATTCTCCACACGTCGGATGCCGTTAAGCACCCACTGGTTGGTGGCGGGATCCAGAAAACCTTGGTACTGCCCCATGAAGATGGGGTCGGTCAAGGTCACATTGTTGGCCTCGTCCACATCCACATCGCTCATGCCGGCAAAGTCCTGCAGGACCACCGCCGTCCCTCCGTAGGTCTCTGCCAATGCGGCCGACTGGACAGTAGGGGTATCCTCCGCCGCCCCGACGGTCACACCGCCCAGGAGCAGTGAGGTGGCCAGCACCATCACTGCAAGAATCGCTGTTACTCTCCGTTTTAACATGCCTTGTTCCTCCTTGTTCCCTGTTTATAGGATTAGTCGAACACAAACTCCAGCACCTGTACATCACCAGGGCCGACAGTGACAGTGACGGCGTTACCGTCTACATCCACCGGCTCGCCGTAGTACAGCTCCTTGACCTGGGCCACCGGCTCATCGCCGGTATAGGTGACGGTGATGGTCTTGGCCTTGCTCTCGTCGATAACGGGAGGCTCGGAGCACACCTTGGTGACGCCCTCGTTGTTGATGAGGGTGAGGATGAGACTGCCATCCTTCACGTTCACCAGATACTGCACCTCATCCGAAAGGGTGAAGGGGACGTGCTTCTTAATCTGCTCCTTGAGAAGACCGTCCAGTGCCTCCACACTGTAATCCGGGCCATAGACGATAACTGTGCCCTCCCCATCGGGGATGGTCTGCGCGCCGGCGTCATACGCCGCCTGATAGTCCGCAAAGAAGCGGAGGTAGGCGGTGTTGCACAGCAGGGTGCCGCCTTTCTGTACGTAGGCGATGTACCGCTGTGCCGCCTCGGCGGTCAGGTCGATATCGCCGCACAGCACCAGCACCGGATAGCTGTCCAGCACCGCCTGCGAGGCTTTGTGGGTAATGTAGTCAAACACATCGCCATAGGCGTTGTTCACCTGCGCCATCTGCTCCGGCGCCTGATGGAAATAATCGTGCCAGTTAAAGGGGGAAGCACCGGGGTACAGCAGATAAAACAGGGCGTTGACCATATCGTCGCCGGGGGTGTTGGGGAAGCATCCCAGCGCCCGGTCGTGCCGGTAGCCTGCGCCATCCTCCAGCACCGCACAGGTCGCCCAGCCACGGTAATGATCTATCACCAGGCCGATGGGGGTGTAGGCGATGCCGATGTCACGGTGGTCGGCGGTAAAGGCGAGCAGCTCTTTTACCTGTTTGCCGTAGGGGCTGAGCAACAGAATGCCATTCTCATCCACTGCCTCCTCGCCGATAAACGACAGCAGGCAGGCCACCTCAAACAGGAAATCCGAAGCGCCGCCCATATAGGACATCACATACGCCCGCTTGAGCAGGCTGAGGGAATGGCCGCCGGTAGAACTGCCCTGGGGCCAGCTGGGCTTCGTTTCCCAGGTGCCGATGGTGCCGGCGTTCCAGTTGGAAAAGTCCATGATGGTCAGCTTCCCATACTGGCGGCCTGCACCACGGGTGAAGGCCATGTGAGCCTGGTGCATGCCGGTGTTCTCGCCGATTTCGGAGCCGATCTGGTCAAAGCCCCACTCCGCCGCATAATGCTGGAACAGGGTGTGGCCGTTGATGGCCGCTACCCCATGCTCGCCCTCTTCCAGCTGGTGCTTTTCATCGGTGTACTGCTTATAGAGCCATGTCCGCATGATCTCCACGGCTTCCTCGTCGGTCTTGGGAGAGTGTACCACCCAACCGGAGCCGTGCATCTGATGCCCACTACCGGCATATGTGCCATTCAGGTTGAGGAAGGAGAATCCCCATTCCCCTATGGCATAACGGGGAAATTTCGGGGTGCCGTAGCCGTCGAGCAATGTATAATAATCCTCACCCAGCCCGTGAGCCGTGAGGCTATCCTCTATCATCTGCTGTGGGATGTTCCCGTGGCCGCCATGGATGCTGTAACAGTTATAAGCGACAAAGCCCTTCTCCGGATAAGCGTGGCGGGTGGTATGGAGAGCCTCATTACGGATATAATCGCTCTTTTTCATGGTAAAACCTCCCTGGTTAGTCGAACACGAACTCCAGCACCTGCACATCGCCGGGGCCGACGGTCACCGTGGCCGCCTTGCCGGACAGCGATACCTTGCTACCGTAGAACAGCTCCTTGACCTGTTTTATCTTCAAGTTGCCGGTGTAGGTAACGGTCATGGTCTTGGCTTTGGATTTGTCGGTAACCGGTGCCTGGTTATACACCTTGGTCACACCTTCGTTGTTGATAAGGGTCACAAATAGGCTACCATCCTTCACGTTCACCAGGTACTGAATATCGTCGGAGATGGTGAAGGGGATAAACTTCTTGATCTGCTCCTTCAGGATGGCGCCCAGATTGTCGATGCTGTAATCCGGACCGTACACAATCACCGTGCCCTTGCCGGACTTGATGTCCTGGCGAGTGCCGCCCTTGTAGGCCGCCTTGAAGCTGTCGAAATACTTGAGGTAGGCGGTGTTGCAAATGAGGGTACCGCCCTGGTTGACATACTCCACATAACGCTTCGCCTCAGCAGTGCTAAAAGCGATGTCGCCGCACAGTAACAGGACAGGATAGCTATTGAGCACCTTCTGGGAGGCATTGTGGGTGATGTAGTCGAAGTTGTCGCCGTATTCGTTGTTCACCTGATGCATCTCTTCCGGAGCCTGCTTATCATACCGGTTCCAGAAGAAGGGAGTAGAGCCGGGGTACAGCATCTTCATCAGGTTGATATTCATATCGTCGCCGGCGGTGTTATCAAAATAGCCGAAGGCCTTATCCATCCGCCAGGCAGCGCCGCTGGACAGGGTGGAATAGGAAGCACGGCCATGGTAGAAATCGATGGCAATGCCGATGGGGGTATAGGCATAGCCGATGTCGTCAGCCTTCTCGGAAAAGGCCACCAGCTGCTGCATATTCTTGCCGTAGTTGGTCAGCTCCAGGATGCCATCGTCGTTCACACGCTCCAGACCGTAGAAGGCCATGCGGCAAGCGGCCTCGAACATAAACGTGGAGCTGCCGCCCATATAGGACATAACAAAGGCCCGCTTGATGAGGCTATGGGAGTGGCCGCCCTCCGGGAAGCCCTGCTTGCCCCAGGAGGAATAGGTCTCCTCAGTACCGATGGTCAGCTGATTCCAGTTGGAGAAGTCCATGATGGTGGTGGCACCGTACTGGCGGCCTGCACCACGGGTAAAGGCCATGTGGGCCTGGTGCATACCGGTGTTCTCGCCAATCTCCGAGCCGATATTGGCAAAACCAAACTCACCGGCATAATGCTGGAACAGGGTGTGGCCATTGATGCTGGACATATTCTTATTGCCATATTTCAAGTTGTGAGGAGGGCTGGCAAACTGCTTAAAGAGCCAGTTGCGGATGATGGCAAGGGCGTCCTTGTCGTTCTTGGGGGTGAATTTAATCCACCCACAGTCCGCCATGGTTGTGCCGTCGCCGGCCACATGCCCATCCAGACAAAGGAAGGAATAGCCCCATTCACCTACGTGACCGCCAGTGCCATCCAGAGGCTCAAAGTACGCCTCACCCAGCTTCTGTGCCTTGATGCTCTTTTCCACAATAGCGGCCGGGATATAGGGGTTGGGGCCCAGCACGCCGAAGCCGCCATAGACGGTAAAATCATCATAGCCGGGGGCATATTTGGTCTCCCACACCGAGGGGTCACGGATGAAATCCGATGCCTTCAGGGTGTAGTTCTTGTTCGGAGTCTTGGCCGCTGTGGTGGTCACCTTTTTCTCTGTGGTGGCGGTGGTGTTCTTGCCGCCACCCACCGTGGTGGTGGTATCAGTAGCCTCGCTACCGGTGATGGTCGTGTCTGCCACCTCTGCCGTGGTGGTGGTCACATCGCTGTTATCCGCCACCGGTGTAGAGGTTGGGTTGCTTTCCGCCGGCTTGTCGCCGCAGGCGGTCAGGCAAACCAGCATAATCACCGCCAAACAAAGTGAAATCAATTTTCTCATAACAGTCGCCTCCACTTTTTGTTAAATTACTTTATTCAAACACAAACTCAAATACCCGATAGTCACCGGCCGGCACCGTGGTTTTGACCGTGTTACCGGACAGGTTGACCGCTTCGCCGTAGTACAGCTCCTTCACCTGCTTGATGGTCGCATCACCGGTATAAGTCACCGTCAGCGTCTTAGCCTTGCTTTCATCGGTGACCGGGTCTTCGTTATACACCTTGGTGACACCCTCATTATTAATAAGGGTTAAAATCAGACTGCCGTCTTTCACATTGACCAGATATTCCACCTCGTCGGAGAGGGTGAAGGGGATATGTTTCTTAATCTGCTCCTTCAGGATGGCATCCAGCGCCTCCACGCTGTAATCCGGGCCGTAGACGATCACCGTGCCCTCACCGGAGGGGATGTCCTGCCGGGCGGCACCTTTGTACTCCGCCCTGAAGCTTTCAAAATAGGGAAGATAAGCGGTGTTCATCACCAGCGTGCCGCCCTGCTCCACATAGGCCTCATACCGCCCCACCTCCTCGGGGGTGAAGGCGATATCCCCCATCAGCACCAGCACCGGATAGCTGTTCAGCACCTTTTGGCTAGCGGTGTGGGTGATGACATCGTGGGTGTCGCCGTAGGGGGTATTGAGCTGGTGCATCTGCTCCGGCGCCTGGCTGAAATAATCCTCCCACGTGAAGAAGCCGGCTCCGGCATACAGGTTCTTGAAAAAGTCCCGGGTCATCTCATCCCCGGCGGTGTTCTTGAAGTACCCAAACGCCTTGTCGTGACGCAGACCGGGGCCTTCCTCCAGCACCGCACACAGCGCCAGGCCGTGATAGTAATCCAGCGCCACACCAATCGGCGTATAGTTGATGCCGATGTCGCTGTTCCTTTTTGAGAACGCCACCAGCTCCTGCATGGCCTGCCCATAGGGACTCAGCTCCAGCAGACCGTCCTCAGTTAGCCTGTCTGTCCCATAGAATGCCAACCGGCCACCGGCCTCAAAGGTGAAACTGACCGCACCGCCCATATAGGACATCATATAGGCACGTTTGAGCAGGCTCATGGAGTGGCCGCCGGTAGGCAGGCCGTTCTCCGGCCAGGAGTTCTGCGTTTCCCAGGTGCCGATGGTGCACTGGTTCCAGTTGGAGAAGTACATAATAGGCTTACACCCATACTGCCGGGCGGCGCCTCGGGTAAAGGCCATGTGTGCCTGGTAGCAGGCGATGTTTTCCCCGATTTCCGCCCCCACATAGTCATAGCCCCAACTGGCGGCATAGTGCTCGAACAGGGTGTGGCCATTGATACTCCCCATCCCCGATGCGCCGGGGGCGATGTTATATGGGGGTACCGAGAAAGTCCCAAACAACCAATTCCGCATGGTGGCTACGGCCTCTTCGTCGTTTTTCGGCTTGTTTTTGATCCAGCCGGCGTTCCTCAGTTGCAGATCGAAAGCGGAATAGTGCCCGTCCAGGTTCAAAAAGGCAAATCCCCACTCGCCGGTCACCGTCTTTTCCCCATCAAAGGGCGCATAAAAAGCCGCGCCCAGCTTGTGCTGTTCAATGGACTGCTGTGCCAGCGCACAGGGCACACTCTCGCCGTGACGGTTGCGGCCGAAATCGGTGTAACTGACAAAGCCACCCTCGTCGTAGCGCGTTGCCCATACACGAGGGTCTACGATATAATCGGACTGTTTCATGATGTCTCCTCCGTTTTGCTGTGGTTAGTCGAGCATAAATTCTAATACTTTACAGTCACCGGGGCCTACGGTGACGGTGAGGGTGTTGCCGGACATGTTGACCGCTTCGCCGTAGTACAGCTCCTTCACCTGCTTGATGGCCGCATCACCGGTATACGTCACCGTCAGCGTCTTAGCCTTGCTTTCATCGGTGACCGGCGCTTCGTTATACACCTTGGTGACACCCTCATTATTAATAAGGGTTAAAATCAGACTGCCGTCTTTCACATTGACCAGATATTCCACCTCGTCGGAGAGGGTGAAGGGGATATATTTCTTCAGTTGCTCCTTCAGGATGGCGTCCAGTCCGGCCACGCTGTAATCCGGGCCGTAGACGATCACCGTGCCCTTGCCGGAGGGGATGTCCTGCCGGGCGGCGCCTTTGTACTCTGCCCTGAAGCTGTCGAAATACTTGAGGTAGGCGGTGTTCATCACCAGTGTACCGCCCTGCTCCACATAGGTCGCATACCGCCCCACCTCCTCGGGGGTGAAGGCGATATCCCCCATCAGCACCAGCACCGGATAGCTGTTCAGCACCTCCTGGCCGGCGGTGTGGGTGATGACATCGTGGGTGTCGCCGTAGGGGGTGTTGAGCTGGTGCATCTGCTCCGGCGCCTGGCTGAAATAATCCTCCCACGTGAAGAAGCCGGCTCCGGCATACAAGCCTTTGAAAAATTCCCGGGCCATCGTGTCCCCGGCGGTGTTGGGGAAATACCCAAAGGCTTTATCTCGCCGGAAGCCGGGACCATCCTCCAGTACAGCGCACAGCGCCAGGCCGTGATGGTGGTCCAGCGCCACACCGATCGGCGTATAGCTGATACCGATGTCGCTGTTCCTTTTTGAGAACGCCACCAGCTCCTGCATGGCCTGCCCATAGGGGCTCAGCTCCAGCAGACCGTCCTCGGTCATACGCTCCGGGCCATAGAATGCCAGCCGGCCACCCGACTCGAAGGTAAAGCTGGCCGCACCACCCATATAGGACATCACATAGGCACGCTTCATCAGGCTCATGGAGTGGCCGCCGGTAGACAGACCGTTCTCCGGCCAGGAGTTCTGCGTTTCCCACGTGCCGATGGTGCACTGGTTCCAGTTGGAGAAGTACATAATAGGCTTGCACCCATACTGTCGGGCGGCGCCTCGTGTAAAGGCCATGTGCGCCTGGTAGCAGGCGATGTTTTCCCCGATTTCCGCCCCCACATACGCAAATCCAAAACTGGCCGCATAATGCTCAAACAACGTGTGGCCGTTAATACTACCTGCTCCGGCGGCATCACCGGTCAAGTGATAGGGGTGGCCGGCATACTGCTTAAACAGCCACGCCTTCATGATAGCCAGTGCATCGGCATCGTCCTGCGGCGTATTGACCACCCAACCGCAGCCCTCGGCCAGCATACCGTCACCGGCGTATTCACCCTGCAGATTGAGAAAAGTATAGCCCCACTCGCCGGGGGTGGTTTTTCCGTCATCAAAGGGGGCATAAAAGAGTTCTCCCAGCCTGTGCCGGATAATAGAACGTTCCGCCAACACATAGGGCACATTTCCGCTGTGCCGGTTGCGTCCGAAATCAGTATAGTTGAGGAAACCGCCCTCGTCATACCGTGTCGCCCACACGGCGGGGGCTAAAACATACTCTGCCTGTTTCATAAACGGAGTCCTCCTTAATGCACCTTGCCTTTCTGTGGCAAAAACGTCGGCTTCTTTCCTTTCCGGTGCTTTTGCCACAGGCCCGGTGACTGATATGGAAATATCCGCCACCGGGCACGTGTTTTACATGGTTATAAGGAGAAGATTACGCGTTGGCTTTCTTCTTCAGCAGAACCACAGCCGCAGCCGCCATGACCAACAGAGCCAGGGCAGGCAGCACAGCGCTCTCCACACCGGTATCGGGGGATTCGCCGGAGGTGTTGCCATCGCCGGAGGTGCTACCATCGCCGGTAGAGCCTTCGTCCTCGCCCTTTTCGGGGTCGACGAGCTCGGCGCCGTCAATGGCCGCATTATTAACCAGCCAGCTGCCGCCACGGGACAGAATGATATCCGTGGTAGCCACGCCGGAAATCAGGTCATCTCCGTTGAAGAACAGCTTGTTGCCCTCGCCTACACGGTAGAGGGTCAGAGGCGTGTTCTCAAAGAAGTTCCAGCTGGTATCCATGGTCAGGATACCCTTGCCGGGCAGCACATCCGCCGCCGTGGTGAAATACAGAGCATCGGGAGCAATCTCGTCCATGCCGATGTCGTATACATCGCCCACTTCTACCTCGGGGTTGAAGGCGCCGGCGTTTTTGATGTCCTTACCATTAAACTTCCAGGTATACACCGTCTCGCCGTAATCCTGTACATGGATGATGATGTCCACATTCTTGCCCTTGTTATCGGCGAAGATGGACGCATCGATGGGATCGGAGCCAATCTCGTGGTTGATGATCACATCCGGGTACTTATCCACATACAGAGTGGCCACATCGGAGCAGGCAGGCAGCTCGGAGCCGACAGCCTTGATGACACAGCGATACTGATACAGGTGCATCTCTGCGGTCAGAGCGCCGGTGGTGTAGGAAGCAGCGGTAGCGCCCTCGATGTCCGTCCACAGCTTGCCATCAGCAGAAACCTGCCACTGATAGGACAGCGCACCCTCAGCGGAAGCCTCCACCTCGAAAGTAGCGGTCTTGCCGCTTTCGGTGATAACGCTCTCCGGCTGTGCGGTGATCTGGATATCGCTGGTCATGGTAGCCAGGAAGGCATCCATATCGGTGATAGCGGCAATCTCGTGATAGATGGCAGTGTAGCCGTCCTCACTGTTACCCATGTTCACCTGCATACTGTTCAGCTTGGTGGGGTCGATGCTGTCGTACTTCACGCCGGCCGCATCGCCACACCAGGACTCGTTGGGCAGAACCTCGCCCCAGTTGGTCTCACTCATCCAGTAGCTCAGCGGGATGATGACCCAGCCGTCAAAGCCGCCATTGTCGAAGAGGACATTAGCGCCCTGACCGGCGGGCTCGTTCAGCAGGACAGTGGTCTTCTCGCCGGTGGTCATATCCACCTTCTGCACGGTAGTCGGGTTGCCCTCAAAGCCGGGGGCGGCACTGGCAACCAACGTACGGCCGTTCCATACGTAGCTCAGATAGGCAGAGAAGGTGTCGTTGGGGGTATCCACGAACAGGGTGGCAAAGTGGGCCGAGGCCGCATTCTGCGCTGTCTCGCTACTGCTGCCGGGCAGGGTCAGGCGGATAGCGATCGCCTGGGTGTTGGCAGGAGCACGGTTATCAAACTTCACATACACGCTGGAGGGGCTGGTCCAGTTTTCGTTACCGTTCCAGGTCACCTGCATGCTGTAGGAGCCGTCAGCATTGGTCACACGCTTGATGCCGTTGAACTCCCACCCGTTGGTGGAGGGATTCAGGAAGCCGTGATACTGATTCATGAAGATGGGATCGGTCAGGGTAATATCGTTAGCCTCATCCACATCCACATTGCTCATGTTGGCAAAATCCTGCAGAGTCAGCTTGCCGTTCTCTTCCGTTGCCGGCAGAGCAACACGGGCGCTGTCACTGGTAACCGTCTTTGTGTCACTGTTGATGACACAGCGGAAACGGACACCGTGGTCCTCCTTGGCGATGGACTCAACGGTATAGGTGGACGCCGTAGCGCCCTCGATGTCGGCCCAGTCCAGACCGTTGTTGGTGGACTTCTGCCACTGATAGGTGACCTCGCCATCGTAGTAGGCGACCGCCTCCACAGAGAAAGAAACAGACTGGCCGATCTCCGTCTGCAGAGAAACGGGCTGCTTTTTCAGAACAAGCGCAGGCTCCTTGACGGAGTCCATCTCATCGGTATAGGCGTCCATATCGAAGATCCACATGATATCGTCGATATAGGTCTCCACGCCGGGGTCAGAGGAGCGCACCTCGAACAGGATCTCGGAGATGGTGGAGGTGGGCACATGATCCTTGGCGTTAGCACCCTTGCCCCACAGGTCACGCAGGTCGCCATCGTTGATCACGACCCAGCCCTCAAAGGCTTCGGTCAGAGCCAGCGCGCCGCCCTCGTTGGGAAGACGGGTGGGTCTGCCCTCCAGGTCGTATAGCACGTAATCACCGCCGGTCAGGGCGATCATGGTATCGATACCGGCACGGGTGGAGCCGCTATACAGCATGGGAACAAAGGAGATTGCACCGGTAGTCTTCAGGTAGAAGGCCACGCCGTCCCACTCAGCGCCGTAATCCGGCTGCACCTCAGTGGCAAAGTCGGCGTTAGCGGCCAGCACCATCCACTTGCCGCCGTTGGGGTTATCCGCCAGGGCAGGGGGCGCTACGCCATAGACACCCTTCGTCAGGGCATCCTTCTCGAAGTCTTCCATAATCAGGGTGGTGGGCAGATCAACAGGCTCGTCGCCGCCTTCGCCGCCTTCGCCACCTTCGCCGCCTTCGGGGGCGGAAACGGTCTCGCCGGTCATCCAGTACAGGTCATCGATAACCAGCTCTACACCGGCACCGATGCCGGTAACGTAGAACATCAGCTGTGCCATGGAATAGGCGTTGTAGTTTTCTGCAACAGTACCCTTATACCAAGCGTCAGTCAACTTGTCTTTGTCAATGATAACCCAGCCGTCAAAAGCATCGGTGAAGGCGATAGCGCCACCGGCACCAACGGTTTCAATGGTGGCTTCCCCATTCTCGGCAACCAGCGCCACGGTGGAACCGGGAACATACAGGGTATCACAGCCGCTGTGGGTAGAGGTGCAATCCAGGTTGGGGGTAACGGTTACAGCACCGGTGGTCTTTACATGGAAAGCCCAGCCGGTCCAGTCATAGCCCACTGCGTCTGCGTTGGGGTTAGAAGCCAAGAAGCCATAGCTTCCGTTGGCAGTAATTTTCATAGCCTTGTCGCCCTCGGCCTCGGTAATATGCGTACCGATACTGGGGCCATAACGAGACGGGGTCAAGGTTCCGTTCAGGTCGTCGTACACGACCTTATTCAGGGAGTCAAAGTCAACCGTTGCGGCGGTGCTGAACAGCCCCAGGCTGGCCAGCATAACCGTCAAAACGGCAATTGCCGACAGGCAAGCGAGTAATTTCTTGCTAAATTTCATGGTATCATCCTCTCTTCATAGATCTGGCTCGCCGGCGCTGTGCCCCGCGCCGGTGAACCACTCGTTATACAAGGAACCGGGTGTCGTCCGCAGCCCCTTTCGGGGCTGCGGCGGCTAAAAATCAGGAAGATGCTGGTTTTAAACGTCCTTTTAAAGGAAAATCGCTTAAAATAGTTCGCCTTACTTGCTGTAGGTGACATACTCCACGCCGTCCACGGTGACAGAACCAACCGTCTTGTAGTTGGAGGTCACATAGCTGGGAACATTCTCGATGTCCGCACGGATAGCGATGGTCTCGGCCCACTTGATCATGTTGCCGTACACCGCATTACCGGTCAGACCGGCGGCGATGGTGGCAGAGTCGATGTAGACAGTCTTCAGGCTGCTGTTCAGACGGAACGCCAGATCACCGATGGAGGTCACCGTCTCGGGGATGGTGATGCTCTGCAGCTTCGGGCAGTTATTGAAGGTCTGCACATCGATCTTGGTGATGTTCGACAGCTTCACGCTCTCCAGAGCCGTACAGCCGATGAACACACGGTCGCCCAGGGTCGTAACGGTCTCGGGCA
>JAFURT010000033.1 GCA_017471765.1 Clostridia bacterium
ACCTGTTGAAATGGACAGAGACTTTTCAAAATAAGAACCTAAAAGAAATAAAGACCATTTTAGAAAAATATGAGAACAAAGTTATTTGGCTATCAAGCAAAAAAGATGTGAGAGAAATAATAAAAGCCATTTGATAAATTCTTATTTGATGAACGGAGGTAGTTAAATGAAAAAGAAACAACTGCTTTTCCATGTAGCCTATTACATTCTTTCTTTGTTCATCTATATAGGCTTTATTTTCGCCTCGACAAAGTTCTTCCACACATCGAATCTGGGAGCGGCCATAGCCATCGCCTATGGTTTGATGTTTTTGGCGACGCCGATACTTATTGCGGTGCTTATGCGATTTAGCCTGTTTAAATGGTATGTCGACCCGCTGGCTGCTGCGGAAGTGCCGCTAATTCTGTATATTGGTATGATAATCAATCAAATGAACCAATCGGGAATACATGTCTATGACGCTTTTTTAGAAACCAACAAAGTGCTTTGCGCAGATGAAAAAACGGGCTGGTTTTTCCTCATAGGACTGTTTCTTTTCGGCCTTGTTGCCTCATTCTCTTTTGCAAGAAAAAAAGGGGAAAGCATTTCCTATCGGTTGATTTCGAAATTTATCACATAAAAACACACCGCCATCCAGGCGGTGTGTTTTTTACCTTGTTATCACCAACGACTGCCGCCCCATATCGGCATAGCGTTGCTCAACCGTCCTTTTCGGATAGGCGACCTGAGTACCCTCAATGGGGTCGTTAAAATAATAGTTTTCTGTATCATACCCCACCAACAATAGGCAATGCTCGTTCCCCGGCCAGGTGAAAAGGGTGTTGTCGGGGAGCCACCAGCTGTTTTTCCACGTTACCGGACGCATGGCCATCGTGGCCCATACCAAGACTGGTACCCCATAATCGATGTAGGCGCACAGCTCATCCAGAGAGGTGTGGGTGGTGTTCAGCACCCGGTCAGGGTGGCCGAAATAGGTCGCCAGCATAGTTTCTATGACCGGGGCGAAGCAACCGTAACTGGCCCTGCTCCGGGGATCTCCGGCGAAGCATAGGCGGGGATCTGGCCCATGAAGCTGTCCGTTTCTCCGATACCACGCATCATTTTTCGGCAGACAGCTGTCAATGAGTTCGTCGGCTGTCACAACCTCACCTACATAGCGGAGGGCCATGACGGCGGTGATCACTTCGCATCCGGTGGGGTAGTCTGGATATTGACACAAGGGTGTCACATCCAGCAAAACCAAGTCGTTGGAGAGGACAGCGGATTGGGTGGAAGAGCTTGTCTCCGTGGCACTCGGTGTGTCCGGCTTTGCCGCTGTGCTACGCCCTGTAAGAGTTCCCAGAGAGAAGGCAGTCACTAACGCCAGAAGAAGGCACAACATGCACCGCCACTTCACTGCTTCTCTCCCACAACAAACGTATCTGCTGTCACTGTTTCATAGCGGATATCCGCCTCGCCGTCATCGTTAAAGGCCACTTCAATGCGGTGATGCTCGGCGGTACCATCCGTGTATTCTACGTATAGTGTAAACACATCCCGAAAAGTGGATAGCGGCAGGTCGGGGTTTTCGTCAATGGTGTTGTATAGCTCGGCTGATGGACGCCAGTTGATCTCCAGCCGCCCGGTGCCGGCTTCTTCCTCTTGCAGCAAAAGCTGGTAGTAATCTCCGGTAAGAGTCATTTCGCTATCGCTGTAAGGGGTATCTCCTTTATTGATAGAGGCGGAATTGTAATAAAACTCTATCCGTCCGTATCCTGAATAGCTTTTACCGCTAATGGCGGCTACCGAGCCAGGGTCATCGACCTCCAACTCAATTTCTCCTAACCGCACACAGCGGATAATGACATTTTCCCGGCGGATGACATGGCTGTGAAAGGTGGACGTGTCTGCGTGCGCCGTACTCTCGCTTTCGGCATTCTTGCAGGTTGCGTCGTACAGACTGTCTGCCTCTGCCGGCGGCAGCTCCCGGATGTCCTGCACAGATAGTGTGTAGGCCTCTGGCAGGGTCACGCCCTCCTTCAGCAAGGCTTGCTGACCGTTTTTGGCCAGATA
This sequence comes from Clostridia bacterium, assembly GCA_017471765.1. GTDB lineage: Bacteria > Bacillota > Clostridia > Oscillospirales > Acutalibacteraceae > UBA5905. The sequence continues at coordinate 2,053 of JAFURT010000033.1, forward strand.
CAGACGGCTCTGCATAATGTCAGCTACCGGAGCAGTGGGAGAGGTGTCCGGTTCTGTGTCCGGTGAGGGCGGTGCCCCTTGCCACAGGCAGAGGGTGAGCAGGACAGCTACACATAGGCCGGAGCCGGTCAGCGTTGCCCATTTTCTGCGCCGTTTTTGTCGGGTAAAATATTCCTCCCGCCGCCGGAAGACGGCGGCTGTCATTTCTTCATAGGTCTTCACTTGAGATTCCCTCCTGTTCTAATCGGATTTTCAGGGCTTGCCTTGCACGGTAGATAAGGGTGTCGATGCTGTGAACGGACTTGCCCATAACGGTAGCCGCCTTTTTATGACTGCAATCCTCAAAGTAGACCAGCCATAGCACTTGACGGTAGGCAGGCGGCAGGGTGTACATCACCCGGCGTAGTGTGGCGATGCGCTCCTGCTGTTCATAGGAATAGGTGGGGTCATCATCCGATGCCAGCAGGTCGCCATAATCGTGGATGGACAGAGGGGGCTTTTGTCGCTGGCGACGTAGGTGGTCCAGAGCCGTCCGGCGGCCGATGGCAAACAGCCAGGTCTTAAAGCTGGCGTCTCCACGGAACTTCGGCTTTTTAGTTACCAACTTAACAAAGGTATCCTCTGTCAGGTCCTCTGCAGTGTGTATATTCCCTACAAGGGTATTCAAATACAGGAGCAGACTTTTTTGGTACAGCCGGATGATTTCTGCCATCGCCCCATCATCGCCGGCCAAAAACAAACGGTATTGCTCGCCGCCCGGATCCATGCCGTTCACCCCCTCACGAAAGACGTCTTTCACCTGTTAGACGCAGGATAGATGAAAACCTCACAGTTTTTTGCAAAAAAATGGGGCAGACGGTTGTCTGCCCCATATATGGTATCGTTACCGTCCACGGATGGCATCAATGGGCCGCTTGGCGGCGATGCGCCGGACGGGGAAGAAGCTGGCTACGGCGGCGACCAGCAGACTGACCGCCAGCAGCAGGAAAATCTGCCGGGGGCCGAAATGCAGTACCGTCAGCAGGATGCCTGCCTCGTGGCGGATAACGTGGTTGATGACAGCAGTGACCACTCCCACACCAAGAGAGGAGAGTAGGAAATTGATCATCGCAATGATAAAGCTCTCGGAGAAAAAGATGCGGAACACGTCATTGCTACGGGAGCCGATGGCACGCAGAATACCAATCTCCTGCCGCTTGTAGCTGATGCTGACAGTGATGAAATTAGCCAGCATCAAGGCGGCGAACAGGGCGAAGCCAACACCGATCCACAGGAACACCTTTGATAGAATGACCAGCGCCTCATGGATCATATCCAGCTCGTAGGTGACGGCGTTGCGCAGTTGGTAGCGGACAGCCTCTTCCCGGTAGGAGAAGGACACCAACTGTTTGACAGCTTCCCGGTCTGTGGGCATGGGGCCCACGGCGAAGCTGTAATAGCCCTCGTCTGCCGGAACGATCGCCTCTTTCAGTGTGGGGGAGGTGATGAGGGTGGTGGTCAGTCCTTTCTCCAGGCTGGCACTATCCAGGTAGCCCACCACGGTGTAACCGCTGTACAGCTCGGCGTTATCCTGCTGGCTGATGTCTGTCCAGCGGCGTTCACTTTCCTCCCTCAAGGGGCCAATAGTGGTAAAGGTTTGTTGCAGGAGGGCCGTGAGTTCCTCTTGCGTGGGGGATTCCGGCAGACCTTCTCCCACAACCGAAAGGGCCGCTTCTGTCATGTCCAGCGAGATGACCAGTTCCTTTTCTCCCAGGGTGGTGCGCTGCTTACCATCCAGCCAGATGACCTGTGTGTCCCGGATGTCGGCCAGCGTACCAATATAATAGGGGTCAAGGATGATATTCCATTGCTCATCGTCAAACCGGAGGAAGGTGGCATTTAAAGATTGTACCGGGAAGGCGGCCTCCACCTGCCGCTTGACATACCCCTCGCCGGTAAAGGCAACAGCATGCAGGCTGTTGCGCTGGGCGTAGTCCAGTTCCTTCTGCAGGGCGTAGCGGATGATCTCTTCGGCGGCGGTCATGTTTTCCACATCCTCGGTCAGGGGGGTATACCTGGCCAGGTCAAATCGGGTGTCGATGATGCCGGTAATGGTGAAGGGGACGTTGTTAAGGTACAGCACCTTGCCTACCAATTGCTCCCGGCGGTCGATGGCCACGGGGGTGCCCTCTGAAAGACCGTCCGTCTGCATGAAATCGCAGTCGACAAACATGTCGGCAATATAGGCACTGATGGCGATTTCGTCCTTGTCCCCATGGGGGAGGGTTCCGGCTACCAGCTTGTAGTCCAGCTCGAGGAGTTCAGCCGCCGTGATGTCGGAAAAACCGCTGAAGTCGGTCGTGTATAGAGCGCGGGTGTCGCTGTCCTCGAACTTAGGGGAGAGCTGGTGGTAGAAATCCATCGTCCAGCCCTTGGGCACATAGACGCCCTTCATAGCAATGCCGGTCTCCTGCCGGATGAGGTTGACCTCTCCATCGCTGATGTAGTAGCCGCCCGTGTAATAGGGGTTGTCGTCGTAGTCGTATTCCCGTCGTTGCTCCGCAACCGAGGCATAGTCTACACCGCTGTCGATGAGGGAGTCGGTGCAGGCCTGGATATGGTTGTAGGCGCCGAAGGTGTCTGCCAGGCCGAACAGGCCGAAGGCGATGCAGGAGAGCAGGATGGTGACCACCAGCCGGAAGCGTTTGTGCTTCAGACTGCTGGCGCCGATCTTGAAGGCACTGCGCAGCGGTAACTTGGAACGCAGGAGCTGCAGACCGCCCGCCGGTTGAGAAATTTGGCTGTTATCCGTAGGGATAGCCTTCTTGTCTGTCCGTCGCCGGACGGTAATCGTGCCGTCTGCTTCCAACCCGTCCAGATAGGCGTTGATGGCCAGCCGATCCTCTTCGGTCAGGTGATAACCGGCGGTGACGGTGATGGTGCTTCCCTCATAGGTGACGGGTTGTGCGGCGGTATCCGTCGCCACGTAGGTCTGGTCGGCAATCACCTTGCCGTCCGCCAACTCGATGATGCGGTCGGCGTACTGCTCGGCAAACTCCCGGTCATGGGACACCACCAACACCAGCCGATCGGCAGACAGCTTCTTTAGCGTATCGAAGATTTGCCGTCCTGTGCCGGAATCCAAGGCACCGGTGGGCTCGTCTGCCATGATGATTTTAGGTTGTTTTACCAGAGCCCGGGCGATGGCTACACGCTGTTTTTGGCCGCCGGACAGTTCGTTGGGACGGCGACCGCCATAGCCGGCCAGGTCAACCTCCTGCAGGATGGCGTTTATTTGTTCATCGGTGGCCTTTTTGCCCTGTAGCTCGATGGCCAGGGCGATGTTGGCGCCCACAGTAAACTCTTCCAGCACGTTGTATTCCTGAAAAATAAAGCCCACATAGGCGTTACGGTAGGAGTCGAAATGCTGCTGCCGGAACTGCTTGGAGGACTCGTTGCGGATGAGAATGTCTCCACTGTCATAGGTGTCCAGGCCACCCAGCAGGTTGAGCAGGGTGGATTTACCGCTGCCGGACTTGCCCAGCAGGAACACCATGCCCTGTTCCGGCAGGCGTAGAGAGATATGGTCAATGGCGGTCACCGGCACTCCTTTTTTGGGACGGTAGACCTTGACGAGATCGCGGATTTCCAGCATTTTGACTCCTCCTCAGGTTGGATTGCAGGTATATTTCCTCCCCAATCGCCCATACTGAAACGGCGGGAGGGGATTGGATGACGAAAGACAGGCGACAAGGCATTGGCCTTCACACCGGATTGGTCGCTTTGGGCGGTGCCGGGTATACCTTGCTGGAGCTTGCCTGGCGTGGACGCACCCACTGGAGCATGTTCCTGGTAGGCGGCGTGTGCTTCGAACTCATTGGCCAGATTCATGGGCGGCTGACCCATCGCCCCTTGGCTTTGCGCTGTGGTCTGTGTGCCGCCGCTATTTCAGCGGTAGAGCTGGTCAGCGGCTGTGTGCTGAATCTGCGGCTCCGGCTGGGGGTGTGGGATTACAGCAAAATGCGGTTTCACATTCTGGGGCAGGTCTGCCTGGCCTATTCCTTGCTGTGGCTGTTGCTCAGTGGGGCGGTGTGGCCGCTATACAGGGCGTGTTATCGCCTGTTGAGGAGAAAACGGAGCCTGTAAAGCTTTATGCCTTTCCAGGGCACCAGGCGGCCATGGGGCAGTTTTCGCACCGGGGGCTACGGGCACTGCACACATCCCGGCCAAACAGCACCAGCCGGTGGCAGAAATCGTTACTCTCCTCCGGGGGAAGCAGGTTTTTTAACTGCATTTCTACCTTGTAGGGGTCCTTGCTGTCGGTGAGACCCAGCCGTCCGGTGATGCGGATGCAGTGGGTATCGGCTACCACAGCCGGCTTGCCGTAGACATCGCCGCAGATGAGATTGGCGGTCTTTCGCCCCACGCCGGGGAGCTTGGTTAGCTCCTCTACCGTATCGGGGATGCCCCCACCGTATACCTCCCGGAGCATCCGGCACATGGCCACGATGTCCCGGGCTTTTGTTTTGTACAGACCGCAGGAACGGATGTAGTCGCCTACCGCCTCCGGGTCGGCATCCGCCAGGCTGTCCAGGGTGGGGAAGTGGGCGAACAGGGCCGGGGTCACCAGGTTGACCCGGGCATCGGTGCATTGAGCGGACAGCCGGGTGGCGATGAGCAGTTGCAGGGGATTGTCGGCGGTCAGCGAGCAAACGGCCTCCGGGTACAGCTGTTTCAGCGCTTCGACGGCGGCCAGCGCACGTTGTTTTTTCGTCATGACAGGGCATCCTTTCGTCTTGATTTCTACCGAAAGGATACCATAACCTACCGCCGCCTGTCAATGGTAGTATACCGACAGGCAGATTAATATACAAGCAGGAAACCGGTTAAGAATTCATTAACTTTCTGTCCGATTTTGTTTAACCTGAAAACCTTGACATCGCCGGCAAAAACCTGTATGATGAAAGGCAAGATAAAACCGGGAGGGACAGCACATGACAGCACCGCTGGCAGACCGTATCCGTCCGTCCGCACTGGACGAGGTGGTGGGACAACAGCATATCTTGGGAGAGGGGAAAGCTTTGCGTCGCATTATGGAAAGCGGTCGTATTCCCAATCTGATTTTTTACGGTCCCTCCGGTGTAGGCAAGACTACCGTGGCCCGGATTTTGGCAGAGCGCACGGATATGCGCCTACATAAGCTCAACGGCACCACCGCATCCACAGCCGATATCAAGGCGGTGGTGGAGGAGCTGGACACCTTCGCCGGGATGAATGGCATCTTGCTGTATCTGGACGAGATACAGTATTTCAATAAACGCCAACAGCAAACGCTGTTGGAATTTATCGAAAACGGCCGCATTACCCTCATCGCTTCCACGACGGAGAACCCCTATTTCTACGTATATAATGCGATTCTCAGTCGCTCCACGGTGTTTGAGTTTAAGCCTGTGGAGGCAGAGGAGATTATTCCGGCCGTCCAGCGGGGGTTTGCCTTTATGCAGCAGGAGCGCGGATGCCCCATCACGGTGGAAGAGGGGGTGTGTGCCCATATTGCCGCCTCCTGCGGTGGAGATGTGCGGAAGGCACTCAACGCCGTAGAGCTGTGTGTGCTGGCCGGCGAGCCGGACGAGAACGGTGTGACGGTGACGCTGGATACATCCAAACAGCTGGCCCAGCGCAGTGCCATGCGGTATGACCGGGAAGGGGACGACCACTACGATATCATCTCGGCTTATCAAAAGTCCATGCGTGGGTCAGATGCCAATGCAGCCATTCATTACCTGGCCCGGCTGTTGGAGGCCGGCGACCTGCCCTCCGCCTGCCGGCGGCTGATGGTGTGCGCTTGTGAAGACGTGGGGCTGGCGTATCCGCAGATCATCCCCATCGTCAAGGCGGCGGTGGACATCGCCCTGCAGGTGGGCCTGCCGGAAGCGCGTATCCCTCTGGCAGACGCGGTGGTGCTGGTGTGTCAGGCTCCCAAATCCAATGCGGTATACAATGCCATCAACACAGCAATGGCGGATATTCAGGCCGGTAAAAGCGGCCCGGTGCCTCGCCGGTTGCAGAACAAACATTACGATGGTGACGAGGTAGAGAAAAAAGGCCAGTTTTACGAATATCCCCATGAGTATCCCGGCCACTGGGTGCGTCAGCAGTATCTGCCGGACGCCCTCAAGGATACGGTGTATTATGTCCCCGGGGATAATAAGACGGAACAGTCCTTTGCCGCCTATTGGAAGGAGATCAAGAAGTGACAGCGGTGACAGAGCGGTTGTTTGCTCTGCAGGACGAGACCTATCGCAGCTTTCAGTGCGGGCTGATGCCTACGGTGGATCCGGCGACGGTTATCGGTGTGCGTACACCCCACCTGCGGCGATTGGCGAAAGAACTGTACGGTACGCCGGTGGCGGAGGACTTTCTCCAGGATTTACCCCACCGGTACTATGAGGAAAACAACCTCCACGGCTTTTTGCTGGAGAGAATTCCGGAGTATGTGCCCTGCGTGGAGGAACTGAACCGCTTTTTGCCCTATATCGACAACTGGGCAACCTGTGACGGCCTGTCTCCCGGAGCCTTTAAACGGCATCCGGCCGCCCTGCCGGCGCAGATCCGGGCGTGGTTGGATAGTGACCGGGTATATACGGTGCGGTTTGGGGTGTGTATGCTGATAAAGTATTACCTGGACACCCACTTCTCGCCGGATTATCCGGCGTGGGTGGCCGCTATCCCGGGGGAGGACTACTATATCCGCATGGTGGTGGCCTGGTATTTCGCCACAGCACTTGCCAAGCAACCGGAGACAGTGCTACCTTATATTGAGGAGAAACGCTTGTCGGTTTGGACGCATAATAAGACCATTCAAAAGGCGTTGGAAAGCTACCGCATTACACCGGAGATGAAAGCGTATCTGCGAGAACAGAAAATACGGTGACGTGACTACCGGGATTATATAAAAAGCCACGGCCATGGGTTCCATGGCCGTGGCTTTTTGATATATACACGGATACTTACTTGTTTTTTTCCGTATGAGGATGATGGAACAAGCTGTGGTGGTGCTCCTTGGGCTGGTTGTGGGTACGGGCGCTGGTGCGTCCTTCCGGGTTGATCTCGCCCACACGGGTCAGCGCCTGCTTGGTCAGCGTGGGGCCTACCAGCTCGTAGACCAGTACAGCAAACAGCACCACATTCCGTACCACGTGGCCGTCTGGCAGAGTGGCGGCGGTGAGCGCCATGCCCAGAGCTACACCGGCCTGGGGCAACAGGGTGATGCCCAGGTTATCGGTGATGGGCTTGGCGCATTTAGTCATGCGACAGCTGATGTTTGCACCGTAATACTTGCCGGCGGAGCGTGCTAGGATATAGATGACACCTACCAGCAGGGTGATGGGGTTGGACAGAATCTTCAGGTCCAGCTCAGCACCGGAAATGACAAAGAACAGGATGTTGACAGGGACTGTCCAGCCTTCTACACGGTCCATCAACTCCTCCGAAGTGGAGCAGATGTTACAGAAGACGGTGCCGGTCATCATGCATACCAGTAGCAGAGAAAAGCCGATGTGTACGCCGCCTACCTGGAATTTCAGCATAGACAGGCCAACGGTCAGCAGAACAAATGCCACCGATACCGCCATACGCTTACTGCGAGAGTGGAAGAACTGCTCTACCCAGTTGAGCAACAGACCCATCACGCCACCCAGTACCAAAGACAGGACAATCTCCAGGATGGGTTCAACTACCACCCCAACAACGCTGACAGCACCATTGGACAGAGCCGATGCAATGCCAAAGGAGGCGGAGAACAGGAGCAGACCAACCGCATCATCGATAGCAACCACCAACAGCAGCAGTCGGGTCAGAGGACCGTCTGCCTTGTATTGCCGTACCACCATCAGCGTGGCCGCCGGGGCGGTTGCCGAGGCGATAGCACCTAGGGTGATGGCTGCCGGCAGAGACAGCATGGTGGGGAAGAAGATGTGCAGGAGGATGAGTACAACATCCACCACCACCGTTGTCAAAACTGCCTGCAGGATACCGATGACAATAGCCTGTGTGCCGAAGGTGCGCAACTGGCTGAGCCGGAATTCATTGCCGATGGTGAAGGCGATGAAGCCGAGAGCTGTTTGGGTGATGATGCTCAGCCCCTCGGTTTGCTCCAGAGAATTAAAACCAAGACCGGATATACCAAGAGCACCCAGAACATACGGCCCCAGCAACAGGCCGGCGACCAGATAACCGGTAACAGCCGGGAGGTGCAATAGCCTGGTTACACGAGTGAGCAGTAAGCCACCAACCAAAGCTACCGCCAAACAGATTAAACTTGTTTCCACAAATATACGCCCCTTTTATTTAGAGTATGGGACAAAAACCGTGTTCTATCATAGCACTTGCTATCCGAAAAAGCAAGTGCCTTTTTTTGCTGTTTAATTGTACAATTTTGTCCAGTGCTTTTTATGTGCAGGGATTGACGGCGAGCCGTCATATGTGGTATGATAGAATGTAAGGATGTGAGAAGATGAAACTATCGGTAGTGATTCCCTGTTATAATGAGGAGGGGAACGTGCGGCCGCTGTTAGAGGCCTGTGTAGCCACCTTTAAGGACTTATCCTCTTTTGAACTGATATTTGTGAATGATGGTAGCCGGGATGGTACGTGGGCGGCGCTGAAAGAATTGTATGCTCAGCGCCCCTGTGCCATGAAACTGGTGAACTTTTCCCGGAATTTCGGGAAAGAAGCGGCTATGTATGCCGGCATGCAGAAAGCATCGGGGGAGTATGTCTCTCTGTTGGATGCTGACTTGCAGCAGAGTCCCCAGATTGTGCTGGATATGGTGGAGTTTCTCGACCTTAATCCGGACTATGACTGTGTAGCGGCCTATCAGGAGACCCGCCATGAGGGAAAATTCACCACATGGTGCAAAAAGACCTTCTACCGCATGATGGACCGCATCTGTGACATCAGCCTCCATGAGGGGGCCAGCGATTTCCGCACCTTCCGTCGGGGAGTAGCAGAGTCTATCCTGTCGGTGAAGGAGTGTTACCGCTTTTCCAAGGGAATCTTCTCCTGGGTGGGCTTCAACACCCACTTTATTCCCTATGAGGCGCAGGAACGTCACTCCGGTGCCACCAACTGGTCTTTCTGGAAATTGCTGAAATATGCCCTGGACGGCATCATTTCCTACACCACCTTCCCCCTAAAGGTCTCCACCTTTACAGGCGGGCTGATGGCTTTGCTGTCGCTAATCTACATGGTGGTGGTGGTCGTGCAGAAGCTGGCTTTCGGCATCGATATTCCCGGTTATCCCACCATTATTGTGCTGATTCTGCTCATCGGTGGCCTGCAGATGATCACTCTGGGTATCATCGGGGAATACATTGCCCGCATTTATATCCAGGGCAAGCACCGCCCCCTGTACATCGCCAAGGAGTATCTCAGCACACAAGAGGAGGGGGAACAGGATGCAGGACATTCGCTGTGAAGAGTGCGAAAACTACGACTATGATGAAGAAACAGGCGTTTATACCTGCGTGATGGATCTGGACATGGATGAATACGAGCGGTTTCTCCTGTCCGGCCGCAAGCAATGCCCCTATTACCGTGTACAGGATGAGTACCGCATCGTTCGCCGTCAAAACTAACTGCATAGTGATGCCCAAGCCTGGTTTTATGCTGTGGCTTGGGCATTTTTCTGTCTGTTGGCACATATCCGGCGGTAGGTAGGAAACGCTAAAGTATGTATATTCAGATAGATGACAGAAAGGCGGTATAGCGTATGACCATATCGGTTGTGCGGACGGTCATATTGTATTTTGTGCTGATGGTGGCTATGCGAATCATGGGCAAGCGGCAGTTGGGGGAACTACAGCCCACCGAGCTGGTGGTAACCCTACTGCTGTCCGACCTGGCGGCGGTACCTATGCAGGAGAATGGGTTGCCGCTGTTTAACGGCTTGTTGCCTATTTTAGTGTTGGTGGCGCTGGAGCTGCTGGTTTCCGGGGTGATGCTGAAATCCACGGCTCTGTCCCGGTTGGTGACCGGTACCCCTATGCCGATCATCCGGGATGGGCGGATGCTGGAGCCGGCGATGAAGCGCCTGCGTATGACGGTGGATGACCTGGCAGAGAGCCTGCGCCAGCAGAATATTTTTGACATCCGCCAGGTGCAGTATGCTATTGCGGAAACCAACGGGCATATCAGTGTGTATTGCTATCCCCAGTTTCAGCCGGCCACAGCCGAGGATATAGGGAAAAGTCCGGCAGATGATGGGATGCCGATTGTGGTGATGAGCGACGGACGGGTATCGGATTGGGGCCTTGCCCTGTGCGGCCTGGATGTGACATGGGTGGATAATCTGCTGAAAAAGCGAGGTTGTCAGCGGCAGGACGTGTTTTTGCTGACAGCGACAAAAAGCGGCAAGCACTATCTTCTCACCCGGACGGATGTAAAGGAGGAAAAAGCGTGAAGCGATTGTGGATAGCGGTGTTTCTGCTGTTGATAGCGGTGGGGGTTTGTGTGCTGTCTCAGTGGTATCTCCATCGGCAGACTTCGGTGCTGCTGTCGCTCCTTACAGACCTGGAGGATAGCTATCGGGCAGGGGAGCTGGACACAGCGGCTGTATTGGCGGCGCAGGTGGCCGATGAATATCCTCGATATTTGGGACTGGCAGAGTGCTTTGTGGCCCACAGTGATTTGGAGGACAGCCGGGAAACGGCAGCACTGCTTCCCTCTGTGTTGGAGCAGGATCACCGGGAAGAACTGCTGATGGAAATTGCCCGTCTGCGGGAGCAGTTGGAGCATTTACAGGGAATCGACCGGCTGACCTGGCGAAATGTGTTGTAAACAGGCGTAGTTTGTCGCTGTTTTCCGTTGTTTCTTATTCAGGGTGCTTTGCAATGAAAAATTTTCCCTTTTTTTGCAAAAATTGCTTGACAAATGCTGGAACTGTCTGTATAATGGCATTTGGTTAGCAGCGGCTAACCAATCATAAACCAAAGGTGATACAACATGACATTGCTTAATGCGGATGAGGGAAAGGAATATATTATCCAACGCATCGAGACGGATGATGAAGAGTTGGATGCGTTCCTGTTCTCCCTCGGTTGTTACAGCGGTGAACCGATCACGGTGATCTCTCACCTGAAGGGCAGTTGCGTGGTGTCCATCAAGGATGGGCGGTATAGCATCGACAGACAGCTGGCTGAAGCAATCATCATCTGAAAAACAGCGGCGTTTCGACAGGACGCTGCTTGCTTTTCCACCAGCGGTTACCCATTGCTAACTGTTAATGAAACAGCATAGGAGGAACAACGAATGAGAATCGCACTCACCGGTAACCCCAACAGCGGCAAGACCACCATGTTCAATGCGTTGACTGGCCGTAACGAAAAGGTCGGCAACTGGGCAGGTGTTACTGTGGATAAGAAGGAACACCCGATAAAGAAGAGTTATTGCAGCGGTACCGAGGCGTTAGTGGTCGTGGATCTGCCCGGTGCCTACTCTATGTCTCCCTTTACCTCGGAAGAAAGTATCACTAGCAGTTATGTGAAGAACGAGAAGCCGGATGTGATCATCAACATAGTGGATGCTACGAATTTGAGTCGTAGCCTGTTTTTCACCACCCAGCTGTTGGAACTGGGGATTCCTGTGGTGGTGGCGCTGAACAAGAGCGATATCAACGACAAAAAAGAAACCAAGATCAATACGGACACCTTGGCGAGCAAGCTGAACTGCCCGGTGGTGTGTACGGTTTCCACCTCGGCAGACGGCCTCAAGGAGCTGATCCGTGTGGCTGTGGAGCAAAGGGGCAAAGGACAGATGGCCCCGTATGTGCAGGGCGATATTGACCTGACCAGCAAGGCGGCGGTGGAAGCGGCCGACCGTAAGCGCTTCGTTTTTGTCAACGCCATTGTAAAAGCGGTGGAGACCCGTAAGGTGCTGACTAAGGACAGAAATGTACAGGATAAGATCGATGCGGTGCTCACCAATAAATGGCTGGGTATTCCGATCTTTGCCGTGGTTATGTTCCTGGTGTTCCAGATTTCCCAGGCATGGGTTGGCCCTTGGATCGCTGAGGGCTATGCGTTTGAAAATGGCTTTACTATCCCCGGTCTGGTGACGCTTATTGAGATGTTTGGCGAGTGGGTAGGAGGCCTTCTGGAGAATGCCAACCCTCTGCTGACGGCATTGCTGGTTGATGGTGTTATCGGCGGCGTGGGTGCTGTTGTCGGCTTCCTGCCGTTGGTCATGGTGATGTATTTCCTCATTGCTCTGCTGGAGGATTGCGGCTACATGTCCCGTGTGGCGGTGGTTCTTGACCCCATATTCAAGAAGGTGGGTCTGTCCGGCAAGTCTGTCATTCCCTTTGTTATCGGTGTCGGTTGTGCTATTCCCGGTGTTATGGCCTCCCGTACCATCCGCAATGAGCGTGAGCGCCGTGCCACGGCGATGCTGGCCCCCTTTATGCCCTGCGGTGCGAAAATTCCGGTCATCTCCCTGTTTGCCGGTGCATTCTTTGAGAATGCCGGCTGGGTCAGCTGGACGATGTACCTGACAGGAATTGTGCTGATTTTCCTGGGTGCGCTGCTGGTGAACAAGATTGCCGGCCATAAAGCCCGCAAGTCCTTCTTTATCATCGAACTGCCCGAATACAGAGCTCCCTCTTTGGGCCTGGCCTTCCGATCGATGTGCAGTCGTGGCTGGTCGTATGTTGTTAAGGCCGCAACCATCATTCTGCTGTGCAACACCGCTGTGCAGATTATGCAGACCTTTACCTGGCGCTTCACGGTTGCCGAAACGGCGGATGCCTCTATACTTGCCTCCATTGCCGGCCCCTTTGCCTATCTGCTGGTGCCTGTGGTAGGCGTGCTGTCCTGGCAACTGGCCGCCGCCGCTGTCACTGGCTTTATCGCTAAGGAGAATGTGGTGGGCACGTTGGCGGTGTGTTTTGTGGGATTGGAGAATCTCATCGACACCGAGGAACTGGCTATGATGGAGGGCGCCGGTGCCGAGGTAGCCGGGATTATGGCCATCACCAAGGTGGCGGCCCTGGCTTATTTGATGTTTAACCTGTTTACTCCTCCTTGCTTTGCCGCCATCGGTGCTATGAACGCCGAGATGAAGAGCGCCAAGTGGTTGTGGGGCGGCATCGGTCTCCAGCTTTGTGTGGGCTTTACGGTAGGCTACCTGGTGCACCAAGTGGGCACTCTGATTACTGCCGGAACGGTTGGCGCAGGCTTCCTGCCCGGACTGATTGCCGTGCTGGCGATGGCCGCCGTCATCGTGTGGCTGTGCATCCGGTCGGATAAGGCGCTGAAGGCGGAATACGCTCTGCGTGGCAGTCAAACGAAAGCAACTGTCAGAAAGTGATGAGTATATGGATGATTTGATTATTATCGGTGTCCTGCTACTGCTTGTCGGCTTGGCTGTTTGGTACATCGTCAAGGCCAAAAGAAGCGGTAAAAAGTGCATCGGCTGTCCGGATAGCGACAGATGTAACGGTCATTGCACCGGTTGCGCCTGTGACTGTGCCTCTGACAGCCCCGAGGGCGAGTGAGCCCTCTCAAAGAGCTATCTCCTCTTGTGATAAAATAGGGGAACCGGCTGACGTCTTGTATGGCGTTGGCCGGTTTTCCTTTTTGCATATTCGCTCCTCCTGCCGCATATATGTGGAGTGAAAGAAAAGGAGTGAGCGTATGGAACAGTTATTGCAGAAGCAGATTGTCAGCGTGGGACGCTGTGTACTGGATTGCCAGGAGGATTGCCCGGTGACGGCCGACTACACCCTACCGGATTATTGCCCGGATATAGCGGTGGTGCTCAAATGTATGGTTACCCCCCGGGTGCAGAACAGACAGTGGAGTGGGGAACAGCTGTTGCTGGACGGTGTGGCGGAAATTCGGGTGCTGTACTTGGACGAGGAGCGCCGCTGTGTCCGCGAAACCGAGTTTTCGCAGCCGCTTTCTTGTTCCCTCAATGCCCGGGGACGGGTGGATACGGCGCTGGTCGCCTTGTCACTTTCACCGAAATATGTCAACTGCCGGGCGGTGGGGCCCCGGCGCCTGGAGGTGCGTGGGGCGGTGACCGTGTGTGCACGGGCGGAGTGTGCCTCCGAGGCCGAGGTGATGGTGGCACAGGAGGGGAGTGGCCTGTATACCCGGTGTGAGCCCATAACGGTGACCGCCCCTGTGACGATGGCAGAAAAGCTGTTTACGGTCAGCGAAACCTTGGATTTCCCGGAAACCCAGCCGGCGGCAGAGCTGTTGCTGGGCGGGGAGTGCCGGGCGATAGTGCGGGAGTGTAAACTGCTCAACGGCAAAGCCATTGTCAAAGGGGACCTGTTTATTCATCAGTTGTACACCGACAGCAGTGAGACGGGCAGTACCTACTGCCTGGACTATACCGTACCGTATAGTCAAATATTGGATGTGGACAATGCTCATGAGGGGCAGACCTGCACCGCCAATATCCTGTTACTCAGCGATACCCAGCGGCTGGCGGTAGGGCCCTCCGGGGAGACTACGGTATTGGAATTTACCGCCAAGCTGTTGGTGCAGTTGCAGGTGCACTCCGGCACCTCTGTGCCGCTACTGCTGGATGCCTACCATAGCCGTTGCCCGGTGACGCTGGAGTGTAAAGAGCAGAGCTTCTGTGCCCAGCTGGGCAGTCGTTGGGAAACAACCACCCTGCCGATGCAACTGGATTTACCGGCCGGGCCGCTGGAGGCACTGGTGGATGTGTGGGTACAGCCCCAGGGCTTGCTGGGCGAATGTCACCAGGGGAGTGCACGGCTCTCCGGCCGCCTGCTGATCTGTATGCTGGTGCGGGATGGGGATGGGCAGATAGCGTACTATGAACGCCCGGAGGAATACCAGCTGGAATACGGTTGCCCCGGTAACCGGATCGATGCACAAGCGACGGTAACACAGTTACGCTATCGGGTATCGGACGGAAAACTGGAATTGCAGGTGTCCCTGCATGTGGCGTTACAGCCTATGCAGTGGACGGATAAAAAGACGGTATGCGGTGCAGGATTATGCAAAGATACGCCGTATCCGCCTCAGCGCGCCAGCGTACTGCTGTATTACGCCCAAGCCGGGGAAGAGTTGTGGGAGATAGGCCGGAGTTGCCACACCTCACCGGAACGCATCCGGGAGGAAAACGCCCTTTCAGGCGACCGCCTGTCCCAGCCTGCAGTGCTGGTGGTTCCGCTATAAACGGAGAAAAGCCTTGCCCCATGTGGGGTAAGGCTTTTCCGCATAAAAAGGCAATTATCAACGGTTGTTCTCAGCCACTTCCGGCGGCAAAGCTTCCTCTGTATACAAAACCACGCCCTCTTTTGCCAGGAGGGCGGCAGTAATGCCCATGCCGGGGATCTTTCGCCCGGTGTGGGAACCATCCCGGATGCGGTGGCTGCCGCAGGAGGGACTGCCTTCTTTGAGAATGGCGGCGGCGAGACCGTATTTTCGGCACACCGCCAGTGCCTCCTCAGCCCCCAGACGGTACTGGGCGGTGCAGTCGGTGCCGTCGGCGGCCATCACCCGGTCGCCGGCGATTTCACAGGGCTTCCGTGGGGTGGACAGGCCACCGGCCTGTTCCGGGCAGAAGGGGATAGCCAGCCCCGCTTCGGCTAACTGCCGCAGGGCCGGATAATCAAAGCTTCCTCCGTCATAGCGACTGCAAATGCCGCACAGACAGGCGCTAATGAGGTATTTCGGCTGTGCCATATCAGAAATACCGTACCAGAGAGACGACCTTGCCCAGCACGATGGCCTCGTCTACGATGATGGGCTCGAAGGCATCGTTCTCCGGTTGTAGACGGACGTGCCCGTCCTCCCAGTAGATACGCTTGACGGTGGCCTCGTCCTCGATAAGAGCCACGACCACGTCGCCGTTTTGGGCAACATTGGTGCGCTGGACGATGACCACATCCCGATCCAGGATGCCGGCGTTGATCATACTGGTACCGGACACCCGCAAGGCGAACAACTCGCCGGCCGGGTAGTGGGCGCCGCCGGAGAAGGGGACATAGTCCTCTACCTCCTCCACCGCCAGGATCGGCATACCGGCGGTGACCTTACCCAGCAGGGGCACCCGGGTGACGCTCTCGCCGGGTAGTCGGATAGCCCGGTTGAGGCCGCTCATGCGGTCAATGTAGCCCTCATCCTCCAGCCGTTTGAGATAGGCGTGGACAGTGGAGGTGGATTTGATGCCGGTGGCCTCACAAATTTCCCGCACCGAAGGGGGGATGCCGTCCTGCAGGCGTTCTTTCACAAAGGCCAGCACTTTTTGTTGCTTTTCATTCAGTGGTTTCATGCTAATTCCTCCCACAAATTCGACATATTGGGATCTTCCGACAACAGTATAGCACATATGTTCGGAAATTGCAAACATTTGTTTGTAATTTTTAAAAATTTTTTTGAAAAAGGGGACGAACGTTCATATTTTTCTTACGGAGTATTCATTTTCTTGTCATAGAAAGTTCAAAATTACCGGGTATACTGTACCTGTACTCAGGAGGACGGGATGGAGCCGCACCGGAACGCCCTCATCAAAAACTGAGTGCATCCTCCTCAAACACCCCTCTAACCAGGAAAACCACCCACATCGCTGTGGGTGGTTTTCCTTTTTCTGACAAAACTATTGCCTTATGAGAAGTCTTGTGTTATATTGTAATGAGTGCTACCTTATTTTATTGGGGAGGCGATTGTATGAAAAAAGCGTTTTCTGTTCTTTTGGCAATAGCGATGGTATTGGCATGCGTGCCGTTGGGGGTTATTTCTACGGTAGAGGCGGCGACGAGCGGGTACTATACCTACACGGTATCGGGTGGTAAAGCCACCATTACCAAAGTAAGCACTTCCATCAGTGGTGCTGTGTCCATCCCAGCCACCTTGGGTGGCTATCCTGTGACGGCAATCGGCTATGCAAAATCTGGTTATTGGGGATTTGAAAATTGTTCGAAAATCACCTCAGTGACTATCCCTGATGGTGTGACAACCATTGACCATCTTGCCTTTTCTGGTTGTACATCTCTTGCTACGGTGACGATTCCAGATAGCGTGACATATATTGGAAATTATGTATTTCGCAACTGTAAGCCCCTTACCACTGTGACGATTCCAGACAGCGTGGAGACGCTTGGTAACGGAGTGTTTTCTGGTTGCACCAGCCTTACGACAGCGACCTTCCCGGACGGAGTAACCAATGTAACGAAAGATATGTTTTCTGGTTGCACATCTCTTGTAGAGGTGTCTATTCCGGAAGGCGTAACTATCATCGGCGAAAAAGCGTTTTATCAGTGTGCCGCACTTTCCACTATAACTTTCCCAGAAAGCTTGACTGGCATTGGCGTTAATGCATTTTATGGTTGCGCATCACTCACTGCCATAACCCTTCCGAAGAGTATAACCAGCATTTCCAAGGCTGCATTTGAAAAATGTCCAAAACTGACAGAGGTGTTCTACATGGGCTCTGAAGAAGAGTGGAGTCAAATAAGCATTGATCCCAATCCACAGTTAACAACAATAGCAACCGTCTACTACACTGGCTGTACCCATATATGGGCAGAGGCTACCTGTACAGCCCCCAAAACATGTACACTTTGTGGTGTTAGCAAAGGAGAATTGCTTCCTCATATATGGGCGGACGGTGCATGTACGGCTCCAAAAATCTGTACGATTTGCGGTGCTACAGAGGCGGCGGATGGTCATTTGTGGACAGAGGCTACCTGTAACGCTCCTAAGACCTGCGCTCAATGCGGCGAGACCGAAGGCGAGCCAACCGGTCATAATGTGGTGGACCGAGTTTGCACCACCTGTGGGTATTGTGACTATACGTATTTTGTTAGAAACGGAGAAGCCACCATCACTGGTGCAAACTTTGCTTTTAGCGGGACAAAACGGGTTCCTGCTAGCCTGGGTGGTTATCCGGTTACTGCGATTGATGACGATGCGTTTGCTGAATCTCCTCACCTTGAAAATGTAATTTTACCAAAAGGCTTGGTCAAAATTGGGTGGGGCGCTTTTCGTGAATGCGTTGAACTCGTTTCTGTAACGATTCCGGACAGCGTGACCAGCATTGGAGGCTATGCGTTTGCGGACTGTTCCTCTCTTACATCTGTAAATATCCCAGATGGTGTAACCACAATTGAAGCATGTACTTTCCATTACTGCACATCGCTTACCTCAGTAACCATACCGGATAGTGTGACTGCATTTGAGGACTATGCTTTTTACGCATGCCCACTTACAGAGTTGAACATTCCATATGGTGTAACCTTGATTGGAGAATATGCTTTTGCAGGGGGCCAATTTACGGAAGTAAATATTCCGAATAGTGTAACAAGCTTTGGTACAAATGCATTCCGTGGGTGCAATCTTCTCACCTCAATTACGATCCCTAACTGTGTGACAACGATTACAATATGGTCATTTATGGGTTGCAGATCTCTCGCCTCAGTAATCATCCCAGATGGTGTGACTGTGATTGGAGAATATGCTTTTGATGATTGCACATCACTTACCTCAGTAACCATACCGGATAGTGTGATTAGCATTGGAGCAGGTGCATTTAGAAATTGCCCTCTTTCAGGAGTTTGTTATTCCGGCACAAAAGCACAGTGGAACGAGATTGTTATGGGCGTTAGTGTTGGACAACTTCCAATAACAGGAGCGAAAATTTATTGCCATGCGGGTAATTGTTCGTCAAGAGAGTGTACAGTTTGTGGAGTCCAAGAGTTGAGTTGTGACCATGTCACGGACGGAGGGACATTTTGCTCTTTGTGCAAATCGTTTGTTTGGCGTTATACGCTGAATGAGAATGGTGAGGCAGTTCTCACCTACGGCTTGCCAAATGGTGTAGGCAGACTGATTGTTCCGGCCACATTAGATGGATATACTTTGACGGAGATCGAAGCTGGAGCATTCCAAGGAAAGACAAGAATCCAGCATGTGGTATTACCGGAAACAGTTCGCTTAATCGGAGAATCTGCTTTTGCCGATTGTACTGAGCTGGAATCCGTTACCTTCAATGAAGGGTTGGTGGAGATTTCAAAGGGGGCGTTCAGCAACTGTCCGAAGCTGGATATCCCAGCACCGACGGCTACATTCAGACTACGCCGGACACCTGTAGCGGTGGCGTCCTTGCCGAGTACGGTGACTACCATCGGGGCGAATGCTTTCCTCGGTTGCGAGTCACTGGTAGATATCGTGCTGCCGGACAGTATCACCTCTTTGGGGAATGGTGCTTTTGCTGACTGTACTGGTTTGCAAAGTGTGACGTTGTCAGCAAACATGACGACTATGCCACAAGATTTGTTCAAAGATTGTAAGGAGTTGTCTGTGGTTGCCATCCCAGAGGGTGTGGAAACGATTGAGGCCGGTGTATTTAATGGCTGTGCTGTTTTGACGGAGATTACCATTCCTTCTACGGTTCAGGCTGTGGACGATACCGCATTGACAGACAGTGCTGTGTCGGTTGTGCTGGGCGTTCCCGGCTCCTTTGCAGAAGAGTTTGCAACCGATATGGGGATTGTCTTTGCCTGTGCCCACCTTTGGGAGGAGGCGACCTGCTCGCATCCTACTACATGCACTTATTGCGATGAAACCGTAGGCGAAGTGGCAGACCATTGGTTTGCTGATAATACCTGCATATGGTGTCTGCTCCTATGCGGCAATTTGGATGGCAACGATATACTGGACGTGAATGATGCGGTGTATCTGTTGTACTACACGATGCTGCCTGCTGAGTATCCCCTTGTCCAGAATGGTGACATTGACCGCAATGGCACGGTGGATAAGGACGACGCCATCTATCTGCTGTACTATTGCTTGCTCCCGGATTTGTATCCTCTGAAATAAATCTTACCACACAGGAAGCCTCGGCGGTTTGCCGGGGCTTCTGCTGTTGTGGTAAGATAGGAAAAAAGCCAAAATAAATTTTCCTTGACTTTTTTGTTAAATAAGGTATGATAACTCTGCTATAAAGTAATAAGGGCGTAGATGGAGACAGTAGCCCACAGGTAGCCCCTCAGCGAGCCGGAGATGGTGTGAGCCGGCGGTGTGCCCCTGTTAGAAACTGAGTGCATCCTCCTCAAACACCCCTCTAACGAGGAAAACCACCCACATCGCTGTGGGTGGTTTTCCTTTTTCTGACAAAACTATTGCCTTATGAGAAGTCTTGTGTTATATTGTAGTAAGTGCTACCTTATTTTATTGGGGAGGCGATTGTATGAAAAAAGCGTTTTCTGTTCTTTTGGCAATAGCGATGGTATTGGTATGCGTGCCGTTGGGGGCGATTGCAACCGTGCTGGCAAGCAGCTACGGCGATGGGTATTACAACTATCGCATAGAGGGGGATGGAGCCGTCATTACCGGTGTGAGCACCGCCATCAGTGGCGATGTGACTATCCCTGCCGCTTTCCCGTTTGGAGAGGGAGAAATACCGGTGATTGCCATCGACTTTGCGGCGTTTCGTAGCTGCAACAATATGACCTCGGTGACCATACCGGGGAGCATTTCCACCATTGGCGAGTCTGCCTTTCATATGTGTGAAAACCTCACTGCGGTGACCATCGGGGAGGGGGTAACCACCATAGAGGAAAGCGCATTCAATGGCTGTTCCGCTCTTCAATCCATTGTGATTCCCGACAGCGTCACCTTCATTGGCGAGCAGGCTTTCGTGTGGTGTGACTCCCTTACCACGGCGGTCATCGGTGACGGCGTTGTTACCATCGGAGATGGGGCATTTACCATTTGTCCTTCTCTCACCTCGGTAACCATCGGGGACAGCGTCACCACCATCAGCAACAATGCATTTGCAAACTGTCCCTCTCTTGCTTCGGTGACCATCGGGGATAGCGTGACCACCATTGGGAACGGTGCATTTGCAGGTTGTACGTCTCTCACTTCCGTCGCCATCCCGGACAGCGTCACCACCATCGGAGATGGGGCATTTAGAAATTGTACCGCCCTTGCCGATATATCCGTCGGAGGCAATGTAACCAGCATTGGGAGCCAGGCGTTTTACTGCTCCGCTTTCTACGAGGACAAATCCAATTGGTCGGACGAGGGTCTGTATATCGGCAACTACTTCATCGCATCAAGCGGTGCATACAACCGCAGTTGCACCCTTCGGGAGGGGACGAGGGTCATCGCCGCCCAAGCATTTTACTATTGTCGCTCTCTCCAGATGGTGACCATCCCGGACAGCGTGGTCGGGATCGGCAGGGAAGCCTTCTACTATTGTGATGATCTCACCGCGGTGATCATCCCAGAGGGAGTAACCTGTATTGAGTACGGAACGTTTGAGATGTGTTCACGGCTCGAATCAATAACGATTCCCAACAGCGTTACCACCATCGAATATTGTGCATTTTGGAATGCCAGCGTCACCGAGGTGATCTATTGCGGTACGGAGGAGCAGTGGGATGCCATTTCTATTGATTCCGCCAACGATGCACTGAAAAACGCTACCCGTCGTTACCACGACCGGATCACCGCCACCTGTACCACCACCGAGGTGTGTATCGCCTGCGGCGAGACTCTGGCGGCGGCTCTGGGACATAGTTGGGCAGATAACGCTTGCTCACGGTGCGAAACCGTCTGTGTGGACGCCAACGGGGATAGTCACATCACTATAGACGATGCGGTATATTTGCTGTACTACACGATGTTGCCGGAGCAGTATCCGCTGACCAGTGTAACGGACGTGAATGGCGACGGCGACACCGACGGCGACGACGCCATCTATCTGCTGTACTATTGCTTGCTCCCGGATTTGTATCCTCTGAAATAAATCTTACCACACAGGAAGCCTCGGCGGTTGCCGGGGCTTCTGCTGTTGTGGTAAGATAGGAAAAAAGCCAAAATAAATTTTCCTTGACTTTTTTTGTTAAATAAGGTATGATAACTCTGCTATAAAGTAATAAGGGCGTAGATGGAGACAGTAGCCCACAGGTAGCCCCTCAGCGAGCCGGAGATGGTGTGAGCCGGCGGTGTGCCCCTGTGTGTGAAGATCACTCCGGAGCTTCCCCCCTGAACGGTCAGTAGGCGGGGACGGATCTCCACCGTTAGCGGGAGGACGTATGTTAGTACGGGCAAATAGGTGGTATAGCGAAGTGTAACCTTCGTCCTGTTTTGCAGGGCGGGGGATTTTTGTTTTTTTGGAGGTTTTGGATATGTACAAGAAAGTACCGACCAGTATGGATTTCGTACAGCGGGAACGTGAGGTACTGCAGTTCTGGACGGATAACGATGTGTTCCGCCGCAGTATGGAAAACCGTAAGGAGGGGGAGACCTACACCTTCTACGATGGCCCCCCCACGGCGAACGGCAAGCCCCACATCGGCCACGTGCTCACCCGTGTCATCAAGGATATGATTCCCCGCTACCGGGCCATGAAGGGGTACATGGTGCCCCGTAAGGCCGGCTGGGATACCCACGGTCTGCCGGTGGAGCTGGAGGTGGAGAAGCTGCTGGGTCTGGACGGCAAGGAGCAGATCGAGCAGTACGGCCTCGAGCCCTTCATTGACAAGTGTAAAGAGAGCGTCTGGAAGTATAAGGGCATGTGGGAGGAATTCTCCGGCATCGTAGGCTTCTGGGCAGATATGGATGACCCCTACGTGACCTATCACGACAACTTTATTGAGTCGGAGTGGTGGGCACTCAAGCAGATCTGGGACAAGAAGCTACTGTACAAGGGCTTCAAGATCGTACCCTACTGCCCCCGCTGTGGCACCCCCCTGTCCAGCCACGAGGTGGCCCAGGGCTATAAGTGCGTCAAAGAGCGCTCTGCTGTGGTGCGCTTCAAGGTAGCCGACGAGGATGCCTGGTTCTTAGCGTGGACCACCACCCCCTGGACGCTTCCCTCCAACGTGGCGCTGTGTGTCAACCCAGATGAGATCTATTGCAGAGTGAAGGCCGCCGACGGGCAGACCTATTACATGGCCGAGGCTTTGCTTGACCGGGTGCTGGGCAAGCTGGCAGCCGAGGACGCCCCTGCCTACGAGGTGACGGGGCGCTTTGCGGGTCGTGAGTTAGAACGCAAACCCTACGAGCCGTTGTATGCCTGTGCTAAGACACTGGCGGATAAGCAACACAAAGAGGGCTTCTACATCACCTGCGACACCTACGTTACGATGACCGACGGTACCGGTATCGTGCATATCGCTCCGGCCTTCGGTGAGGACGATGCCCAGGTGGGCCGTAAGTATGACCTGCCCTTTGTCCAGTTTGTGGACGGCTCCGGCCACATGACGGAGGAGACTCCCTTTGCCGGTCTGTTTGTCAAGGACGCCGACCCCAAGGTGCTGGTGGATCTAGACAGCCGTGGTCAGCTGTTCGATGCGCCCAAGTTCGAGCACGATTATCCCTTTTGCTGGCGGTGCGATACCCCCCTCATCTACTACGCCCGTGAGTCGTGGTTCATCAAGATGACGGCGGTGCGGGAGGATCTCATCCGCAACAATAACACCGTCAACTGGATCCCCGAGTCTATCGGCAAGGGGCGCTTCGGCGACTGGCTGGAGAATGTGCAGGATTGGGGCATCAGCCGTAACCGCTATTGGGGTACTCCTCTCAACATCTGGGAGTGCTCCTGCGGCCATCAGCACGCCATCGGCAGCCGGGAGGAGTTGCGGCAGATGTCCGACAACTGCCCGGAGAACATTGAACTGCACCGTCCCTTCATCGATGAGGTCACCCTGCGCTGTCCGGAGTGCGGCGGCGTGATGAAGCGTGTGCCGGAGGTGATCGACTGCTGGTTTGACAGCGGTGCCATGCCTTTTGCTCAGCATCACTATCCCTTTGAGAATAAGGACCTGTTCGAGCAGCAGTTCCCCGCTGACTTCATCTCCGAGGCGGTAGACCAGACCCGCGGCTGGTTCTATTCGCTGTTGGCGATTTCCACCCTCATCTTCAACAAGGCCCCCTACAAGAATGTTATCGTGTTGGGTCACGTGCAGGATGAGAACGGCCAGAAGATGTCCAAGTCCAAGGGTAACGCTGTGGATCCCATGGAGGCCCTGCAGACCTACGGTGCGGACGCCATCCGTTGGTATTTCTACTCCAACTCCGCTCCCTGGCTGCCCAACCGTTTCCACGGTAAGGCGGTGCAGGAGTGCCAGCGTAAGTTCCTGGGTACTCTATGGAATACCTACGCCTTCTTCGTGCTGTATGCCAATATTGACAATTTCGATGCTACCAAGTATCACCTGGAGTACGATAAACTCTCTTTGATGGATAAGTGGCTGTTGTCCCGGCTGAACTCTACCGTCAAGGCGGTGGACGATAACCTGGCGAACTACCGCATCCCCGAGACCGCCCGTGTACTGGAGGAGTTTGTAGACGAACTGAGTAACTGGTACGTCCGCCGCAGCCGTGACCGCTTCTGGGGCAAGGATATGCCCCAGGATAAGGTGAATGCTTACATGACCCTGCACACGGCGCTGGTGACGGTGGCCAAGATCTCCGCTCCGCTGATTCCCTTCATGGCAGAGGATATCTACCGCAACCTGGTGTGTACCAATGATGCCACTGCCCCCGTCAGCGTGCATCTGTGTGACTTCCCGGCGGTGAATGAGGCGTTCATCGATACGAAGCTGGAGACCGCCATGGAGGATGTTCTGCAGATCGTGGTGCTGGGCCGTGCAGCCCGTAACGGCGCCGCCTGCAAGAACCGCCAGCCGCTGGGCATGATGTATGTACAGATGGAGGATGAGCTGGATGCCGATTATGCCGCCATCATTGCTGACGAGCTGAATATCAAGTGTGTGGAGCGTATCACCGATGCGTCCGCCTTTATGAGCTACGCTTTCAAGCCTCAGCTTAAGACGGTGGGCCCCAAGTACGGCAAGCAGCTGAATGAGATCCGCACTGCGCTGACCGAGCTGGACGGCAACGCCACTATGGCCGAACTGAACGAGAAGGGTGCTATTACCCTGGCTCTGCCCGGTGGGGAGGTTGTGCTGGCCACGGAGGACCTGCTGATTGAAACTACCCAGACCGAGGGCTACTACACCGTCACCGACCGGGGCATCACCGTGGCCATCGACACCCGTCTGACGGAGGAGCTGATTGAGGAAGGCTTCGTCCGTGAGGTGGTCAGCAAGCTGCAGACCATGCGTAAGGAGGCCGGCTTCGAGGTGATGGACACCATCACCGTGTACGTCACCGGCAACGAAAAGGTGGAGCAGCTGGTGGGCCGCAACTGGGACAGCATCGGCAAGGATGTGATGGCCACCGCCCTGACCGTAGGTGAGACCGCCGGCTACGTCAAGGAGTGGAACATCAACGGCGAGACCGTGACCCTGGCGGTGGAGAAGAACTAAGTCAGTTTTTCCCTCTTGCACTTTTCGTGAAAACGTGTATACTAAAGGTAAAGAACTGTAAAGGAGAGTTAACCATGATCGTTACCAAAGATACCCTTATCGGCGATATTCTGGATGCCGACCGCAACACCGCCCCCTTCTTCCTGGAGATGGGGATGCACTGCCTGGGCTGCCCCTCCGCCCGTGGCGAGAGCCTGGAGATGGCCTGTGCCGTGCACGGTGTGTCCGTGGACGAGCTGGTGGAGAAGCTGAACAAGCACTTCGGCAATTGATTGCGAAAAGCCCGGTGAATAACCGGGCTTTTCTCCTATGGAGGACGTATGACACACTTGGATAAACGGCTGTCTGCGGTGGCGGCTTTGATTCGCCCCGGCAGTCGGCTGGCGGATATCGGCACCGACCACGCCTACCTGCCGGTGTATTTGGTGGAACAGGAGATTTGCCCCTGCGCCATTGCTTCCGATATTGGTGCAGGCCCTTTAGAGGCGGCCCGGCGTACAGTGGAAGCCGCTGGCCTGTCAGGCGAAATCTCTTGCCGGCTGGGGAACGGTCTTGCCACTGTCAGCGCAGACGAGGTGGAGGATATCGCCATCGCCGGCATGGGTGGCGAGACCATCGCGGCCATTCTGGAGGCGGCACCCTGGGTCAAGGATGCTCGTCTGCGGCTGGTCTTACAGCCGATGACCCATGCCGAGGACCTGCGCCGGTGGTTGCTACGAAGCGGCTTTTCTGTTTTGGAGGAACATCTCATCCGGGATAAGCGACATCAGTACCCCGTGATGGCGGCAGAGTATACTGCCACCCCTGTGGAGGATGAGCTGGCCTGCTATGCCGGCTTTTTCGAGGCGGAGGAGGGAAGGCCCTACCGCCAGCATATGGCGGAGCATCTGCGCCGCCGTGCGGCGGGACTCAGTCGGGCTGCAAACACCGTAGAAACCGCACGGTTGGTGGAGTTAGCGGAATTATTAAGAAAGATGTAAAGGAGAACTGCTTTACATGGTAAAAGAGTATAAATTATGGGAAAACGAGATGCCGCTGTATGAGGCGGATAAACCCTGCGAGAATAAGCTGACCGCCTATCTCCACGAGGACGATATGGTGCGTCCGGCGGTTGTGATTTATCCCGGTGGCGCGTATGCACTCTATGGGGAAACGGAACAGCATCCCATTGCCCGGTTTTACTATGATCACGGCTACAACGCCTTTATCTGCTATTACCGCATTGCGCCCTACCATCACCCGGCACCGTTGATGGATGCCCAACGAGCGGTAAAGCTGGTGCGGTATCGGGCGGAGGAATGGCACATTGACCCGGAGCGTGTGTTCACCATTGGCTTTTCCGCCGGAGGACACCTGAATGGGTGCGTGGCAACTCTGCCGGATGTTTGTACAGTGCTTGGCGATGCGGTGGATGGGATGGATGCCCGTCCCACCGGGGCTATTTTGTCCTATGCGGTGATTTCGGCGGAGGAACATACCCATGCAGGCAGTTTTATGAATCTGTTGGGGGAGCGATGTGAGGAGTTGTGCCACTCCCTTTCGCTGGAGTACTGTGTGGGGAAGGATACCTGCCCTTGCTTTGTGTGGCACACGATATCGGACACCTGTGTGTCGGTGAAAAACTCTATACTGTTTACAGAGGCGCTTATAGCACAGGGAATCGACTGCGAGTTGCACCTGTTTCCAAAGGGCGACCACGGTTGGGGTCTGGCAGAGCCATTCCCCGGCACCTGCCAGTGGCCGCTATTGAGCCTCGATTGGCTGAACAGACAAGGCTAAAAAGAGAGGACACAACAGACCGTTGTGTCCTCTCTCTTTTATGCTTTTTTCTTATGTATATAGGCGACCAGCACAAAGGCATAGTGTACCACCAGGCCTACTGCAATGGCTACCACAAGGTCGAAGATAACCGTCAGCAGGAAGGTGAGCACCAGCACAATGGAGGCGGTGATTTTTTCGGTTTTGCAAATCCTTAAGAAGCCTCGCCACTCGCTCATGTTATAGGCCACCACGAACAGGATAGCGGCGATGGTGGGCATGGGGATGAGCCCGGCATAGGGCATGAGGAGCAACAGAACCAGCAACAGCACAACACCATGCACTATGCCGGCGATGGGGGTGCGGCCGCCGTTTTTCACGTTGGCCGCCGTCCGGGCGATGGCGCCGGTGGCCGGGATGCCGCCAAACAGCACCGAGCCGATGTTTGCCACGCCCTGTCCCACCAGCTCGGCGTTGGGGTTGTGGCGGGACTGGATCATGTTATCGGCTACCACGCAGGACAGCAGAGATTCGATGGCCGCCAGTATAGCGATGGTAAAGGCATCCGGCAAAAGCGTGCCTACCCGGGCAATGCTGAAATCCATGCCGGCAAAATCTACTTTAGGCAGACCCATGGGGATGTTGTACAGCTCCCCGATGGTGTTGACGCCGCTGTCCAGACCGGGAATAAACTTGACCATCAGGGCGCCTACCACCACCGCAATGAGGGAGGGGGGCACACGTTTCTCAAACCGGGGATAGACGATGAGGATGGCCAGACATACCGCCCCAACCAGCAACGCCTGCCAGCTGAAGGTGCCGATGGCGTCGATGTTGGCCTCGATTTTCTCGATGGTTTCGATGGGCTTGACCCCCTCAGCGTAGCTCAGGCCGAAAAAGTCTTTGATTTGTCCTACCAGGATGGTTACCGCAATGCCGGCGGTGAAGCCGGTAGTGATGGAGGCAGGGATAAATCTGATCAGCCCTCCCAGCTTGCACACGCCCATTAAAATGAGCAGGATACCGGCCATGATGGTGGCGATAAACAGCCCGTCCATCCCCTGTGTGGCCACGATGCCAGCCACGATAGTGGCGAAAGCGGCGGTGGGTCCGGCAATCTGCACCCGGCTACCGCCCAAAAGGGAGACGAGAATACCGGCGGCGATGGCGGTATAGATACCGCAGGCCGGCTCCACGCCGGAGGCGATAGCCAGGGCGATGGACAGCGGCAGGGCGATGACTGCCACGATAATGCCGGCTACGATATCCTTGATGCACTGCGCCTTGCTATAGTCTTTGAGGGCAGAAAACAGCTTGGGTTTCAAATAAAACTCTTTCATGGTACATCCTTCTTTTTCCTTTTATATAAGCAGAAGGATTATAGCACCGGACGGATGGATTTGCAAGAGAAATTTATCATCCATCCGACAAAATACGAGATTTTTTGCTTATAGCACATATCCGGCAATGCACACACACTGTAAAATACTGCCCAGCACCACAAACAGGTGGAAGATGGAGTGCATATATCGCCGTTTCTTTCCCAGCCCATACAGCACAGCCCCCACCGTATAGGCAATGCCGCCGGCCAACAGCCACAGCAGACCGGGGAGAGGGATGGCTTGGATGGCGGTTTTCGCCGCCAACAGGATGCACCAGCCCATGCCGATATAGCACACCATAGACAGCATTTCATATTTCTTCAGGTCAATGGCGGTGAGGGTAGCCGCCATGGCCGCCAGCCCCCACACGATGCCGAACAGTGTCCACGCCCAGCCGGGGGACACCTGCCGGATGTTGCACAGCAGGATGGGGGTATAGGTGCCGGCAATCAGCAGGTAGATGGTGCAGTGGTCGATAACCTGCATCACTTTTTTGGCCATGGGGTGGTGCAGACCGTGGTACACACTGGATACGGTATACAGTAGCACCATAGAGCCGCCATAGATGGCACTGCCCACCACAGCCCAGGGATTACCGTGGAGGGCAGAAATCAACACACACAGCACCAGGGCGATGATTCCAAATCCTCCGCCGACGATATGGGAGACGGTGTTGAAGATTTCTTCTCCCCGGGTGTAATCGGGAAGAAGGCGGTCGCATAATTTTGTTCTTTTTCGGCTCTGTGCCATGGCAATTCATCCTTTCGATGGTGTAAAGCATTTTGCCTTTTCAGGCGAAGGTATCTTGTACGTGCTTAGTATAACGCAAAAACGCTCTAAAACGCAACCTACGCCACAGATTTCTGATTATACTGGGGAAGTACTGGCCGGTAGAGCCGGATTGGCGGCGCTCTACTGTGGGTAGAGTGCTTGCATTTCAAAGGTTTTACACTTTTTTTCTTGACAAATGGTCGGGAACATTATATAATAACAATCGTTATATAACAGTTGTTATTTTGGAGGGGTTGTATGCCACCGAAAACGAAAATAGACCGGGAGCAGATTGTACAGCAGGCGCTGGAGCTGGTGCGGCAGGGGGGAGAGGCCGCCTTGAACGCACGGAGCATCGCTACGGCGCTGGGGTGCTCTACTCAGCCGATTTTCTCCCATTTTCACTCAATGCAGGCCTTGCGAGAAACGGTCATCGTTACCGCCGGGGAGGTATATGCCCGGATGGTGGAGCAGGAGTTTGCCACCGGCAATTATCCACCGTATAAAGCCAGCGGTATGGCGTATATTCGATTTGCAGAACAGGAAAAGTGCCTGTTCCGTCTGCTGTTTATGCGTGACCGTGCCGGGGAGGCGACAGAGGACACCTCATTGGAGCCACTGTATGCCTATATTCAGGAAAAGTGGGGCATAGATCGGGAGACCGCCCTGCTGTTTCATCTGGAGATGTGGGGCTTTGTCCATGGGATTGCCTCCATGCTGGTTACTGGGTACTATACCCCGGATTGGACGCTGATTGACAGGATGCTGACAGATGTGTTTACCGCCCTTGGCTGGCGGTTTGGCCGAAAGGAGTAAAGATATGCAACCGATTATTCAGGTAGAGGGGCTATGCAAGGCCTTTGGGGACATTCGCGCAGTGGAGGCGGTCAGTTTCCAGGTGCGCCGAGGGGAGCTGTTTGCCTTTTTGGGTGTGAACGGCGCCGGCAAAAGCACGACCATATCCATCCTTTGTGGCCAGTTGAAACGGGATGCCGGTCGGGTGGTAATCGATGGCAGTGACCTGGAAACGGATGCTGATCGCATTAAAGCCCAACTGGGTGTGGTATTTCAGAACTCGGTGCTGGATAAAGCGCTGTCGGTGCGGGATAATCTGGAAAGCCGGGCCGCCTTATACGGCATTCTGGGCGACCGCTTTGAACAACGGCTGGCCGAACTGGTGGAACTGCTAAAATTGGAAGATTTGCTCCGTCGTCCGGTGGGAAAATTGTCCGGTGGCCAGCGGCGACGGGTGGATATTGCCCGAGCCCTGCTTCATTGCCCCAAGGTGCTGATTCTGGATGAGCCCACTACCGGTCTCGATCCCCAGACCCGCCAACTTCTGTGGCAGGTCATTCACCGGTTACGGCAGGAGCAGCAACTGACGGTATTTCTCACCACACATTATATGGAAGAGGCGGCGGATGCGGATTATGTGGTCATTCTGGATGCCGGCCGTGTGGCCGCTGAGGGAACACCGCTGGAATTGAAAAATGCGTATACCGGTGACCATATTACGCTGTATGGGGTGGAGGAAACAGCGGTGCAACCCCTGGGCCTACCGTATGAGGTACTGCGCGAGGGCGTACGCCTGTACGTGCCGGATACAGCGGCGGCCACCCGATTAATTGTAGCCAATCCGGCGCTGTTTACCGATTATGAAATCACCAAAGGGTGTATGGACGATGTGTTTTTGGCCGTCACTGGCAAGAAATTGACGGGAGGTGAGGGAAAGTGAACGTACTCTCTGTGCTTTTACGGCGAAATGTGAAACTGTTTTTCAGAGATAAGGGAATGTTTTTTACCGCCTTGATCACGCCGCTTATTCTGCTGGTGCTGTACGCCACCTTCCTGGGGAACGTATATCGGGACAGTTTCCTGCTTACCGTGCCGGAGGGGATGGCGGTAGCAGATAGCCTGCTGAATGGCTTTGTGGGCGGCCAGCTGATTTCTTCCATTCTGGCCGTTTCCTGCGTGACGGTAGCCTTCTGTTCCAATATGCTGATGGTGCAGGATAAGGTTACCGGTGCCCGCAGTGACTTGACGGTATCCCCGGTAAAGCCTTCCCTGCTGGCGGTGAGTTATTTTGGGGCAACATGGCTGTCCACCCTGCTTATCTGCTTTGTCGCCGCAGTGGCTTGCCTGGTGTATGTGGCCTGCGTGGGGTGGTATATGACGCTGGGGGAGGTGTTACTGCTCCTGCTGGATGTCCTGCTGCTGTCCTTGTTTGGCACCGCCCTGTCCAGCGTGATAAACTATTTCCTGTCTACCCAGGGGCAGATTTCGGCGGTAGGCTCCATTATCAGCTCGGTGTATGGCTTCATCTGCGGCGCCTATATGCCTATCTCCCAGTTCCCGGAGGGGCTACAGAAAGCCATTGCCTTTTTGCCGGGCACGTATGGCACGGCCTTGATGCGAAATCACGCTTTGCAAGGAGTTGCTGTCGCTATGGAGGAGGAGGGCTTGCCCCAGGAAGCCATTACCGCTATGCTGGATGCCGTGGACTGCCGGGTGTATTTCTTTGATACGGTCGTGCCGGTGCCGGTGATGTATGGAATATTGCTGGGTTCAATTGCTCTGTTGCTGGGAATATATATTCTGCTGAATTACCGGAGAATAAGAAAAATGCAGTAATTTGAGAAAAACTGAAAAAAGACTTGCATTATCCGGAAAAGGGATGTATAATGCAGAAAATTGGATATTTCTGTGTGACGTTTGCAGGAAAAGCGAATGCTGCCGAAGGAGTAACACTCTCAGGCTTCCGGAAACGGATGAGGACTGTAAGCTGACAGAACTTTGGAGAAACTCATTAAATTGAGTGCCGAAGGTGCAAAGCGCTTTGCGCTAATCTCTCAGGCAAAAGGACAAAGGTATCTTTCTATTCTATCTTTTTGTTATTTTGGTTTGATTGGTGGCGGACTGCGTCTTTAGCGCAGTCCGTTATTTTTTTGAGGAGGAAACAGTATGCTCGAACAAATCACCAACATCAACAACGCCATCAACGGGGTGGTCTGGGGAATGCCCGGCCTTATCCTGCTGATCGGTACCGGTATCCTGATGACACTCTGCACCAAAGTGTTTCAGATCAGTCATCTTGGCCACTGGTGGAAGCACACCATCGGTAGCCTGTTCAAGAAAAATGTCATCGGCCATCGAAAAGAAAAGGGTACCATCTCTCCTTTTCAGGCCCTGTGCACCGCTTTGGCCGCTACCGTAGGTACCGGTAACATCGCCGGTGTGGCCGCCGCCATCTGCATCGGTGGCGCCGGTGCGGTATTCTGGATGTGGATAGCCGCTTTCTTTGGTATGATGACCAACTTCTCTGAAAATGTGCTGGGTATCTATTTCCGCCGCAAGAACTCCGAGGGCGAGTGGTCCGGCGGTGCGATGTACTACCTGAAAGATGGCTTGGGTAAGAAGAAGGGCTGCAAACACATTGGTACGGTGCTGGCTGTGCTGTTCTGCCTGTTTACATTGCTGGCCTCCTTCGGTATCGGTAGCATGGGTCAGGTCAATAAGATCGTGGCTAATGTGGCCTCGGCCTTTGACATTTCCGCCCTGTCCTCTGTGCAGGTCATGGGGAATATTTCCCTGTACAATGTGATCCTCGGTGCTGTGATCATGTTACTGACGGCATTAATCACTTTGGGCGGCCTTAAGCGTATCGCCAACGTAGCGGAGAAGATCGTGCCGTTTATGGTGGTGCTGTTTGTGATTGGCAGTGTTGTAATCATCGGCGTGAATTTTGGTCAAATCGGTGCGGCATTCAAAGCAATCTTTGTTAACGCCTTTACGCCTATAGCGGCTATCGGTGGCGGTGTCGGTACCGTGATCAGTAAGGTTGTGACGCAGGGCTTCAAGCGTGGCGTATTCTCCAATGAGGCTGGCTTGGGCTCTTCGGTTATGGTACATTCTAACTCCAGTGTTCGTGAGCCTGTCAAGCAGGGTATGTGGGGCGTTTTCGAGGTGTTTGCTGATACCATGGTGGTGTGCACCATGACGGCTCTGGTGGTGCTGACCTCCGGCGCCTACAACCTGGAAACCGGTGCAATTATGGAAGGCTACACCGATGCTACGCTGGTAGCCGGTGCCTTCAACAGCGTGTTCTCCTGGGGGAATATCGGTGGTAAGTTTGTAGCTACCGCTATGTTCTTGTTCGCCTTCACCACTGTCTTGGGTTGGTCGCATTATGGTAGCAAGGCATGGGAGTACCTGTTTGGGGCCAAGTCGGTGGTGGTGTTCAAGATTATCCACATCATCACCATTATGTTCGGTGCGGTGATGACCTCCTCGCTGGCTTGGGATATCTCGGATACCTTCAATGGCTTGATGATGATCCCCAACCTGATCGGTGTGGTGACCTTGGTGCCGTTGGTGTCCAAGATTACCAAAAACTATGTGGACCGTCGTGTGCGGAAATTGGATGTTAAACCCATCCTGTCCTATGATCCTGACCTGCAGGCAGAAGCCGAGCAGAATCTGGATGGCGAATAAAGACCAAAAAACAGCGTGGATGGCCTTATGTGGGCATCCACGCTGTTTCTTTGTTGTGCTTTAACCGATTTGGGCACCGGGGCAAATCTCCTCGATGGGAATCTGGATAAAGTGGGCGGTGGGCTCGTAGAATAGGCCTATTTTCCCGTCCGATAGCTCGGTCATGTTAGAGTAGCCAAAGGAGGGGGAGGGCCAGAACTTGGGGCAATCGTAGGTATAGGCCAGCTCCATGCGGTTGTCCTCCCGAATGAGGAAGGTGAATATCCTGCCATCATTCCGCTGGGTGGTAGGGGCGGCAGGGTAGGATACCAGCACCGCCTGACAGCCGTCAATGGGCCGGGAGTAGGTGATGGCAGACATCTTACAGCTGTTGTTGGCGGTCACCTCGGTGACAACAGGCTGGGCGAATACATAGGTGTTAGCGGCAGCATCCCACCGGGCATCCGCGTATAGTATGCGGTGATACGCCGCCCCATCGGAGCGCAGAAAGGTGCGTAGAGTGCCGTCAGCCAGTTCTACCGTTTCGCACTCGTTAAAGC
Organism: Clostridia bacterium; assembly: GCA_017471765.1. Classification (GTDB taxonomy): domain Bacteria; phylum Bacillota; class Clostridia; order Oscillospirales; family Acutalibacteraceae; genus UBA5905. Next base: position 36,297 of record JAFURT010000033.1, read on the forward strand.
AGGTAGTGCCGGGGATGAAGGCCACCTCCTGTTCCGGGCGTTGCCAGGTTTCTCCGTTATCTTTGGAGTATAGGAAGGTTACCGTTGCTCCGCCGGCATCGTCCCCTCGTTTGTAGCAAACATAGCCGGGGAGAAGGACAGTACCGTCGGCGGTGACGATGCCGTGACCGGTACCGTGGCGAGCCTCCCGTTCGTTTTCCCGTTTGATGCTCTCCAGAATGCGGTGACGCCAGTTTTTGCCGTCCCGGGAACTGGCTAGCCACAGGTATTGAGTGTTGTACACGTGTAGCACGGCGTCTCTGAAAAAGACATTCTGCTGGACAAGGGTGCCGTTTTTCTTGCCGGCGGTGTACTGCTCCTGGGTGAGAGGCGTGTGGTCATCGGCAGTGTACAGATTGAGGGCATCGTCCACCACCCAGGAGGTCGCTGTACCGTCAGCCCGGCATAGCACCGGGGCAAAATCGCCTTGGTAATCCCCTACATAATAACAATAACGAGTGCCGTCGTCAGCCGAGGGCGCGGTAAAGGCATCCTCCCACCGGGCGGTGAGCACTAAGCGCTGGACACCGTCTATAGCCACATAGCCCCGGCCAACGCCCGGGTCGATAAACCCCGGGTCGGTGACACAGCTGATGCCGGTGGGGGACACATTCGCCGCCACAAATACCGTGCCATCCGGTCCCTGCACACACATAGAGTCGATGGCGGTGCAGGCGCAGGTGTAGCCGCTGTCGGTGGAATCGGGAAAATAGATGGGCCAGCTGTGGTGCCAGGTTTGCCCACCGTCTTCGGAAAGGGCGGCGACAATATCAATGCCGCCAGCCTCTGTCCAAGCGGAATAGCGCATATCAGCGGTGAGAAAAATACTGCCGTTCTGCAGGGTGATGGCACCGGGAATGCGGATGATGACCGCATCCGGTACCTCCGCGAAAGGGCGATCGGCGATATAGGTATCCGGCCCCACCTTGTGGCCGCTTTTCGGGAGAGACGGTTGCATACAGAGTACCTCCTGGCTTTTTCTTTAGGCTATACCAAAATGGGGAATCTGTCAATAGACAAAAACGACAGGGACGCAATACCCTGTCGTTTTTTGTCGTTTTTAGCTATCCGTCAGCGTATAGCGTTGTATATGTCGGTGACGCTGTCCAGCGCATAGGTGGGCTTTATGTCACTTTCACGCCACACCTCCCGGGTAGTTTCGCCGCTGAATACTAGCACGGTATCCACCCCGGCGTTGACGCCGCTGGCAATATCGGTATAGATGCGGTCGCCCACCATCACCGTTTCCTCCGGCCGATAGCCGAATTTTGCCATGGCCAGGTTGACCATAGCCGGCTCCGGCTTGCCGATGAAATAGGGGCGGCGGCCGGTGGCACGCCACAACATCTCGCACACACTGCCGCAGTCCGGCACATAGCCGAAAGCGGTGGGGCACACCCAGTCCGGGTTGGTGGCCAGGTACAGCAGTTCCGGGTCTTTCAGCAGAATACAGGCATCCTCCAGCTTTTGGAAGGTCAGCTCGTTATCGTTGCCCATCAGCAGACAGTCGATGCCCTCCTCCAACCGGTCGGTCACCGGGAAACCGGCCTCGGCCAGCTCCTGCCGGAAGGCCGCTGTTCCGGCGGCATAGATGCGGTGGCCGGTGTAGTGCTCCTGCAGGTACACACAGGTGGCCATGGTGGAGGTGAAGAAATCCTCTGCGGTAGCCGGGATGCCCAGCCGGGCCAGCTTCTCTACATAGACGCTGACACTTTTGGAGGAATTATTGGTGAGAAAGAGATACCGGCCACCATTGTCCTTTATTTGTTGCAGAAATTCCGGCACATGGGGAAACAGGTCATCATCCAGATACAGTGTGCCGTCCATATCCAGCAAAAACAGGCGCTTGTTTTTCAGTCTGTTCATGAAAAACCTCCTTACAGGAAAAACAGTTTTGCCGCCACCGTCATAATCAGCAGAAACAGCAGGTTGATAGCGGTAAACAGCAACAGATATCGTTTGGTGTGCCCGGGATAGAGAATGCGGTATTCATTGAAGGTGATTAAACTGGCTAATGAAGCAATCAGTGTGCCGGTACCGCCGATGTTGACACCCAGCAACAGCGCGTGATAGTCACCGGTGAAGCGGGACAGCAGAATGGCCGACGGCACATTGCTGATGGCCTGACAGGACAGCACCGATACCAACAGAGTGTCCTTTTCCAGCAGTGCTGAAATGGCCACATTGACCGCCTCGATACGAGCCAGGTTGCCGGCGAAGATGAAGAAAAAGAAAAAAGTGCCCAGCAAAGAGTAATCCACCATCAACAGAGACTCCCTATCGGCAAAGAGCAGTACCAGCGGAATGAGGATAAGCCCTACCCAGAAAGGAATGACCCGGAATACGATGATGATGGACAGGGCGAACAGCACCAGGTACAGCACCGTCCGACGGATGTTCAGTTTTTCCGGAAATTTCTCAGCGATGGTCAGCTTTATCGGTTTTACGAACAGGCAGGCGATGGCCAGCAGGCTGATGGCCAGCAGAAAGGGCGGGAGCATGATGGTGCAGAACTCACCGGCGGGGATGTTGAAGTAGGAGTAAAGGTACAGATTTTGCGGATTGCCGAAGGGGGTCAGCATGCCGCCCAGGTTGGCAGAGATGTTCTGCAGGATAAACAGATAGGCCATGTATTTGCTCTGTCCTGTCACCGACAGGGCGAAATAGCCCAGCGGCAGGAAGGTAATCAGAGCCATATCATTAGCGATGAGCATGGAGCCGATGAAGGTAATGACGATGAGCAGCAGGAACAGCCCCCGGAGATTGCCGGAGATGAGCACCAGTCGCCTGGCTAGAATGGTGAAGAATTTGATGTTCCGCAGAGCACACACCACCGCCAGCGTAAGAAACAGACAGGCAAGGGTCTTCCAATCGAAATAGGAAAAGTAGGTTTTATCCGGTGGGACAAAACAGCCGGTAACCAGCGCCGCTACCGCCGCCACCACCAAAACGGTGTTTTTCTTTAAAAAGTTCACAACAGTCATACGAAAAGCTCCTTGATTTTGCACTGACTGCCATCATACACCACTTTTTGCCGTTTGACAAGAGGAAAAAGGAAAAACGCCGTTTCTTCCATCAGGAGAAACAGCGTTTTTGTAGTAGGAGAGTGGTCGGGCTGTCAGAAGCACTTGCCATCCTTGCAATCCTCGGTATTGCCACGGCGGTAGCACAGTTCGTTGGGGCATTGCCCGGTGCGGAAGAACCCGACGATGTTGTTGACGGTGGTTTCTGCGATGTTTTCCAGCGCTTCTTCGGTCAGAAAGGCCTGATGGGAGGTGACGATGACGTTTGGCATAGAGATGAGCCGAGCCAGGGTATCGTCCTCCAGAATGTGCCCGGAGTTATCCTCAAAGAACAGGTCGGACTCCTCCTCGTACACATCCAGACAGGCGGCCCCCACCTGCCGGGATTTGATACCGGCCAGCAACGCCTCGGCATCCACCAGCGCCCCTCGGGAGGTATTGAGCAGTACCACACCTCGCTTGCAACGGCTCAGGGCGGCTTCGTCGATGATGTGGTAGGTATCCTCTGTCAGGGGACAGTGCAGGGAGATGATGTCGCTTCCGGCAAACAACTCGTCCAGCGTCACATACCGGATGGTGTCGCCGTTGTCCAGTCCATCAGCAGGGAATTTGTCATACGCCAGCACCTTCATGCCGAAGCCCCGGCAGATGTCGATGAACACCCGGCCGATGCGGCCGGTACCGATGACACCCACCGTCTTGCCGTGGAGGTCGAAGCCGGTCAGGCCGGCCAGGCTGAAATTGAAATCACGGGAACGGATGTAGGCCTTGTGAATGCGCCGGATGGAGGTGAGCAACAGAGCCATGGTGTGTTCCGCCACCGCATAGGGGGAGTAGGCGGGTACACGCAGTACGTGCAGTTTACCATGGGCGTGCTTCATATCTACATTATTGAAACCGGCACAGCGCAGGGCCAGCACCTGCACGCCCATCTCCGCCAGGCGGTCGATGACGGCGGCATTTACCGTATCGTTGACAAAGACGCACACGCCGTCATAGCCCTGGGCCAGGTCGACGGTGTCCTCGTTGAGCTTGGTTTCAAAATATTTGAATGTGACACCACTCGCCTCGCCATAGCGGTCAAAGGACGGCCGGTCATAGGGCTTGGTATCAAAAAATGCAATCTTCATGGAAAACCCTCCTTGTATTTCTGACGATAGTATAGTACAATATCGTCAGAAAATCTACACAAATTTTCATAAAAGGCAAAAAAGTGAAAAAACAGGCCAGCGGAAAGGAGGATGGAGGATGCGAAAAGCGGTTATTGGTATTTTGGCACACGTGGATGCCGGCAAAACCACCCTGGCAGAAGCACTGCTTTACCAAAGCGGCAAATTGCGGCGTGTGGGGCGGGTAGACCACAAGGATACCCTGCTGGATGACCACGCCCTGGAGCGGGAGCGGGGCATCACCATCTTCGCCGGGCAGGCGCAATTTGCGGTGGGAGACCTGGCGGTCACTCTGCTGGATACCCCGGGGCATGTGGATTTTTCCGCAGAAACCGAACGGATGCTGCAGGTGCTGGACTATGCGGTGCTGGTCATCAGCGGCATTGATGGCGTCCAGGCCCACACCCGTACCCTGTGGCGTCTGCTGGAGCACTATGCCGTCCCCACCTTCGTTTTTGTCACCAAGATGGATTTTGCTCGCCGCACACCGGCGGAACTGATGGCGGAACTGCAAAAGGAATGTAGCGGCGATTGTATAGATTTTTCCCCGGACAGGCTGGCCGAACGGCTGGAAGCGTTGGCTGTCCAGCGGGAGGACCTGCTGGAGACATACCTGTCCACCGGCCAGGTGGCAGAGGAGGCCACAGCGGCGCTTATCCGTGCCAGGCAGGTGTTCCCCTGCTACTTTGGCTCCGGCCTGCGGTGCGAAGGGACAGCCGCCTTTTTGGAGGATGTGTGCCGGTATGTGTTACCGGGCGTTTACGGAGATGCTTTTGGAGCCAAGGTGTTTAAAATCAGTCGGGACGCTCAGGGGAATCGCCTGACCCATATGAAAATCACCGGCGGCTGTTTGCGTGTACGGGATGTGCTTTCCTACGAGGACCGGGAAGAAAAAGTGAGCCAGATACGGCTGTATTCCGGCGCTCGGTTTGAGACGGCAGAGGAAGTCACCGCCGGCGGTGTATGCGCCGTTATGGGGCTGAGTAATACCTATAGCGGACAGGGCCTGGGCGTGGAGGCGGCATCGCAGGAGCCGCTTCTGGAGCCGGTAATGCGGTATCGGCTGGTGTTGCCGGAGGGATGCGATCCCCAGCGCCTGTTACCCCAGCTACAGCAGTTGGGGGAGGAAGAGCCGCTGTTGCACGTTGGCTGGAACGGAGTACTCAAAGAGATCTATGTAGACCTGATGGGGGAAATACAAACAGAAATCCTCAAATATCTCATCGAGGAACGCTTCGGCGTGACGGTGGGCACCGATGCCGGTCGGGTGGTGTATAAAGAAACCATTGCTAACCGAGTGGAGGGCGTAGGCCACTACGAGCCACTCCGTCACTATGCAGAGGTGCATCTGATTTTGGAGCCTCTGCCCCGTGGCAGTGGGCTGGTGTTCCACAGCCGTTGCAGTGAGGATAGCCTGGAGCGCCATTGGCAGAGGCTGATTCTCAGCCACCTGGCCGAACGCACCCACAAGGGGGTGCTGACCGGTTCCCCTGTGACGGATATGCGGATTACCCTGGCGGCCGGCCGTGCCCACAACAAGCATACCGAAGGGGGCGATTTCCGGCAGGCCACCTACCGGGCTGTCCGGCAGGGGTTGATGCAGGCAGAGTCTGTATTGCTGGAGCCCTACTATGCCTTCCGGCTGGAGGTGCCGCCGGAGCATATCGGCCGGGCGATTACCGACATGCGTCTGCGCCATGGCACCATATCCTCCCCTGAGGAGGCCGGGGCGATGACGTTGCTCACCGGCCGTGCCCCTGTGACGGCCCTTAACGGCTATACCGCTCAGGTGGCGGCGTATACCGGTGGCCGGGGGCGGTTTTCCTGTGTGGTGGCCGGGTATGACCTCTGCCATGACCCGGAGGCGGTGGTGACAGAGGCCGCCTATGACCCGGAGGGGGATACCAACCACTCTCCGGATTCGGTGTTCTGTGCCCATGGCGGTGGCTTTACGGTGAAATGGCACCAAGTGAAGGAGTATATGCACCTGGAAAGCTGTCTGACGGCAGAAGCAGTTACACCACCCCGGGTGAACACCCGCAACCTGCGCCTGGATGATAAGGAACTGGAGGCTATCATGGAGCGGGAGTTTGGCAAGCCTCGCCATCCGCTGTTTCGCCAGCCTCCCAAACCGGCCGAAGTGGCCGCAACAGAGCCGTATGTGCCGACGCCGAGAAGGCGGTATCTGCTGGTGGACGGGTATAATGTGATTTTCGCCTGGGCCGCCTTGCGGGAACTGGCCGGTACGGATATGGCCGCCGCCCGGGATCGGCTGACCCTGTGGCTGAGCAATTACAGTGCCTATACCCACTGCGAGACGGTGCTGGTCTTTGATGCCTACCGGGTGGCCGGTAACGCCGGCCGTCGGGAAGAAGAAGGAAATATCCGTGTGGTGTATACCAAGGAGAACGAAACAGCGGATATGTATATTGAGAAACTGGTGGAGGACATCGGAAAGAATCATCAGGTGCGGGTGGTCACTTCCGACGGGCTCATTCAGCTTTCGGCTATTCGTTCCGGTGTATTGCGTATGCCGGTGTCGGAGCTGGAACGAGAACTGACCGAAACCGCCACGCGGATGCAACAGACCCTGGAGGAGCTTGGTCGTCGCCGTATGGGTACGGTGGGGGAAAATCAGATTGCCAAGGGCGAATAAAAAGATAAACAGGAGGAAGTGCTCGGGTATAAGCATTTCCTCCTGTTTTAATTGTAGGTGTACAGGTGGTTTCCTTTACGTCTCCACGAAACGCTTGATGGCCGCAATGGAGGTGTCGCTGATGGTGTGTTCCATCCGGCAGGCGTCCTCGGCGGCGGTTTCGGCATCCACCCCCAGCTTTGTCAGCCAGGCGGTGAGCACCGTGTGCCGGTCATAGATCTTCTCCGCAACCTCACGGCCCTCGTCGGTGAGGGTAATGTGGCCATCCTCATCTACAAGGATAAAACCGCCGTTTTTCAGCAGGCCCACGGCCCGGCTGACGCTGGGCTTGGAATAGCCCATGTGCTCCACAATATCAATCGAGCGCACCGCCGGCATTTTGCGGCTGAGCACCAAGATCGTTTCCAGGTACATCTGCCCGGATTCCTGTAAATGCATAATCCTTTACACCTTTCGTTTCGTTATCGGCTGTGGCCGGTCAGGTCACGGATGACCTCACCGGCCAAAATCAGCCCTGCTACCGCCGGAACAAAGGCATTGCTACCGGGGGTAGGCTTGGCTCGGCCCTGTGCCGGCCGTGTATCGCTTTCCGGTTGCGCCTGGTCGGGGGCAAGGCCGGCCAGGGGTGGCTCGGTGGAGTACACCACCTTGAGATGGCGGATGCCTCGCTTGCCCAGTTCCTTCCGCATCACCCGGGCCAGCGGGCAGACGGTGGTCTGGCTGATGTCGGCCACCCGGAAGGCGGTGGCATCCAGCTTGTTGCCCGCCCCCATGCAGCTGATGAGGGGCACGCCGGCGGCCGTCGCCGCCTCGGCCAGGGCGATTTTACCGGCCACCGTGTCAATGGCATCGATGATGTAGTCGAACACCGACAGGTCGATATCCGCCGTCCCCGGCAGATAGAACAGGCGGTGGGTGGTCACTTTGGCCTCCGGGTTGATGGAGGCGATCCGGGCGGCGGCTACATCCACCTTGTATTGTCCTACGGTGTCGTGGGTGGCGATGATCTGCCGGTTGAGGTTGGACAGAGCCACCTTGTCGTCGTCGATGAGGTCGAGGGCCCCCACGCCGCTGCGAGCCAGCGCCTCCACGGCATAGCCGCCCACGCCGCCAATGCCAAACACCGCCACACGGGCGGCCGCGAGCCGTTTAACGGCTTCTTCGCCCAGCTGTAGCGCCGTCCGTGAAAACGCTTCCTGCATCGCCATCCCACCTTTCTGTGTCATTCTGTTAATCATACCTTGTTTTCCCTGTTTTGTCAATGGTATTCATGGCGAATAAAAGAGTACCGCCGCTGAATAGCGGCGGTGTGGTGGATTATTCCTTTAAGATGACTGTTCTGCGATGCTCGTTGTATCGAAACGCAGGAAATGACGAACAAAATCACCCAAACGTGGGCTCTCCCGCCGTGGTCAAACGGATGCTTTTGGGTTTTTCAAGAACATATGAATAGTGTAATTCTCTCCCGTCAAAGTTTTGGAATGTTCCACTGGTAGGTATCAGGTCACTTTCGGCGAATTCCATCGCCACTGTTTCCAGTTGTCTAATTTTAAGGCTGCTATCGGTTAGTTTTACATATATGTATCCATTTTTGTACATATCTACGACGATCCCGTCTTCTTTCACGCTTACGACCTGATAGAATTTCCACTGTGTGTCGGTTTTTGTGGTTATCTTGTCCGTGGTGGTGGTAGCTGTTGTCGTTGCGGTTGTGCCTGTGGATTCTAAAACGGAGATGGTGGAAGTCCCCGTGGTGCTCTCGGTGGATGAGTCAAAGCCGCCGTCATCGTCTGCAGGGAAGGAAATGTCGGATGTTCCGCACCCGAAAAGCTGTAATAGAAGAAACGTGGCTAAGACTAAACTAATCCATCTGTATTTTCTTGATTTTTTCATAAACGAAACAGCTCCTAAGTTGATTTGCCCATATGCCCGGTAACATGATAGCATAAAATTCAAAAATTTGCAAGTTGATTATTGGCAGTCTTTGCCTTGACACCGTTTGTGCCCAGGTGGTATACTATGTAGAAACTACTGAAAGGGGAGAGTGCTATGTCCATCGCTCATTCTTTTACCGACCTCATTGGCGGCACACCGCTGTTGGAACTGCATAACCTGTGTGAAGCCCACGGCTTACAGGCCACTCTGCTGGCCAAGCTGGAGGGGATGAACCCGGCCGGCAGTGCCAAAGACCGTGTGGGTGCGGCCATGATCGCCGATGCTGAGGCGAGAGGCCTTCTGCAACCGGGAGCCACCATTATTGAGCCTACCAGCGGTAATACCGGCATCGGTCTGGCGGCTGTGGCGGCGGCGAAGGGCTATAGGGTCATCCTCACTATGCCCGACTCCATGAGCCGGGAGCGCCAGTTGCTTCTGAAAGCTTATGGGGCGCAGATTGTGCTCACTCCCGGCGCAAAAGGCATGGCCGGTGCTATCGCAGAGGCGCAGCGGCTGGCGGCGGAGATTCCCGGCAGTTTTATTCCCGGACAGTTTGATAATCCGGCCAATCCGGCGGCTCATTATGCCACCACCGGCCCGGAAATCTGGGCAGACACCGATGGGCAGGTGGATATGTTCGTCGCCGGTGTAGGCACCGGTGGCACCATCACCGGTGTGGGCCGGTATCTCAAGGAGCAAAACCCGGCCGTACAGGTGGTAGCGGTGGAGCCGGCGGGCTCTCCGGTGCTGTCCGGCGGTGAGGCAGGGTCCCACGGTTTGCAGGGTATCGGGGCAGGATTCGTGCCGGCGGCACTGGATACCACCGTATATGACCAGGTCATGCCGGTGACGGAGGAGCAGGCCTATGCCGCCGCCAGAGAACTGGCACGCCGGGAGGGTGTGCTGTGCGGCATCAGTAGCGGTGCGGCGCTTCATGCGGCGCTGGCGCTGGCGGCAAAACCGGAATATGCCGGCAAGACTGTGGTGGTGTTGCTCCCCGATGTGGGCGACCGTTACCTGTCCACGCCGCTGTTTACGGAATAAAAAATGCCCCGGAAACGGGGCTTTTTCTTCGCTTGACAAATACCCCGTGGGGGTATATAATGGCTAGAGAAATGAGGTGCAAGTTATGGATAATACCAAGCCTTGCTGCTGTGGGGGAAAAACCACCCACCGCACGGAGGAGGAGCGCAAAAAGCTCATCAACCGGCTCAGCCGTATCGAGGGACAGATCCGGGGTATCCGGGGAATGGTGGAGGCGGATGCGTATTGTACCGACATCCTTACCCAGTGTGCGGCGGTGACAGCGGCGGTGAATGCTTTTAACAGGGAGCTTATCGGACATCATATCCGTGGCTGTGTCAGCCGTGACCTGCAGGCAGGGGACGACACGGTGATTGATGAGCTGGTGGATACCTTGCAAAAATTGATGAAATAAAGAAGGGATATCATGGAACACTATTCTGTGACCGGCATGACCTGTGCTGCCTGCAGTGCCCGGGTGGAAAAGGCTGTGTCCGGCTTGCCTGAGGTGGAAGGCTGCTCGGTAAGCCTGCTGACCAACTCCATGACGGTGGAGGGAAGCGTCGCTCCGGCGGTGGTGATTGCCGCTGTGGAAAAAGCCGGCTACGGCGCCGCACTGAAAAGCCAGCCGAAAGCGGCGCCGTCTCCCGGGGAGGACACCCTGAAGGACAGGGCCACCCCGGCACTGCTCCGCCGTCTGCTGGCTTCACTGGGCTTTCTGCTGGTGCTGATGTATGTCTCTATGGGGCATATTATGTGGGGCTGGCCACTCCCTGCCGGGCTGGCAGACAATCCGCTGGCCATCGGTCTGACCCAGTTGCTTCTTACAGCGGTGGTGATGGTCATCAATCAGCGATTTTTCATCAGTGGCTTTACCTCGCTGTTGCATGGCGCACCAAATATGGATACCCTGGTCGCCCTGGGCTCAGCGGCCGCCTTCGGGTACAGCACCTGGGTACTGTATGCCATGACAGTGGCAGACCACGCCGCCCATCATCTCCACGACCTCTATTTTGAGTCAGCGGCTATGATATTGACCCTTATCACGGTTGGCAAGATGCTGGAGGCACGCTCCAAAGGACGCACCACCGATGCCCTGCGTGGGCTGATGGAGCTGGCTCCCCGTACCGCCACTCTGTTAGTGGATGAGGAAGAACGGGTAGTTCCGGTGGAGCAGGTTACTCCGGGGGCGGTGTTTGCCGTCCGGCCCGGCGAGACTATTCCGGTAGATGGCGTGGTGCTGGAGGGGGAGAGTGCCGTCAATGAGGCCGCCCTCACCGGCGAGAGCATTCCGGTGGATAAAACGGTGGGCGATACCGTGTCGGCGGCCACCCTCAACCAGTCCGGGTATCTGCGTTGTCGGGCTACCCGAGTAGGGGAGGATACCACACTCTCCCACATCATCCGCATGGTGGAGGAAGCGGCGGCCACCAAGGCACCTATCGCCAAGGTGGCTGACAAGGTTTCCGGCATTTTTGTACCGGTGGTAATCGGTATAGCGATACTCACGCTTGTGGTCTGGCTGATAGCCGGGCAGACTGTTGGCTTTGCCATCGCCCGAGGCATCTCGGTGCTGGTCATCAGCTGTCCCTGCGCCCTCGGCCTAGCTACCCCGGTGGCGATTATGGTGGGCAGTGGCGTAGGCGCCCGACACGGGGTGCTGTTCAAGACCGCTGCTTCTTTGGAGCAGACCGGCCGCACTAAAATCGTGGCGTTGGATAAGACCGGCACCATCACCGCCGGCGAGCCCCGGGTGACCGATTTGTTGCCCAACGCCTGTAGCGAAAGAGACCTGCTCGCCGTCGCTTATGCGCTGGAACAGCACAGTGAGCATCCCTTGGCCGCGGCGGTGTGCCACTACGGCCGAGAACAAGGACTGACTCCGGCAACGGTAACGAATTTTACCGTTCTGCCCGGCAGTGGGTTGACCGCTGTTTGCGATGGTCATGTTTTGGCTGGCGGCAATGCCTTGTTTATCCGGCAGAAAACCGCTATTCCCTCGGCTTTTAAGCAGCAGGCAGAGCGCCTGGCCGGGGAGGGGAAAACGCCCCTGTATTTCGCCGCCGATGATCGCCTGCTGGGGGTCATTGCTGTGGCGGATGTCGTTAAAGAAGACAGCCCTGCCGCCATCGAGGAACTCCACCGCATGGGCATCCGGGTGGTGATGCTCACCGGCGACAATCCCCAGACCGCCGCGGCTATCGGCCGGCAGGTGGGGGTGGATGAGGTCATTGCCGGGGTATTGCCGGATGGCAAGGAGGCGGTCATCCGACAACTGATGGAGCAGGGATCTACCGCCATGGTAGGGGACGGCATCAATGATGCTCCGGCCCTCACCCGGGCGCACACCGGCATCGCTATTGGGGCAGGTACCGATATTGCCATCGATGCCGCCGATGTGGTGCTGATGCACAACCGCTTGTCGGATGTGCCGGCGGCACTTCGTCTGAGCCGGGCCACGTTGCGGAATATCCGGCAAAATTTGTTCTGGGCATTTATCTACAATATCCTTGGCATCCCCCTGGCTGCAGGGGTATTTATCCCGCTATTGGGCTGGGAGATGAACCCCATGTTTGGCGCCGCCGCCATGAGTTTATCCAGCTTCTGTGTGGTGACCAATGCCCTGCGGCTGAATTTCTTCCGTTTCCATCCGGGTGACCGGAAAACCATACCTGACAGAAAGGAGAATAAAACGATGGAAAAGACTATCAAGGTAGAGGGCATGATGTGCCCGCACTGTGAGGCCCATGTGAAGGAGGCACTGGAGGGCATCCCCGGGGTGACCTCGGCGGTGGCTGACCGGCATAGCGGCACGGCCACCGTGACTCTGTCGGAGGATGTGACCGAAACCGTTCTGCGTGCCGCTGTGGAAACACAAGGCTATAAAACTTTGGACTGAACACAATAGCCGGATGGGTATATCCCGTCCGGCTGTTACAAATTAATGAAGAATAATTCGTCGGATTTTTATAAAGCACTTGCAATTCTTGTGAAAAAACAGTATAATGAACCAAATAGGTGTCAAAATGACTCTCTATTACATAAAAAGGAGTGTGTGCAAATGAAAAAAGCAAAAAAGCTGTTGGCTGTATTTGCGGCATTATGCCTGCTGATGGGCATGGTTGTAGCAACAGTCTCGGCTGACGCCACGGAAATGGAGTTTAACAGTGCGGTTGTTCCTACCATGGGTACAACGACCATCACGGTCAGTGATGAGAATATCGTTTCAGTTATGGAGTTTATCCCCGGTGAATCCGGTATTTTCCGGTTTTCTTTGACCGGTGCCGGCTGTACCTTGTATACGGTTTACGGCAGTCAGTTCTTCATGTTTAATCCTCAGGCGGTTGCCGGTAACACCTTTGAGTTGGAGATTAAAGAGAGTGTTGCCAACTCTCCCATGCTTGTCGGTGTAGCCGGTAACGGTACGGCTAAGCTGACTATTACCCGTGTGGGGGATGCGTCCTTTGACGTTAACGCTTTGCCTTTTGAAACATACGAGACGACCGAAACGTTGACTAAGTTCACTTTCGAGGGAGATAAGGCCGAGCTGGTTTATGTGGATGTGACCGAGTCTCATACGGCTGTGCTGGGCAGTGATGGGTATTATCATCTGGATTCTGCTACCGGCCCTCTGCTGTACATGAATTTCGTTATTGATACTTATGTGCCTGTGGCTAGTGCCGCCGCTAACGGCGTCATGAAGGACACCATCTACGATGAGGATGGCAATTTCGTTGAAAAAATTGAGTTTATCACCTGCATCAACGAGTATTACGGGTATACCAATAACGCTACCAACCAGTGGGTGCCCGGCTATACCGACGGCGGTCTGTATCCGCTGACCGCAGACATAGTATACATCATGCAGACGCATACGAACAACAGTGGTTGGGGCGATATCAATTCCGTGGACTACCTGTTTGGTGATGTGGTAGTGGATCCCGATACGGCATGGATGTTCCCCATGTGCTATGTTCCCGGTAGCGGCGAAGAGCCTGTTGAGGAAGGCACGGCCGACAACCCCTATGAGCTTATCTGCAACGGCGAGTGGCAGATGGTCATCCTGCTTGGTGAGTCCGATGCTTGGTTCAAGGCGGATAATGCAGACGGTAGTCTGGTGGCTATTGCCGCATCGGACGGTGGCGAGGAACCGTTGCTGGAGGGCTATTCTGTCCAGTATGGTCTCCTCAACCGCTATTTCCCCGATGCCACGGGCGCTGTTTCTTTCACCATGTCGGCTGATAACGATATGTTCTTTGTAAGCAATACTGGCACCGAACCCATCATTGTGGTGGCGGCACTGGTTTCCGGCGAGGGCGGGGAGGTTATCCCCGAAGGTGCTGGCACGATGGATTACGGCACCGGCGAGCTGTTGCCGGGTAACGGCACGATGAACAAGCCTTTCGTGCTGGACGATACCTATGATATGTCCCCTGGCGATGCCAGCAGTGACTACTTTGTGCTGATGACCGATTTTGAAGGTTCTGAGGAGGATGGCTACTATCACACCTATGTCGCCCCGGCGGATGGGTTTGTGGATGTGTGGATCGATACGGTGAGCACCGTGTCGCCCTGGCAGTATGCAGTCAGCAATGAGACAGCGGGCGTGTATGGGGATACCCACTGGAGTGACGATGACCCGTTGATGGACATGGAGACCGTCGCCGTCAGAGAGGGTGACGAGATTACGGTTTGGGTGGCTACCTACAATGCCGATAATATGTGGGAGTATCCTGCCGGTCGTGTAGAATGGTTCCTCTCCTTCAGCCCTGCCGGTTCCTTTGAACACCCCGAGGTCATCGAGGGTGCCGGTGGCTTTACCACAGAGACAGAAGATGGCGGTCTGTACGTTTACAGCTTTACCGCCCTGGCCGACGGCAAGCTGACTATCACCATGAACGAGGGCGAGTGGTTCTATGCTCTGCTGGATATCGAGGCAGAGGATGAGTCGGGTATTTTTGGCCCCTATACACACGCCGATGCGGAGGCGCAGTCCACCTTCACGCTGGATCTTATCGAAGGTCAGACGATGATGATCCTTGTTGCCAGTTACGATGCTGAGACAGATGAGACAATTGCCGGCACAGTCAACTGGACGCTGGAGTTCGAGGGCGCTCCCGGTTCCATTGTCAACCCCATTATTTTTACGGGGCTGGAGAATGAGATCACCGTTCCTGCCGGTGCGACGATGTACTACACCGCCCGCTTCACCGGGCTGGAGGGTACGTTGACCGGTGGCGACGCTATGCTGGTGGAGAATGAGACCCTGTATACTACCGAGGATGGCACTTTGACCTTCCTGGTGACCGGCGGCGACTCCTTCCAGTGGCCGGTATTTATCGTGACCAATACCGGCGACGAGGAGACTACCTATCAGCTTAACTTCAATTATCCGCTGGGTAGCCGTGAGAACCCCATTGTGTTGGATGACATTTCTGAGATTGTGTACGAGCAGGTACAGGGCGATGAGGATGGTGTTTACTATGTGTGGACGGCCACCTCTACCGGTAAGCTGCAGATGTCCATCAAGGAACTGGCCGAGGGTAGCGTGGGCGAGATCGTCCTGGGTGGTATCAAGTGGCTGAATGTTGACGGCGTAGATGGCGTTTTGTCCTTTGATGTGGTCGAGGGAGACGAGGTCAGCATTAGCCTGTCCATTGGTGAGGATGCTGCTGGCAATCGCTATCCGGGCGAGACGATGGTGGTGACCGGTAATGTGGTTACCGACGGTGATGACAATAACACCGGTGATAACAACCAGCCCTCCGGTGGCGATGACAACCAGCCCTCCGGCGGGGACAATACTACCGGTGATGATGAGACCGACAAGAAGCCGGGCGATAGCCCTGTGACCGGTGAAACCGGCTATGCCGCCCTGGCGGCTGTGCTGGCCGCCGCTTGTGCCGGTATGCTGTCGGTGCTGAAGAAGCGCACTGCCCGTTAACGGAATAACGCAAGAGAAGGTCCCTCGGCTGTTCACTCAGCCGGGGGATCTTTTTCAGTTTTTGCTATGGTTTTCTTGACTTTCGGCGTTTTTTCTTTATAATAGAAAGAAAGAGTTTACGGGGGTGTACACGGATGCTTGAGGTCAGTCATTTAACCAAACGGTATGGCAAGGTATTTGCCAATCAGAATATTTCCTTTGCCCTGCCCGAGGGCAGTATTACGGTACTCCTCGGCCCAAACGGCGCCGGTAAGAGCACCACACTCAAGGCGATTATGGGCTTTCTCCGCTATGAGGGGAACATCACTGTAGACGGCCTGCCCAACAAAGGGGTGGCGGCTAAGCGTCTGCTGGGCTATGTGCCGGAGATGCCGGCACTGTATCCTAACCTGACGGTGGCCGAGCATCTGGAGTTTGTAGCCCGTGCTTATCGCTTGAAGGACTATAAGGCCTATGCTGACGAACTGCTCGACCGCATGGAGCTGACGGATAAGAAAAAGAAGTTTGGGGATGAACTGTCCAAGGGGATGCAACAGAAACTGAGCATCTGCTGTGCCCTGTTGCCCCGGCCAAAATATGTGCTGTTTGATGAGCCGATGATCGGTCTCGACCCCCACGCCATCAAGGAGCTGAAAGCGATGTTCACCGAGATGCGGGCGGCTGGTTGTACCTTGCTCATCAGCACCCACATCATCGACAGCGTGGATGCACTGTGGGATCAGGCGCTCATCATGCAGGCCGGGCAGGTGCTGGCGGCGGTGGATGCCCACTGGCTGGAACAGGCTGGGGAGACCCTGGAGCAGTTGTTCTTCCGGTTGACAGAACAGTCTGCGGAGGGCGTGTGATATGCGCTTGTTGGGCTATTATCTATTCCACACCATTGTCAACGGCATAAAAAAGCTGTTCCGCACCTGGGTAGCGGTTTTGCTGGGCTTTTTTGTGGTGTGTGGCTTGCTGGGCGGCGTTGTGGGATATACACTGGGCTCTCTGGAAGGGGAGTACAGCTCCTCCTATGAAGAAGATACCTACATTGAGGAAGACCTACCGCTGACCCCGGAGGATACAGCGGCGATGATGACCGTCCTGGAAATGGCGGCCGGGGGAATCATTCTGCTTGTGCTACTGCTGAATGTGTATTCGGCGGATAAAAGCGGCACAAAGATCTTCACCATGCCGGATGTGCAGTTCCTGTTCACTGCCCCCATGAAGCCCCAATCGGTGCTCCTGTTTCGAGTAGTGCTCCAGATGGGGGCCACGCTGTTGGCGTCGGTGTATTTGCTGTTTCAGATTCCAAACCTGGTGCTTAATTTGGGCTTGGATATGGGCATGGTGCTCACCCTCATTGCTTGCTGGATACTGACATTAGCTCTGGGCCAACTGCTGACGGTGCTTGTCTACACCCTGATTGCCACCCATCCCCGGTTTCGCCCGGTGGTGCGGTATGGGGTGTTTGGCACGGTGGGCGTGCTGGGCGCTTTGCTGTACGGAACTATGCAGGTACAGCAGCTTTCCTTGCCAGCGGCAGCGGTTTGGCTGTTTGGCAGCCCATATACCCGGCTGATTCCCGGTGTGGGCTGGCTGAAGGCGATGGTCGGTTTTGCCGCCGAAGGAGACTGGCTACCGGTGGTCGGCTGTGGGCTGGCCACTGTGGCGCTGTGTGCCCTTATCGTGTTTCTTACCTGGCGGATGAAGGCGGATTTCTACGAGGATGCCCTTGCCGCCGCTACCGAAAAGCAGGAACTGCTCAACGCCGCCGCTGAGGGGCGAGCCGCCAAGCGGAAGAAGGAACGGGCCGACCGTATCCACCGGGATGTGTTGCGCCATGGACAGGGTGGATGGATGTTCCTGCATAAAGGGGTGGTTAACCATCACCGGTTTGCCGCTTTACGGGTGTTATCCCCCACCGGCATTACGTATTTTTGCGTGTATGTGTTGGCCTCTGTGCTGATTTTGCTGTTAGGTGGGACAGAGGAAGCCGATGGCCTGCTGTGGGTCCCGGCTGTGGTTGTGGCGGTTATCGCCTTTTTCCGCAACCTGGGCAACCCGGTAGAGGAGGATATGCGCGGCCACCTGCTGTATTTGGTGCCGGATAGTCCCCGGAAGAAATTGCTGGCGGCTTTGCTGGCAGGCAGTTATGCGACGTTTATGGATGTATTGCCCGGCCTGGTGGTAGCCACCCTGCTTCTGCAAGGGAGCGTGATGGAGGCTGTAGGCTGGCTGGCGTTTATTCTTACGCTGGATTTTATGGTGTCAGCGTTGGGCTTGCTGTTGGGGATGGGCTTGCCCTCCTCTTTGCCCGACCAGGTACACAGACTATTGCAGTTGATGTGTAAAATGCTGTTGGTCATGCTGCCGATGGTGATGGCCCTCGTTCTGGGTTTTATGTGGAGTGTTACGGCTGGCCTGCTGACAGCGGCCGGTGTGCAGATGGTGCTGGGGCTGGCCTTTTTCCTGCCTGCCGGCGCTCTGCTGCATGGAGGGAGACGGTGAGATGAATAACCGACAGAAAGACCGTATTCGGCTGGTCATCCGGATTGTTATGGTGGTGGTGGCGGTGGCCTTGCTGATTGGCGGGCTGGGGGTCCCTATCGCCAACAATGCGGTGGCATTGGGCATTCAGCGTGACCTGGAGGCGTTGCCTCTGCCGCCGGATACGACCGTGGAAGAGGCGGTTTCGGGTGCCGGAAAACTGTCCGGCAACGGTAACGGAATGCAATATTTTGGGGCAGTTCTCCTGCACAGCACCCTGTCGCTGGAGCAACTGAACACCTATTATGTCCAGCATCGCCGGGGGCTGTTTGATTGCCTTGTTGCAGTGCAGGAGGGCAGTGAAATTCAGGTCGCCGACAACGGGAATCTATCCTTTTCCACCGCAATGGAAGGGGAGGGCTGGTATATCCTGTATACCTGGGGCGATGCACCAAAGGGGTTGCGTGCCTGGCTGGATACGGATATGCGTGGACATTGAGCCCGTTTGCGAGTGACAAGGAAAATAACTTTACAGTATATTTTGAGGAGGTAGACCTATGTTTTGTCAAAAATGTCAGCGCCCGAATGAGGATACATCCGCCTATTGCATTTACTGCGGTGCACCACTGAACCAGCCGGCGGTAGCGGAGGCTGTACAACCTGTTACCCAAACAGCTCCGGCGGTGGTATTCCCGGAGCCGGTATCGGCACAGCCGGTACAGCCCCTTCCGGAGCACCCGGTCATTGGTCGCATCAAGGCTTTGGCGTCCTCCACGCTGTTTCTGGTGGCGGTGATTGCCTTTACGGTGGCGGCCGTGTTGGGGGTGGTGGCTTCTGTGTCCTCTCAGAATGAGCTAACCGCCATGATGAATGAGTATTTTTCTCCCGGGATGGAGGATGACCTGGCCGGTCTGTGGCAGGATGAGGGTGCCGCGGACGGACAGGAGTACACCTATTCTGTGGAGTTCGGCAACGGTTTTGCGCTGGCGGGTATGCTGCCCTCCATCGCTGTCAGCGGTCTGTCAGTGGCGGCTCTCTGGATGCTGTATGCCGCCGGGAAAAATCGGAAAATCCCCGGCATGAAGACCGGTGGCCTGACCGTCCTGGAGGTGATGAATATCCTCTCCCTGGTGGTAATAGGGCTGGTAACGTTGCTGATGCTGTTGATGGGCCTTCTGCTGGCTGTGACCTGGGACATGATTATGGCAGAGGCTTTGCTCACCGCCGATTGGGCAGGTGACCCGGCAGAACTGAGCGCTATTGTGTCTGCTGTGTTTGTTGTGTTGTTTGTGTTCCTTGTGCTGATGATGGCGTTTATGGTACTTTACCAGGTTAAGGTTGTCCTGCTCATCAGCAAGGCAAAGAAGACCGTTATGAGTGGTGTCCCGGTGGGGAAGGGGTCCTTGTTTGTGGCGGTGATGTGCTACATTTCCGGTGGTTTCAGTGCCGTCGGTGCTGTCTTTGCTGTGCTGTCCGCCGGCATATTTGGCCTGCTGGCCGGTGCGGCACAGGCGGTGTCGCTGATTGCTTTCGGTATGGTAGCCATGCGGTATCGCACACTGATGCAGGAACTGCAGTTTGTGATGAATCAGCCGCCCGTGCCCTATGTTTTCGCTCAGCATAATTATGGTGTGCCCGCCCCCGGCAATATGGCGCCGCCGGCGGTTCCCACAGCCCCTGTGGAGACCGCCAACGATACGCCCTTGTCCTGATATACCGCTGTCCCCATGGGCTTTCGCCTGTGGGGGCAGTTTTTTTCTTCAATCCCTTGATTAGCGACGCCTTTTTTGCTATACTAAACACAGAGAAACCGGCCATGACCGGCAGAAAGGAAGATGCCTTATGTCAAACGCCTATCCTACACCCCATATCAAGGCGACTCCGGCAGATTTTGCCCCTACAGTGCTGATGCCCGGCGATCCGTTGCGGTCTCGGTTTATTGCGGAGCAGTATCTCACAGCCCCCCGGCTGGTGAATGATGTCCGGGGCATACAGGGCTACACCGGCACCTATAAGGGCGTGCCGGTTTCGGTGATGGCCAGCGGCATGGGTATGCCCTCTATGGCCATCTATTCCTACGAGCTGTTTTCCTTTTTCGGTGTGGAGACTATCCTGCGTGTAGGCTCAGCCGGGGCTTTGCACCCGGATGTGAAAATCCGGGATATTGTGCTGGGCATGGGCGCCTGTACCAACTCGAATTTTGCCCACCAGTACCGGCTTCCCGGCACCTTTGCCCCCATCAGCAGTTATAAGGTGCTGCGGACAGCGGCCGACCTGGCTGAAGAGATGGCCCTGCCTTGCCATGTGGGTAATCTGCTCTCCTCTGACACCTTCTATGGCGATGACGGCTACCTGCCGCCGGAACAGCAGGGGAATGCCGCCTGGAGCCGTATGGGGGTGCTGGCGGTGGAAATGGAAGCGGCGGCGCTATATATGAATGCGGCTCGTTGCGGCAAGCAGGCGCTGGCCATCTGTACCGTGTCCGACCACATTATAACCGGGGAGGCCACCACCGCCGAGGAGCGCCAGACCTCCTTTACGCAGATGATGGAGCTGGCTCTAGAAACGGCTATTCGACTGGGATAAGGAGGCGCCCATGAAACGGGTATTTCTGTTTGTGTTGGATTCCTGCGGCATCGGGGAAGCGCCGGATGCCGCCGCCTTTGGCGATGTGGGTAGCCATACTTTGCGTCGTATTTCTGCTTCGCCGGCCTTTTGTGCGGATACTTTGTGCCACCTGGGGCTGGGGCATATTGATGGGCAGGAATATTTACCCGCCGATGCCCCTCTTACAGCGGCGGTGGCTCGGCTGACCGAGCGTTCTGCCGGTAAGGACACCACCATCGGCCATTGGGAGCTGGCTGGGGTGGTGTCTCCACAGCCGTTGCCCACCTATCCGGAGGGATTCCCGGCATCGGTGCTGGAGGCTTTCTCTGCCGCTACCGGCAGGGGCGTGCTGTGCAACCGCCCCTATTCCGGAACGCAGGTGATTGCCGATTATGGAGTAGAGCATCTGGAGACAGGCTCGCTGATTGTGTATACCTCGGCGGACAGCGTGTTCCAGATAGCGGCTCACGAGGAGCTGGTGCCGCCGGAGGAGCTGTACCGCTATTGCCGTATCGCCCGGGACATTTTACAGGGAGAGCATGGTGTCGGACGAGTGATTGCCCGCCCCTTTGTGGGGCAATCTCCCCATTTTACCCGGACGGCTAACCGGCGGGATTTCTCGCTTATGCCACCGGCACCGACGCTGTTGGATGCCGTATCTGCCGCCGGACAGACGGTGTGGGCGGTAGGGAAAATCAGCGATATTTTTGCCGGCCGGGGGGTGACGAGAACCACCCTGACCCACGGCAATGGGGAGGGGATGGATGCCGCTATGGAGGCGGTAAAATCCCCCTTCTGCGGGCTTTGTTTCATCAATCTGGTGGATTTTGATACCTTGTACGGCCACCGGCAGGATGTGGACGGCTATGCCGGCGCACTGGCGGCGTTTGATCGCTGGCTTCCCGGCTTTATCCAGCAACTTCAGCCGGAGGATCTGCTGGTGATTACCGCCGACCACGGCTGTGACCCCGGGGATAGCCACACCGACCATACTCGGGAGTATGTGCCGCTACTATTGTGGGGACAGACTGTTCGCGCCGTTAACCTGGGCACACGCCCCACCTTTGCCGATGTAGGAGCAACGGTGGCAGAGTATTTGAACGTGCCGTATGCCGGGGCAGGGGAGAGTCTGTGGCCTGCCATCAGAAAGGAGCCGTTAGTATGACAAAGGAAGCCCTGTGTGAACTGGCTATTGCCGCCCGGGAGCAGGCGTATGCCCCTTATTCCGGATATACGGTAGGGGCGGCCCTGTTGGCGGCAGACGGCCATGTGTATACCGGTTGTAACATCGAGAATGCGGCTTTTACGCCTACTGTGTGTGCGGAACGTACCGCTATCTTCAAGGCGGTCAGCGAAGGCGAGCGTAAATTTACCATGATGGCGGTAGCCGGTGGCAAGGCAGGGCAGCCCGGTGAAGCTTTCCCTCCTTGTGGCGTGTGCCGCCAGGTGCTGGCGGAGTTTTGCCCACCGGATTTTCCCATTTTGTTGGCAGAGACCGGAGGACGCTACACCACCTATACGCTGGCGGAGATACTGCCTCTGGCCTTTACGCCGAAACATGTCGATTGACCCTTTACAAAATGCCGGTTTTATGCTAAAATAGGACAATCTTAAGAAAAGGAGAGAATGGTATGTCGAATATATGGCACGATATATCTCCCGACCGGATCAAGCCGGAGGATTTCATCTGCGTGGTGGAGATCCCTAAGGGGAGCAAGAAAAAGTACGAATTAGATAAAGAAACAGGTCTTATCATTCTCGACCGTATCCTGTACACCTCCACCCATTATCCGGCAAACTATGGATTTATTCCCCGCACTTACGGCGATGACGGCGACCCGCTGGACGTGCTGTTGGTGTGTTCGCAATCTCTTGATCCCATGACACTGGTGCGAGCCTATCCCATCGGCGTGATTACCATGCTGGATAGCGGACACAATGACGAGAAAATTATTGCCGTACCTTTTAATGACCCCAACTACAATATGTACACAGACATTGACCAGTTGCCCCAGCATATCTTTGATGAGATGCGGCATTTCTTCTCTGTGTACAAGAATCTGGAAAACAAATCTACCGCTGTAGACGAGGTTTCTGCCCGTGAGGTGGCGATTGGAGTTGTGGATGAAGCCATTAATCGCTATGTGGACAAGTTTTGTAAAGCACGCTGATTGTCTTTTCGCCGTCCACCCCTGTTAAGGAGTGGACGGCTTTTAGTTTTAAAAAAGTGAGGAAGTTATGAGCGAGAAACGAAGTGGATTCAGTAGCCGTATCGGTTTTGTACTGGCGGCCGCCGGTTCGGCGGTAGGGCTGGGGAACCTGTGGCGTTTTCCCTATCTGGCCGCCCGGTATGGCGGTGGTATTTTTCTGCTGGTGTATTTGGTGCTGGCGCTGACTTTAGGCTTTACGTTGATGCTGGCAGAGATAGCCATCGGGCGTAAGACCGGCTTGAGCGCCATCGGTGCTTTCCGGTCACTGAATAAAAAATATACCTTTATCGGCTACCTGGCCTCCATTCCTCCCGTCATTATTCTGCCGTATTATTGTGTCATTGGCGGATGGGTGACTAAGTATCTGTTTGTGTATCTGACAGGACAGGGGGGAGCGGCAACACAACCGTCCTATTTTGATAACTTTGTTGTCCAGCCGTTGCAACCGGTGCTGTGGTTTGCTCTGTTTCTTGGTGTCACTGCCTTGGTGGTGCTGCTGGGTGTGGAAAAAGGCATCGAAAAGGTGAGCAAATGGATGATGCCTGTGCTGGTGGTGCTTAGCCTGTTTATGGCGGTGTATGTGCTGTTTTTGCCCGGCGCCTTGGACGGTGTGGTGTACTATCTGAAGCCGGATTTTAGCCATTTTTCCGCTAAGACCGTTTTGGCGGCGATGGGGCAACTGTTCTACTCCATGTCCTTGGCCATGGGCATTATGGTCACCTACGGTTCCTATATGAAAAAGGAGGACGACCTGACCGGGGCGGTGCATCAGATTGAAATATTTGATACCGGTATCGCTTTTTTGTCGGGTTTGATGATTGTTCCGGCGGTATTTGCTTTTTCCGGTGGTGACCCGGAGGCGCTGGGGCAGGGCACCAGCCTGATGTTCAAGACCTTGCCCCAGGTATTTCATCATATGCCGGGGGGCCATATTATCGGCGGTGTCTTTTTCTTGCTGGTGTTGTTGGCGGCGCTGACATCTTCCATCTCGCTGATGGAAACAGTGGTATCCATCCTGCAGGATCGGCTGAAATGGAGCCGTCGTGTCACTTGCCTTGCGGTGCTGGGCCTCAGCGTTCTTCTTGGCGTTCCCTCCTCGCTGGGTAAGGGGGCCTGGAATCACATCCGGCTGTTGGGAAATGATTTCTTCGACTTCTTTGATTTTGCCGCCAACAGCGTTGTCATGCCTGTTGTGGCTATCCTTATCTGCCTGTTTGTGGGCTATGTGCTGAAGCCTAAGACCATCATTGAGGAGGCACGTCTGAGCCGGCGAAATGCGACCCTGTTTACGGTTATCATCCGGTATGTGGCGCCTGTCTGCATCCTGCTGATTCTGATTACCTCGGTGCTGGATGAGCTGGGCCTGTTCTCTTTCTGATTGATTATGCGGAATGCCTTTTCGGCCATCGGTCGGAAGGGCATTTCTTTTTGTGGGGAGCAAACAACCGGATTTCCGGTTGCAACGGATGCGGCTTTGTGGTACAATATGGGGAGTATTATAGAAATGAGGGATGGATTTTGCAACGTACAAAGCAGTCGGCCCGCTTTTGGCTGGCCTTGTGTATTTTCGGCCTGACCGGTCAGGTGGCCTGGGTGGTGGAAAATATGTATTTCAATGTGTTCCTTTACCAGATGTTCCACGCTTCGGCGGCTTCCATCTCCGCCATGGTGGCGGCCAGTGCGGTGTCCGCCACCGTCACTACGCTGCTGGTGGGGGCACTGTCCGATAAGGTCGGTCGCCGCCGGATCTTTATTTGCGCCGGCTATATCCTGTGGGGGCTGTCAATCTGCGCTTTCGCTCTGTTACGGGTGGATTACCTGTCCAGTCTGTTCCCCACGCTGTCTGCGGCGGCGGTGGGGGTGACGCTGGTGATTATCCTGGACTGCGTGATGACCTTTTTCGGCTCGGCGGCCAACGATGCCTGCTATAATGCCTGGCTGACCGATTCCACCGACCACACCAACCGTGGTGCGGCAGAAGGAATCAACGCCATGATGCCGCTGATGGCGATTTTGGTGGTGTTTGGCGGCTTTATGTCCTTCGATCTCACCCAGCAGAGTAGCTGGACGGCTATTTTCCTGCTGATTGGCGGGGCAGTGGTGGTCATTGGTGTGCTGGGCTTTTTCCTCATCCGGGATACAGCGGTGAAAACCGAGGAGAACGGTCACTATTTCCGCAATATCGTCTACGGCTTCCGCCTCTCGGTGGTGCGGAAAAATCCGGTGCTGTACGCCACTCTGCTGGCCTTTGCAGTGTTTGGCATTTCCATTCAGATTTTCATGCCGTATCTCATTCTCTATTACACCGAAACGCTGAAGATGGCAGACTATGTGCTGGTGATGGCACCGGCCATCCTGCTGGCCTCGGTGGCTACGGCATTTTATGGCCGTCTGTATGACCGTGTGGGCTTCGCCCGGTCTGTTATCCCGGCGATGCTGTTATTGCTGGCAGGCTATGGGGTGCTGTATGTTTGCCGTGCTACCTTGCCGGTGTTTATCGGCTCGCTTTTGATGATGACCGGTTATCTGGCCGGGATGGCGGTGTTTGGCGCTATGCTCCGTGACCACACCCCGGAGAATAAAGCCGGCATGTTCCAGGGCCTGCGGATCGTGGCCCAGGTGCTTATCCCGGGTATTATCGGTCCGGCTATCGGAGCGGCTGTGTTGCAGAATGCAGAAACGGTGGTCAACACCGACGGCACGACCTCCTTCATTCCCAACGCCGGTATTTTCCTGGCCGCCGCTGTGGCCGCCCTGGTGGTAGCCTGTCCGCTGTGGCTGGTGTTACGGCTGAAAAAGCAGGAGGTGTCTGACCGTGAAAACTAAATCACCGACCTATGCCCGGCTATTTACCCCCTCGGGGGAGCGACTGCACAATGACCCATCGGTACAGCCGTGGAACGCCTATCCCCGTCCCCAACTGCGCCGGGACTCCTTTCTGTGTCTTAATGGCTGGTGGGATTTTGCGGTGACAGGGGAGTATACACCCCCCACTGTCTTTGATCAGTCTATTCGTGTTCCTTATCCACCGGAGAGTCTGCTCTCCCAGGTGGGGGAGGTGCCACCGGCTGGGAGTTATTTGTATTACCGTCGCACCTTTACCTTGCCGGAGGGCTTCCGCAAGGACCGTGTAATCCTGCATATCGGCGCAGTGGAGCAGGTGGCCACGGTATGGGTCAATGGAACAGAGGTGGGTAGCCACGTGGGCAGCTATACCCCTGTGTGGCTGGACATCACCGATGCCCTGCAGGAGGACAATACGCTGGTTATCCGTGTGCGTGACTATCTGGAGAATGCCCAGTTTCCCTATGGCAAGCAGCGCTACAAGCGTGGCGGGATGTGGTATACCCCGGTCAGTGGCATCTGGCAGACGGTTTGGCTGGAAAGTGTGCCGAAAGAATATGTAAAGGCTATCGACTTTACAATCGAAAAAAACGCTGTAACCATCCTGGTCGACGGGGTTTCTGTGGGGTCTGTTACCGTCACCACCCCCGAGGGGGAGCAGACTCTGCCGCTGAGCGATGGCATGGCGGTATTCGCGCCGGAAAATCCCCGTCTGTGGTGTCCGGAAGACCCCTATCTGTACGAATTCACCCTGCAGAGCGGCGAGGACCGGGTGGAGTCCTATTTCGCCATCCGCACCCTCACCACCGAGACGGTGAATGGCATCCCTCGCCTGTGTCTCAACGGCAAGCCGGTGTTTTTCCACGGCGTGCTCGACCAGGGCTATTGGAGTGACGGGCTGTTCCTGCCACCCCTGCCTACCTGTTATGCCTGGGATGTGGAAAAGATGCAGGCGCTGGGCTTCAACACCCTGCGTAAACACATCAAAATTGAGCCGGAGCAGTTCTATTACGATTGTGACCGGCTGGGGATGCTGGTATGGCAGGATATGGTGAATAACGGCCACTATTCCTTTTTCCGGGATACCGCCCTGCCCACCATCGGTCTCAAGCGCCTGAATGACCGTCTGCTCCATCGGAACGAGGATACCCGTGCCGCTTTTGAGATGGGGATGCGGCAGGCGGTGAAGCAGTTGCGAAACCACCCCTGTATTGTCGGCTGGACAATCTTCAACGAGGGCTGGGGCCAGTTTGACAGCCAGCGGATGTACGAGACACTAAAGGCGCTGGATGACACCCGCTTTATCGACACCGCCTCCGGGTGGTTTGCCGGGGCGGACAGCGATGTGGTCAGCGAGCATGTGTATTTTAAGCCATACCGCTTCAAGGTGGGGAAAAAACCGGTGTTCCTGTCCGAATTCGGTGGCTATTCCTATAAGCCGGAGGGGCATGTATTCAATACCGAAAAGACCTACGGCTACCGCTTCTTTACGGAGCAGGAGGCTTTCGAGACGGCACTGGAACAGCTATACCGTGAGGAAATCCTCCCGGTGGTGGCCAAAGGGCTGTGCGGTGCAATCTACACCCAACTGTCGGATGTGGAGGATGAAACGAATGGCCTGTACAGCTACGACCGCCGGGTGTGTAAGGTGACCCCGGAGCGTATGTGTGCTATGGCCAAGGAACTGTACCGGGCGGTGGGGAAGGAATAATCCTCCCCTTCCGGCGATAGGATAGAGAAACAAGGAGGGATTAGCATGAATGTTTGCGTATATGGCGCATCCAGTAATGAAATTGATAAAGCCTATATTACCGCTACCGAGGAGCTGGGCGAAAAACTGGCCCGGGAAGGGCACCGCCTGGTCTACGGTGGCGGTGGTGCCGGCCTGATGGGGGCGGCGGCCAGGGGGATGACCCGAGGCGGCGGCTATATCGTGGGTGTAGTGCCTCATTTTCTCCGTGTGGACGGGATTCTATACGAGCATTGCGACGAGATGGTGTATACCGACACCATGCGCCAGCGCAAGCAGGTGATGGATGAGCGTGCAGACGCCTTTATCGTTACCCCCGGCGGCATCGGCACCTATGAGGAGTTTTTCGAGATGTACACCCTCAAACAGCTGGGCCAGCACAGTAAGCCCATCATCATTTACAACATCGGCGGCTACTATGACCGGCTACTGGAGATGCTTCACTTTACAGTGGAGCGGGGTTTCATGCGGCAGAAAAGCATGACCCTGTTTACGGTGGCCACCACGCCGGAGGAGGCGCTGGGGCAACTGACTGCTCCCGCCGAAACGGTAGATATTAAGGAGACCAAATTTGTATAATCCCCAAAGGCTGTTGCTAACTGCAACAGCCTTTGCCTTTACAAAAATCTTGCTATCTGCGGCACCGTGTGCTATGATGGACATAGAGTTATGTTTTATACGGCCCCGAAACAGGAATAATAGGGAGGACGGACGATGAGTAGCTACGATTATCGCAAAACCCTAAGCCAATCCAGATACAGTAACGGATACACCGTGCATAGCGGCCTATTCGATCATGATCGGTTAAATGGCTTCGGTATGGTGATGGACGTGTTCGATTACGACGTCGTCACCGATGTCACCGGTACACGCTATTTAGCACATTATGGCTTCTATGAGGAGGGTGTGCTGCAAGGCTTCTACCTGCATATCCGCAAGGATGAGGAGCCCTACGACACCATTACACGCATCTGTACCTGCGGTATCGGCAAGCCCGGCGAGTGGGAGCTGGCAGTGGAGGATGGTCTGAAGGTCGTGGGCAAGTATGCGGAGGAACGCTGTCTGCCCCTTCCCGACGGTAGCGAGTTGCGCATCGAGGAGGAGGATGGCTTGATCGTCTTTTGCGGTCTTTACCGGGACGGTGTGCGCAACGGGCTTGGCTGCCAGTGGGATAAAACGCGCTTGAGCAAGGATGGCTACTGGTGCAGAGGCAACTATCACTACAAACGGGAGCGCATTGACGGCTATTGGGAAAACGGCAAGCTGGTCAAAATCCGGGAAGAAGACAGGCTGGTGGATGCGCATGAGTAAGGCGATTGGCATTCGGGCGAAAAAGGCGGACGGAGCGTACGACCTTGGCGCCTCCAAGTTTTTCGGCACGCCCACCGTGCCGGAGGCATGGGGGGAGGA
This sequence comes from Clostridia bacterium, assembly GCA_017471765.1. Taxonomy (GTDB): domain Bacteria; phylum Bacillota; class Clostridia; order Oscillospirales; family Acutalibacteraceae; genus UBA5905. The sequence continues at coordinate 65,376 of JAFURT010000033.1, forward strand.
TTTTTACGATACCGACCTGTTTTTCTGTCAGATCCGGCTGGCGGATATCGCCACCCTGGATACAGAAAATCGGCTTCCCCATACCGGGTATCTGTATGTGTTTCTCGATACGGCGGAGGGACCTTATCAGCTAAAAGCTACTGTGCGGTATTCCCCTGACGAGCCTTGCTTGGCCATTGATGCATTTAATAGCGAAACGGTGGGGTACGAACAGTATACCGAGGCATGGCTGATGGAGTTTTACCCGGTAGGGGAGGATGTCGAGGGAACCCGGTTGTTTGGCGTGCCCTCCGATTGGCCGTTTGAGGAGCCACACCCCAGCCTTTTGTTGCAATATGACCCGCTGGATAGCGAGATGGGTTTCCTGGATAGTTTGGATGGATTTTTGTATCTCTTTTTCGGTGCGGATACGGCCGATTTCGGCGCTGTCACTTTACGGGAAGAGTATAGCTGAATAAGATAAGTGATTGATGAGAAAACTCCGCTTTTTTCGCGGAGTTTTCTTTTTGGAAAAACCCACCACGGCAGGAAAGTGACACATAATTTACCGTCACCGCCACACAATAGGATGGAGAAAAGTGCGAGGTGACGATGGATGAAAAAATGGTGGATTTGGCTGGTAGTTGTGGCGGTGGCGGCGGGTGGAATCGGTGTGCTTTTTGGGTGGCCGGCGGCGCCGGTGACAGTGGATACCGTGCGCCTGCGCCCACAGCGGGTGGAACAGACGGTGACCTGCTCCGGTGTGGTGGAAACGGCAGAAAATACCGGGGTGGCGCTTCCTCTGTCCTGCGTGATGGAGCAGGTGTGTGTGGAGGAAGGACAGCAGGTGGAAAAAGGAGCCCTGCTGGCGGTGGTCAATAAGGCGGCTACTCGTCAGCTCTTGACCGGTCAGCCGGCGGCCTTGCTGGCATTGGCCTCATTGGAGGCGGAGATTACCGCCCCGGCGGCCGGGATTGTTATGGGGGTTAAAGCGCAGGCGGGCCAGGTGCTGGAGGGGGGCACGCCGCTGGCTGTGATTGCCCCACGCACGGCGTTGCAGGTGAGGATCGCCATCCGGGAGAAGGATTTACCCTCCCTGGAGCCGGGGATGCGGGCATACATTACCGGCGAGGGCTTTGCGCAGGAACGCTATACCGGCACCCTTTCGGAGATTGCCGCCACCGCCGGAAATTCCGGTACCGGTGCGGTGGTGGAAGGGGTGGTAACCCTGGAGTCGGAGCAGGCGGATGTGTCGTGGCGGCTTGGCCTGACGGCTAAGGCGGCCATCGTGGTTGCTGTGTCCGAAGAGGCGTTGGTGGTGCCGTATGAGGCGGTGCTCAGCGACAGCGATGGCAAAGACAGCATCTATATATTGGAGGATGGGGTCGCCCACAGATGCGAGATTAAGACGGCGGCTCAGCTTGGCACCGGTCTCCTGCTGGCAGACAATGCTCTGGAAGGGGCAACGGTGATTATCAGGCCGGAAAAGGTGTCCGGCGATGGTGTGGCGGTGCAGACGGTGGAGCAGGAGGCAGAATGAAAGGAATATGGCGGAGCGCTTGGGTATCGCTCAGGCGCAAGGGGTTGCGTAGCTTGCTTACGGTGAGCAGTATTGCTATCGGCACAGCGATGGTGGTGCTGGTGTTGTGCATCGGGCAGGTGGGGACACAGGCGGTGAACGCTGAACTGGAAAGCATGGGCATCAACGGGCTTTCGGTGAGCGCCTCCGACGGCCTGACCGTCCCCTGCCTGACGGCCATCCGTGGGTTGGATGCTGTCAGTGAGGCCATGCCGCTTTCGCTCCAGTTTGCCTCCGCACAGGTGGAGGGCAGTAGCTATGCCGTAGTGGGGTGCGGCATCGATGCCGGCGCCGACCAGGTCATCTCTCTCCAGCTCCTGCAGGGGCGTCTGCTCAACCGAGGGGATGTATCCGGGGAGGAGAGCGTCTGTGTGGTGGATGAGGCCTTTGCCCGGGAGGTATACGGTCGGGTGAATGTGGTGGGGCAAAGCCTGACGCTGGTCTATCAGACCGGGGCGGTGACGGAATTGACGGTGGTGGGGGTGACCGCTACCGGCAGTAGCCTGTTGCAGAATGTGACTGCCCTTATTCCCTACATGGTGTATATGCCGTACACTACCCAGCAGACAGTCACCGGGATGCAAATCTTCGACCAGATTGCCGTGCGGCTGACAGCGGGCACGGTGTCGGAGGAGGCGGAGAAAACCATTCGCCGTACCCTTGACAGGATGGGGGAGCCGATGGGTACAGTGATGACAGAAAATCTGGCCACCCAACGAGAGCGGCTTGACAGCCTGGTGGATATTGTTTCGCTGGCGCTGACAGCGGTGAGTGGGGTGTCTCTGCTGGTATCCGGCTTTGGTATTCTTACAGTGATGCTGTCCTCGGTGAATGAGCGTACCCGGGAGATTGGTATCAAGAAGGCCATCGGCGCCACCCGGCGGCGAATATGGCTGGAATTTTTGGTGGGGGCACTTCTGCTCAGCTTCTTCGGGGCGGTGGGAGGCCTGCTTTTGGGTGGTGGTGCTGTGCTGGCCGGTTGTCTGCTGCTGGGGTATACCCCGGTGTTTCCCCTCGGCGGCCTGGCGGCGGTGTTTTTGATTACCCTGGCGCTGGGTATGGCATTCGGTGCCTATCCGGCCTATCAGGCGGCAGGCATGCGGCCTGTGGAAGCCCTGCGTTATGAGGGGTAAATAGGTAGAATATTTTTCCTAAATCCTGTATTTACTTTTTCCTGTAGATATGCTATACTAATACACGACCAATCTTTTTGATGGCCTTTTGATGTGTTTCGGCCTTGCCGGGTGACCGGTGACCGGCCTTTTGTTGTGACTCTGCATGACCTGCAATCTGCTTATAGGGGTGTATGGAGTGAGAAAATACAGGATTACCGGCGGCACGCCTTTGTCCGGCGCTGTGGATATCAGTGGTGCCAAAAATGCGGTGGTAGCGATTTTGCCTGCCGCTATTTTGTCGGACGAGCCCTGCCGCATCGAGAATATTCCGCAAATTAAGGATGTTACCATTTCCTTGGAGATTTTAGAGGCGTTGGGTGCCCGGGTGACCTATATCGACCGGCACACGGTGGAGATCGACCCCACCACCCTGTCCACCTACAAGGTGGATGGCGAGCTGGCACGAAAGATGCGGGCCTCCTATTATTTCCTGGGGGCTCTGCTGGGCAAACACGGCCACTCCTGGGTACCTATGCCGGGCGGCTGTTATCTGGGGGCACGGCCCATCAACCTGCATATCAAGGGCTTCCGGGCCTTGGGGGCGGATGTGGTACACCTGCCGCCGGAGGTGTGCGAGGATGATGAGATTCCCCAGGAGGAGAACTACGTTGAGATCGAGGCGGAGCGCCTGGTGGGCAACTCCATCTATTTGGACACAGTCAGTGTGGGTGCTACGGTGAATATCATGCTGGCCTCGGTACGTGCCCGGGGGATGACGGTGATTGAAAACGCCGCCAAGGAGCCCCATATCGTTGACCTGGCCAACTTCCTCAATATGATGGGAGCGGACGTATCCGGTGCAGGCACGGATGTGATTAAAATCCGTGGCGTGCCCAGCCTGCATGCGGCTACCTATTCGGTTATCCCCGACCAGATCGAGGCTGGTACCTATATGGCTATGGCGGTGGCCACCCATGGAGATGTGCTGGTGCGGAATGTGATTCCAAAGCACCTGGAGTCCATCACCACCAAGCTGGAAGAGATGGGGGCGCTGGTGGAGGAGATGGACGATGCGGTGCGTGTGCGCTGTGCCGGCCCGCTTCGTGCCTGTCATATCAAAACCATGCCTCATCCCGGTTTCCCCACAGACATGCAACCGCAGGCGGGTGTTCTGCTGTCTATGGCGGAGGGCACCGGCGTGATTACCGAGGGCGTTTGGGATAACCGGTTCTGCTATGTGGACGAGCTTATTCGTATGGGCGCCCAGGTGACGGTGGAGAATAATATGAAGGCGACCTTCACCGGAGTCCCCAGCCTGAAGGGGACAACGGTGCGGGCTACCGACCTGCGTGCGGGAGCGGCCATGGTCATTGCCGGTCTGGCGGCGGAGGGTGTTACCGAGATTGAGGACATCCGGTACATCGAGCGTGGGTATGAGGATATCATCGAGAAGCTCACCCGCTTGGGTGCCACCATCGAGTTGATAGAGGAATAAGAGACAGTCAGCCGCAGAGCTGCCTTGTGGCGGCCTGCGGCTGTTTTCGGAGAGGAAAGTATGTTGCGTTATTGTTCATTGTTCAGCGGTAGCAGTGGCAACTGCACCTATGTGGGCAGTGCGGAGGGAGGCATCCTGCTGGATGTGGGGGTATCGGCCAAGCGCATCGAAACGGCGCTGAAGGATAGGGATATCGACCCCGCCACCATCCGGGCGGTGTTTGTCACCCACGAGCACACCGACCATGTGGCCGGACTTCAGGTGCTGTGCAAACGGTATGGCTGGCCGCTGTTAGCTTCGGAGGGAACGCTGGATGCTCTGTGCGAGGCCGGGCGGCTGGATGGCTGTCGCCGGGTATACATGATGGAGGAAGGCCAGCAAATTACCGTGGCCGGTCTGCAGGTGACTACGTTTGCTACCCCTCACGATAGCCGGGCTTGTTTCGGGTATTGTGTAGAGGGGGATGGCCGCCGGTTGGCGGTAGCTACCGATATGGGGTATCTGCCGGATGAGGTGCGAGAAGCGATTGCCGGCTGTCAGCTGGTACATATTGAGTCCAATCATGACCCGGATATGCTCCGCAGTGGCCCCTATCCCTATTATCTGCAACAGCGGATTTTGGGGCAGGGGGGACACCTGTCCAATGCTGCCTGCGCCCAGGTGTTGCCGGGGCTGGTGGAGGCGGGCACTACCCGTATTGTGCTGGCTCACCTAAGTGCCCACAACAATACCCCTGATTTGGCCAAGCATTGTGCTGTGGATGCGCTGGCTCGGGCTGGCGTATGCGTTGGCCGGGATTGCCTGCTGACGGTGGCAGAGCCTGCCGGCACCCAGCCGGTGACCTATTTTTAAGGGGGCGTTGTTTCTATGCTGAATATTACCCTGCTTTGCGTAGGCAAGCTGAAGGAGGCCTATTGGCGGGATGCCTGTGCCGAGTATGAAAAGCGGCTGGGCGCTTTCTGCCGGTTTCGGTTGGTGGAGGTAGCAGAGGAGCGTCTGCCGGACGCCCCCTCTGCGGCGCAGATTGCCGCCACCGTAGAGGCGGAGGGCAAACGGCTGCTGGAGCAGTTGCCCCGTGACTGTGCCGTCATTCCGCTGTGCATCGAGGGCAAAGAGCTGGATTCCCCGGCCCTGGCCGCACGGCTGCAGAAGCTGGCGGTGGAGGGCACCAGCCATATCGCCTTTGTCATCGGAGGCTCTTGGGGGCTGTCTGAGGCGGTGAAAAGCCGTGCCTGTTTACGGCTGTCTATGTCCCCCATGACCTTCCCGCACCAGCTTGCCCGGGTGATGGTGCTGGAGCAGGTGTACCGGGCATTTCAGATTTCCAGCGGCGGAAAATATCATAAGTAACAGAAAATCCCCCGACACCAAGTTGGTGTCGGGGGATTTTATTGTCTGTTAGTCCCGCCGTGTCGTAATGCCGTCGGTATAACCTGCTACTATAACAGCAGGTGGGTAAACGCCCGTCGCTTTCTGGCTCCCTTCTTCCCACCGGGGTGGGGAGGTCTGCACTCCGGAGACGGAGCAGGATTCCCGTTTACAACATGTAGTAGGGTTAAAAGACAGCAGTCCACGGGCACAGCAGGAATGGATTTTAGCTGACCGGGCCGACCTCCGGTTCCTCGACCTCGTTGATCTCGTAATACTCGGCCAGGCGCTCCTCGAAGGCCTCGGCGATGGCGTCAAACACCTCGTCGTCCTCGATGGGCACCAGCAGGTCTTCGCCGTTGTCGTTCACGACCTCCAGGATGACCAGCTCGCCGTCATCCTCCAGGGCGCTCTCCGCTTCGGTGTAGATGGGCAGTAACGCCACATAGCGTCCCTCATCCGTTTCGATAGCGTCCAGCACCTCGAATTGGTGCTCGTTACCGTCCTCGTCCAGCACGGATACCAGGCTATTGCCGTATTCTTCAGACATATGCTTCACTCCTTTTCTCTGGGTCACTAGTACATCATACAAGAAAAACCACCGTTCGTCAAGTGGATTTTACAACCATCGCCGTCTTTTGCCGGATTTTTTCACCAAGGTCCCATCAGGAGCATACCATGGAATGTACTATGGTGAAAAGGAGGGGTAGTGTTGGCAAATCGGCTTATCTTTGTAGGCTCCGTCACCAATGCCATGCGGGGCAAAAAACTGTTGGAGGAGAAGCACATCCGCGCCTTCATCCAACGGGCGACCAGCCCCTCCGCAGGGGATGGGTGTGGGTACAGCCTGCTGGTAACAGAGGATGCCCACCGGGCAGAGCAGATTTTACGAGATAGCGGCGTGCGGGTCATCCGCACCCAGGATACACTGTGAGGAGAGTGACCGATATGGTATATTGGGATAATGCGGCCACTACCTGGCCAAAGCCGGCGATGGTACAGCAGACGGTGGGACAGGCTTTGCGGCAATATGGGGCCAATCCGGGGCGCAGTGGCCATACCATGTCGCTGGCTACGGCAGAGGCGGTGTACGCTTGCCGACAGGCGGCAGCCACCTTCTTTGGGCTCAGTGACCCTACCGGGGTGATTTTCACCCCCAACTGCACCGCCTCTCTTAACATGGTCATCCGTGGTGTGCTGGAGAAGGGGGGGCGGGCCCTCACCTCCGATTTGGAGCATAATGCCGTTCACCGTCCGGTATCTGCCGTAGCCTGGGGCTACGATACCGCCGCCTGGTCGCCGGATGAGGAGGAAACGGTGGAGAATTTTCACCGGGCGATCCGGCCGGATACCCGGCTACTGGTCTGTACCCATGCTTCCAATGTGTTTGGGGTGATACTGCCTATCCGTCGTCTGGCCAAACTGGCCCATGACCACGGATTGCTGTTCTGTGTGGATGCGGCCCAGACAGCGGGAGTGCTTCCCATCCACATGGAACTGGATGACATCGACTATCTGTGCGTAGCCCCTCACAAAGGCTTGTATGCGCCCATGGGCACAGGCTTGCTTCTATGCCGGGAGCGGGAACAGGTAGCGCCGTTGGTGCGGGGCGGTACCGGTAGTTTGTCTATGCAGGCAGAACAGCCGCAGGAGTTGCCCGACCGGCTGGAAAGCGGCACCCCCAACACGCCCGGCATCTGTGGCCTCCGCGCTGGGATAGACTTTGTGGAAGGCCGGGGGCGGCAGACCATCTACACCCACGAAATCCGCTTGTTACAGCGTGTGTATGACGGATTGTGCGGCCACCCCGGTATACAGCTGTATACTCCGCGCCCGGTAGAGGGGAACAGTGCGCCGGTACTGGCAGTGAATGTGGAGGGGGTGCCCAGCGAGGTTATCGCCAAAATGCTGGATGAACACGGTATCGCCGTGCGTGCCGGCCTTCACTGCGCGCCTCTGGCGCATCGGCGATTTGGTACGCTGGAAGGGGGAACGGTGCGCTTGGCACCTTCGGCGTTTTCTACGATGCAGGAGGCAGAAAAAATCATCGAAAAATTTTTGCAATTTGCAGAAAAAAGATTGCACATCAGCGAAAATATGGTATAATGATACAGTATGGGGTGGTATGTCCCCCAATTTTGTTAATTTTCGGCTGTGGAATAGGAGGGAACGGCATGGCAGCCTTTTTTCAGACCGTTTGGCAATCGGTCACAGGCTTTTTCTCCACGTTTAATTGGATTATCGACACCCTGGATATTCTGGTGGTGGCGCTGGTGGTATATTTCATCATCCGTTTGGTGCGGGATTCCCGGGCAGAGCAGCTTTTGCGCGGTATCCTGTTCCTGGGGGTGCTGTATTTGGTTGCCTATCTGTTCGGTTTGACCACGGTTAGCTATCTGCTTAATGCGGTGTTCGATAATGGCTTGCTGTTACTGGTGGTAGTATTTCAGCCGGAGGTGCGGCGCGCCCTGGAGCAGGCCGGCCATTCCCGTGGCGGTCTGTTGCGTATCCTTGGTGGCTTTAACAACGTAAACAACGCCGCTTATATCGACCAGTGGAACAAGGCAATCGAGGCTACAGCGGATGCGGTAGAGATTTTGCAGAAGCAGAAGATGGGCGCTTTGATTGTTATGGAGCGCACCACCCGGTTGGGCGAGATTGTGCGCTCCGGCACCATCATGGAAGCCGAGCCGTCGGCAGAGCTTATTTCGACGGTGTTTTTCAACAAGGCTCCCCTGCATGACGGTGCCATGATTATCCGGGAGGGCAAGATTTATGCGGCGGCCTGCATCCTGCCGCTGACCGAGAATCTTCAGATCAGCCGTGAGCTGGGTACCCGCCACCGAGCCGGCGTGGGCATGAGTGAAAACTCTGATGCTATTGTGGTCATCCTGTCGGAGGAGACCGGTATGGTGTCTTTGGCGGAGCATGGCGAATTACAGCGGAATTTCACCCGGGAAACGCTGGTAAAGGCTCTCAGTGACCGTATTCTGTGGAGTCAGGAGGATGCGCTCCCGGTGGGAAAAAGGAAAAAAGGCCGTGGAAACAGGGGGGAGAAAGAATGAAAAAACAATTTTCGCTCAGCCGCCTGTTCCATCACGACAAACTGATGATGGCGGTGTCTCTTGTTCTGGCTTTTGTCATCTGGTCACTGGTGGTGTACGGCCCCAGCAACCTGGAAGAAAGAGAAATCACCGGTGTACCGGTGTCCATCACCTTGAATGACTATGCCAGCCAGACGCTGAATCTGCGGATTATAGAGGGCGGCAACGCCACGGCGACGGTGCGTGTCAGCGGTACACGCTCAGCAATCAGCAAGCTGACAGCCCAGGATATTTCTGTCACGGCAGATACCGGCAACGTCATCAACCCCGGTACCTACGTGTTGCAGTTGCGTACGGTATCCTCCGGGGATTATACCATCAAGAATGTGGTGGGGGATAACGGTACCAACGACACCGTGACTATCACCTGCGATGTGTGGCGTGAGCAGGCTTTCCCGGTGGAGGTGGAGATGCCCGGCTTGACGGTGACAGATGCCGAAAAGTTCCGGTTCGGTACCCCCTCCGTCAGCGGTGCGGCGATTACCGAGGGCCAGGTGACAGTGGCCGGGCCGAAAACAGACATCAGCCGCATCGCCCGTGTGGTGGCTACCATCCCGGATGAGGCGTCTATTGCGGAAACGGCTGTGTTTACAGCGGATTTACAGGCAGTGGACCAGTCCGGCAAGGGCATCGAGTCGGTGTCCTTCCTGCAGGCGGAGGATGCCAAGGTCAGCATCACCGTTCCGGTGATGGTATACCGTAAGGTGTCCCTGACTCCCACACTCAAGAACGTGCCGGCCTCCTATAAGGGCAAGGCAGACTTGGTGACGATTACCCCCTCCGAGGTGGAGCTTTGGGGTGTACCCTCCGAGTTAGAGGAGTATGTCGCCAGTATTCAGCAGCAGCTGGTGATTGATTTTGATACCCTGTCTCCCAACACACTCTCTAAAGAGATTAAGTTGGAGCCGGCGGAGGGCGTTCGCCCGCTGAACGGCAGTGAAACGGTGAAGCTGACGGTCAACCTGAAGGGTGTCGTCTCCAAAACTACAGAAGTACTGTTGGAGGCAGACAGCCTGACCGTTACCAACTGCCCGGCAGGGTTTAAAGTAGAGCTGGCACAGGTCAAGCTTCCGTCTGTGCTGTTCTGTGGCAACGAGGCAGACCTGAACAAGCTGGATCTGACCAAGGTGCGTTTGACGGTGGATATGGCCGAAAAGGCCGCCGTAGGAAAGCAGACCGTGCTGGCCCGGCTGTCGGTGCTGGGTGCGGACGGCGTGTGGGTCAATTACGGCACCGCCGCCGGCATCGAGGTGCTGGTTACAGTGACCGCGACAGAATAAACTAACGAGACAACAGGCGGCCACTCCCATTGGGAGTGGCCGCCTGTTTATGTAGTTAGGATTCTTTGACAATGGTAAGGATGCACTGGTCTCTCTCGCCTAATAGCTCGTATGTCCACAGCGGGGTATGCCCATCCGGGAGGAACAGGTCCACCTTAGAGCGGGTCAGCCCGTGATTTTTGAGAAACAGCAGGGCGTTATCGTACTTGCTGGGAGCAAACCGCATCTCAATGACCGTTTCACCCGCCAGGAAGGCGGCGGCGATGTATTCCGCAATGGCATCTCGTTCATAGGTGTCGAAATAGGCCCCTTTACGGATGTGATAGTTATCCGCCTCAGCGGTGCAGGTGTCGATTCCCGCCTGGCCGTCGTTGATGCTGTGTGTGCGCTCCAGGAGAGCTGTGGTGAGGTTAAAGTAGGAATGGCGTAGCCGGTCCTCGCTGTCATCCCAGGTCACGTCCAGATGATAGTTCTGCCCGTTGATGGTGACCAGATTCCACATATGCTCTTGGTCGTTCTCCCGGGAGCGGCCGGTGACCAGTGTGGAGGGAATGTGAACCATGTCCAGCAGCAACTGCATAGCCCGGGCATAGCCCTCGCACACCGCCTGTTTTTCAACCAGTGCGCCATAGGCATTGAAGGCCTGGGGATAGGTGTCGTAGCCGCCATCCTCTGCGGCGGCATCGGCATAGGAGCAGTGCTCTACCAGCTTGTCGTGCAGATACAGTTCTGCCCAATAAGCGTCCTGCCCCTCCGGGCACCCGGCGACCAGTTCGTTAGCCGCTTGCATCAGTTGGGTGTCCGCTGTGGCACGTGTTGTGGCGTCCATGGTATAGGCCAGCACCAGCGTATCGTAATAGGCAGTGTCATCCAGCATATAGCCTTCCAGCCCATAGGAGGTATCCACATAGAAAAAGCGGGGGTTATCCCGGAAGAAGGCGTTGTATAGCTCGGCGGCTTCCTCCCGGGTGTGCAACGGGGTGGGGAGTGGCACCCGCATACCGTACCGGGTCTCTCCGCCAACGGTCACCGACTCGTCTGTATCAAAGCGGTCTGTGAGCGTGGTATAGATGGCACCGTAGTGGGCCTGTTCTTCCTTGTCAAGATAACGGTACTGCCATTTCTCCTCATATTCCGAAAGATACTTGTCATATTCCAGTGCCGGGACAGAGGAGGTGGGAGGCTGTTCGTCACTTTCGCCTGGGGAGTAGAAGTAAAGGGGCTCACAGCCGCCCAGCAGGAGAGCCAGGGCGACGGCAATGGGCAGTAACTTCAGCTTGTTCATCCGGCGCCTCCTTCCGTCTGGCTGTATAAAGGCGATTGTTGCATAGCTGTCAGGTCAGGCTTGAATAGCCCGCTTTCAGTTGCACCCACAATGGACACCACCTGAATGAGCGAGCCGGCGTTATTGGCATCGCCCATGGCTTGCAGGGCGGTGCGGTAAGCGTTGTAGTGGTCGATGCGGATATCGGTCTGCACCAGGTTGGACAGGGCGGCAAAATCGCCGTCAAAGCGGTGGTTCGGCGTCATGTATTGGTTGAGAATTGCTTCGACCAGCTGAGCAACGACTGTGTGTCCCACAGGAGTCGAGCTCCATCCCTCGTACCGCAGAAGCAACCCCACCTGTCCGGCGGTGAGCTGGCGCTGTCCGGCAGATAGATGGGTGGTCAGGCCGTTTTCATCCGTGTAGGTGACCTCCTCCGGTAGGGTGAATGTCAGCCCTCCCTCCAGATAGTTCATGTATTCCTCGACCGCCTTGGTATCTGCGGCAATGTAGTGGGACAGAGGCAACTGCAGTGTATTCTGTATCGCCTGTTTTACCCGAGGATAGCCGTTTTTTTGCACGGTGATGGCAATAGTCTGCCCATTGCCGGCATCCAGGGTGGCAGGCACAGCCGCCACATAGCCCTGACGGTCAGCAGGAGCAAACTGGACTAACAGGAAATGTTCCTTTCCCGCATCGCCCAGAATGAGCAGTGTTGTGGCGGTTTCTGCTGTGATTTCCTCAGTCGGGGTGGAGGAGGGAGCACTGCTTTCCGGTCGGTTGGCGGCACCGGACAGATAATACCGGGTGGTCAGCCAGGCGCCCAGCACGGCCAGTGCCAGCAACAGGGCGGCAACGGCTACCGCCACTTTGATGCGGCGGCTGATGGCCTCCTGGCGGCGTGAACGGAACATAGACACAGGCTTCTCCTCCTTTCTGTGGGGTGATGGGTCAGTTTACTTCGGTACCCAGCAAGGTCTCGCCCTGCCGGTCGGTGATGTGCACCGATACCAGCTCGCCGTTGTGGCGATGGGTGGTGACCTGCACAGGAATATACGTGGCGGTGTGACCGGTGACGGTACCGTCGGGGCTTTCTGTTTCCAGCAGTACCGGTAGGGTACAGCCAACCAGGGTGTCAGCATAGGCGGCGGCAGATTTGGCACACAGGGAAATCATCCGGCGACTGCGGCGGGCCTTTTCGCTGTTGTCCACCTGCCCGGGCAGACGGTCAGCAACCGTTCCGGGACGGCGGGAGTAGGCAAACACGTGCACCCGGGCAAAGCCGATTTGCTCCACGAAGCGACAGGAACTGTCGAATTCCTCCGGGGTTTCTCCGGGGAAGCCCACCATCACGTCGGTGGTGATGGCACAGCCCGGAAAACGGCGACGCAGATTGTCGCACAGGGTGGCGTATTCGGCGGTGGTGTAGTGCCGGTTCATCCGTTTGAGGGTGGCATCACAGCCGCTTTGCAGAGCCAGATGGAACTGGGGGCACAGCTTTTCCTGCTTTTCCAGCCGGTCCAGGGTGGCGTCGTCCATATAGTCCGGCTCCAGCGACCCCAGCCGCACCCGTTGCAAGCCCTCGACGGCGCAGGCGGCCTCCACAGCGTCAGCAATGGTCAGACCGTTGTCCTGCCCATAGGCGGTGAGGTTGATGCCTACCAGCACCACCTCTTTGTAGCCCTGCTCTGCCAAGCGCTCCAGCTCCAGCCGGATGTCCTCCGGATCACGAGACCGCACCCGCCCTCTGGCATAGGGGATGATACAGTAGGAGCAAAACCGGTTACAGCCATCCTGTATCTTTACATAAGCCCGTGTGCGCCCTTGGAATGCTTGGATGTCCAACGGCTCATAGGTGGTGCTGTGGGGTGGAATGCTCACAATACGCTGACGATGGGTCAGAAAGGCGGCCAAATGCCGGGGAAGCTCCCGTCGGGCGGCGTTGCCCAGCACGATATCCACCTCGGTGAAGGCGCCGGCTGTCTCCGGCTGAGCCTGGGGCATACAGCCGGTGAGCACCAGCACGGCTCCCGGGGCCTGGCGGCGGCAACGCCGCAGTAACTGGCGCAGTTTCCGGTCGCTCTCGCCGGTGACGGTGCAGGAATTGACCACCAACACGTCCGCCACCGCCTCGCCGGGGGTGTATTCGGTTGTTTCGTAGCCCTCCGCTTCCAGCAGATGGCGCATGGCCTTGGTTTCGTACTGATTAACTTTACAGCCCAAGGTGTAAAAGGCGACCTTCATACATTCTGCCCTCGATAACGATAAGATTTACAGTTTATTATAGCGTGGATGCGGAGAAAATGCAACGGGTTGGGAAAATTTCCTGATTTTTTCTGAAAGAGGTTGTCATGCCACTGAAAATATGCTATGATAATAGGGCTGTTTGGTTAAGGAGGGAGCGATATGCTCAGACGTGCACTTTGTCTGGTGTGGGTGGCTGTGTTGCTGGTTTGTCTGGCGTCCTGCGGTGGGGGAAAGACCCCGCTGACAGCCGAGGCGTTTGCGACGGCTGTGCAGGAGCAGGGCTATACCGTGGAGATGACAACTGAAGGGGAAGAGGCCTACGTATTGGCGAACAATGAGGGGCTTTCCCTGTCTTTTGCCGTGTCCACAGGGGAGAAGGAAGGCATGGCGTGGACCCTGTTTGCTAACACGGTGGATGCGTTTGAGAAAGCCCATCCTGTGCGTACCATGTCCCTGTCCTCCCGTTCCGGCAATGCCGAATACTACCACGCCACCGGCGGCGAGGAGTTCCTGATTATCAGCCGGGTGGATAACACCCTTCTGTGCTGTGTCAGCACGCCGCAGCATGCCAAGGAGCTAAAAGCTCTGTTCGAAGAACTGGGGTACAAATAAAAATCCGATTGCGGCCGTCATCCCAGGAGATGGCGGCTGTTTTTTTCAATATTCGGTTGCTTTTATTGGGGAAGAATGTTATACTATACAACACGACTTTACACAAGGAGGGGAATTTGATGGCCTATTCTTTTTTTGCCATGCTTTCCCGTATGAAGAATATTCACCGTTGGGCGCTGATGCGGAATACCCGGCAGGAAAATATCAGCGAGCACTCTCATGAGGTAGCGGTGCTTGCTCATGCTCTGGCGGTGCTGACCAACCGTCACTACGGCGGGCAGGTGGACCCGGCCCGGTGCGCACTTTTGGCAGTGTACCACGATGTGCCGGAAATTCTGACCGGGGATATGCCCACACCGGTGAAATACTATAACCCGGCTATCCGGGAGGCCTACCGGCAGGTGGAGCAGGCCGCCTGTGATAAGCTGCTGGGGATGTTGCCGGAGGAATTGCAGGAGGAATTTGCCCCTCTTCTCTGTGGGGAGGAGGACACCGTCGAGCATCAGCTGGTGAAGGCGGCGGACAAGCTGTCTGCCCTCATCAAGTGCGTGGAGGAGCTGGCCCAGGGCAACCGGGAGTTTGCCAGTGCCCGTGTGGCTACGGAGCGTTCCATCCGGGGGATGGGTCTGCCGGCGGCAGACGAGTTTTTGGATAAGTACCTGGCGGCGTATGAATTGCCGCTGGACGATCAGTAAGAGGTGAAGGGATCTTGAAGCGTTTTCGCTCCTATACACCGACGATGGTCGCTTGTTATCTCGGGTATGTGACCCAGGCCATCACCATCAATCTGACCCCCTTGCTGTATGTCACCTTCCAGCAGACATTTTCTCTGTCGCTGGGGCAGGTAGGTATGCTGATTCTGGTGGTGTTTGTCACCCAGATTGGGGTAGATTTATCCTCCACCCGTTTCGGCCGGATGATTTCCTACCGTACCGGCTGTGTGTTGGCGGCGGTGTTTGCTACTCTGGGACTGGTCAGCTTCAGCTTTCTGCCGGACGTGTTGCCTGACCCCTACGTGGGGGTCATCCTGTCATCTGTTCTGCTGTCGGTAGGCAGTGGATTTGTAGAGGTGCAGGTCAGCCCGGTGGTGGATGCCATGCCGGAGGAACGGAAAACCGGTGCTATGAGTATCCTCCACTCCTTTTACTGCTGGGGCTTTACAGCGGTGGTGTTACTATCCACCTTGTTTTTTGTTACGGTAGGGATTCATCGCTGGCGTCTGCTGATGCTATTGTGGGCGGTCATCCCGGCGGTGACAGGGGCGCTGTTCTGTTTTGTGCGTATGCCGGTCAAGACCGAGGAGCGTACCGGCGGCGGTATGGCGGTGCGGCAGTTGCTGTCCGGTCGGATGTTTTGGCTGCTGATGCTGCTGATGGTGTGCGCCGGTGCGGCCGAGATGGTGCCCGCCCAGTGGGCCTCCCTGTTTGCGGAGGCCGGGCTGGGGGTGTCCAAGACGGTGGGGGACCTGCTGGGCCCCTGCACATTTGCCCTGCTGCAAGGACTGTCCCGGGTAGCCTTTGGCCTGTTCAGCGTGCGGTGGGATTCCCGCCGGATGCTGTTTTTCTGCGGTGTTCTCAGTTTGGCGGGGTATTCGCTCATCATGTTGTCCCCCTGGCCGCTTTTGTCGCTGTTTGGCTTTGGCCTGTGTGGTATCGCTATCGGCCCTATGTGGCCGGGGACGCTGAGCCTCGGCTCTTCCCGGTATCCGGCCGGAGGCACCGGAATGTTCGGCCTGTTGGCCTTTTGCGGCGATTTCGGCTGTGCCGTATCTCCGGCCCTCATCGGGGCGGTGTCCGACCGCCTGCAGGCGGAGGGCGCTCCGGTGCTGGAAGCACTGCGTGCCGGGTTTGGTGTGTGCGCCCTGTTCCCGGCGGCGCTGTTGGTCATTCTGTGGCTGTTGGGCCGTTGTAAGCTGGCGGAGGATTCCTCTGCACGAAGCTAAGAAGCGTTTACATGGATGCGTGTGTATGAGCAAAAGGGAAACATAACAAAACGCAAGAAATCAGCAAGGAAGAAGCCTTCTTTGCTGATTTTTTTATTCCTCCCCTTGAAAAATGGGAAAATTCCCTGTATAATAGTCTAAACCAGTAAAACCGCCGTATATTTCTGCCGGAATTTCGCCAAACTAGGGCGAGGTGATTGGATGGCAGACGAAAAGAAGAAAAACGAACGGGAGGATACCTCCGAGCTGGGGCAGCGGATGCAGATGATGGAGGATACCGGGTCGGTCACCACCGATAACGGCACCCACCGCATCCATTGCATGACCATTGTGGGGCAGATCGAGGGGCATTATGTCCTGCCCCAGGAGACCAAAGCTACCAAGTATGAGCACATGATTCCCCAACTGGTAGCGGTGGATGAAAGCCCGGAGATTGAGGGACTTTTGCTCCTGCTCAACACCGTGGGGGGCGACATCGAGGCCGGGCTGGCCCTGGCAGAACTGATCTCCGGCATGAAAAAGCCCACCGTGTCCCTGGTTTTGGGCGGCGGTCATTCCATCGGCGTGCCGCTGGCGGTGGCGGCGGACGTTTCCTTTATCGTGCCCTCCGCTACCATGACCATACACCCGGTGCGCATCAACGGCTTGGTGTTGGGGGTGCCCCAGGCATTCACCCATTTTCAGCGGATGCAGGAGCGCATTATCGACTTTGTGTGCCGTCATTCCCACATGAGTGATGACCGGTTTGCCGAACTGTGCATGAACACCGGCGAGCTGGCCACCGATGTAGGCAGTGTACTGGACGGCCAGGAGGCGGTGGCTGAGGGGCTGATCGATGAACTGGGCTCTCTCAGCCAGGCGATGGACAAGCTGTATAAACTGATTGAAAAAGGCGAAAAAGCCGTTCAGAAATGAACGGCCTGTACATAACTTTACTCGCAAAGGAGCGTATAACATAATGCCAACCCGAAACAAAACATCACGCAGACGTAGCTCTGCCAAGCAGACGGCGGCCCGTGTCAGTGCCCGGCGGCAGGTGCAGGCGGTCATCCTGCTGGCGGTGGCCGTACTTACCTTCTGCCTGGCGGTCATACCGGGGGAAAATGTGTGGACCTGGTTACATAATCTGCTACTGGGGCTGTTCAGCTTCAGCGGCTATATCCTTCCGTTCCTGCTGGGATTTGTGGCGGTGATACTGGCCCTGGAAAAGGACAGCAGCAGTGTGGCCCTCCGCAGTTGGGAATGTGGCATCTTTGTGGTGCTGCTTAACAGCGTCATCTACACCTATGCCACCGATTCCTCCACGCTGAACTGGTGGCAGGCGATAGGAGAAGGGTTTACCGACGGCTTCGCCCACCATGGTGGCGGTGCCGTGGGCGCCTTGCTTGGCTGGCCGATGGAAAAGCTGTTCGGTGATACCGGTGCCAAAATTATTATCATCCTGCTGACGGTGGTGCTGTTTATGCTGGTGACCGGTACCACCATTCTGTCCTTGATGCGTGCGGCGAAAAAGCCGGTGGAGAAGGCGAAAGAGAGCGTTGAGGAAGCCATTAACAAAACCGCCGAGCGTATCCAGGCCGGCCGTGACCGTAAGGGAAAAAGCGAGATTGATATTGATATGGGAGACGGCTATCCTACCGGCCGCCGGAAAGCGACCCGCAAGCCGGCCGAGGAAGAACCGATGGATGTGCCGGCTGAGCCGGAGCCGCCCTTGGTCAATCCGGTGGACGAGCCCGTGGCTGCGCCGCCTCGTTCCAACGATAAACTGGACGAGTTGAAGCGCGCCGCCGCCTCTATGAACGAAGAGGAAGAGAAGGCAGACGAGTTGTCGGTCAGCGATGCTGAAAAGGCGATAGAGGCCGAGGTGGAAGCCGGAGAAGGGGCGAAGGAAGAGGCTCCTGTCTATCGGTTCCCGCCCCTGTCCCTGCTGGATGCGGCCTCCGGCGACGATACCCGGATGCAGGATAATGACCGGACGGCCACCGGTACGCTGCTGGTGAACACCCTCAAGGATTTCGGTATCAGCACCCGATTGAGCCATGTGACCTGCGGCCCCTCGGTCACCCGATATGAGCTGGAGCCCAGCCCTGGTGTAAAGATTAGTAAGATTACCGGTTTGGCGGATGATATCGCCCTGCGATTGGCCACCACCGGTGTGCGTATCGAGGCACCCATCCCCAACAAGGCGGCGGTGGGCATCGAGGTGCCTAACAAGGCACGGCGCAAGGTAGGCTTGCGTGGGCTGTTGGATACCCCGGACTACCGTGGGGCCAAGGGCAAGCTGACGGTGGCTCTCGGACAGGATATCGAGGGCAAGACGGTGCTGGCTGACCTGGCGAAGATGCCCCACCTGCTGATTGCCGGCACCACCGGCTCCGGTAAGTCGGTGTGCACCAACTCCATGATTCAGTCGGTGCTGTTCCGTGCCCGGCCGGACGAGGTCAAGATGATTCTGGTTGACCCCAAGAAGGTGGAGTTTGGCGTCTATAACGGTATTCCTCACTTGCTGATCCCTGTGGTGACCGACCCCCGCAAGGCGGCCGGTGCCTTGGGCTGGGCGGTGAATGAGATGCTCAAGCGGTATCAGATGTTTGCGGAGAGCAAGGCCCGTGATATCGGTGACTACAATGAGATTGCCCGACGTGACGGCAAGTTCCCGCCTCTGCCGCTGATTTTGATTGTGATCGATGAGTTGGCTGACCTGATGATGGCCGCCGCTAACGAGGTGGAAGACTCCATCTGCCGTCTGGCACAGATGGCTCGTGCCGCCGGTATGCACATGGTTATTGCTACCCAGCGTCCCTCGGTAGACGTTATCACCGGTCTGATTAAGGCAAATATTCCCAGCCGTCTGGCGCTGACGGTAGCCAGTGCGGTGGATAGCCGCACCATTCTGGATGCCGGCGGTGCGGAGAAGCTGTTGGGCTACGGCGATATGCTGTTTATGCCCCTCGGCCAGTCAAAGCCCACCCGTGTGCAGGGTTGCTTCGTCTCCAACCAGGAGGTGGAGCGTGTGGTAGATTTCCTGAAGAATGACGAGACACCCCAGGAATATGATCGGGAGATCATGGAGGAGATCGACAAGCAGGCGGCGGCGACCGGCAAGGCGGCCGGGCGTGGCGATGCGGCGGATGATGGCGATGACGAGTGGGACGAGGCTCTGCCCCAGGCCATCGAAATCGCTGTGGAAGCCGGGCAGATCTCTACCTCTATGCTACAGCGGAAGATGCGCTTCGGCTACGCTCGTGCCGGCCGGATCATCGACCAGCTGGAGCAGAAGGGGATCATCGGCCCCAGCGAGGGCAGTAAGCCCCGTAAGGTGTTGATTACCCGCCAGCAGTGGCTGGAAATGAGCATGAATAGTGACACGGAGTAAGTCTGTATGACAAAAGGACGTATCGGCTGGCGGCGCTGGTCGCTTATTCTCCTGTCGGTCGTGGTGTTGGCGGCGTGCCTAGCAATCGAGCTGGGCAGCCGCCTTCCCGCTTCCGGCATCCCCGGCTGGACGGAGATATACCGGGGACTCGGTTTGACTCCTGCTTCTGCTGAAGGGGTGCTGGAGGTGCATTTTCTTTCGGTAGGGAATGCGGATTGCATTCTTTTACGCCAGGGAGAACAGGCCGCTTTGATTGACGGCGGCGAGCCAGGGGATGGGGAACGGATTTTGGACTATCTGCGTCGGTATGGCGTGGAGAAGCTGGATTTTGTACTGGTCTCCCACGGTCACGACGACCATGTCGGCGGTTTGGAATTGGTGGTGTCTGCTCTGCCTGTAGAGCGCCTGCTCATCGGTTTCTTGCCGCCGGTTGATGAACAGGAGCCGGTGTATAAGGCACTGCTGGTAACAGCAGAGAAGATAGCTGTTCCCATAGAAACCGTGCAGGCTGGCGTCAAAATCCGCCTCGGGGAGGCAGAATTGTGTGTTGTATCGGCCCTGCCAGCGGCAAAGGATGAAAACGACCGGTCGGTGGTGGCTCGCCTGACGTTTGGAGACCGTGCTTTCCTCTTCACAGGCGATGCAGGAAAAGTGGTGGAGGAACAGCTGCTGAAAAGTGAAACACCTTTACAGGCGGATGTGCTGAAAATCGGCCATCATGGCAGTAAGAATTCCAGTTCGGTTGCTTTTCTGCGAAGGGTTGCTCCGGCGTATGCGGTGATTTCCAGTGGTGTAGGAAATGTCCATAATCATCCCGCTGAGGCGGTACTGCAGCGTCTGCAGGAGCTGGGCATCACCTGCCTGCGGAACGATGTGGCCGGCCATGTAATATTTACCACAGATGGGAGTGCCCTGGTGGTGAGGACAGAACAGGAATAGGAGAGGTGTGCATGAGGGAGAGAGGGCTGAGCGGCAATCTGCTGAAGGGGCTAGCCTGTTTATCCATGCTGGTGGACCACATGGGGCATTTGTTGTTTCCTCAGCTTCATTGGATGCGCTGGGTAGGGCGTCTGGCCCTTCCTCTGTTTGCGTATTTCCTGGCCGAGGGTTGTCGCCACACCCGGAACCGCGCCCGGTATTTCGGTCGGATGCTGGGGCTTGGCTGTCTGTGTCAGGCGGTGTACTTGCTTGTTCAGTGGCAGAGTGGTGGCAATCGGTTTGTGGTGCTGAACATTCTGCTCACATTGGCTGTGGCACAACTGCTGTGTTTCACATGGCTGGATTTTTTGGCCACCCTTTCGGATAGCGACCGAAAAAAGACCGGTCTGGCCGCCGGGCGGTTTTTGCTCATGGTGGTGGCGACGGTGGCACTGTGTCGCCTGGGGCAGGTGACACAGGTGCTGTGGAATATCACGGTGGAGTTTGATTACGGCCTGGCTGGTATGCTGTTGCCGCTGGCGGCGCTGGTGGGAAGAACACCGGCCACCAGGCTGGCCGCTTTTGGGCTGGGCCTTGTGCTGTTCTGTTTTTCTTTCTGCGGCGGGATGCCCTATGTTTGGTTTGCTCTGCCGGTTTTGCCGCTGTTGCTTCTGTATTCCGGAAAGCGGGGGAGCCGCCGCTGGCAACCGGTGTTTTATGTGTTTTATCCGGCGCATCTGGCGGTGCTGTACGGCCTGCAATTCCTCTTGTAAACGCTTCTATGGATAGCCTTTGTACCCTGCCGGGGTGCAGAGGCTGTTTTTTTATGCTACAGATTGTGAAAAAGTCGTGAATTTTCCTTGTAGAAACCTGTTTTTCCTTGACAGTAAAAGGGGAAACTGCTATAATGTAGGATGACTAAAAATAGGCGTTGTGCGCCATTTTCACAGGAGAGTGAGCAAATGATACGCAGTATGACCGGCTATGGCCGGGGACAGGAAGTGATTGACGGCCTGTCGGTGGTGGTGGAGCTGAAATCGGTCAATCACCGGTTTTATGAATACAGCTCCCGACTTCCCCGGGGCTACGGCTTCCTGGATGATAAGCTCAAGGCCCATCTTCAGCAGCAGGTCAGCCGGGGCAAGGTGGATGTGTTTGTGCAGATCCATTCGATAGAAGCCGCCGTCAGTGAGGTGGTGGTGGACAACGCCCTGGCCGAGAGCTACCTGACCGTTCTGCGGGAACTGGCCCAGCGGTACGACCTGCGTGATGATGTGTCGGTGACAGCGCTGTCTCGGTACCCGGATGTGCTGACCGTGCAGCAGGCCAAGGTAGACGAGGAGGCTGTGTGGGCGGCTGTCCGGCAGGTGACTGACCAGGCACTGGCTCGTTTTGTGGCTATGCGTGAGTTGGAGGGCGCTCGTATGCGGGAGGATGTGCTCTCTCGTGCGGCGCAGATTCGCCGGTGGGTGGCCGAGGTAGAGGCGCGGTCTCCTCAGACCGTACGTGAGCACATGGAAAAGGTGGAGACCCGTATGCGGGAACTGCTGGCCGGTGTGCCGGTGGATGAGGCGCGGCTGCTGAATGAAGCGGCTGTGTATGCCGACAAGGTGGCTGTGGCGGAGGAGACGGTCCGCCTGTGCAGCCATCTTGACCAGCTGGAACAGCTGTTGGGCAGTGACCAGGCGGTGGGGCGCAAGCTGGATTTCCTGGTACAGGAGATTAACCGGGAGACCAACACCATCGGCTCTAAGTGTAGCGACCTTGACCTGACCCGCATTGTGGTGGATATGAAAGCGGAGATTGAAAAGATCCGTGAGCAGATTCAGAATATCGAGTAACAGCAGGGGGAGTGGAGCATGAAACTGATCAATATCGGCTTCGGCAACATGGTGGCCGCCGGACGGCTGGTGGCCATTGTCAGCCCGGAATCTGCCCCCATTAAACGCATCATCCAGGACGCTAAGGAACGGGGCACCCTGATTGACGCCACCTATGGACGGCGTACCAAAGCGGTGCTGGTGATGGATAGCGAGCACGTAATTCTGTCTGCGGTGCAACCGGAAACGGTAGCCAACCGCATGAGCGATGAGGAGGAACTGCAAGATGAGTGAAAATCGCCATGGTATGCTGATCGTCCTGTCCGGCCCCTCCGGTTCCGGCAAGGGCACGATCATCAAGTCCCTGCTGGCTGAGCGGGATGATACGGTGCTGTCGGTGTCCATGACCACCCGAGCGCCCCGCCCCGGCGAGCTGGACGGTATACACTACCATTTCGTCACCCGGGAAAAGTTTGAGCAGACAATTGCCGAAGATGGCTTCCTGGAATATGCCGAGTATAACGGCAACTATTACGGCACCCCCGAGGCTCCTATCCGCCGCTGGCTGAATGAGGGGAAGAATGTCATCCTGGAGATCGAGGTGCAGGGGGCCGAAAAGGTGATGGATCACCGGTCTGATTTGGTGTCCATCTTCATTACCATTCCGTCGGTGGAGGAGCTGGAGCGCCGTTTGCGCGGCCGTGGCACCGAAACGGACGAGGTCATCCGTGGGCGGATGGAGACAGCTCGCTATGAGCTGACCCGGGCATTCCGCTACCAGTATGTTGTGCTAAACGATGAGGTGGATCTGGCTATTGACCGGATCAACACCATCATCGATGCAGAAAGCATGCGGTACAGCCGCATGGAAAATACAATTTTGGAGGTACTTAAGTATGTTAGCACCCAGTGATATCGAAGAGTTGAAGGGCAAGAATAGCCGCTATGCGGTGGTTGTAGGTGTGGCCAAGCGTGCCCGCCAGATTGCCGACGAGGCAGAGGAGAATAAGGAGATCCTGGTAGAAAAGACGGTCAGCCTGGCCATCCGGGATTTCAAGAATGGGGATTGCTCTCTGTTTGTAATGAGCGACGAGGACTAATGCAGTAACAAAGGGGAGGGAAAGGTGATGTCTGCTATAACGGTCGTGCGTGTTGCTGTGGAGCAGGCGGCTTTTTCCTTCGACAAGCTGTATTCCTACCTATGGCCGAAAACCTTGGGCGAGCCGGTTGTGGGCGTGCGGGTGCTGGTTCCCTTTGGGGGCGGTAACCGCACTCGACAGGGGCTTGTTATGGCCTGCGAAACCCAGGAGCAAACCGCTGGGCTGAAAGCGGTGCAGTCTGTGATGGATGAGGCACCGCTGTTAAGTGAGGAGATGCTGGCGCTGGCTCGCTTTATGCAGGAGCGTACCTTTTGCACCTTGTTCGATGCGGTGCGTGCCATGCTACCTACCGGCCTGTACCTGCGGCTCAAGCCGGTGCTGCGCCCGGCGGTGGATGTGCCGCCGGCTGTGTTGGATACCCTCACCCCCAATGAACGACAGCTATTGGCCTTTGTGTCCAAGTGTCCCGGCGGCGCCGACCAGACATCCTTGCTGAAACGGTTGGGGATGGAGGAGGACGCCCCGGCGCTCCGGCATTTGCTGGAGCTGGGGGTGCTGGTGCGGACGGAGGATGGATTCCGCCAGGTAGGGGATGCCTCGGTGCGTACGGTGCGTTTGCTCCCCCGGGAGGAGGATGCCCCTGCTCCCAAGTTGACGGAGAAGCAGCAGGCTGTTCTGTCTCTGCTGGAGGATGTAGGCGCCGCCTCGGTGAAAGAGGTGTGTTACTTCTCCGGTGTGACTCCGGCGGTGGTGACGGCACTGGCCAACAAAGGGCTGGTGCAGATATATGATGCGGAGGTATTGCGCTCTCCCTACACCCAGGTGGAGGAGGCGCCGCCCATTGCTTCGCAAACTCTTAGCGATGAGCAACAGCAGGCCTATGACCGGCTGTGTGCGCTCTATACAGCCGGTCAGCCGGCGGCGGCCCTGCTTCATGGGGTTACCGGTAGCGGCAAAACGGCGGTGTATATGAATTTGATTGACGGGGTGCTGGCAGATGGCCGTCAGGTCATCGTGCTGGTACCGGAGATTTCGCTGACTCCCCAGATGATGTCCCTGTTTCTGCAGAAATACGGTCGCCGGGTGGCAGTGCTGCACAGTAGCCTGGCCATTGGCGAACGCATGGATGAGTGGAAACGGATCAAGCGGGGAGAGGCTTCGATTGTGGTGGGTACCCGTTCGGCGGTGTTTGCCCCCTGCGAGAACTTGGGCCTTATCGTGATGGATGAGGAACAGGAGCATACCTATAAATCCGAGTCTACCCCCCGGTATCATGCCCGGGATGTGGCCCGGTTTCGCTGTGCCCATCACGGGGCACTGTTATTGCTGACATCGGCGACACCGTCGGTGGAAAGCTACTATGCGGCTGTTTCCGGCCGCTATACGCTGGTGGAACTGAAAAACCGCTATGGCGCCACCCAGCTGCCCTCGGTGCAGGTGGTGGATATGCGGCAGGAGGCGTGTGGTGAGACGGTGCTGGGCCCCACCTTGCTGGCGGCCATGGATACCTGCCTTGCCGAGGGACAGCAGGCTATTCTGCTGCTCAATCGTCGTGGTTTTCACACCCATGTGTCCTGCCGTTCCTGTGGACAGGTGGTTACCTGTCCTTCCTGCAGTATTTCCCTTACCTACCATCGGGCGAACGACCGATTACTGTGCCACTATTGTGGACACAGCCGCCGTCCCCCCTCCCGTTGCCCTCAGTGCGACTCGGATAAGCTGTATTACGCCGGGTTGGGGACGCAGCTGGTGGAGGAGGAGCTGGCCGAACGCTTCCCCGATGTGCCGGTGTTGCGGATGGATACCGATACAACCATGTCCCGCTTTGCGTATGAAGAAAAATTCCGTGCCTTTGCCCAGGGGGATTACCGCATCATGATTGGTACCCAGATGGTGGCTAAGGGGCTGGATTTTCCCCAGGTGGGGTTGGTAGGCGTACTGTCGGCAGACCAGTCCCTGTATGGGGATGACTACCGTAGCTATGAGACCACATTTGCGCTGTTGACCCAGGTTATCGGCCGGGCCGGGCGCCGCCAGCAACAGGGCTTGGCGGTGGTGCAGACCTACACCCCGGATAACCCCATCATCGAGCTGGCGGCCGACCAGGATTATACCGGCTTTTACGGCCTGGAGATTGCCTCACGCCGGATGATGCATTATCCGCCTTATGCAGACCTGTTTTTGTTCGGCTTTACCGGAGTGCAGGAAAGCCGGGTACAGCAGGCGGCACGGCGGATGCTGGAGCTGTTGCGTCAGGCCGCTGTGGGCGAGTATAGTGACCTGCCGCTGATTGCTCTTGACCCTACACCGGCGGCGGTGCTGAAGGTGGCAGGGAAATACCGGTATAAGCTGCTGGTGAAAGCCCGGAATACCGTCCGGATGCGACAGATGGTCCGGCAACTGCTTCATGCGATGCATGGGGAGCCGACCTGCCGCAGTATAAATGTATATGTTGACATCAACCCAGCATCCATGCTGTGACGATAGAAAGGATTAAACGAATGGCTATCAGAACAATTTTAACCGATAAAGATCCGGTGCTGCATAAAGTATGTAAGCCGGTGGAAAACTTTGATGAGCGCCTGTGGCAGCTGTTGGACGATATGGCGGATACGCTGGAAAAAGCGGACGGTGTTGGTTTGGCCGCACCGCAGATCGGCATTTTGCGCCGGATGTTCATTATGAATACCGGCGACGGCCTGCGTGAGTGCATCAACCCCACCATCCTGGAACGCCGTGGCCAGCAGGAGTGCACCGAGGGCTGCCTGTCCAGCCCCGGCGAATACGGTATTATCCATCGCCCGGCTAAGGTTAAACTGCAGGCGCAGAACCGGGACGGCAAGTTCTTTATTGTAACGTTGGAAGGTTTGGCCGCCCAGTGTGCTGACCATGAGTGTGACCATCTGGACGGTGTCCTGTTCAAAAGTAAGGTGGACAGAATGCTCGGCCCTGATGAGCTACGCTAACTATCTCGAATGGAGGGGCACGGAATGAAACTGATTTTTATGGGTACGCCGGATTTTGCCGTGCCCAGCCTGGAACGGCTGTTGGCGGACGGTCACACGGTTTCCCTGGTGGTTACCCAGCCGGATAAGCCGGTTGGCCGCAAGCAGATTCTCACGCCACCAGCTGTAAAGGCGTGTGCCTTGTCACATGATTTGCCGGTGTATCAGCCCACCTCCATGCGTACCCCGGAGGCCTTGGAACGCCTGGCGCAAGAGGAGGCGGAGGCCATCATCGTGGTGGCCTATGGGAAGATATTGCCGAAGCCTGTTCTCGACCTGACACCCTATGGCTGTATCAATGTCCACGGTTCGCTGTTGCCCCGTTACCGGGGTGCGGCCCCGGTGCAGTGGGCAGTCATCAATGGGGATGCCGAGTCCGGCGTCACCACTATGCAGTTGGATGAAGGGGTAGACACCGGCGACATTTTACTGATGGCTCGCCGTCCGCTGGATGACACCATTACCGGAGGAGAGCTGTTTGACCTGCTGGCCGAGGATGGCGCCGCCCTGCTCAGTGAGACGCTGACCCGGTTGCAGGCGGGCACCTTGCAAGCCACACCCCAGCCGGAGGAGGGGGCTTGCTACGCCTCCATGCTGGATAAATCCATGTGTCCGTTGGATTGGCGCAAACCTGCCGTTACCCTGCACAACCAGGTGCGGGGTATGAACCCTTGGCCGGTGGCTACCTGCCGGGTGGAGGATAAGGGCATGAAGGTGTTTGTCACCCGGGTAGGGGAGCCCACAGAGGCTATCCCCGGCACGGTGGTATCTCAACAGCCGCTGGCGGTGGCCTGTGGCGATGGCAGAACGCTCATTTTAGAGGAAATCCAAGCCGAAGGCTCTCGTCGGATGATGGCCGCCGACTATTTGCGTGGCCATCCCATTGCTCCCGGCACAGTGCTGGGATAACGCAGAAAGGAAATGTGTCCATGCCGTTTTTCTATATGGATTATTGGTACTTGATTTTAGTGGTGCCGGCACTGCTTGTTTCCATTTGGGCGCAGTTTCGGGTGAAGTCAACCTTTTCCAAGTATAGCAGCCTTGCCGTGCGCTGTGGCCTGACCGGGCGACAGACCAGCGAGTATATGCAGCGTGGCGGCGGCATCGCCGTGGAGGTTGAGCGTGGCGGCGGCATCGCCGTGGAGGTTGAGCCGGTCGCCGGGTCGATGACTGACCATTTTGACCCCCGTACCAATGTGATTCGCCTGTCCGAGCCGGTGTATGACCGTTGCTCTGTGGCGGCGGTGGGTGTGGCGGCCCATGAGACCGGCCACGCCCTGCAACACGCCGAGGGCTATGCGCCGGTAAAATGGCGTACCGCCCTGGTGCCGGTGACGAATTTTTCTGCCAGACTGTCACCGCTGTTGGTGGTGCTGGGCATTGTGCTGAGTTATGATATTCTGGCCTATGCCGGCATTGCCTTGTTCAGCGTGGCAGTGCTGTTCCAGCTGGTGACATTGCCGGTGGAATTTAATGCCAGCCGCCGGGCGTTGGCGGCACTGGAGGGTAGCGGCCAGTTCTCTGACGAAGAACTCCGCGGCATCCGCAAGGTGCTTTCCGCCGCGGCGCTGACCTATGTGGCGGCGATGCTGGTATCTCTGATGAGTCTGTTGCGGCTGATCCTGCTGGTAAACGGCAGGAGCCGCCGCCGCTGATGGACGCCCGGAGCGCCGCTGTTACGGCGCTGTTGCGGGTACAGGAACAGGGCGGCTACTCCAATCTGGTGTTGGAGGAACTGCTGACCCAGGCAGAACTGGGGGAGGCCGACCGTGGCCTTGCCTCCCGTCTGCTGTACGGTGTCACCGAGCGACGGCTGACACTGGATTACTTACTCAATAAGACTGCTTCAACACCGGTGAAAAAGATGCAACCTGCCGTACGGGAAATTCTGCGTGTGGGTGTGTATCAGCTGGTGTATATGGATAAGATTCCGGCTTTTTCCGCCATTCATGAGGCGGTGGAGCAGACCAGACGGTTTGGCTGTCCCCGCCTGGGTGGCTTTGTCAACGGTGTGTTGCGCCAGGTGGAACGGCAGGCAAAAGAACTGCTGGCCGCCTTGCCGGACACAGATAAAGGGCTGGAGTTGCGCCATTCTCTGCCACGGGCGTGGATTCGTGCCTGGCGGGAGGCTTATGGCGAGACGATGCTACAAGGGATGCTACAGTCCCTGGGGCAACCGGCACCTACTTATATTCGTGTGAACACCTGTGCCACCACCACCGCCGCTTTGACGGCTAAGCTCCAAGAGCTGGGGGTGACCTGTACACCGGTAGCCGACCTGCCGGATGCCCTTTGCGTTTCTCCGGCGGCGGCCCTGCGTCGCTTGCCGGCGACTATGGCTACCCATTTCTACATGCAGGATATCGCCTCCCAGTGGTGTTGCCGGGCGCTGGAAGCCCACTCGGGGGAGAGAATTGCTGATGTGTGTGCCGCCCCCGGCGGCAAGACCATGACGGTGGCCCAGTACATGGAGAATACCGGCGAGATGTACGCCGGGGATATCCACGATCATAAGTGCCGAGTACTGGCAGAACGCGTAAAGCGGTTTGGCTTTACATCTATTACTGTGCGACAGTGGGATGCGGCACAGCCCCCGGACGAGACCCTTGTGGGTACCTGTGACCGGGTGGTGTGCGATGTGCCCTGTTCCGGAATGGGGGTTATCCGACGCAAGCCGGAAATCCGCTATAAGTCGCCGGATTCCTTTGACGAGTTACCGGCCTTGCAGTTGCGTATCCTTGAGCAGGCCGCTAAACTGGTGCGTCCCGGTGGCGTGCTGCAGTATTCCACCTGCACCCTCCGTCCGGAGGAGAATGAACAGGTGGTGGAGGCTTTCTTACAGCGGCACCCGGCGTTTTCACCCCGGTTGTTGCCTTTGCCCGCCTGCTTTGCGGCGGCCGGATTGCCGGTTTCTCATCAACTCACACTTTTTCCGCCTATTCACGGTTCTGATGGCTTTTTTATCGCCGCTTTCCAAAAACATAAACCGGAATAGACCACATTCTCTAGGCGAGGTGACTTTTTGGCTACCACAGATATTCGCTCCCTGCCGCCCGCGGTGCTGACCGAACAGCTGGCGGCGTGGGGGTACCCGGCATTCCGGGCCCGGCAGATTCGGCAATGGCTGGATCAGGGGGTCACGGATTTCGGACAGATGAGCAACCTGCCACTGGCTCTGCGCCAGCAACTGAGCGAGCAGTACATGGTGCCCGGCGTGACCATCCGGCGTAAGCTGGTGTCTGCCATCGACGGCACGGTGAAATACCTGTTCGCCCTGGATGACGGGGAGACGGTGGAATCGGTGCTGATGCAGTATAAGCACGGCTGGAGCCAGTGCCTGTCCACCCAGGTGGGCTGTAAGATGGGCTGTACCTTTTGCGCCACAGGCATAGGCGGTTTTATCCGCAACCTGTCTGCCGCCGAGATGCTGGCCCAGATCGAAGCCGCCCAACAGGATGCCGGGATACGTGTGTCCTCCATTGTCCTGATGGGGATGGGGGAGCCGCTGGATAACTACGACCAGGTAATCACCTTCCTCCGGATGTTGGGCGAAGAGGGAGGCGTGCATATCGGTATGCGCCACATTTCCCTGTCCACCTGTGGGGTGGTGCCGGGCATCTACCGGCTGATGGAGGAGAATATTCCCCTCACCCTATCGATTTCCCTCCACGCCCCCAATGACCAGATTCGCTCCCGCACCATGCCGGTCAACCGGCGATGGCCGGTGGCGGAATTGCTGGAAGCCTGCCGCCGCTATGCGGATGTGACCGGCCGGAGGATTTCGTTTGAATATGCCATGATACACGGTGTCAATGACTCGGATGCCTGTGCCAATGAGCTGGCAGACCGCCTGCGGGGGATGTTGTGCCACGTTAACCTCATCCCGGTCAATGCGGTGGAGGGGAAGGCGCACCAGCGCAGTTCCCGCCAGCGGATACAGGCGTTTATGGATATTTTGCAGAAAAAAGGTATCAATGTAACGGTGCGCCGTACCTTAGGGGCGGACATCAATGCGTCCTGCGGCCAGCTACGGCGACAGCAGGATAGGGAGAATACAGAAAGGAGGCATTCCCATGAAAGTGATAGGACAGACACACATCGGTCTGGTGCGGGCGAATAACCAGGACGCACTGGATTACGGCGAGTTGGCCGAAAACGCACGCTATGCTGTGGTGTGTGACGGCATGGGCGGTGCCAATGGCGGCAATATCGCCAGTGAAATTGCAGTGGGAGTGATCGGTACCCGCATCCGGGAGTCCTTCTCCACTGAACGCAGTGGGAGTTGGGCCGAACATATGCTGGAAAGTGCTATGGCGGCCGCCAATATCGGCGTGTTTGACCGGGCGTTACAGCAACCGGAGCTGTCCGGCATGGGGACGACGGTGGTGGCGGCGGTGCTGTGCGACCACACGGCTTATATCTCCCATGTGGGGGATAGCCGTTTGTACCTGTTGCGTGGCCAGGCCCTACAGCCGGTCACCCGAGACCATTCGGTGGTGCAGGAGATGATCGAAAGCGGCCAGATCACGGAAGAACAGGCCAAATCCCATCCCCGGCGTCATTTCATCACCCGTGCACTGGGTGTGACGGACAGCGAGTCCGGTGAGTATGACGAATTGGAACTGCAACCCGGCGACCGCCTGCTTCTGTGTACAGACGGTCTCATCAATACCGTAGAGCCGGAGGATATCCGGCGTTTGCTCGCCCAACCGGCTGAGCAGGCGGTGGAGGCTTTGATACAGGCAGCTCTTGACGGCGGTGGAACGGATAACGTGACCGTCGTGCTGATGGATACAGATTGATCGGTTTCCCGACCTTGATTTTTGCAGAAAGAAGAGGACAACGATATGGATAAGTATTTAGGCAAGCGGCTGGATGGCCGGTACGAGATGCGTGAGCTGATTGGCGTAGGCGGTATGGCATACGTGTACAAGGCGTATGACGCCATCGATGACCGGACCGTGGCGGTGAAAATTTTGCGGGATGAGTTCCTGTCCAATGAGGAGTTTACCCGCCGTTTCCGCAACGAGTCCAAGGCTATCGCCATTCTCAACCACCCCAACATTGTTAAGGTGCTGGATGTGGGTTTTGGTGAGCGCTTGCAGTATATCGTGATGGAGTACATCGATGGTATTACCCTGAAGGAGTATCTGGACCAGCGTAGTGACCTGCGCTGGAAGGAGGCGGTGCACTTCACCGTACAGATTCTGCGTGCTCTGCAGCATGCCCATGATAAGGGCATTGTGCACCGGGATATTAAGCCCCAGAATATTATGCTGTTGTCTGACGGCACCATCAAGGTGACGGATTTTGGCATTGCCCGCCTGACTCGCAACGAGCTGCGGGCCACCACCGAGAACGGCGACAAGGCCATCGGCTCTGTACATTACATCAGCCCGGAGCAGGCTCGGGGTGATATCACCGACGAAAAGACCGACCTGTACGCTGTGGGTGTCATGCTGTATGAGATGCTCACCGGCCGTTTGCCCTTTGAGGCGGATAATGCGGTGTCCGTGGCCATTATGCAGATGCAGTCCGAGCCCACCTTGCCTCACCATATCAATGAGGAGATTCCCGAGGGCCTGGAGCAGATTACCATGAAAGCCATGCAGAAGGATACCGCTAAGCGGTATCAGTCGGCGGCAGAGATGCTCAGCGACATCGACGAGTTTAAGCGCAACCCCTCCATTAAGTTTGAGTATACCTATTTCGTGGATGAGAAGCCCACTCGCTATGTGGATGCAATCACCCGCGTGCGTGGGGAGGCTCCCGAGACAGCGGCCGAGGAAACGGAGGAGGAAACAAGCACCGGTAAGAAAATCTCCACCGTGGCGATTTTGGGCGCTGTGGCGGCGGCCATCGTGCTGGTGGCTGTGGTGTTTGTGCTGATTTTCTCCAAGTTCTTCCAGAATTGGGGTGCCCGACAGGATATTGTGGTGGACAATTTTGTGGGTATGAGCTATACCGACGAGGTAGTTACCCATGAGAATATCGGCAATTACACCGTTAAAGATCCGCAGACCGGGTATAATGCCGACTATCCTGAGGGCTATGTGTACAAGCAGGAGCCGGAGGCCGGCGATACCATCAAGATGAAGGGCGACCTCATCCTCTACATCAGTCTGGGCTCCCGTCTGCAAGAGATTCCCTCCATGACCCCCGGCGAGAGCGCCACCATGGTGCGTAGCCGCCTGAAGGGCGAGGGCTTCGTGGTGAAGGAAGTAGAAGAGAGCAGCATGGAATACAAAAAGGGTACGGTCATCCGTCTATCTCCTGCACCGGGCGAAAAGGTGCAGTACGGCTCGGAGATCACCATGTTTGTCAGCTCCGGTGAGCCGGTGGCCGACCCGATTCCCATGCCCAATGTGACCAACATGGCAAAGAACGATGCCATTGACCGGTTGGTGGAGGCTGGCTTTGACCGGAATAAGGTGACCATCACCGAGGTCAACGACCAGGCGCCCAAGGACACGGTGATTGCGGTGACTCCTGACTATACCAAGAAGCAGTTGCCGGATGTGAACATCCAGTTGACGGTTTCTACCGGTTTCCAGAATGTGGAGATCTCCATGCCGATGCCGGATAGCGAGACGACGGTTGCGCTCCAGTTCTTTGTGGCGGGCAAGCTGGATTCTGCGCTGACGGCAGAATATACCAGCGTGTATCCCAAGGGGATGCCGAACCTGAACTTCACCGTGAAGGAGACCAAGGCAACCTACAACGTCACTGTCAAGATTGCCAAGTCGGGCACCAGCAACTTTGCCGCCTATTATACCTTTGAGGTGGATGGGGAAGAAGGCACTTACAGGGTGAAGGACTATACCCCCTTTGACGAGAGTAACGCCACTACGTCGGCTACAGACGGCACCGGAAATGCGACCGATACATCGGCTACCGGGGGTGTCACCGAGAATACCGATGCGGTGGGTGGCACGACCGGCACGACCACGCCCGGTGACGTGTCAGAGCCTACCAACAGCGAGACTGAGGCGTAAGACGGTATGGATACATTACAAGGAATCATTTTGCGTTCCATCGGCGGCTTCTACTATGTAGAGGCCGCCGATACAGTCTATACCTGCCGAGCCAGAGGCATTTTCCGGCGGCAGGGCATAACGCCGGTGGCTGGTGACCGGGTGAGCATTACCGTGGAGGGGGAGGACACCGCCGTCGTGGAGGAAATTTTACCTCGGCGGAATGTGTTGGTGCGCCCTCCGGTAGCCAATCTGGACCTGCTGGTGCTGGTGGCTTCCGTCTGTCAGCCCCGGACGAATACGTTGGTGCTGGACAAGATGATTGCGGTGGCGGAGCATAAGGACATTACCCCCATTGTGGTTATCAATAAGAGCGACCTGGGTGACCCTGCTGAGCTGGAGCGCATTTATCGCTCTACCGGTCTTGAATGCTTTACGGTTTCTGCCGCTCAGCCGGAGACGCTGGTGTCGTTGCGCCGGCGCTTGGCCGGGCAGGTCAGCGTTTTTGCCGGTAATTCCGGGGTGGGGAAGAGCAGTATTCTGAATGGTATTGACCCCACTCTGGTGTTGCCTACCGGTGAAATCAGCCAGAAACTGGGCCGCGGTCGGCATACCACCCGCACCGCTACCCTGTATCGGTTGGCGGATGGCTATCTGGCAGATACCCCCGGTTTTTCCTCGCTGGATATGGAGCAGGTAGAGTTCATCGATAAAGAGTCCCTGCCCGGTTGCTTCCGGGAGTTTGCCCCCTACGAAGGCGGCTGTCGCTTTTCCGGCTGTGCCCACTACAAGGAGCCGGGCTGTGCTGTGCGGCAGGCTGTGGAGGCGGGAGAAATCGCCCAGTCTCGGTACGACAGCTATGTGACCATGTACGAGGCGGTAAAGGATATAAAGGAGTGGGAAAAGCCGTGAGCCGATGTGTAATTTTATGTGCCGGGCCGGTAACGGATGCAACCGCCCTTGCGGCGCTACTGCGCCCGGATGACTACTTTTTGGCCGCAGACGGTGGCTGGCGTCTGGCCGGGCGGCTGGGCGTGATTCCGGCGTGCCTGGTGGCGGATTTTGACTCCATGCCACCGCCGGATTTACCCGCAGGTGTGGAAGTGGTACAACTGCCGGTGCAAAAGGACGTGACCGATGCCGCGGCGGCGGCGGATGTGGCGTATGAGAGAGGCTTTCGGGACTTTTTATTGCTTGGAGCTACCGGTGGGCGGCTGGACCACCAGCAAGGGGCTTTTCTGCTGGCGGCTACCCTTGCCCGCAAGGGCTGTTCTGTTGCTTTGGCCGATGAGCGTAACGAGATAACTTTTTATACCCGCTCTCCCGGTCAGTTACCACCTCATCCCGGGTGCAAGGTCTCTTTGTTCGCCTTTGGCGGCCCGGTGACCGGGCTGACGGTGACCGGGCTGGCCTATGAGCTGGTCGATTATACCTTGTCACCCTACGATGCCTTGTGCGTCAGCAACGAGTTTACCGACGCTCCGGCCAGCGTCACCTTTTCCGATGGCTTGCTGATGCTGTTTTATTCAAAAGATTGACACCCTTTCGTCCCTGTCGCATACGCTGGTAATAGACACAGATATGCGACAGAGGAGGGGGCATTATGAAACGGCGTCGGCAGAATAGCGCAGCCTGTTTTGCGTATTTCGGGGCAGGCTTGGTGGCTTGTACGGTACTGCCTACGAGATTAGTAGTGCTGGTGCTGGCGCTGGCTCTTGTCGTCTGCGGTCTATCCTGTGGAAATCGATGAGGGAAAGGCGGATTACCTATGCGTGTTGTTGTTGTGAAAAGCCCGAAATTGCTTGGCGGTGTGTTGCGTCGCCTGTTTGGCATCCGCAAGGAGCCGCAAGAGCAATAAAAGGATAGCCGTGTGCCTGCCTGGCGCACGGCTTTTACTATTTTTGGCGGTGAAGGAATAATAGACCGGTTACCCTCATATAGTGTACGGAACACGGAATATGGGGTGATAGCATGAAAGGTGCCGTGGAAGAACGGGCAATCGAGTTGGGGGAATACATATTACAGAATAACGCCACCGTCCGGGCGGCCGCCAAGCGGTTTCACATCAGCAAGAGTACGGTGCATAAGGATGTGGCAGAGCGTCTGCAGACGGTGAATCCGCAGTTGTACGGACAGGTGCGCCATGTGCTGGAGGTAAACAAGGCACAGCGGCACATCCGGGGTGGATTGGCAACACGCCGGAAATATAAAGGGCCCGGGGAAGAACCGTAATCGGTTACTGCTCCTTTTTCCGCCTTTGTGGGGAAAGAGGGGCAGTTTTGTCTTGCACTGTATGGAAAAGTGTGGTAAAATAAAGGTGATTATACACCCGGACGAAAAAGGAGGAGATTCCCATGATATTTCCCTATACGAAAGCCACGCCCATGTATTACCACATCTCCAACACCACCTCAGTGGAGGAAAATCCGGAAGGGGTGAAGCACTTTGGCGTCCTGCTGGAGAATCAAAAGGACGTGGTGCTGGACTATAAGGGAGAACACATCGAGTTTGAAGGACTGGTGACTCCCTTCGCCCTGATGAACTGTGAGAATGTGACCATTGAGAATGTGTCCTTTACCTTTGCCCATCCCGGCGTTACCGAGATGACGGTCATTGCCGTGGGTGAGGACTATGTGGATTTTCGGGTACACCCACAATGTGATTATACGCTATGCGGGGGCGAATTGTGCTGGGTGGGGGAGAATTTCTCCTTCTCCAAGGGTATTGCCCAGATTTGTTTTGGGGATAAGACCTGGCGTGTGGGCAATGATTTGTGTCCTCTGTGCTTCGGCCCGGTATGGGAGGAGATAGCCCCCCGTATTCTGCGTGCCCATAAGGCACTGGCGGATGTACAGGTGGGGATGACCTTCCAGATGCGGGACAGTTACCGCACCGAGGTGGGTATCCTCATTGCCAACTGCAAGAACATCACCCTGCGGAATGTGCGCATCGGCTATGCCCATGGTCTGTGCATCGTGGCGCAGAACACCGATACCCTGACCCTGGACAACATCGTCTGCCGCCCGGATAATGGCCGCACCACCTGCGCCTTTGCCGACTTTGTGCAGGTTTCCGGCTGTAAGGGCCTGGTGACCATTCAGAACGGTTATTATTCCGGGGCCCATGACGATGCCATCAATGTCCACGGCACCCATTTGCTGGTGACGGACAAGCAGGAGAACACCCTTACCCTGCGGTTTATGCACCCCCAGACCTACGATATCGGTGGTTTTGAGGTGGGGGAGACGGTGTGCGCTGTGCATCGGGAGACTCTGTTGCGCTCCGGCTATACCACGGTTACGGCGGTGGAAAAGCTGACGGAGTATGAGCTGGCTGTGACGGTGGAGGACGCTACCGGCATTGCGGTGGGGGATGCCATCGAGAATTTCTCTCGCAACCCCGATGTGGTCATCCGGGGCAACTGGTTTGAGCATATCCCCACCCGGGGTATTCTGCTGACCACCAACGGCAAGGCAGTCATCGAGGACAATATGTTCTACAAGACTCATTCACAAGCCATTGAGATTTCTGACGATGCCAACAGTTGGTGGGAGTCCGGTGCGGTGTCGGATGTGACTATCACCCACAATACGTTCCTGGAATGTGGCGAGCCGATTATTCGCATCCTGCCCCAGAACAAGGTGGATGCCTATGTTCACCGGAACATCCGCATTGTGGACAACCACTTCGTCTGTCGCCCGGATGCGCTGGCCCTGTGGGCGAAGGGGACAGCCGGCCTGACTTTTGCGGATAACCGCTTTGAGGCGCCATATCGCACCCGGATTGACTATTGCACCGATGAGAATGGAAACGAGCTGAAGGGAACAGAGTAAGGAAAACTAAATAAACAGAATAAAAAGGGGGATATCGTATGAAAAAATGGCTGTCTTTTCTATTGGTATTGGTTCTGTGTTTGACGCTGACTGCCTGCGGCGGTGGTCGGGAGGAAAGTAGTGCACCTCCCACCGATGGGAATAGCACCACAACCACTGCCAGCGTATCCACCGGTTCGGTGACAGAAACGACCACCACGGGAGTATCCCCACAAACCAACACGACGGGTGGCATTACTACCACAGCGGCGCAAAAGCCTGCTACTACCTCACACCCAACAATGTCTGCCACCGTGCCTGCTACCACGTCCACAACCAAGGCGCAGCAAACCCAGTACGCCTGTACACCGCTTCTGTATAAGGTAACCAACCCGGCAAAGGGCAATTTTGTTTACCTTTTTGGCTCTATCCATGTAGGACAGAAGGATATGTATCCTCTGCCGCCTTATGTGATGAATGCCTTTAACGCCTGTGATAGCCTGGCGGTAGAGGTGGATATTGTGAAGTTTGAGCAGGACATGCAGGCGCAGATGGAGGCGCTGTCCTGTCTGGTATATACCGACGGTACCACCATTACTGACCACCTGCCTGCAGAATTGTATCAGGCCGCTGTGGCCATCCTGAAGGAGAATAGTTTGTACGACCCGATGCTGGATTATTATTGCCCTTCGATGTGGTCGGATTTTATCGACAGTGCCTTGTATACAAAGGCGGGTGTGGACGGAGAGCAGGGGGTGGATCGCTACCTGCTTGGGGAGGCCAAAAAGAAAGGGATGCCCATCGGTGAGATTGAGTCGGCACAGGAGCAATACGGTATGCTGGCGAAATTCTCCGAGCCGTTGCAGCAGGTGCTGTTGGCATCTTCTATAGAGCAGTATAAGGACATCAGCGGCGTCAAGACGCAGATGAAAGAACTGCTGACCGCTTGGAAAAAGGGCGACCTGACGGCGCTGAAAACTTTGGTAGCGGCGGAGACGGAATTCGTCGACGACACCGAGCGTCAGCTTTATGAGGAATATCAAATGGCAATGACCACCCTCCGCGATGAGAAGATGGCGAGCTATATCGCCAATCGGCTGAATGGGGAAAACAACGTCTTCGTCTGCGTGGGTGCTGCACATGTTGTGGGGGAGAATGGTATCATTGACCGCCTGAAGAAACAGGGCTTTACCGTTGAACAGGTAAAAGGATAAATACGGAAATAAATATCCCCCCGCATAGCGGGGGGATATTTATTGGCTATTTTCGCTTTTTCATTTTCTTGACAATAACAAGAATGAATGCTCCAGTTATTAAACCTGTGATGATGCATGCACAACTGATAAAGAATGCATCTTTACTCTTGATAGCGGCGAACAGCAACAGACCAAAAAGGCCGAAATAGATGACTGATAGGATAAGAATAGCCAGAATACGGACGAATAAGGGCATGCTTTTTTCTCCCGTTACTTCTATCGAGCCTTCAACCAAGATGCTGAAGATGAACTCAAAAATAATCTCCATCCAGCCTTCCTCCGTGATGCAAAAAGATACAGTTGCATTATACAGAGTTTTTGTCTGGCTGTCAAGGAACTTACATTTCCCTTTTTATCTTATCCAGTGCCCCTTTTTCCAGGCGACTGACCTGAGCCTGAGAGATGCCAATCTCCCCGGACACCTCCACCTGGGTCATACCTTTGAAAAAGCGCAGGTTGAGAATTTTCTTCTCCCGGTCGCTGAGGGCGGCGATGGCATCCTTGAGGGCGATTTCCTCCAGCCATGTGCGATCATCGTTGTGGTCGCCGACTTGATCCATCACATAGATGGTGTCGCCTCCATCGTTGTACACCGGCTCGTAGAGGGAGACCGGGTCAACGATAGCCTCCAGCGCCACCACCACATCCTCTCGGGGTAATTCCAGCCGCCGGGCGATTTCTTCTATGGTGGGCTCTTTGTGATTTTCGGCC
Source organism: Clostridia bacterium (assembly GCA_017471765.1). Lineage (GTDB taxonomy): Bacteria > Bacillota > Clostridia > Oscillospirales > Acutalibacteraceae > UBA5905. The sequence continues at coordinate 104,333 of JAFURT010000033.1, forward strand.
AGTAATTGCTCCTTCATCTGCATCGCCCGGTAGGCGATATCCCGCATGGAACGGCTGATGCGGATGGCGTTGTTGTCCCGCAGATACCGCCGTATCTCGCCAATAATCATGGGGACAGCATAGGTGGAGAAGCGCACATTTTGCGACAGGTCAAAATTGTCGATGGACTTGATAAGACCGATACAGCCCACCTGAAATAGGTCATCCAGATTTTCTCCCCGTTGCGTGAAGCGTTGCACCACACTGAGCACCAGTCGCAGGTTGCCTCGCACCAGCTCGTCCCTGGCTTTGCGGTCGCCGGCCTGCATCTGTCGCAACAGCTCGATTTTTTCCGCCTCGGAGAGCACCTTCAGTGTAGCGGTATTGACGCCGCAGATCTCCACCTTATTATACATCGCACATCCCATCCTTTCTCGAAATGAGTATGGACGAAATGGGAGAAATTCATACGTAAGGAAAGCTTTACCACAAAAAATAGTGTTGCGTTTCTATTCGTTTTTTTCATTGATTTTTTAGCAGGTATCTGTTATGATGTATACACAGGAAAACTTTAAAAATGAGAAAGGTGTGTTAGAATGAATCGCTTTGTACGATTGGTTATGTATATGACGCTGGCTTTGGCGCTGCTCCTCTTTTCTGGGTGCACCCTGGCGCTCGCCGGGGCAGATAGCGACCCCACCTCTTCCGATCCCACTTCAGCGAGCCTTATCAGCGAGAGCGAGGCGTTGGAGATTGCAGCCGACCATTTTGGGATCGAAGCCGGTTCCTACGACGAAAAGACCGGGTATATGATGTCTTATCGAGTGTTGCAAGTCGCTACCCTCGATAACCCTTACTATCGTGTGGCGCTGCAGTGGATGGTGGAGATGGATGGCAATCCCTCCCATCAGTCGATGTTGGATACCGTTACTATCGATGCCCTCACCGGCAAGGTGGCAACCGAGCTTGGATAAATAACAAAAAGCCTTCGACCGATTGGTCGAAGGCTTTTCATCTCTGTTTGGAATTACACCGCACGGGTGACCTTTCCGGAACGCAGGCAACGGGTGCAGGCGTGCACTCTCTTGGGGGAACCGTCAACGATCGCCTTGACACGACGGACGTTGGGCTTCCAAGAACGGTTGGACCGTCTGTGAGAGTGAGACACACGGATACCGAAGGTAATGCTCTTACCGCAGAATTCACACTTTGCCATAGTTCTGCACCTCCTTTGTTAGGTCAAAATCAAGTAGTTCATGAGGGAGGACACACCACCCCCACAAATGCAACGGGACTATTCTAGCAGAGTTTTCAGAAAAAATCAAGTCTTTTTTGCAAGGTTTATGAAAAAACTTATGAAAATTTTGCTTTTGCTCTGAAATTTGGGAATTTTCCTTGCAAAAACGCCCCATATTTTTTTATGTCGCAGACTTTTATGGCAAAACACTTGTAATTTTTGCCGGTTTTCGCTATAATAAACACTGTATATGCACATTATAGACGGGAAGGAATCTCTATGCTACAATATTTTTTGTATAACCGTGGGAATTTCGGTTTTTTAGACGTTGTGTTTTTGGTGCTCACCTACGCTATCCTGGTGCTGGTGGTGCTTCCCTTTCATGAGTTCGCCCATGCCTATGTGGCGCATTTGTGCGGAGATGACACCGCCAAATGGAACGGACGGCTGACCCTCAACCCCTTTGCTCACCTGACCCTGTACGGCACGGTTATGCTGGTGCTGTGCGGTTTCGGTACAGCACGCCCGGTGCCGGTGAATCCCATGAACTTCCGTAACCGTAAACGGGATTCCATTTTGGTTTCCTTGGCCGGACCGCTGTCCAATCTGCTGATGGCGGTGCTGGCCGTAGGCATCTTCTGCGTGGTGGTGTCGGTGACCGATAGTGTGGTGGCATATACCATCGCCTATATGACCTGCTTGCAGATTCTGCTCCCCATCAATGTGACGCTGGCGGTATTTAACCTGTTGCCCATACCGCCGCTGGACGGCTCCCGGCTGTGGAGCACCTTCTTGCCTATTCGTTGGCGTGTGATGATGGAGCAGTACAGCAATTATTGCATCATCGCCTTGTTTGTGCTACTGATGACCGGCGTGCTGGATGGGCCGCTGAATGCGCTGACCAATTTGGTGGCTAACGGCATTTTTGCCCTGTTTGGATTAGTATAAACGCTTTGGAGTGTACACATGGAAGCCATATCGTATAAATTGCCGGATTTTGAGGGGCCGCTGGATCTGCTCCTCTTCCTGGTGCAGAAAAACAAACTGAATATCTACGACATTCCCATCTCCCAGGTGCTGGAGCAGTATCTGGCGGCTATTCAGCAGATGCAGGAGTATAATATGGACGTGGCCAGTGAGTTCCTGGAGATGGCTGCCCGGCTGGTGCATATTAAGTCGGTGATGCTATTGCCCCGGTACGAGGAGGAGACGGAGGAACTCAAGCGTGAGCTGACCGGTCAGCTCATTGAATACCAGTTGTGCCAGCAGATGGCCCGCCGGCTGGCGGTGGACTATGTGGGCGGCGACCTGTTCGTCCGTGAGCCGGAGGAGGTTGAGCCGGATCTGACCTATCGCCGGATACATCGCTCGGTGGAGATGCTGGACGCCTTTTTGGCGGCGGCCGGCCGTGGCAAGCGGCGTTTGCCCCCACCGGTGCAGGCCTTCAGCGGCATCGTGGCACGCAAGATCGTGCCGGTGTCCACCAAGATTGCCTACGTGCTACGCAAGCTGTATACCCGCACCAGCGTGTCCTACCACTCGTTGTTTGAGAAAGCGGAGAGTAAATCCGACCTGGTGGCCACCTTCCTTGCCTTGCTGGAGTTGATCAAATCCAAGCGCATCCGTGTGGATGGCGAAGGCGAGGAACAGCAGGTGGCTATGCGTCCCCAGGACCAGTGGGATACCACTGTGCCGGAGGAGTTTGACGAGGGTGAACCGGAAAACCCGCAGGAGGAAATAAACCATGGAAATTAAACAGTATCAGGCCGCTATTGAGGCCATCTTATTTGCCAGCGGCGAGCCGGTGCCGGTCTCCCGTCTGGCCCAGGCCCTGGAGCTGGACGAGGATACCACCCGGCGCATTGCGGAGGATTGGGCACAGGATGTGAATACCCGGGCAGGCGGCGTTACGGCGCTCAAGCTGGACGACCAGTTTCAGCTATGTAGTAGCAAGGCCTATGCCGGCTATGTGCGCAAGGCAATGGATATCCGCCGCAACGCCCCGCTGTCCCAGGCGGCGATGGAGGTGCTGGCTATTATTGCCTATAATCAGCCGGTCACCCGTCCCTTCGTGGAGCAGGTGCGTGGTGTAGATTGCAGTGCGGTGGTGCAGGGCCTCCAGCAGAAGGGTCTCATCGAGGAAAAGGGCCGCATGGACTTGCCCGGCCGTCCTTTGCTGTACGGCACCACCCAGAATTTCCTGCGGTGCTTTGGGATATCCTCGCTGGATCAGCTACCGCCTCTGCCGCAGAAGGAGGACAACACCATGCGGGAGACTACCCTGGATGAGATGCTGATGGAACAGCAACCGGTGACCGACGAAGTGTTCGGCCCGGCAGAAGACGGACTGGAGGAATGACCCTTGTGGGTTGTGTATAGCCTGTTAGCGTTGCTGGGGCTTATCCTTTTGTTGCTGTTGGTGCCGGTATACGGTCGTGTCAGCTACAATGGGGAGGAACTGCGCGTGCGTATCCGGGTGCTGGGCATCCCGGTGACGCTGCTGCCGGCCCCGGCCGAGGATGCTCCGCAAAAGCCCCCAAAGGAAAGAAAAAAGAAAAAGCCGGGTTCAGCGGATAAGCCGTCTAAGCTACAGGAATTTAAAGAACTGCTACGGCAGGATGATCTGGCCGCTACCCTTGGGTTCCTGAAAGAACTGGCGGTACTGGCCGGGAAGACCGCCGCCAAGGCACTGAAGGCGGTTACCGTAGACCGGCTGACGTTACAGCTGTTGCTGGCTACCGGTGATCCGGCAGAAACCGCCACGCTGTACGGCAAGGTCTGCGGAGTGCTGTATCCCACATTAGCGGTGGTGGAACAGACGGTGCGTGTGCGCCGCCGTTACCTGCGTGTGGAGCCCAATTTCCTGCTGGAGAAAAGTGCTGTGCGCTTTGACCTGCGGTTGCATGTGTCGGTGCTTAAGTTGTTAGGCGCCGGGCTGTATCTGTTGGTGAAGTTTTTGGCGCTGAAAGAAGAAAATACGGATAGAGCGTATAAGGAGGATATATGATATGGCAAAGAATGTAGAAGGCTTGATGGGTGTTTCTGTGGAGAAGATCCGGGAACTGGTGGACGCCAACACGGTAGTGGGAACGCCGATTGCCCTGGGTGACGGCATCACTCTCATCCCTGTGTCGAAGGTGTCTTACGGCTTTGCTTCCGGTGGCTCTGACCTGCCGAATAAAGCGGCGGCAGACCTGTTCGGCGGCGGTGCCGGAGCCGGCATCAACATTACCCCGGTGGCCTTTATTTCCATTAAGAACGGCGAGGTCAATCTGTTGCCGGTGGTATCCAAGCCGGATACGGTAGACAGGGCCATTTCCATGGTGCCGGATGTGGTGGATAAGATTACATCCAAATTTGGCAAGAATAAGAAAGAGGAAACCCCCGCCGAGGAATAAAACAGGCATGCATGCCCACCCATCTGCATAGGCTACTGTGAAAGGGTGGGTGGTCGTTATGAGGCTGCGAACAGGACTGGTGGCGGTGTTTTGCGGAGTGCTGTTTTTGAACAGTCTGCCTGCTATGGCGGCAGAGACACCGGGTATTTCCTCACTTTCTGCCGTGGTGTATGAGCCGGAAAGCGGGCTGGTGCTGTATGAAAAGGACGGTGACACCGCCCGACCGATGGCCAGCACCACCAAGCTGATGACCGCCCTTCTGGCGGCAGAGAAGCTCTCTCCGGAGGCTACCGTCCGGGTGCCGGCCAAGGCGCTACCGGTGGAAGGCTCCCAGGTGGGGCTGGCCGCTGGGGAAGAGACAACCGTGCGGGACCTGCTGGCAGGCCTGTTATTGGCCTCCGGCAACGATACGGCCAATGCGCTGGCCCTCCTGATGGCGGATAGCCTGCCGGCCTTTGCCGGGATGATGAACGAAAAAGCCGCACAGCTTGGTATGACCAACAGCCTGTTTGTCACCCCCTCTGGGCTGGACGAGGGCGGCCATAGTGCCTCTGCCCGGGATATGGCTTTGCTGGGGGCGGCGGTGCTAAAACAGCCGGTGCTGGCAGAACTGTGTGCTTCTAAAACCGCCTCTGTCACCTATGGTGGGCGGAGGATGACCCTGAAAAATCATAATAAATTGCTCTCTTTGACCGATGACTGCATAGGGCTCAAGACCGGGTTTACTAAAAAGTCCGGTCGCTGTCTGGTGTCTGCCGTAGAGCGAGATGGAATCACGCTGGTCATTGCTACCTTGAATGGGGGAGACTATTGGAATGACCACCTGGCGCTGTATCATTACGCCTTCTCCCTGGTGGAACGGCAGCTCTTGTCTGTGCAGGTGCAGGACACTCTGCCGGTGGCCGGTGGACAGAAAGACAGCATATCGCTGACGGTTTCACCCCCGGAGGATGTGGTCACGAAAGCCGGCGAGAAGATTACGGCCTGTGTGGAGTTGCCCCGTTTTGTATGGGCGCCTGTCAGGGCAGGGGAGACGGTGGGGACCGTCACTTGGTTTTGCGGTGACCGCCCGGTTGCCTTTGGGGTGATTACGGCAGGGGAGACGGTAGATAGCCGCCCGGTGCCCACTGGATGGGCCTTGTGGTGGCGGCATGTGAAACAGATATTAACGGAATTGTTACGATAAAGGAGTGTGGCACCGATGGCAATGGTGCGGTTACAAAAGGTTTTGTCCGAGCGAGGGGTAGCTTCACGCCGTAAGGCAGAGGAACTGATTGCCGGCGGACACGTCAAGGTTAATGGCCATGTGGCGCAAGTTGGTGATAAGGTGGACGACCGGAAGGATGTCATCCATGTGCGGGGCAAGAAACTTGGTGCCGCCCCGGAGGCGGTGTATATCGCTTTGCACAAGCCCCGTGGGTATATTACCACCCTGCAGGACGAAAAGGGCCGCAAGTGCGTGGAAGAGCTGGTGCGCAGTGTGGGGGGGCCGGTATATCCCATCGGACGGCTGGATAAGGATTCCGAGGGCCTTTTACTTTTTACCAATGACGGTGATTTTGCCAATGCCATCATGCACCCCTCCACCCATGTTCCCAAGCTCTACCGGGTTACGGTGCGTGGGCAGATGACCGACGAACAGAAGCTCCGGCTGGAAGAGGGCGTCATGCTGGATGGCCGCATGACTGCCCCGGCAGAGGTGCGTATCGTGACCAACGAGCCGGAGCGCTGTGTGGCGGAAATCGTGCTGTATGAGGGCCGCAACCGGCAGATCCGCCGGATGTGCGAGGCCGTTGGACTAGAGGTCATTCGCTTGCGCCGTAATGCGGTGGGAAAGGTTAAACTGGGGATGCTGCCGGTGGGCAACTGGCGGTATCTGACCCCCAACGAGGTGCGTGATCTGGTGATGGCTACCGGCAGCACCAAGAAGATTGCCGCTGGATACATTAAGAACGGGAGGGAACCGGACCGTGATTACCATACTGCCCGCCGATAAGGCGACTTTGGCTCTGCTGGATGTCCCGGAAGGCCATGAGGCGATGGTTCTGCGTGAAAGCGATGGTCGCATTACCGGCCATGCCACCTTTGTGCTTGTGGACGATACCGTGGAACTGCTGACAGTCACTGCCGAGGAGCCTATTATGGTAGATGGACTGATTCGCTCGGTGCTGAATACCGGTGACTGCCGGGGGGCCGTTACCGGCCTCTGTCGGGACGAAAATCTGGCGCTTACCCTCCGCCGGCTGGAGTTTGCACCGGGGGAGAATGGATATTCGGTGTCTTTGGCTCACTTTTTCCGTGGCGAATGTCACTGTAAGTGAATAAAAGAGATAAAATAGCAAGTTTTTTCGGAAAATTTTACCGGAAAGACTTGCTATTTTTTTGACAATGCGGTATACTATCAGTAATTTGGGAAATATGGTCTCTGTTTTCAGAGATAGGTTGAAAGGATGGTATTTTTATGAAAAAATTTCACATCACAGTCAATGGCAATGCATACGAGGTAGACGTTGAGGAAGTCGGCGCCGCAGCTCCGGTTGCCGCTGCCCCTGCCGCCCCCGCTGCCGCTCCGGCTGCTCCTGTTGCTGCTCCTGCCCCGGCTGCTGCCGGTGCCACGACCATTACCTGTCCTATGCCCGGCACCATTGTAGATATCAAGGTTGCCGCCGGCGATGTAGTGGCCGAGGGCCAGGTGCTGGTGGTGTTCGAGGCCATGAAGATGGAGAATGAGATCGTCGCTCCCTGTGCCGGTACGGTTGCCTCTGTCAGCGTGACCAAGGGCGAGAGCGTGGATTCCGGTAAGGTTCTGCTGTCCCTGAACTGATGTTTGCGAGGTGTGTGACATGGCAAAGCCGATCAAAATAACCGAAGTCGTCCTGCGCGATGCCCACCAGTCTCTGCTGGCCACCCGTATGACGATGGACGAGATGCGCCCCATCCTGGCCGAGATGGATAAAATTCCCTATTTTTCTGTTGAGTGCTGGGGCGGTGCTACCTTCGATTCCTGCATCCGTTTCTTGAACGAGGATCCCTGGGAGCGTCTGCGCATTATGCGCCAGGAGATGCCCCACCAGAAGCTGCAGATGCTGTTTCGTGGCCAGAACATGCTGGGCTACCGTCCCTATGCGGATGATGTGGTGGAATATTTCGTGCAGAAATCTGTGGCCAATGGTATTGATGTCATCCGTATCTTTGATGCGCTGAATGACCCTCGTAACCTGCAGACGGCTATCAAAGCCGCCAACAAGGAAAAGGCCCATGTGCAGGGCTGTATCAGCTACACCCTCAGCCCGGTGCACAACAACGAGTATTATGCTGAATACGCCAAGACATTGGAGTCTATGGGCGCTCACTCCATCTGTATCAAGGATATGGCCGGTCTGTTGACCCCCTACGCTTGCTACGACCTGGTTTCCCGGCTGAAGGAGTCGGTGAGCATCCCGATTGACATCCACAGCCACTATACCGCCGGTCTGGCTTCTATGTCCATCATGAAGGGTATCGAGGCGGGTGCTGATATTGTGGATACGGCGATGAGCCCCCTGTCCATCGGCACCTCCCATATGCCTACCGAGTCGCTGGTGGCGGCTCTGCAGGGCACGGAGTATGATACCGGCCTGGATTTGAACCAGCTCAATGTGGTACGTTCTCATTTCGCCAAATTGCGTGATAAGTACGTCACCGGTGGGCAGATCAGCCACAAGTCCATGGGCGTGGATGCCAACACCTTGTTGTATCAGGTGCCCGGCGGTATGTTCTCCAACATGCTGGGTCAGCTGAAGGAAGCCGGCAAGGAAGATAAGTTGGACGAGGTGCTGGCCGAGATTCCCCGCGTCCGTGAGGATGCCGGTTATCCGCCCCTGGTTACCCCCACCAGCCAGATTGTGGGCACCCAGGCGGTGTTCAATGTGATCATGGGCGAGCGCTATAAGATGGTTACCAAGGAGTTCCGTGGCATGATTCACGGTGACTACGGTAAGACCCCGGCGCCTATCGACCCGGCCTTCTCCAAGAAGATTCTGGGCGATGACGAGCCTATCACCTGCCGCTTTGCGGACACCCTCGAGCCGGAGCTGGATAAGCTGAAGGCAGAGGCCGCCCAGTGGGTAAAGCAGGAGGAGGATGTGCTGACCTACGCCATGTTCCCCCAGGTGGCGCCCAAGTTCTTTGCCGCCCGTGATAAGGCAGAGGACGAGAACGGCACCTACACCGCTGATGTGGTAGTTGCCCCTGTACAGTAATAGACCTTTACAGCCCGGAGCGCCTGTGTTCCGGGCTGTTTTTCGCCTATTTGGGAATAAGCCTAAAATATTCCCCGTTTCTTTGTGAAAATTTTATCTCATTTCTGCCGCTTGGGGCTTGCAAAATAGGGAAAAGGCGGCTATAATACTATCTGTACGATTGCGTGTACAGTAAAAACCGAAAGGAGTACCAACATGAACTATACCCATGAAGTTGAACAAATGTGCATAGTAGCCAAAGGCCCCAACCACGGTCCTGCCCCGATTCCGGAAGAGGCCCTGTGGGTAAAGGCGAAGGAGATTTCCGACATCTCCGGTCTGACCCATGGCGTGGGCTGGTGCGCTCCCCAGCAGGGTGCCTGCAAGCTGACCCTGAACATCAAGAAGGGCATCGTGGAGGAGGCTCTGGTGGAGACTCTGGGCTGCTCCGGTATGACCCACTCCGCTGCTATGGCCGCCGAGATCCTGCCCGGCAAGACCATCCTGGAGTGCCTAAACACCGACCTGGTGTGCGATGCTATCAACACCGCCATGCGTGAGCTGTTCCTGCAGATTGTGTACGGCCGTAGCCAGTCCGCATTCTCCGAGGACGGTCTGTCCATCGGCGCCGGCTTGGAGGACCTGGGCAAGGGCCTGCGTTCTCAGATCGGTACCATGTATTCCACCAACGCCAAGGGCGTGCGCTATCTGGAGATGGCCGAGGGCTATGTCACCAAGATCGCTCTGGATGAGAACAATGAGGTTTGCGGCTACCAGTTCGTAAAGCTGGGCAAGATGATGGAGGATATCCGTCACGGCATGAACCCCACCGAGGCATACGAGAAGAACATCGGTCAGTACGGTCGCTTCGACAATGCGGCTAAGTACATCGACCCCCGTGAAGAATAAGAAGGAGGAATGTACAGATGGCTAACGATGTAAAGTTTGAAGGCAAAGACCGCCGCATGCCCGGAATTGAGAAGTTCCTGGCTGAGAATGGCCTGGGCTCCCTGGAGGAGTGCCGTGACCTGTGCCTGTCCAAGGGCATTGATGTAGATGCAATCGTTAAGGGCGTACAGCCCATCGCTTTCGAGAACGCTGTGTGGGCGTACACCATGGGTGTGGCTCTGGCACTGAAGCGTGGTATCACCGACGCCGCCGAGGCCGCCGCCGTTATCGGCGAGGGTCTGCAGGCTTTCTGCGTGCCCGGCTCCGTTGCTGACCAGCGTAAGGTTGGTCTGGGCCACGGTAACCTGGGCAAGATGTTGCTCTCCGAGGAGACCAACTGCTTTGCTTTCCTGGCCGGCCACGAGTCCTTCGCCGCCGCCGAGGGCGCTATCGGTATCGCTCGTACCGCCAACAAGGTGCGTAAGAACCCCCTGCGTGTTATCCTGAACGGTCTGGGCAAGGATGCCGCCTATATCATCAGCCGTATCAACGGCTTCACCTATGTGGAGACCGATTACGATTTCTACACCGGTGAGCTGAAGGTTGTTCGTGAGAAGGCTTTCTCCGACGGCGAGCGTGCCAAGGTGAAGTGCTATGGCTGTAACGACGTGAACGAGGGCGTTGCGGTTATGCAGAAGGAGTCCGTTGATGTGTCCATCACCGGTAACTCCACCAACCCCACTCGCTTCCAGCATCCTGTTGCCGGCACCTACAAGAAGTGGGCTATTGAGAACGGCAAAAAGTACTTCTCCGTGGCTTCCGGTGGCGGTACCGGCCGTACCCTGCACCCGGATAACATGGCTGCCGGCCCTGCTTCCTATGGCTTGACCGACACCATGGGCCGTATGCACGGTGATGCTCAGTTCGCCGGCTCCTCCTCTGTGCCGGCTCACGTTGAAATGATGGGTCTCATCGGTGCAGGTAACAACCCAATGGTTGGTATGACTGTTGCTTGCGCCGTGGCTGTTGAAGAGGCTCTTAGAAAATAAGGATTTGTAAGGCTTTCTGAGACTTTCGGGCAAATGTAAAAGACCTGATTCAAAAATTTAACACTTAAAAAGTTGGACACATCATTTTTGAGTTTTCAAAGGTGATGTGTCCATATTTTTTTGTATTAAAAGTGAGGTATTACTTGGGAGATTTAAATCTGAAACTGCCACTTGTTATAAGTCAATTTTCCATCCTTACAGTGAACATAGATTATGCGTTTGCTTTCTATTAAAGAACCAGATAAGTACCACTCAACAACAGGAGAATTATAATAATCCTTCATTGTTCCGTCAAAGAAGATGTCTAATATTCCTTCAAAACAGGGGGCTGTAATTGGGGAACTATTAAGTAAAGAATTTTGCATATCATCCCAGTTGAAGGGAATCACACCAAATACAGTAGCATCTATGTCGATTTTGGCGTTTGGGAGGTATATAGTCTCAAGGTTTGTACAGTTTCTAAAACAATATTCTCCAATACTCTCGACACCTTTCTCAACTTTGAGTTCCACAAGGCCCGAACATCCGTCAAAGGCATATGCACTTACCCTATGGATATGCGTGGGGATCGTTACTTTCTTGAGTTTGGTCTGCCCACAAAAAGCAAATGGGCCTATCTCTTTTACATATTCCGGGATTTCAGTTTTATAACAACCAGCCAACAACACACCACTTATTTTGTCAATAATTGCATTACAGCCGTTTTTGCTTGTAAACCATCGGTTATTTTCATCTACCTCAATCGATTCAAGGTTCGGACACAAAGAAAATGCTTCGGCTCCTATAAAACGAACGTTTTTGCCTATGCGAATTTTCCTGATGCTTGAATTTCCTTTATGTGCTATTTCCGGTATTTTGACAGTATCAATAAATAAAATTCCGTTGTTATCCATAACTTCTCTTCTTTCTCTTATAGCGTAATCATATTATAACACATTATTCTTAAAATGTTTAATGTTTTTTCTTATAAGTTTAATTACTTTTAAAAAGGCGCATTTATAAATCAATGGAGGGTTTAAATATGAAGAAACTGAAAATGAATGCTACAAAAGGACTGACTTTTGAGGAAGGTTGTAATAAGTATCTTGAATACTGTCGGCAGAGAAATTTAAGACAAGGAACTATAAATCATTACAGACAGAGTTATGTTCAGTTCTTTAAGTTCTTTGAGCGTGATACGCCCATAGAAGAAATTGACGAGGACGCTTATAAAAGATATGTATTGCATTTGCGTTCGACTCTTAATAATGATGTCAGTATAAATTCATATCTGCGTGATTTTATAACCACAATGCATTATCTGATGAACGAGGGCTATATTCAAAGTTACAAGATGCAGGCGATCAAGGTTGATAAAAGTCATATTGAGACTTACAATGAACAAGAGTTACAACTGCTGCTGAAAAAACCTAATATTAAGAAGTGTTCTTTTATAGAATATCAGGCTTGGGTTATGACTAATTTCTTGTTTTCTACTGCTGTGAGACAAAGAAGTCTGATGTTTATAAAAGTAAAGGATATTGATTTTGATAATAATGTCGTGTATGTAAATGTTACTAAAAACAGAAAGCCCCTGATCGTGCCGCTGAATCAGACTATGGTTAATATTTTAAGGGAGTATTTAAAGTATAGAAATCATAAGTCAGATGATGATTACTTGTTCTGTAATGTGTTTGGTCAGCAGCTTGTGAAAAGCACTTGTTATCATATGCTTTATGAATATAATAAACGTCGGGGCGTTGAGACAACAGGGATTCACAGATATAGACATACGTTCGCTAAACAATGGATTTTAAGTGGTGGTAATGTAGTTTCTTTGTCTCAGTTGTTGGGGCATTCGA
>JAFURT010000034.1 GCA_017471765.1 Clostridia bacterium
TACTTGGGCTCGCCAGTGTATTAGCGCTGAAGGATGAGTCGGAAGAAGCTATCGAATTAATTGAGAAGGGACTCCCGTTGTCGATTAACGAAAAGCAAAAAGCAACAATGCGCGCTACTCTTTGCTTCTTATACTTGAAGTGTGGAAGAATAGAAAAAGCGAAGATGCTTGCTTCCGAACTTCCACACATGAGAGAAAGTCGAGAGGTTATTGAACCTGTTATTGCAAAAAAGCTCAGTAGTGACGAAATAGGTGAACAAATAAAAGCTATATTGCTTGGTGAATAAATTCGCTGAGATGATCGAAAGAGTCAAAGCGGAGATTACGGAAGAGAAAGCAAAGACAACGTAAATAAAACGAGGGCGACTCGAAAGAGCCGCCCTTGAATTTTGTTTTGCAGTAAACAAAGATTGAGTAAGTCACCAATTTTGAGAAATAAATGAAAAAAGTTTTCGCGAGATATCCTCATGCTTTGATTTGAAAATATCAATGTTGTGTTTTGAAGTAAACACATAATAATAGCCGTTCTTTTCTTCATCACTTGCATCAACAGCCTTTACTGATAATGCATCTTTTAGCTGAATTACTCTGTCTGGAGTAAACTCAATATAGATTTCTTCATTTCCTAATTTTACATAATTGCTCTCATAGTGTTTATCTACGAAAATGAATGCGAAATCATTCTTTAGGTCATATTGAGTAGCAAATTTATTAAATACTTCATAGATCTTCAAGACTGTTTCTTGTGCTTTGAGGGAATTCTTGGCAATGTTTTTCAAGTCTTCAGGTGCACTGCCGTTGATTGTATCCTCTAAAGCGGATTTTTCAGAAAGAGCTTGTTTGTATTTTTCATCGTTAATATAAAAAGTATTATCTTTTATAGCTTTTAAAGTGTTTTTGAAAGATCTAGCTACGCTGTTTCCTAAAATTTCCTCTTCTAAATTACGAAATTCAATTTCGCTTTTCCACAACGGTTTTAATCTTTGACTTCTATCAAAAAATTGTTTGCTGATATTGTTCGTGCTATAATCATTTTTCAAGAAACAGACGATATCGTCATCAGACAATAACGACAAGTTTATGCCTTTATCAATGTATCCTGATAAGGAAATCGCTGTTTTTGAAAAAATACTTTTTTCGTCACCCAATTGTGTTTGGTATTTATCTACCATGTAACTGTCATAATTCTCAATTGCTAATTGAATCAATTTGACATCGTACAAAATCGTTGGATTGTTTTGTATCCAATGTCGTTCCAAGTCATTCGCAAAGGTTACATTTTCAATAACACTTAAGGAACCGCGTTTATATGCAGCAACTCTTTTTGTGGCTGATGATGCATCTGTATACTCAGATATTACATAACCTGCAAAAAGTCTATCAACATCTAATGCCATGGTATTAAAACCAGTGACATAGGAATCTCTAATTAAGTAATCCAATTTATCGACATCGATTAGCGTGCCATTAAGCATGCCGATGATGGTGTTTTCAACCAGTTTTTCTTGAGATTTGTATGTAGCACCAATTATGGATCGTACAAATAATTCGCGATCTATATTAGGGACACTGTACTTATCGATGAGTTCCAATCCAACAATTGCGCTCATAGCCTCGTGCGGTTTACCAATTGTTGTTTTGATGTCTTCATGAAAATCAAATTCGGTAGGGAATCTCTTTGCTAATTCAGCACGAAAGTCTGTACTTTTTTTATAGTATTCTTCTCCAGTGTGGGAAAATGGTGAATGTCCTACATCGTGAAGCAAACATGCGAGCATAAATGTAGTTCGGTAAGTATCCCACTTTACTGTGGCGTATTCGGGATAGTGTCTATTTTGGACATTGTTAGAAAAACAATCAAAGGCCTTCTTGCCCAAATGGTAAACACCAATTGAGTGAACAAAACGATTATGCAATGCGGATGGATATAAAGATTGATAACCTGTTTGAACGATATTTCTTAATCGCTGAAATTCTGCGGTATCAATTAAAGGTAAACAAAAATCATCTATATCTACATATCCATAAATCGGATCTTTAATTTGTTTCATGTCATTCTCCTAATAAAGAATTAAGCTTTTTGTTTAGCAAATTCTATCGACATATTGACAAGAAAACTTAGTACACTAAAAGGAAGATAACCAATAAAGCGACTTTCAAGATCTTCGATTTTTTTGGTTTTAACTATTCTAATGGAATTGCTTTCCCGATCATACTCAAAATAATCAGAAAAATCATATATAGCAGATGCTACTTGATCTGAAGAAGATAGGAAAATAGCATTAATATTTTCACTGATTGATTGCTTTTGAATGTATATTCCAGCTTCGCTTAATTCATCTAAGGTGACGGTGTCTCTCTTGTTGATTTTTTTAAGTGCTATAAGAAGATTTGCAATGATATACTCTGCACCAACAAATGTAGCCATAGTTTAGCCTCCAAAAAATAATAAATTAGAATTGTAGCTGAAGTGGAATAACGAGTATGACGACACAAAGTTATTGTGCCCCAACGAAATAAGGTTACTCTCTCAACAAAAAACCATACAATACATTATACTACGAAGTTGAGCAAATGTCTATGTTATGCATAGACATTTACTCAGGGAAAAAATTCCAACCTCATAGTACCAAATTTGGTCCGAGTGACAGGGATCGAACCTGCGGCCTGATGGTCCCAAACCACCCGCGCTCCCAGCTGCGCCACACCCGGATATCTATTCGATTTTCTTCTTTTTGCGTGGAAATGGGACAAACTAAGGAAGAGACGGTGCTTGCACACCATTCCATGTTCCGCATTGTACTACAAAACCTCGGAAAAGTCAAGAAAACTCTGTCACTCCATGTGAAAAAGAGGCTAATCGAGTGGTGATGCAAAATTTTTGGCCAGGGCTTTTCATTTTCCGTTTTCGGTGTTATACTATACATCTGTATGGGCAGAGGTTTTTCTTGACAAGACAAGGGCGTTTGCGGTATACTGAAAGCGAACGTTCGTTCTACAAGAGAGGGGGCAGAGTATGGACAAATTTCAGTTAGTGGCGCCCTATGCGCCCACCGGCGACCAGCCGGAAGCCATTGCGGCGCTGACGGAGGGCATCAACCGTGGACTAAAAGAGCAGACTCTGCTGGGTGTTACCGGCTCGGGTAAGACCTTTACCATGGCCAACATCATTGCCAACGTGAACAAGCCCACCCTTGTTCTCGCTCACAATAAGACCCTGGCCGCCCAGCTGTGCAGTGAATTCCGGGAGTTTTTCCCGAACAACGCAGTAGAATACTTTGTTTCCTACTATGATTACTACCAGCCGGAGGCGTATATTCCCTCCACCGATACCTACATTGAAAAGGACTCGGCTATTAACGATGAGATTGACCGCCTGCGCCACTCCGCCACCTCGGCGCTGTCGGAGCGCCGGGATGTCATCATTGTGGCCAGCGTATCCTGTATCTATACTCTGGGCGACCCCATTGATTACCGCAGCATGGTCATCTCTCTGCGGCAGGGGATGGAAAAGCCTCGGGACGAGCTGCTCCACAAGCTGGTGGAGCTCCAGTACGAGCGCAACGATATCAGCCTGACCCGCAACAAGTTCCGGGTGCGTGGGGACGTGGTGGAGATTTTCCCGGCCTATTCCGGGGAGACCCTGTTCCGGGTGGAGTTTTTCGGGGATGAGATCGACCGCATCTGTGAGATTCATTCTGTTACCGGCGAGGTGAAGAATGTGGTGTCTCATCTGGCCATCTACCCGGCCAGCCACTACATCGTGCCTCCCGACAAGATGGCGGAGGCCATCGGCCGCATCCGGGAGGAGATGGAGGCCCGTCACCGGCAGTTTATCGAAGAGGGCAAGCTGTTGGAGGCACAGCGCATCCTCCAGCGCACCACCTACGACATGGAGATGCTGCAGGAGATCGGCTTCTGCAAGGGCATCGAGAACTATTCCCGGGTGCTGTCCGGCCGTCCCGCCGGGAGCATGCCCTGCACGTTATTTGATTATTTCCCCGATGATTTTCTGTTGTTTGTGGACGAAAGCCATGTGACCTTGCCCCAGGTACGAGGGATGTTCGGTGGCGACTATGCCCGGAAGAAGAGCCTGGTGGATTACGGCTTCCGGCTGCCCAGCGCCTTTGATAACCGGCCGCTGAATTTTGATGAATTCTACGGACATATCAACCAGGTCGTGTTTGTCTCTGCCACCCCCGGGGGGCTGGAACGGGAACGCAGTGCCCGGGTGGTGGAGCAGGTCATCCGGCCTACCGGGTTGCTTGACCCGCTGGTATCTGTCCGGCCGGTGGAGGGGCAGATCGACGACCTGATGGAGGAAATCCGTCGGCGCACCGAAAAAGAGGAGCGTGTGCTGGTCACCACCCTGACTAAGAAGATGGCAGAGGACCTGACCACCTACCTGGATACCCACGGCGTCAAGGTGCGGTATATGCACCACGACATCGACACCATGGAGCGTATGCAGATCATCCGTGACCTGCGGTTGGGCGAATTTGATGTGCTGGTGGGCATTAACCTGTTGCGAGAGGGCTTGGACATTCCGGAGGTCTCCCTGGTGGTGATTCTGGATGCGGACAAAGAGGGCTTCCTGCGTAGCGAGACCTCCCTCATCCAGACTATCGGCCGTGCCGCTCGTAACGCCGCCGGCCAGGTTATCATGTATGCCGACAGCGTCACGCCGTCCATGGAGGTGGCGATTCGGGAGACCGACCGCCGTCGGCAGATTCAGACTGCCTACAATGAGGCCAACGGCATCGTGCCGAAAACCATCCGCAAGGACGTCCGGGATGTGCTGGAGATTTCTTCCGGTGGCGACAAAAAGGGCCGGAACGCTAAGGGCTTGCGGCTGACCCGGGCAGAGCGGGAGGAGCTGATCAAACAGCTCACCAAAGAGATGAAAAACGCCTCCCGATTACTGGAATTCGAGCATGCGGCTATTTTGCGTGACCGGATTAAGGAATTGCAGAACATGAAATAGGCGGCGTGTGTATTACGAGGCAGATGTGTGGGAGAATGGGCATCGCCCATTCTCGAGGTGGGTGCAGACCGGGCTAGCGGTCTGCTAAGGCTGCAAACGCCCACGCATGACCGGATTAAGGAACTGCAGAACATGAAATAGGCGGTGGCGGTTTCTGCCATCCAACCAAGCCGAAAGGAACCGATCTATGGCTGACAATAAACTCATCATCAAGGGCGCCCGTGCCCATAATCTGAAAAATGTGAACCTGGAGCTACCCCGTGACCGGCTGATCGTATTCACCGGCCTGTCCGGGTCGGGCAAGTCCTCCTTGGCCTTCGACACGATCTATGCCGAGGGACAGCGCCGGTATGTGGAGAGCCTGTCCAGCTATGCCCGGCAGTTTTTGGGGCAGATGGACAAGCCGGATGTGGACTATATCGAGGGCCTGTCTCCGGCCATCTCCATCGACCAGAAGACCACCTCCAAGAACCCCCGGTCTACCGTGGGCACGGTGACGGAAATCTTCGACTATCTTCGACTACTGTACGCCCGGATTGGTATTCCTCATTGCCCGGTGTGCGGACGGGAGATCCGCCAGCAGACGGTGGATGAGATCGTGGATAAGATCCTCGGTCTGCCGGAGGGGACACGCATCCAGTTGTTGGCCCCCATCGTCCGTGGACGGAAGGGCCAGTACGTGAAAGAGCTGGAAGCTGCCCGCAAATCCGGCTATGCCCGGGCCCGGGTGGATGGCAGTCTGTACGATCTGATGGAGAAGATCGAGCTGGACAAAAACAAAAAGCATACCATTGAAATTGTGGTGGATCGTTTGGTGGTCAAGGAGGAGATCCGTAGCCGCCTGGCCGATTCGGTGGAGACCGCCACCGGGCTGGCCGACGGTCTGCTGACAGTGGATGTGATCGGTGGGGAGGAACTGACCTTCTCCCGCAACTACGCCTGCCCCGACCATGGGGTGAGTGTGGAGGAGCTGGCTCCCCGGATGTTCTCCTTTAACAACCCCTTCGGCGCCTGCCCTAAGTGCACCGGCCTGGGCATCTTTATGTCCATGGACCCGGAGCGGGTGGTGCCCGACCCCACGCTGTCCATCCGGCAGGGGGCAATTCAGGGAAGCGGCTGGAGCTACAAGGACGGCGGCACCATCGCCAAGATGTATTTCGACGGACTGGCACAGCACTATGGCTTTTCGCTGGACACCCCCTTTGGGGAACTGCCGAAGGCCATACAGCAGGTGATTTTCTACGGCACCGGGGGCGAAAAGCTGAAGATGTCTTATACCCGGGAGTATGGCAGCGGCACCCACTACACCGCCTTTGAAGGGGTGCTGAACAACATGCAACGGCGGTACAGCGAGTCCACCAGCGAAATTGTCCGTGACGAGCTGGAGGGGTACATGAGCCAGGTGGATTGCCCGGAATGCCACGGCCGGCGGCTGAAGCCGGAAAGCCTGGCGGTGACGGTGGGCGGTCTCAACATCATGGAACTGTGCGATAAGACGGTGGAGGATATGCTGGCCTTCCTGGACGAGCTGAAGCTTACCCAGCGGGAGTTGTTTATCGGGGAGCGTATCCTGAAAGAGATTCGGGAGCGCCTGGGCTTCCTCAGCAGTGTGGGGCTTGGTTATCTGACCTTGGGGCGCAGTTCCGCCACCCTGTCCGGCGGCGAGAGCCAGCGCATCCGGTTGGCCACCCAGATCGGCTCCTACCTGATGGGGGTGCTGTATGTGCTGGACGAGCCCAGTATCGGCCTGCATCAGCGGGATAATGACCGGTTGCTGGCCACCCTGCGGCATCTGTGCGACATCGGCAACACCCTTATTGTGGTGGAGCATGATGAGGATACCATGCGTGCCGCCGACTGGATTGTGGATATTGGCCCCGGCGCCGGCATTCATGGCGGCGAGGTGGTGTATTCCGGCCCGGCGGCGGACATTGAGGGGTGCGAAGCCTCCCTTACCGGCCAGTATCTCAGCGGCAAGCGGCGCATTCCGGTGCCGGCCCGGCGGCGGCCGGGCAACGGCAAGCTGCTCACCGTCCGGGGGGCAGGGGAGAATAACCTCAAGCACATCGATGTGTCTTTTAAATTGGGGGCGTTTAACTGCGTCACCGGCGTATCCGGGTCGGGAAAATCCTCCCTGATTAACGCCATCCTGTACAAGCGGTTGGCCCATGACCTGAATAAAGCCCGGGGCCGTGCCGGTCGGCACGACGGCATGGAGGGGCTGGAGCATCTGGACAAGGTGATTGCCATCGACCAGTCCCCCATCGGCCGTACGCCCCGTTCCAACCCGGCTACCTATACCGGGGTGTTTAACGATATCCGTGACCTGTACGCCGCCACGGCAGACGCCAAAATGCGTGGCTATGGCCCGGGGCGGTTCTCCTTCAATGTGAAGGGCGGCCGGTGCGAGGCCTGCCAGGGAGACGGCATTATCAAAATCGAGATGAACTTCCTGCCGGATGTGTTCGTCCCCTGCGAGGTGTGCGAGGGGCGGCGGTATAACCGGGAAACGCTGGAAGTAAAGTACAAGGGCAAGTCCATCGCCGATGTGCTGGATATGACGGTGGAGGAGGGTGTTGCCTTTTTCTCTGCTATTCCAAAGATTGCCCGCAAGCTGCAGACCCTGCTGGATGTGGGGCTGGGCTATGTGAAGATCGGCCAGCCGGCTACCACCCTGTCGGGTGGTGAAGCACAGCGGGTGAAGCTGGCCACCGAGCTGTCCAAGCGAGCTACGGGACGGACGGTGTATATTCTGGACGAGCCTACCACCGGTCTCCATGCCGCCGATGTACAGCGGCTCATCGATGTCCTGCAACGGCTGGTGGACGAGGGGAATACCATTGTGGTGATCGAGCATAATCTGGATGTCATCAAGACCGCCGACCACATCGTCGACCTGGGCCCCGAGGGGGGCGACAAGGGAGGCTATCTCGTTGCCTGTGGCACCCCCGAGGAGGTGGCCGCCTGCGAGGGCTCGTATACCGGACAATATCTTAAAAGAGTGCTGGAGAAGTGACAGAAGCCCCTCTCGCCGCAATTTGCGGTGAGAGGGGCTTCTGTTGTTATATGGGGAGGAAAAATCTGTTTAAACGTGTGGCAAAGAGAGAATTGCTTATTCGACGATCAGCACGCCGTCCTCACCGATGACGTAGTTACCGGCAGGAAGACCGCAGGCGTTGTTTGCCTTGAGCCAGACAGTCTTGTTCCGCTGCAGTACACCACTCTTGTGGTGGAAGTAGTAGTACTTGCCATCGACCTCAAATACACCGGTTACCAGTACGTTATTCTCACGGTAGTATATATTGCCGGAGGGGGCGGTCACGAAGCCACTCAGCAGCAGCTTGCCGTCCTCATCCAACGCATAGTTACCGGCAGGCAGGTCGTAATCGTTGTTGCTGTCGATCCAAATGGTCTTGTTCGTCAGCAGATGGCCGTCGCCGGTGTTGAAATAGTAGTAGTTCTCGCCTATCTTCTGCAACCCCTTGACCGTTTTACCGTCCACCTCAAAGAAGGTCTTGCCGTTCCCGGTGACCCACTCGCCCTCGCTGACGGTGACGGCGATCAGCTTCTTGCCGGCATAGCCGCCGATGCCCTCGACGATAGCCAGGTACGTGCCCGAGCCGTCGACGGACTCTGCCAACCAGGTCAGGGTGTAGTCCACGTCCTTGGTCAGGGTCTCGCCATCCACCACTACGGTGACGGTGGGGAAGGCCAGCGTTCCGCCGGTGTAGATGAGGTCGTCGGCTGCGTTCACGTCGCTCTGCGACAGCGGTACGGTCTCGCTGTCCAGCGGCACCAGCTCATCCGCCATCAGAACGGGGTACATACCTTCGACGTTTTGAATATCCACTTCACCGTACACAGTCTCGTCCACGTCGATGTCGCCGTACGATAGGATCGAATCATTATTCCCGCGGGCGTTGAAGAAAAACTCGCCGCCGGTGATCTGCACCGTGTTCTCGACCTGGATCCCGTGCTCCCCGGTGTTCATCTCGTAGTGACCACCGTCAATGGAAAGATCACCGCCGCAGTCCATACCGCAATTATCACGGGTGTAGATATAGACGTTGCACTCCAGGAAGGTAGCGTCGACTTCATACCCCACGTCGACGCCGTTGTCCTCGGTGTTGATGTGCAGGGTGGTATTTTCCACATTGAGCTGTGCATCGGTATCGATGCCGTCGTCTCCTGCCCGGATGAAGACGTTACTGTTGTAGATGGATACCGCGCCTTCCGGGCTGTCCACCTCGATGCCGTGGTCGGTGCTCTCGATGTAGAGGTTTACATCCTGGATTTGCAGTACGGCACTGTTGGTCACGTCGATGCCGTCAAAGTCGCCGTCCGCCATCACCCGCAGAGTACCGTTGTCGGTGGAATAAATCATCAGGGAGCCAACCGCCGCCTCGATGCCGTCGCCGTCAGTGTTGTGAATGGTGTTCATCCCGGACACGGCAATAGCCAGATCCATCTCGGTGTACAGGGCGTCACTGCTGTTGTCGGGGTCACCCACGTAGACGAAGTTGTGCAGGTACAGGTGACTGCCTACCAGGCAGGCATAGCCACCCTCCGGCCGTGTAGCGGACAGGGTACCGTCGTTGCTCAGGTACATCATATCGGTAAGCAGGGTATCCCCGATGTACACGCCCTGCAGCTGCTCCCGACCGCAGACGGTGCAGACGCCCTCCTCGTAGGTGTGACTCTCATACATACCCACACTGTGTATGCCGCACTGGCTGCAGACGGTGTAGTGGTCCGTATTGTCGTAGTCGATACCGTCCTCGTCGCACTGGTGCTCAAAGAAGCCGCACTCGCACGCTCCGTTCTCGTCGAAGCTATGCTCTTCGTAAAGTGGTGCAGTCGGTTTGCAAACGGAACAAGCCACGTAGTGGTAGTCCTTATACACATCATAGGTGAACTGATGCTCGTGCTCCACCATACCGCAGTCGCAGATGCCGTCCGTAAAGACGTGCTCCGTCTCCACATACTCGCCGCACACGGTACAGTAGCCCCAGTGAGTCAATATGTCATATCCCGCTTCGTCAGCGGCCACCACGCACTCGTGGACGTAATAGTCGCACATGGTGCAGGCACCGGCTTCATCCAGCGTGTGTTCTTCCTCAATGTACTCACTACAGATGTCGCACCAGCCCCAGTGAGTCACGCTGTCATAGTCGTAGTCGGTCACCACGCAGTCGTGGACATAATAGTCACACTTGGTGCAGGCGTCGTTCTCATCCAGGATATGCTCCTCCTCGACGTAACCGCCGCAGAGGTCACAATCGCCCCAGTGGATGGTGCTGTCGTAGGAATACTCGGTCACCACGCAGTCGTGGACAAAATAGTCACACTTGGTGCAGGCACCGGTTTCATCCAGGTCGTGCTCTTCATTTACATTCTCACCGCAGGAGCAGTATCCCCAGTGAAAGTCGTCGTTGTAGTCATAGTCGATCGAATGGGTGTGAGAGAGTCCGCACACAGTGCAGGCGTTGGCAGCATCGAAGCTGTGCTTCTGCCGAACCGTCTCCTGACAGGTGTTGCAATAGGCACTGTGGGTCGTATCATCATCGGCAACATACGTGCCGTCCACATCGTGAACCTCGTTGCCCTCTTCGTCCAGCAGTACGACCTTCACGGAAAAGTCGGCGGGATTGCCCGGGATGTTCTCCGTCGCCAGCGTATAGGGGGTGCCGGCACTCAATGCACATTCCACACGGAAATTAAGGCTGTCAAAGTCGTCGTTATAGGCCAGCTCGTTGCCATCGGCATCCCAAATCCAAGCCGTGGGATCCGGATTATTGCCGTACTCATCCTTAGCAGCGTCATAGGCGTAGAAGGCATAGGTGCCGTCCGTCTCCGGCGTAAAAAGGAAGTATATTCTTTCGAGTTCCCCCAAGGATACCCGGACGGGGTTACAGCGGGTGATGGTGGGCATATCCTTCACCGTCACCTCACAGGTGGCGGTGAGTCCGTTCTCGCTGGTGGCTGTAACCGTGGTGGTACCTACCTTCAAGAAGGAGAGGCGTCCGCTGTCGCTCACCGTAGCCACCGTCTCGTCGGAGGAGAGCCAGGAAACGCTCTCGACAATGGCATTGTCGGGGGCGAAGTCAATGTACAGAGCAGTCTCAGTGCCCACATAGCCGGTAAGGATAGCGGGAGTCACCGTCATCCCGGTGGCGGGAACGATCTGTTCCACCTTCACCGTCATACTGCCGGCATCCTCCACCGTGTAGAAGCAGGCACGCAACAGATAGGTGGTGCCTGCCGTCATTTCGTAGACGATGAGGAAGTTATTCCCTGAGCCATAGCTATCGTCGTCCTCCTTGAGGACCGTTTCGTTCCCGTCGAGAAGATAGCCAAAGGTGTCATGGTCGTTCTCGTAGCTATAGAACCGATAGGTACCATCCTCCGGCGGGGTGAAGGCATAGGTCGCCGACGTGACGTCGATGCCGTCCAGCGAGAAGGTCATCGGCTCGTCCAGTGTGATGGTGGGATAGTCGGCTGCCAGCACCGACAGAGGGAGCAAGCCAAGTAGTAGGGTCAGTGCCAGCAGAAGGGCACCGCATTTACGTATAATGGTTTTCATAGAATTGCCTCCTTTATATCTTCAACAGGTCGTGAAGAGCCTGTTCGTTTGCTTCGTTGACAAAGGACTTAAACTGGGTAAAGACGTTGCGACTGATGCGACGGTAGTCCATCGCCAGCACGCGTTCGACCTTCGCCTGTCGCACCTCGTGCGGAACGTGGTAGATGCTGAGTATTTCGTGTAACGCACCGGCAATGCGCGCTTCCAGCGAAATTACATCGCCTGCCTGCATGATGGTAGCGTATTCGATACCGGACACCAGCATCTCTGACACGGCGAACTGCCTGTCGGTCCAATCCGAACAGTAGGTAGCAAATACCTTTTTGGCCCGTTCCGCATCATTACGGCGAATGATGGCTAGACACAGAGGACTGGTGTAGGCAGAAAAGGTGCAATCGTACATCGCCGCATCCTCCTCGCAGGCCGCCGCCAGCGTGGCCAGCTCCAAACACACCGCTATCACCGAGCTGAGCCCGTCGTCCGCCTCCTTCTCCATCAGCTGGTACTGGAATCGGCATAACAGGTCAACCAGCAGCTCCAGCAGATGCTCCTTGGTGGGAAAATAGAAGGTCAGATTCCCCGGACTCATCTCCAGTTCGTCGCATATCGCCTTGACCGACGTGGTGGAATAGCCGTTTTCCAAAAAGTGCTTGCAGGCTACCTGAATGATCTGCAGCTTGGTCAGGTCGCCTCGTTTGATCCGCGCCACAGAACTCCCTCCTTCTCACATTAGTACGTACACCAAATACAGAACGCACACTAATTATAGTACGCATACTAAAAACTGTCAATATCTTTTTTGGAAATTTCCGGATAATTTTTCGGATAAGGCGATAGGTGTGTGTTTTATATACATTACATTAGTATACGAGTGCTTCTTCCAAAAGGACTGTTGCAGGCGATTTCTTCCTTTTCCGGTGCTGTATTATTTACAATTACTTCATATAATCCGTCGGTTTTTGCGGTATGATACTATTGGGGTGAGAGGAATGTTCGGGTATGTGCGGTTACACAAGCCCACCATAACGATGGGGGAATACGAGCAATATCAGGGCATCTATTGCACCCTGTGCAAGCGGATGGGCAAGCGGTACGGCCTCTTGTCCCGTTTTACGCTCAGTTATGATATGACCTTTTTCGCCTTGTTATATATGGCGCTGGAGGAGGCAGGGCCGGATTTCTGCCCCGGTCGGTGCAGTTTCAACCCCACGAAAAAATGCCTCAAAGCGCAGAACACCCTGGCTACCGACCTGGCGGCGGATATCGGCACTCTTTTGGCATACTATAAGCTGAAGGACACCCTTGCCGACGAAGGCTTCGGTAAGCGACTTGGTGCCGGGCTGATGCTCCCCTTTATGGCGGCGGCCCGAAAAAAGGCGGCAAGGCGGCGGCCGGATACCGACCGGCTGGTGGCGGAGATGATGCGCCGCCAGGCACAACTGGAGGCCGACCGATGCGCCTCCATTGATCGGGCGGCAGAGCCCTTTGCCTTGATGTTGCAGGCGCTGGCGGCGGATATTGCTACCGATGAGAGACAGCAGCAGGTGCTGGGGCGTTTTGGGTACTGCCTTGGCCGGTGGATCTACCTTATCGATGGGGTGGACGATCTGACGGATGACCTGCAAAAAGGTCGCTACAACCCCTACATTTATGCCCGGGGGCTGAAGCCGGGGGAGGATGTCAGCGATACCCGCACCTATGCTGTCCACACGCTTAACGCCTGCCTGGCGGAGTGTGTGGCCGCGTATAACTTATTAGACATTCGCCGTTTTGACGGCATACTACGGAATATACTGGAACAGGGGATGCCCCACGCACAGCGGCGGGCGGTCTCCGGAGAGGAACAAAAGCATGAGCAGAGATCCCTATGAGGTGCTGGGCGTTAAGCCCACCGCCACCGATGACGAAGTAAAAACGGCCTACCGCAACATGGCGCGGAAATATCATCCCGATAACTACGCTGACAATCCCCTGTCCGACCTGGCACAGGAGAAGATGCAGGAGATCAACGAGGCCTACGATGCCATCGTGCGGATGCGGAAGAACGGCGGTTCTGCCGGCACAGGCGGCTACGGTGGCGCCCACAACGGCGGCTACCGTGCGCCGAACGGCGGTCCTTCCCGGTATGGAGACATCCGGCAGATGATTCAGCAGAACCGGGTGATGGATGCGGAGATGCTGCTGGACGGCGTACCGGCCTATGCCAGGGATGCGGAGTGGTTCTTCCTGAAGGGTAGTGTGCTGTATAAAAAAGGGTGGCTGGAGGATGCCTTCACCCACTTCCAGACCGCCTGCCGTATGGACCCCAACAACCTGGAATACCGCCAGGCCTATAACCGGGTGGCCAACAACCGCCAGACCGGTGGCTACCGGACGGTGGAGGGCGGCCAGGGCTGTACCGGCTGTGATGTGTGTACTACCCTGTACTGCGCCGATTGCTGTTGCGAGTGCATGGGCGGCGACCTGCTTCGCTGCTGTTGATCGGGGGCATGGGCTATGACCGGTAAACGAAGCGGAAAACT
The DNA here is from genome assembly GCA_017471765.1 of Clostridia bacterium. Classification (GTDB taxonomy): domain Bacteria; phylum Bacillota; class Clostridia; order Oscillospirales; family Acutalibacteraceae; genus UBA5905. The sequence goes on from JAFURT010000034.1 coordinate 14,090, forward strand.
GGCCTTTTGCGGTGTGATGACCGCCCTGGCGCTGGTATTTCTGTTGCTGACAGCCACCCCGGTTTCCACCGTGGCGCTGGCGGCACTGGCCGCCGTCTGTGGCATCCCTGTGGTGGTAGAAGCGGGCAAAAGGGCGGCTCTGCTCCACTTTGTGGCCGTAGCGGTGCTGGCCTCGCTGTTGGTGCCGACGGTAGAGGGCAAAGGGATGTACATCGCCCTGTTCGGCTGGTACACGGTGTTTAAGGCGTGGCTGGAGAGCAAACGGTTGCCCCGGGTGGCAGAATGGGGAAGTAAGCTGGCCGTATTTGTCGTGGCGCTGGCCGCTTTTGCGGCGGTGATGTGGCTGACTGTGCGGGCGACCTTTCCCTATGCGTATTGGACGCTTACACCGATAGCGGTGTTGCTCTGTGGGGTGTTTCTGGTGTATGACTGGGGGCTCTCCGGGCTGGTAGGGCTGTATATGTCCCGCCTGCACCGTCCGATCAGCCGTCTGTTTCGGTTTTAGAGAAAACAAATTTTGCAGGATGCAGTTTGCATCTTGCATTTTTTGTTTTGTTGGGTTATAATAAAGCCGTGCGTGCAAGAGGATGTGCAAGAGGAGAAGAGAAGTATGAATACATCGCTTATCGGGCTGATTGATGCCCATTCCCCCACATTTTCCAAGGGACAGCGGCGTATTGCCGCTTTCATCACCGACCACTATGACGAGGCGGCTTTCATGACCGCCGCCCGGCTGGGTGAAGAGGTGGGTGTCAGCGAGTCTACGGTGGTGCGGTTTGCCACCGAGCTGGGCTTTGCCGGGTATCCCCAGTTGCAGAAGGCTCTGCAGGAGCTCATCCGCAGTAAGCTGACCATCGTCCAGCGGCTGGATGTGACCCGGTCCCGGATGACGGAGGGGGATTTGCTCCGTCAGGTGGCCTGCAGTGATATTAACAATATCCGCCATACCCTGGAGGATTTGGATAGTGACGCCTTTTTTGCGGCGGTGTCCCGGGTGGTATCCGCCCGGCGGGTGTATGTGTTCGGCGCCGGTAGCTGTAAGCATCTGGCCGGATTTTTTACCCACTATCTGCAGATGCTGTTAGGCGGCCAGGTGCGCCGTATTGCGGCTACCAGCCAGAGCGAAATCTTCGAGGGACTGCTGGATCTTCAGCCGGAGGATGCCATCATCGGCATCAGCTTCCCCCGGTATTCCAAAAAGGCGGTGCAGACCCTGCACTATGCCCACTCCAAGGGGGCCGGGGTGGTAGCCATCACCGACAGCCCCTTGTCTCCTATTGCCCCGTATGCCCACCATCTTTTGACCGCCCACAGTGATATGGCGTCGGTGGTGGATTCGCTGGTAGCTCCCTTGAGCGTCATCAATGCCATGATTGTGGCCATCTCCCTGCAGACGATGGAGCGCACCCGCCCCAAGCTGGAGGAGCTGGAGCGGTTGTGGCACAGCTATGGGGTATATCAAACAACAGAGGATGGAGAAACGGTATGAACGTACTGGTCATAGGTGGCGGTGCTGCCGGGTGCTTGGCGGCCGGAGCCGCCGGACGCCGGGGGCACACCGTCACGGTGGTGGAGCGCAACTCTCGCCCTGCCCGGAAGGTGATGATTACCGGCAAAGGGCGATGCAATGTGACCAACAACTGTACTGTTGACCGATTTATTGCCAATGTGCCGGAAAACGGCCGGTTTCTGTACAGCGCCCTTACCGCTTTTACCCCCCAGGATATGATGGCGCTGCTGGAGGAGCAGGGCGTGCCGCTGAAGACCGAACGGGGCGACCGGGTGTTCCCGGTGTCCGACAAAGCGGTGGATGTGGTAGACGGCCTGGTGAAATATGCCAAGGGGGGCGGTGCTCGGTTTATAGAGGGCCGGGTAACTGCTCTCTGCCTGGAGGACGGTGTCTGCACCGGTGTCCGGCTGGAGGACGGCCATGTGCTGGAGGCAGACCGGGTCATTGTAGCTACCGGTGGCTGTTCCTATCCCGGCACCGGCTCAACGGGGGATGGCTATACCCTCGCCCGGCAGGCCGGCCATACGGTGGTGGAGCCTCGTCCCTCGCTGGTGGCACTGGACTCTGCCGACCTGTTCTGTGCCGACATGCAGGGGCTATCTCTCAAAAACTGCGGCCTGCAGGTAAAAGATAATGAGAAAAATAAGGTAATATACAGCGATTTGGGAGAAATGCTGTTCACCCATTTCGGTGTCAGCGGTCCTATGGTGCTGTCCGCCAGCGCCCATATGCGGCAGATGAAGCCGGGACGGTACACCCTTTGGATCGACTGGAAACCGGGGCTTTCCCCTGAACAGCTGGATGACCGTATTTTGCGGGATTTCGGGGAACGCAACAATATGGACCTGGGTAATGCCCTGGGCAAGCTGTTGCCCCGCCTGCTTATCCCGGTGATGTTGCGGCTGGTGAAAATTAATCCCAACAAAAAGTGCAATGCGGTGACCCGGGAGGAGCGCCAGCGGCTGGTGTCCGGCATCAAGGGCATGCCGGTGGTCATCGAAGGCTTCCGCCCATTGGCCGAGGCGATTGTTACCGCCGGCGGCGTGTCTGTCAAAGAAATCAATGCGCGGACGATGGAATCCAAGCTGGTCAGCGGGCTGTATTTTGCCGGCGAGGTGCTGGATGTGGATGCCTATACCGGCGGATTTAATTTGCAGATTGCCTTTTCTACCGGTATGGCGGCCGGGAATCAAGACTAACGGAGGAAATAAACCATGCCTTACGCAATTGCTATCGATGGCCCGGCCGGTGCCGGGAAAAGCACCATTGCCAAAATTCTGGCCAAGGAGCTGAGCCTGATTTATGTGGATACCGGGGCACTGTACCGGGCGGTAGGCTATTATGTCACCACCCAGGGTATCTCCCCGGAGGATGAGGCGGCGGTAGCGGCCTCGCTGGAGGATGTCCGGGTAGACCTGAAATACGTAAACGGCGAACAGCGGGTGTTTGTCAATGGGGAGGATGTCAGCGGTGAAATCCGCACGCCGGCCATGTCCATGGCCGCCTCCCGGGTATCCGCTATCCCGGCGGTGCGTACCTTTTTGCTACACACCCAGCGGGATATTGCCGCTAACCAGTCGGTGGTGATGGACGGCCGGGACATCGGCACCACCATCCTGCCGGATGCCAAGGTAAAGATTTTCCTTACCGCCTCTCCGGAATCCCGGGCGACTCGCCGGTTTGCCGAACTGCAGGAAAAGGGTGACCCGGCCACCTATGACGAAGTGCTGGCGGATATGATCAAACGGGACTATGATGATTCCCACCGGGAAATCTCGCCCCTGCGCCAGGCGGAGGATGCGGTGCTGGTGGACACCAGCGGCGACACGCTGGAGCAGTCGGTGGCCCGCATCAAGGCTGTGGTGGCACAGCAGTTGGAGGGGTAAGCGATGCCGGTATGTTTGGCTGAGACCGCCGGGTTTTGCTTCGGCGTGAACAAAGCGGTGGACCGTGTGCGGCAGTTGCTGGATGAGGGGGAACGGGTGGCGACCCTCGGCCCCATCATCCACAACCCCCAGGTGGTGGCCGAGCTGGAAGCGCGTGGTGTGTGCACCGTCACCGCCCCGGAGGAAACGCCTGACGGCAGTGTGCTGGTCATTCGTTCTCATGGGGTGTCCCGGGAGGTGTATGATCGCATTGCGGCACTGGGGCTTCGTTGCTGTGATGCCACCTGCCCCTTTGTGGCCAAGATTCATCGCCTTGTGGCCACCCATTCTGCCGAGGGTGCGGCGGTGTTGATAGCCGGCGACCCTGTTCATCCGGAGGTTTTGGGCATCCGGGGGCACAGTGTAGGGCCGGTGTATATCTTCCAGAATGAGGTGGAATTGGAAAATTGCCTAAATTCTCATCCGGAACTGGAAAATTCTTCATGCATAATGGTTGCCCAGACCACCTTCAACAAAAATGTCTGGAAAAAGTGTGAAAAAATCGCAAAAAAGGGCTGTACAAATCTCAAAATATTTGATACAATATGTAGTGCAACTGCAAAAAGGCAAGAGGAAGCTATCCAACTCGCCCGGCAGTGCGATAAAATGGTTATTGTCGGAGGACGAGAAAGCTCCAACACCGCCAAGCTGTGTGATGTGTGTGCCCCCTACTGTCCTACCCATTGGGTAGAGACGGCGGCGGAGCTCAGACGTGACTGGTTTTCCGGTGGTATGACGGTCGGTCTGACCGCCGGGGCGTCTACGCCAGCCGATATTATAAAGGAGGTACATTTCACCATGTCCGAAATCGTCAACAAGAAAGAAACCCAAATTTACGAGGAGATGAGCTCTGAAGAGTTTGCTGCGGCAGTCGATGCAACTCTGCAGAACGCCACTGATGATAAAGTCCGTGGATTGGTTGTAGCTATCGCCCCTAACGAGGTGCAGGTCGAGGTCATCGGCCGTAAGCAGACCGGCTACATCCCCGCAGATGAGCTGTCTAACGACCCGTCTGCTAATCCTGCCGACCTGGTCAAGGTGGGCGATGAGCTGGAGCTGCTCATCATGCGCACCAACGATCAGGAGGGCACCATCATGCTGTCCAAGAAGCGCGTGGATGCGCTGAAGGGCTGGCAGACCATCGTCGAGGCCGAGGCCGAGGGCGCTATCCTGGATGGCACCGTTGTGGATGTCATCAAGGGCGGCGTGCTGGTTGTGACCAACGGCTTCCGTGTGTTCGTGCCCGCTTCCCATGCGTCCGTCAACCGCATGGAGGACCTGTCCCCCCTGAAGGGCCAGGCTGTTCAGCTGAAGATCATCGAGATCAACGCCCATCGCCGTCATGCCGTCGGCTCCATCCGTCTGGTGGCGCAGGCCGCCCGCAAGGAGCAGGAGGAGGCTTTCTGGGCGCAGGCTGAGGTTGGTCAGGAGTACACCGGTGCGGTGAAGTCCCTGACCTCCTACGGCGCTTTCGTCGACCTGGGCGGTGTGGACGGTATGGTGCACATCTCCGAGATGTCCTGGGGCCGCATCAAGCATCCCTCTGAGGTGATGAATGTGGGCGACACCGTGACGGTGTTCATCAAGGCTCTGGATGCCGAGAAGCGCAAGATCTCTCTGGGCTACCGCAAGGCCGAGGACAATCCGTGGGAGATCTTCAAGGCCCAGTACGCTGAGGGTAGTGTTGTCACCGCTAAGGTGGTGGGCATGACCGCTTTTGGTGCCTTTGCCCAGATTATTCCCGGTGTGGACGGTCTGGTGCACATTTCCCAGATTGCTAACCACCGTGTAGAGAAGCCCCAGGACGAGCTGAAGGTGGGTCAGGAGGTTGAGGCGAAGATTACCGCTATTGACTACGACCGCAAGCGCATCAGCCTGTCCATGCGTGCTCTGCTGGAGGACGAGGCTCCCGCCGAGGAAGCTGCTCCCGCCGAGGAAGCTGCTCCCGCCGAGGAAGCTGCTCCCGCCGAGGAGGCTGCTCCCGTTGAGAAGGCTGCTCCCGTTGAGGAAGCCGCGGAGTAATTTCGTCTAAACAGAAGGCCGCCGATTTCGTGTTGAAATCGGCGGCCTTTTACATATTTATCAGCCGGTTGGGTATACTGCGTATGACGAACAAAAAAGGAGAGGGAGTCTATGCAAGTACATGATGTGGTTCACATCACCACCCGGGACCGGGTGCTACGTGCCTGGCAGAACACCATGGAGCTTATCCGAGATTTTCAGTTATATGCCAAGGAAATTTCCGACCCGACAATATCCGACTTATTTTCCCGCTTCGCCGAGGATGAGGGACACCATGCAGCGGCCTTTCATGATGTGCTGAAAGAGTTGGAAAGGAACGAGGGGCAGTAATCAAAAAATCCAGCCTGTATGCACAGGCTGGATTTTTTTCAATTAACATTACAGGAATACCTGCGGCGCTAGCCACAATACCAGCAGGACCACGATGCCCAGGACGATGCGATACCAGCCGAAGGGCTTGAAGCTGTGCTTTTTGATAAAGGCCATCAAGAAGCGGATGACCAGCACCGACACCACAAAGGAGACCACTGTGGCTACTGCCAACAGTACCCACTCCTTGGAGGTGAAGGTGTAGTTGTCCAGCAGGAAGAACTTGACCACCTTCAGACCGCTGGCCCCCAGCATCACCGGGATGGCCATGAAGAAGGAGAACTCTGCCGCAACGGTGCGGGAGGTACCCAGCAGGCTGGCCCCCAGGATGGTGGAGCCGGACCGGGAGGTGCCGGGGATGAGCGCCAGCATCTGGAAAGCGCCGATGCCCAGGGCGTGCTTGTAGCTGATCGCCTCCAGGCTGTCTACCGGAGCTTGGCGTCCCTTGCGGCTCTCCATCCAGATGAAGGCGATGCCGTAGAGGATGAGGGCGGCGGCGATAACAACCGGTACGGACAGCACAGTATCAATCAGGTCATCCAGCACCAGACCAACCACAGCGGCCGGGATGCTGGCCACCAGCACTTTCGACCACAGCACCCAGGTGCCCTTTTTCTCCGCAGAGGATTTTTTGGGAGAGAAGGGGTTGAGCTTATGAAAATACAGCACTACCACCGCCAGAATGGAACCCAGCTGAATGATGACCTTGAATACATCGAAAAAGGCTTCGCTGGCTTGCATTTTCCACACGGCATCCAGAAGGAGGATGTGGCCGGTGCTGCTTACCGGCAGCCATTCGGTAATGCCCTGAACAATGCCTTGGAGAATGGCCTTGAGAATCTCGATAAAGAACATAAAACCACTCCTTTCAAGGAATAGGCTTACAGATCCAGTTCGTTGAGCAGGTCACGCAGCAGGATGATCTCGTCCGGGGTCAGCGTGACACCCTTGCCCATCTTGGTGTGATCGGGAGCCCAGTCACGGATATCGTATTTGGGATCACGGTCGTTCCAGCTCACCAGGTTGATCTCTTTGGTCCAGCCGGTGGGCGCTTGGGAGAGAACGCCACACTCTTTTTTGATTTCATACTTCAGTTCTGCCATGATACATACACTCCTAAAAATAATTTTGTTTATTTATTTGTGGAACAGGGTGCCGCCGTGGCAATCCACAGCAACAAACAGAGGAAGCTCCTCTACGGTCAGTTGCTTGATGGCCTCGCAGCCCAGGTCCTCAAAGGCGATGATACGGCTGTCCCGCACATGACGGGCAACCAGCGCACCGGCACCGCCGATAGCGCAAAGATAGATACCGCCGTACTGCCGGATGGCCGCACAGGTGGCGGCGTCCCGTTCGCCCTTACCCACCGTGGCGCATACACCCAAACCATACAGGCGAGGGGTGTAGGGATCCATTCGGCTGGAGGTGGTGGGGCCACAGGCACCAATGGCAGTGCCGGGGGGTGGCGGGGTGGAGCCGCAGTAGTAGATAACGCTGTCCTCCAGGGGGAAAGGTAAAGGCTCCCCCGCATCCAGCAGGGCCATCAGCCGCTTGTGGGCGGCATCCCTGGCGGTATACAGGATGCCGGTGAGCAATATCTGGTCACCGACGTGGAGCTGGGGGACCATCCGACGCAGGTCGGCCGTGTGTACAGCTATGCGTTGCGTGACAACCACCCCTCAATACGTTCTAACAACCCCTTCTTACGAGGGGTTGGCCGGATGTGAACCCGGTCTGCGGTATGAACACCGCCCATATTCCTGTCTGGCGGAGACTCCGGAGCTGGCTCCGAGGGGGTCTCCGGTAGGCAGGGGGGCGGCTCAGCGAAAAAAGTGACCGGTATCTGCCGGGGTGGCAGGGGCCTCGTTGGCCGCCGACCGGGCTAATGCCAGCCAGTCACCGAAGGCGGCGGACAGGCGGCTGTCGCTGTCGTCCTTGCACCGGTGAAGAGCCTGACGGCGCTGCTCAACGCTACCCTGTAGTTCACCCAGCTGTGCCAACACCCCGGCCAGCACGGCCTGGACAGCATCCAGAGTTTCATCAGCCTGCCGGTTTGCCTGCTCGATAAAGGGACGCACGATGTTATTGACGTGCTCTTGGGCGGTTTCAGCCGTGCCCAGCACGGCTTTGTAACGGTCATTTTCCTGTTGCAGTCCGGCAACCAGTGCTTCGGCCTCGGTCAGCCGTGCGGTGGTGGCCTCCAGCTCTGCTAACTGCTCTCTGGCCTCGGCCACAGCAGAGATGGCCTCGTCACGCTGGACGGTGAGTTCGGCTATTTCTGCGTTGGCGGCTGACAGGGCGGCCTGGGAGGTCTGGAGAGCCGTTTCCTTTTCCTGCAGTAGTTCCTCCATGGACTGGATGGCCACATTCTTGGTGTCCAGCTCACTGGTGGTGTAATTTAACTGCTGGCCCATGGCTGCCAACTGCTCTTGGGCGGCGGCTGCCTCTTTTTTGGCCTCTTCGACAGCGGCCCGGGCGGCAATGGCAGCCTGTTCAGCGGCATTTGTCCGGTTGTCGGCAGCCTCCATTTGTGCCAACAAATCCTGACGCTCCGCATCCCAAGCGGCGGTAATCTGGTCAATATATTCCAGGACCTCTTTTTTGTTAAAGCCGTTCATCGCAGAACGGAAGATGCCTTTTTCTGCCATGCTGTCATGCACCTCTCTTATGTGTGTTGACGGTTTTCACCGACGAAAATATTACACTAATCATCAGTATACCATATCTATACGGAAAATGCAAAATAATTCCGACAGAAAATGGAAATAAAATAAAAAAAGCTCCCCACAGCAGAGGGAGCAGGACGGACAAAAGGCTGAGTGAGCCTGTAAGCCGAGTTCTGTCATGAACAGCCATCTATCTAGACCGCCTGTTGCCAGACGGCTCAAGCCACCCGTAGAAGCACATCGGGCCAATGTATCGCTTCGGTCGGTGTTGCATCGGATAGGGTTTGCAGGGCCATGCTGTCTCCAGCATGCCGGTGAGCTCTTACCTCGCCGTTCCACCCTTACCCGCCGGGCACGGTGCAGGGCACCGGTTCAAGGCGCAAGCGCCAAGCCAGCAGGCGGTATATTTCTGTTGCACTTTCCCTAGGGTCACCCCCGGCGGCCGTTAGCCGTTATCCTGCCCTGTGATGCTCGGACTTTCCTCATGCGCCACAGGCGCACGCAGCTGTTCAGCTCACTCAGGCTTTCAGTTTACCGCAAAACGGGGGATTTGTCAACCGATTTTCCCGGAATTCACCTGAAAATCAAGCGCAGGCAACCTGACGGCGAGGGGCAGTGGCGTGGCGTGCGGCCGCCGCCTCAAAAGCGGCCTGCGTGCGAGCGATCTCCCGGCGGCGACGGCGGCGAGCCTGCTTGTTGCGGGCCAGCACCCGGTCCCGGCGGAGGACCAGGGCGCACCCAGCCAAAATCACAACCTGCAGGGCAATCAACAACCCAGACAGCACAGGGGTAAGGGAGAGATCCAATTGCGAGGCAAAGGTGGCATCCAGCGCCGCCACCAGCAGGGGAGCCAGTGCCAGCTGACGGGTAGCGCCGTAGTGACCCTTCAGCAGCATCGCCACCGCCACAGCAGCCAAAAGCAAATCCAAAATGTATGTAAACATCATAATTCCTCCTTAAACACGAACAAGCGTTCCGAACAAGTGTTCTGATTTCATTATACACGGTTTTTCAGGAAATGCAAGAGTTTTTTTGAAAAAATCGAAAAAATGTTCGATTTTTTCTGTTTGCCGAGTCTTTGTTCATTGGCTTCCCCTCCTTTAATTTCAGTTTATCACAAGCACTGACCAATAAACCGGACAATGCTAAAAAGGCGCAAAAAAGTCCCGGCCAATCGGCCGGGACTGGTGGGGATAAAATTACGCAAAGGTCATGGTGTAGGTGTTGCGGTAGGTCTCCTGGGGATCCAGGGCGGTCATCTCCGGTTTATCCTGGAGAGCGACCACACCGGGGATGTCCAGAGAGGGGAGGCCGGACCAGGGCTCGATGCTGACCATAGGAGCTTCTGTGTGCTCCTTTTGCCACAGACCGACATATTTCATGTCCGGATAGGTCATGTGGATCTGCCGCTGACCGTTTTTGCTACGGAGGGTGACACCACCGGCGGTATTGGCGAAGAACAGCGCCTCGTTGTCAAACAGGCTGTGGTACAAGGGCAGGTATTTGTCCTCCTTCAGCGGGTAGGGGGTGGTGTTGCCGGAATAGAACACGCCATTGAGCACCACCAGCTGGGGATGACAGGGCTCGTCAAATTCCAGATAGTAGTCATCAAAGGACTGCCCCTCCTCCAGAGGCACATTGAAGCCGGGATGACCGCCTACGGCAAAATACATGGTTTTGTCATCCAGGTTGTGTACGATGAGGGACACCGACAGGGTATCGTCGGTGAGGGTGTAGGCAATCTCCATGGCAAAGCGGAAGGGGTACTGGGCCAGGGTGATGTCATCCGCCTGCAGCTGGAGGGTCAGGGCGTTGCCCTTCTGATGAACAACCGTCCACTCGGCTGTGCCGGCGAAGCCGTGGCAGCCCATTTCGTATACTTTGCCGTCATAGCTGTATTTGCCATCCACCAAGCGGCCGCAGATGGGGAAAATGTTGACCGCCCGGCGAGACCAGAACTCCGGGTTGCCCTGCCACAGATACTCCGTATCGGTGTCCTTGCGGCGGATGGACTGCAATTCAGCCCCCATGCTGCTGACCTTTACCTTCAGCAGGTCATTCTCTAAAATGTAAATCATACCATTTAACTCCTTATATCCTATGAAATGAGTAATCCCGGGTGGGTAAACGTTAGCCATAAACAGGATGGATAAAATCCATGTTTGCTCATTATATCATAGTATGCGAAAAGGTGCAAGAAAAATGTTAGTTCAAAGGGAATTTATTGAGATTTGTAAAGGAAAGGATAAAAAACCGCCCTCACTACCTGCAAGCAGAAATGAGGACGGTAAAAGGTCGTTTAGGCTAAGGGATAATCATTAGGGAGCAAGAAGTGATACAGCAGATAGATCGCATCATCGCTATCTACCTGACCGTCGCCGGTGTTCTGGGGAGATATACTAGTTTGGTTTCGCCTTACTTGTAATGAGAATAAAACGGAAAATAAAAAATGTATTCCGCCCAACTACAGTATTGAGCTAAAAAAGCAAATGCAAGTATAACAAAAACCCCAAGTAACGCACATGTTAACACAACGATCCATTGTTTAAATAGTGATTCAAAAAAGTGAAACGACCATAGATATTCGCGGATTTCTATTGAAAAATAAGAGCCAATGTGATATACTACGGTCGTTGTACTGGCATGTTTTCTCATATGAGAAAGGAGTCAACATGGATAAGAATCTCAAAGGAAAAGAATGTGGCAAAGGTATTAGCCAAAGGAGGGGCGGGTGGTATACCGCTCGTTTTACAAATCGCCTGGGAAAACGGAAGGATTCTTTATTCAGTGCGGTACGTCAATTTGAAGCGGAAAGGGCTTGAAATTGGTGTAAAATTGGTGTAAAATTGGTGTGTAAAAAAATCAATGCCGAAAAGTTGGGGCGAACGACTTGTGTTCCTGCGGCGGCAAAAAGCATAAGAAAGGTTGCGGAAAATAAGGAGCAATTATGCGGTATTGTTCAATCGTTGCGGGAGTTCTTTCATTTGTTCTTTTTTGTGTGGCGACAGGTAAGCTTAACGCCCTTATTTTTCGGCTTCGGAAAGACGATGGCTTTGGCTATGCCAGAGGCAAGCTTATAGCGATTCCGCTGGGCTTGGGCTTTGGGGGCTTGGTCGTGCTTGTCTATTCTGTGTTGTGGGGCTTGCCTTATGAATGCGCACTGCTTTGCGAAGAAACAATAGGCGTCGCTCTGATGGGAGTCGGTTCTTCGAGTGGCCTGCTTATTGCTGCTTTTGCGTCAATCAAAGGCAACAAGGACTGGCGGAAAACGATTGTTTTCAAACGTACGGCAATGCTCCTGTACGGTATTTCTGCGGTGATTGTGGCCGTGGTGTTTTGTGTGGATCACTTTTTGGTATAATTATAAAGTTTCGAGGAAGTGTTACTATGAAATTAGGTATCGTGGGACTGCCCAACGTGGGCAAGTCTACTCTGTTTAACGCTATTACCAATGCCGGGGCGCAGAGCGCCAATTTCCCCTTCTGCACCATCGACCCCAACGTGGGTGTGGTGGCGGTGCCGGACAAGCGGCTGGACGCTCTGTGCGAGATGTACACCGAGGGGGACAAGGTGCCGCCCATCGTGCCGGCGGTTATTGAGTTTGTGGATATTGCCGGTCTGGTAAAGGGCGCCAGCAAGGGCGAGGGCCTGGGCAACAAGTTCCTGGGCAACATCCGGGAGTGTGACGCCATCGTCCACGTGGTGCGCTGTTTCGAGAATGACGACATCATCCACGTGGAGGGCAGTATCGACCCTCTGCGGGACATTGAGACCATCGACCTGGAGCTCATTTTCTCGGATATGGAGATGGTGGAGCGCCGCATCGCCCGTGTGGCGAAAGACCTCAAAGGCGACAAGAGCCTGCAGAAGGAGCTGGACTTCCTCAAGCGCCTGCAGGCCCTGCTGGAGGGCGGTCAGCCCGCCCGTGCACTGGAGTGTGACGAGGACGAGGTGGGCATGATGAGCACCATGGCGCTGCTCACCTCCAAGCCCATCATCTACGCCGCTAATCTGTCGGAGGATGACTTTGCCGGCGGCGAGCCTACCAACAACCCCCACTATCAGAAGGTAGCGGAGCTGGCCGCCTCGCAGGGGGCGGGGGTGCTGCCCATCTGCGCCCAGATGGAGGCGGACATCGTGGACATGGACGCCGAGGAGAAGATGCTGTTCCTGGCGGAGCTGGGGCTGGAGCACTCCGGCCTTGACCGGCTTATCCAGAAGAGCTACCACCTGCTGGGGCTTATCTCCTTCCTCACTGCCGGTGAGAAAGAGGTGCGTGCCTGGACCATCTGCCGTGGCTGGAAGGCTCCCAAAGCCGCCGGTCGCATCCACACGGATTTCGAGCGTGGCTTCATCCGTGCCCAGGTTATCGCTTTTGATGACCTGATGGCCTGTGGCTCTCTGGCTAACGCCCGGGGCAAGGGCCTTGTCCGCACCGAGGGAAAGGAGTATGTGATGCAGGACGGCGATGTGGTGGAGTTCCTGTTTAACGTGTAAAGAGGATGACAATGAAGGAACAAATGAGAGTGCTGGCCAAGCAAGGTACCGAGCACGTAGACCGGCGACAGTTGCCGGAGGCGGAGGCGGCGCACACCGCACTCTTTCAGTTGTGCGATGCCTGGCTGGCCGAGCACGGCGAGGATAATGAGGTGCGTCGCTACTGGTGTCTGGCCTGTAATGGGCTGGGTATGTGCCGCTCCTGTGCCGGGGAGCAGGCGGCGGCTCGGGAGTGGTACGGCAGGTCTCTACCTTTCTGTGTACAGCTGGCTGAAGAAACTGGGGCGGTGCAGGCCGGGCGCGACCTGTCTGTGACCTACGGCAACCTGGGAGACACCTGTTTTGCCGAGCAAGACCTGGCTGGTGCCAGGGGTTGGTATGAGAAAAAGTGGGAGACCGCCAGCCGGTTCGCTGCATTGGCTGATACAGAGATGCAGTACGAAATGGCTACGGCTTGTTGTAAGATGGGGCTTGTCAGCCGTGGCGCAGAGCAGTTGGGTTGGTATCGGACTGCACTGGAGTGGCTTGACCGGTTGACCGAAACACATCCGGACAACCAGTGGTATGGGCAGATGAAAGAGGTCTGCCAAAAGACCATAAAGATGCTGGAAAATGCTGAATGAGTAACCAAATGCCCTCCGGCAAAAGACCGGAGGGCATTTTGAAATGCTGTTTTTTGATGGCAAGGAGGTACTGCTGGCCGACCTGGCTCTCATCACCTGTGCCGCCGAGGCCGGATTGGAGGAAGCCCGGAAAGGCTTTTTTTGAGAATAGGAAAAAATAGGATAGAAAACCGCCCTTCGGCTATGGCCGAAGGGCGGTTTTTTGCGTATGACAAGAAAAATTTTTCCAAAATGAAAAAAACTACTGTTTACCTATTGATTTTTTATAAAATACCCTTTATAATGTGTGTATGTGGCGAAAAGTGCATCGAAGTGGTGGACTGTGGTGAATTTCCACACTTTCCACACAGTTTTCCACAGCCGGGTGGGGAAAGCCCATCGGCAACCCGATTTTAAGGAGGTGACAGGGACATGGCAACCATGCTGTACGGCCGGTTTGAGCATAATATGGACGCAAAAGGGCGTATTTTTGTCCCTGTCAAGTTGCGGGAGAAGCTGGGGGAGACCTTTATCGCCGCTTGTGTGCTGGACAAGTGTGTCAGCCTCTATTCCATGGAGGAGTGGGACAGCCTGTTGGAGAAGATCGCCTCCGGCCCCATGGCACAGACACGCAAGCTGATGCGCAAGGTGACCGAATCCGCAGAGGATGTGACCCCGGATGCCCAGGGCCGTATCCTGCTGAACAAAAACCTTATTGCTCACGCCGGACTGGAAAAGCCCTGCCTCATTATCGGTGCCGGCCGTCGGGCAGAGATCTGGAATCCGGCCGTGTACGAGGCCGAGATGGCGGATATGACCGACGATAAGCTGGAAGAGGAATTCATCCAATACGGTTTCTGATACCGATTATTTTATTAAGCGAGGGGGCACGGATATGGCGGACAACCCTCAGGGCTATCACCGCCCGGTGTTGATCACGCAGACCATCGAGGCGTTGGCCATCCGTCCGGATGGGGTGTATCTGGATGGCACTGCCGGTGGCGGCGGCCATTCCCATGCGATTGCCTCTCAGCTAACTACCGGCCGCCTGATCTCCCTGGATCAGGACCCCGATGCTATCCAAGCCGCCGGTCAGCGGCTACAGGGACTGCCGGCTACGCTGGTGCAGTCCAATTTCATCCACATGGACAAGGTGCTGGACGAGTTGGGCATCCCCGGGGTGGACGGCATCCTGCTGGATATCGGCGTTTCCTCCCATCAGCTGGATGCGCCGGAGCGTGGCTTCTCGTACCACCACGATGCGCCACTGGATATGCGGATGAGCCAATCCGGCACATCGGCCGCCGATTTGGTGGCTACTTTAGATGAAAAACAGCTGGCGGATATATTCTTCCGCTATGGTGAAGAAAAATTCTCCCGCCCCATCGCCAAAACCATCGTTCGGGAACGGGAAAAAGCTCCCATCGAGACCACCCTGCAGCTGGCAGACATCGTCTGCCGCAGTGTGCCGGCGGCGGCCAGGCGGGATGGGCATCCGGCTCGCCGGGTGTTTCAGGCTTTGCGTATCGCCGTCAATGGGGAGCTGGACTGCCTGTCGGCGGCGCTGGATACCGCCTTCGATTGCCTGAATGTAGGCGGGCGGCTGGCGATCATCACCTTCCACTCGCTGGAGGATGCTATGGTGAAAAACCGCTTCCAGGCATGGCGGCAGGGCTGTATATGCCCCCGGGAGGCACCGGTGTGTATGTGCGGCCGGACACCGGCGGCTACGCTGGTGACCAAAAAGCCGGCGGTGGCCACCGAGGAGGAATTGGCAGAAAACCCTCGCAGCCGCAGTGCCAAGCTACGGTGTATAGAAAAACAGCACGACCGGTATACCGACTGAATTAATCTTACGAAATATAGAAAAGGAAGGAGAGAGCAAGGATGGCGAAGTTTAACGAAGCCTATGACCTGGAACTGTTCCAGCCCCGGGAGCCCCGGCTGGTAGCGCTGAAGAATGACGCCAAGACCATCAAAGAGACCAAGCGCCGCAACCGGCGGCAATCCCTGGCCAACGTGGTGGTGTATCTTAGCCTGGCTCTGGTGGCCATGGCGCTGGTGGGGTATTTTATCACCTGCAATGTGCGGCTGACCGAGATGAACAAGGCTCTCTCGGATGGACAAGCCCAGCTCAACGCTCTGCACAGTGAGCAGGTGCGTCTGCAAAGTGAGCTGGCCGGGCTGACCTCGGCGGAGAAGATCAACCAGTACGCACTGGAAAACGGCCTGCTGCCCATGGACAGCAACCAAATCTACTATATCACGGCAAATGAAGAAGATCAGGTGTCGCTCGCCGAGGAACAGGACAACTGGTTTGTCACAGCGTGGAATGCTGTGGTGGACTTTTTGTCGTAAAGCAGCATAATGTTCGCCTGACAGCATACCTATTAATGTAGGGTACAGGCAGCATCGAGAGTTGAGATGGCACAATCTTAACTCTCGTTTTGTTGTTTTATACCCAGGTCGAAATTTGGCACAAACAGCGGCATCTTGCCGGGAAAGGAGCCCCCATGAGCAAAGAATCCCAAACTTCCAACACGACACGCACCCCCACACGGCAGATGCGGGTGCGTGCTCGTATAGCGGTCATTTTTGTGGTGGTGGTCTGCTTCCTGGCCAATGCCGTACAACTGGGCTACCTGCAGCTGGTGCAGGGGGAGGACTGGCAGAAACGGGCGGTCTCCCAACAACTCAGTGATACGGTGGTCACTGCAAAGCGGGGCACCATCTATGACTCGGATATGCAGGCGTTGGCGGAGTCGGCTGAGGTGTGGAAGATCATCATGTCTCCCAAGAACATTGCCGGGTGCGACTGGCAAGACCTGGAGGGGGTGGACACCACCCAGACGCTGACGGATGAGCAGGGGCTGGAGGTGCTACGGAAATTCATCGCCACCGGCCTTTCGGAAATGTTCGGCCTGGATTATGACAAAGTGTATGAGCAGACCGGCAAGACCCATTCCCAGTATGAGGTGGTCAAATCCAAGGTGGAATACAATGATAAAACCGCCTTCTCCGACTGGGTGACCAAAAACGGGCTGTCCTATGCCTTTTACATCATCACCGACTATAAGCGGTATTATCCCCAGGGCTCTCTGGCCTCTACGGTGCTGGGCTTCACCGGAACCGACAATAACGGCCTGGAGGGGCTGGAGGCCAAGTACGAGTCTGTGCTGGCCGGTACCCCCGGCCGGATTGTTACGGCCCAGAACGGCATCGGTGACGAGATGCCCACCACCATGGAGTATACTAAGGTAGTGGATGCGGTGGATGGGTACAGCTTAGTGACCACCATCGACTCTACCGTGCAGATGTATGCGGAAAAGTACCTGGCAGAGGCGGTGACCGCCACCGGCGCACTCAACCGGGGTGTGGCCATTGTGATGGATGTACACACCGGAGCTATTCTGGCTATGGCAACCAAAGGAGACTACGACCCTAACGACCCCTTTACCATCACCGACCCCACCACCGCCACCATGCTGGCGGAGCTGTCCGGGGACGAGAAGGCTGCGGCGGTGAGCATCGCCCGGCAGAAGCAGTGGAACAACAAGGCTATTACCGAGACCTATGAGCCCGGTTCTGTCTTTAAGGTGTTTACCACCGCTATGGGGTTGGAAGAAAATATGATCAGCGAAAAGTCCACCTTCAATTGTAGCAACGCTTTTTTGGTGGGTGGCTGGAATATCAAGTGCCACATTTATCCTCGCGGTCACGGTACGCTGACCTTGCCGGAGGCGGTTTCGGCCTCCTGTAACCCCTATTTTATCCAGTTGGGATTAAAAATCGGTGCCGGCACATACTATAAGTATTTCAACGGCTTCGGCTTTACCGAAAAGACCGGTGTCGACATGACCGGTGAGATGTCCAATGCCGGCCTGTACCACAGTGCCGCCACCCTGGCGGAGCAGGAAAGCTCGCTGGCCTCGGCGGCATTCGGCCAGACCTTCAAGGTGACCCCGGTGCAGATGATTACCGCTATGAGCGCCATCGCCAATGGCGGTAAGCTGGTGACCCCCCACGTGGTGTCTCAGGTGCTGGATGGGGACGGTAACGTGATTTCCGTCACCGAGACACAGGTAAAGCGGCAGATTATTTCTGCGGACACCTCCAAGCGCATCTGCAAGATACTGGGAGATATCGTCAACGGCGGTGGCTCCAAGAACGCCTACGTGGCCGGCTATCGGGTAGCCGGTAAGACCGGTACCTCCGAAAAGCGTGACCTGTTGCCCCGCAACGAGGTGGTTGCTTCTTTCAGCGGCTTCGCTCCGGCGGATGACCCGAAGGTGGCGGTGCTGGTGCTGTTGGATGAGCCCCAGTGCGAGCCCCGCTATGGCGGTACCATCTCCGCCCCTGTGGCCCAAAAGATTTTTGAAGCTATTTTGCCCCACCTAGGGGTGGAGCCCAACTATACCGACGAAGAGCTGAGCAGTCTATCCCGCACCACCCCGGATGTGGAGGGGGACGCCGTAGCGGTTGCTCAGGCCAAGATGAGCAACGCCGGCCTGAAGGCAACCGTCGTCGGCAAGGGGGATACGGTGCTTCAGCAGGTGCCGGAGGCAGGGCAGTCTGTACCTGCAGGCGGTACGGTACTGTTGTATACAGAGGAAGCGGCGGCCACCATGGTGAAGGTGCCCAACTTTGTGGGTCGGTCGGTGACGGAGGTCAACTCCCTCGCCAGCAGTTTAGGCCTGAATGTGCAGTTGACCGGCTTGATTGGTGGCTCCAGTGCCTCGGCGGTGTCCAACAGCCAGAGCGTGGCAGAGGGCGCTGAGGTGCCCAAGGGAACGGTAATTAAGGTCAATTTCCTGTATAGCGATACCCAGGACGGTTAAGGATACCATATGTATGACCAGGGAAAGGATGAAGAAGCGTTGAAGCTGTACGAACTGCTGCAAGATACCGGCATACAGCCGGAGTGTATCCCCGGAGATATCGAGGTGACGGCCATCACCTGCGATTCCCGCCGGGTGGAGCCGGGGTGCGTGTTTGTGTGCATCGCCGGTACGGCGGTGGACGGTCATCGCTTTGCCGCCCAGGCAGAGGCGGCCGGTGCCGTCGCTGTGGTGGTACAGCGGGATATGGGCCTGCGTACCCAGCTGATGACGGAGAATACCCGGGCGGTCTGGGCGCAGATGTGCGCCAACTGGTTTGGCCGGCCGGCTGACCGGCTCCGGATGGTGGGCGTTACCGGCACAAACGGTAAGACCACCACCACCACCCTGATAAAGTCTATGCTGGAACAGCAAGGACATAAGGTGGGGCTGGTCGGCACGATTCAGAACATGATTGGTGACCGGGTGCTTCCTGCGGAGCATACCACCCCCGACCCCTACGACCTGCAGAGTTTGTTTTCCTTGATGGTGGTGGAGGGGTGCGAGTACTGCATCATGGAGGTGTCCTCCCATGCCCTGGACCAGCACCGTGTAGGAGGCTGTCGCTTCGAGCTGGGTGTGTTCACCAACCTGACCCAGGACCATTTGGATTATCATGGCACCATGGAAAACTACATGGAGGCCAAAAAACGGCTGTTTTCCCTCTGCCGCACCGGTATCGTCAACCGGGATGATGCCTGGGCAGAGGCGATTTCCCGGGATGTGCCCTGTGCGCTGATGACCTACTCGGTGCAGAGCAACGAGGGAGATTATTTGGCCTGTAATGTGCGGCATCGGGCAGACGGGGTGGACTTTGAACTGGTGGGTACCGGGCAGATCGGCCGGGTGCGCATGCAGATTCCCGGCCAGTTCTCGGTATACAACGGTCTGTGCGCGGCCACCGCTTGCCTGGCACTGGGGATGCCCTTTGACCGGGTGGTGGAGAGCCTGTCTGCCGCCGCCGGCGTGAAGGGCCGGGCTGAGGTGGTGCCTACCGGACGGGATTTCACGGTGGTCATCGACTATGCTCACACCCCCGACGGACTGGAGAACATCTGCCGCACGCTGAAGGAATGTTGCCCCGGGCGTCTGGTGACCCTGTTTGGCTGTGGCGGCGACCGGGATAAGACCAAGCGGCCCATCATGGGCGAGCTGGCCGCCCGGCTGTCGGACTATGTGGTGGTGACCTCGGATAACCCCCGCAGTGAGGAGCCTATGGCCATTATTGAGGATATTCTTGTGGGTATGCAGGGGACGGAGACTCCCTATACGGTGATTGAAAACCGCAGTGAGGCGGTTCGCTGGGCGGTTACCCATGCCCAGCCGGGGGACACGGTGCTGTTGGCCGGCAAGGGGCATGAAACCTATCAGATACTGAAAACAGGCACCATCCATCTGGATGAGCGAGAAGTGGTGGCTAAGGCTCTGGCTGACCTGGCCGCCGGACAATAAGGTGGGAATGCGATATGAATAATAGCCATATGCTGATCATGCTGCTGACCGGTGTGGTGTCCTTTGCGGTAGCGGCGGCGTTGGGTAAGGTAGCCATCCCTTGGTTGCACAAGCTGAAGTTCGGCCAGACCATCCTGGATGAGGGCCCCAGCTGGCATCAAAAGAAGCAAGGTACCCCCACCATGGGCGGCGTGCTGTTTATCAGTTCGTTCGTGGCGGCGGCGCTTATTGCCGCCCTGCTGTTATGGGTGACGGATGCCCCCCATGTGTTCGGGACGCCGTACGAGACTGCTCGCTTCTGGGGCGGTATCGGCCTGGCAGTGGGCTGTGGTCTGATTGGCTTTGTGGATGATTATATTAAGGTAGTGAAAAAGCGGAACCTGGGTCTGACCGCTGTGCAGAAACTGCTGTTACAGTTGTTGCTGTCTGCGGCCTATGCCATCCTGCTGTTTATCTACAATGGCGGCCGGTTTTCCATCCCATTTTTCGGGGAGGTCAACTGGGGCGTGTGGTATGTGCCCTTTGCGGTTTTTGTTATTGTGGCGATGACCAACGCCACCAACCTGACGGACGGTGTGGATGGCCTGTGCGGCACCACCGGGTTTGTGGCGGCGCTGGCGCTGTTGCTGCTCAGTGGCCTGGCCGGACTCCTGACCCAGGGGGTGCTGGCGGTGGCGTTGGCCGGCGGCTTGGCCGGCTTTCTGCTGTGGAACCTTCATCCGGCTAAGGTGTTTATGGGGGATACCGGCTCGCTGTTTATCGGCGGTGCCCTGACGGCGCTGGCTTTTGGCTTGGAACAGCCCTTCATGCTGGTGCCCATCGGTATCCTGTACATAGCCGAGAATATGTCGGTTATCCTGCAGGTGGGGTATTTTAAACTCACCCACGGTAAGCGGTTGTTTAAGATGAGCCCTCTGCACCACCATTTCGAGCTGTGCGGTTGGAGCGAGAATAAGATCGTGCTGGTCTTTTCTGCTGTGACGCTGGTGGGCGGTGCGGCGGCGGTGCTGTTGTGGCTGTATGCCGGTTGAGCTGTTACGTAATGATTGCATGAAAGGAGCGTGCCGAATATGGCGAGAGGAGAAACGGTAGCCATGCCGAAAAAACGGCAGAAACGGCGGTTATTTAATCTGTCTACCGGATTTGATATGCATTTTTTTGTGCTGCTCATGATTATCCTGGTGGTCGGCTTGGCGACCCTGTACTCTGCCAGTCACGTGTACGCTTTCAACTATAATGACGGGGATAGCTATTTCTACATTCGCAAGCAGTTGTTGTTTACGGCTCTGGGGTTGGTGGCGATGCTGTTGGCCTCGATGGTGGACTATCATCAGCTGCACAAATTCGCCTGGCCGGTATGGTTGGTGAGCTTGGTGCTGTTGGTGGTGGCGTATATTATGCCCTCCGAGTCGGGCGTCCACCGCTGGATCCGTATCCCCGGGCTGGGCCAGTTTCAGCCATCCGAGTTGGCGAAGTTTGCATTGATACTGTTGTTTGCCCACCTCATCTCTCTTAATCACAAGCGGATGAAAACCTTTACCGGTGGGTTTCTGCCGTTATTTATCCTGCTGGGCATAACTTGTGCGCTGGTGGTTATCGAGCCCCACCTGTCCGGCACACTGCTGATTGGCATGCTGGGCTTTGCCATGATGTATGTGGGCGGTGTGCGTGTGGGCTGGCTGGCGGCGGTGCTGGGTGTGGGTATAGCCGGTGTGGTGTTTATGGTGCTGGTGATGGGGTATGAGCAGGACCGTATGGCGGTGTGGCTACACCCCCTGGAATCCTTCGCCAATGAGATCACCTTCGAGGATGGCCTATCGGGTCGGGATCATGCCTGGCAGACGGTACAGTCCTTATATGCTATCGGCTCTGGCGGTCTGCTGGGGCAGGGCCCGGGTAATTCCCGGCAGAAACACCTGTTCCTGCCGGAACCGCAGAACGACTTTATCTTCTCCATCTTCTGCGAGGAGATGGGCTGGGTCGGAGCCGTGCTGGTGCTGGTGCTGTTTGGCCTGCTGGTGTGGCGTGGGTTTGTCATTGCCCTGAAAGCACCGGATAAATTCGGCTGTATGCTGGCTCTCGGCTTGACCCTGCAGATCGGTCTGCAGGTGGCCATCAATGTGGCGGTGGTATCCAACCTTCTACCCAATACCGGTATCAGTCTGCCCTTCTTCAGCTACGGCGGCACGTCCATTTTCATGCTGTTGGCGCAGATGGGTGTGGTGTTGTCCATATCCCGGCAATCCCGTATTGAAAAAGTGTAGTGGGGTGTAGACGATGCGTATTTTGATGACAGGCGGCGGCACGGCGGGGCACATCAACCCGGCGTTGGCCATTGCCAACATGCTCAAAGAGAAGCACCCGGAGGCGGAGTTCCTGTTCGTGGGGGCCAAGGGCCGCATGGAGACCCAGCTGGTGCCGGCGGCAGGCTACCCCATCCGCACGGTGAGCGTGCGTGGCTTCCAGCGGAAGCTGACACTGAAAAATATCGGGCTGAATGTGCTGGCGGCGGTGGATGCGGTTACTGCCAGCGCCCATGCCAAAAAGATTATCCAAGAATTTAAGCCCGACCTGGCGGTGGGTACCGGTGGCTATGTCTGTGGGCCGGTATTGCGTGAGGCCATTCGGGCCGGTGTGCCGACGGCGGTGCACGAATCCAATGCCTTCCCCGGTGTGACGGTGAAGATGCTGGCTAAGGAGGGCGCCACGGTACTGCTGTGCAGTGAGGACGCCCGCCGCCATCTGCCGGAAGGGGCAGATGTGGTGGTCACCGGCAACCCGGTGCGGAGCGATTTCCTCACCCTGGATAAGGCGGCGGCCCGGCAGGAGCTGGGGCTGGACGCCCGGCCGCTGGTGCTTTCCTTCGGCGGTAGCCTGGGAGCAGCCCGCATCAACGAGGCCATGGCCCAGGTGCTGAAGCGTAGCCGGGCTGAGGGCAAATTACAGCATATCCACGGTGCCGGCAAAGCCGGCTTTGCCGAGATGAAGGCCGACCTGGAACGACTGGGGATGCCTCTTTCGGGGGACGGCATTACCGTGCGGGAGTACATCGACGATATGCCCCGGTGTATGGCGGCGGCAGACCTGGTCATCTGCCGTTGTGGGGCCATGACGCTGAGCGAACTGCCGGCCGCCGGCAAGCCGGCTATCCTGATCCCCTCCCCCTATGTGGCGGAAAATCACCAGTACCACAACGCTATGGTGCTGGTAGAGCGAGGGGCGGCGGTGTGTATTGAGGAAAAAGACCTGACCGCTGACCGACTGTGGGAAGCCATTGTCACCATTACCGGGGATGCCGGCCGCCTGCGCAGCATGGAGCAGAATGTCCGTGCGGCAGCCATTTTGGATGCGGATGTGCGCATTTACCGGGAACTGGAAAAGAAACTGAAAAATCGCTGACCGGACATCCTCCCGCCGCATACATTGGGTATGTGGAGAGGAGGAAGGTCTATGGATATCATTCGGATACAGGGCGGCCGTCGGCTGGCGGGAGAAATTCCCATCCACGGCGCCAAAAACAGCGCCTTACCCCTGTTGGCGGCTACCTTGCTGGTGCCGGGGGTGTGCTACATACATAACTGTCCCCATCTGTCGGATGTGGATGCATCCATGAAGATTCTGCGGCATCTGGGCTGTGGGGTGACCCAACAGGAGGATACCGTCACGGTGGACGCCACAGTCCTGTCCGGCTGTGCTATTCCGGACGCTTTGATGCGGGAGATGCGCTCCTCCATCGTGTTCCTGGGGGCGATTGTTGCCCGGTGCGGCGAGGCTGTGCTGACCTATCCCGGGGGCTGTGAATTGGGCCCTCGTCCCATCGACCTGCACCTGTCTGCTTTGCGGCGGCTGGGGGTGACAGTGGAGGAACAGCACGGCACCATCCGTTGTCGGGTGGAGAAACGGTTGCGGGGGACGGAGATTACCCTACCTATCCCCAGTGTGGGAGCGACGGAGAATATTCTGCTGGCGGCCTGCACCGCCGAGGGAACCACCGTTTTGCACCATGCCGCACGGGAACCGGAAATTCGTGACTTGTGCCATTTTCTCAACGCCTGCGGGGCGTCTATCCGCAGTGATGGCTCCGGCACGCTGTTTATCCGGGGTGTTTCCCGATTGCAGGGGGCGGCTCACCGGGTTATGCCGGATCGCATAGAAACCGCCACCTACCTGGCGGCGGCGGCAGTCACCGGCAGTACACTGACCCTTACCGGCTGTTCTCCGGATACCACCATGACGGTGTTCCCGGCATTGGAACAGGCAGGCTGTGTGCTGAATACGCCTGCCCCTGACTGCCTGTGCGTGCAGGCACCGGCTCGGCTGGGTAAGCTGGGCACGGTGCGCACCATGCCCTATCCCGGGTTTCCCACCGATGCGGCGGCGCCTTTGTTGGCGGCGGCCTGCGTGGGGGAGGGCACCAGCGTGTTTGTGGAAAACATTTTCGAGAATCGCTATAAATATGTAGATGAACTGGCTCGCATGGGTGCCTGCATCCAAGTGGATGGCAGAGTAGCCGTGGTGGAGGGCGTTCCCCGGTTGCAGGGGGCGTCAGTGGCCTGCACCGACCTGCGCGGCGGTGCCGCAATGGTTATCGCCGCCCTGGCGGCACAGGGCCGGACAGAGATAACCGCTTTGCAGCATCTGGACAGAGGGTACCAGGATTTGGTGGGCTGTCTGTCGGCTGTGGGAGCAGAGATTTGCCGTATGGATGAACAGGAAAATTAACAGATAAAAGGAGCAAAACGTCATGAATCAGCAGCCGGATAACGCCCTGGAGGCGAGAAAAGAGGCCCGTCGCCGCCGCCGTCGCCGTCGGCAAATCATGCAGATTTTTATTATTTTGGCGGTGGTGCTTCTTTTGGCGCTGGTGGGCACCTTGGTGGTGTTGCATATTGTGGGCAATCAGGCGGCAAAAAAGGGAGAAACCACCAACTTTATGGCGGTTAAGGCCATCGAGGTGGAGGGGGAGACCCGATACACAGCGGAGCAACTGATCGAGCAGAGTGGTCTGTATGTGGGCCAGAGCTTGCTGGCTGTCAACAAAGTACAGGCACACGATTCCCTGCTGGCGGCCTTTCCTTACCTGTGCCATGTGGAGGTGGGCAACGCTAGCTTCGACACCCTGCGGATATACGTAGAGGAGACCCCGGTGATGGGGGCTGTGGAGATGGCCGACACCTGGATGGTGGTAGGAGCGAACAACCACGCCCTGGAGCGGATGGAGGAGGCGGCTGTTCCGGGCAATATGCTGCGGATCGTGGGCGCCACCACCCTGACCGATCAGCTGGGCCAGCTGTTGCTGGATGAGCGTAGCCTGCGGGTGTGTAAGGTGTTGACAGAGGCGGCGGAGACCTATGGCCTTGACCGGCTGGTGGCCATCGATGTGACGGAAAAGACCAATATCGTCCTGGAGATTGGGGCGGGCATGGAGGTGGTGCTGGGCAACGAGACCAACCTGGAGGTACAGGTGGAGACGTTGGTTGACACCTTGCCCACCCTGCTGGAAAACAACGGTGTGGATGCCAAGGGACGGCTGGATATGACGGCGTATGCAGACGACGACCCTTCCAATGACCGGTCTATCTATACGCCGGAGGATGTGCTGGCCGATCGTGAAAATGCGGCTAACGCCACGACCGGCACTGCGGCTGACGGAAACACTACGGCGACCGCCGCCGGGACGACGACACCATAACCGAAATAGGGGCCTCTGCTGTCGTATTGTACGATGGCAGGGCTCTTTTTTTAAGAAAATATAAATTCTTTCATTTTTTTCAAATTTCCAGTTGAAAAAACGAACAGGCCATGCTACAATATAGTGTGTATAAAACTACATGGGTGGACAAGCCCTTGTATAGACAGGAGGACGACACAATGATGCAGATCGATGCAGCAGTCCCGAACAACAGTATTACAATCAAGGTGGTCGGCGTTGGCGGCGGTGGCGGTAATGCCATTAACCGTATGGTGCGTGCCGATGTGCGGGGCGTAGAATTTTTAGCTATCAACACCGATGCGGCGGTGCTGGATATTTCTCTGGCGACCCATAAGATTCAGATTGGCGAGAAGCTGACCCACGGCCATGGCGCCGGCGGCAACCCCGAGCGTGGCCAGCGTGCCGCCGAGGAGAGCCGTGACGAGATCGTAGCGGCTCTGCAGGGCGCAAACATGGTGTTTGTCACGGCCGGCATGGGTGGCGGTACCGGTACCGGTGCGGCGCCTGTGGTGGCGGAGATTGCCCGGGATATGGGCATCCTGACGGTGGGTATCGTTACCAAGCCCTTCTCCTTCGAGGGTAAGAAGCGCATGGCGCAGGCAGAGGACGGTATCTCCGCCCTTAAGGCCCATGTGGATAGCTTGGTGGTTATCCCCAATGACCGTATCCGTCTGGTTACCACTGAGAAGATCACCATGAAGAACGCCTTTGAGATGGCGGATGATGTGTTGCGCAAGGGTGTGCAGA
This sequence comes from Clostridia bacterium, assembly GCA_017471765.1. Taxonomy (GTDB): domain Bacteria; phylum Bacillota; class Clostridia; order Oscillospirales; family Acutalibacteraceae; genus UBA5905. The sequence continues at coordinate 40,470 of JAFURT010000034.1, forward strand.
GCATTTCCGAGCTGATTCTCCGTCCCGGTGACATCAACCTGGACTTTGCCGACGTGCTGTCGGTGATGAAGGATGCCGGTTTCGCTCACATGGGTATGGGCCGTGCCGAGGGCAAGGACCGTGCCGAGGAGGCGGCCAAGGCGGCGGTGGAGAGCCCCCTGCTGGAGACCTCCATCCAGGGTGCTCACGGCGTGCTGATTTACGTGGTTGCTCCCGAGGACTTCGACTTCGACGAGATGGAGGCGGCCACCAGTGCTGTCAGCAACCAGATGCATCCCGACGCCAACATCATCTGGGGTTACAGTCTCAGCGAGGATATGGGCGACGCTGTCAGCGTGACGGTGATTGCTACCGGCCTGGCGGCAGACTATAAGGCGCCTGCGGTTAAGGCCGGCGTTGATGGCGGCGAGCAGGCACAGGTTACTTTCCAGCCTTGGGCCGACGAGGATGACGACCTGGCCGAGATCACCCGGATGTTTGACAGCCGTAAGCGTGACGGCGCGGCCGAGTAATCTAAATATCGACAACATAGGACATCCCCGGACAAGTTCCGGGGATGTTTTTATATAGCTAAAACGGACTGCTTTTGGGGAATTTGTCCCTTTCGTAAAAATTATTAAAATACGTGAAAGAAATACTTGCATTTTTATGGAAAAGGTGCTAAACTTGTTTTGGTTTATCCCTTAAAATAATAAAAGGAGTGATACAATTGACCCAAATCAAGAAATGGCTGGCCCTTGTGCTGGCGACGCTGATGTTGGTCATGGCGTTCCCGATTGCGGCTCTGGCTGCCGAGGATGCCCCCAATGCAGCGATTTATGTGGGCGACGCCGTAACCGAAGCGGTTGCAGCCCCGGGCGAAGAACTGACCTTTACTGTTTCGGTGGCCAATGCGGCAAATATTACCGCTGTGGCCTATGCTTTCGGCAGTGCCTATGATGCGGAGGCCTTCTCTTTTGTTTCCGGCGAGTGGTTGCTGGAAGGCAAACTGGCCGATGTGGATGCTGAAAAGCTGAATGCGGTTATTACGTTTGAGGAGGCGGCAGACGTTTCCGGCGATATTTTCCGCTTTGTGCTGGCTGCCCAGGATGTAGAGGCAACGGCGGCTTATGCTGTACAGGGCAGTGTGGTGCTGGAGTATGCCGATGGCACCACGGTGACGGTTGTTCCGTCGGCCTGCGCTGTCACGGTCGAGGCTGCTTGCACGCATGATTGGGCGGCGGCCACCTGCGTAGCCCCCAAGACCTGCACTTTGTGCGGCGAGACCGAGGGCGATCCCATCGGTGTGGTATCCGATGGCGACTACAACCTGGTGATGGATTTTGATACGGTGGGTGCCACTGTCATCACGAATCCCACCTCCTTTTATGTGAAGGAAGATGCCGGCTTCAGCGGTAACGGTCTGTTCTTTGACCGTGGCACGACCAGCAGCAACGCTGTTAGCGCCGAGATCGGCTTTGCCAAGACCGGCAAGTCCGGCGAGACCGCCCTGGTGTGGTACATGGATTGCACCAATGCCGCTACCGGTGGTCTGATTTTGTACGTATACGATAGCAACGGCAACCGTTGCATCAAGCCCACCCCCAACGCCGGGTATACCCTGGTTTCCACCGACGGTGCGGTGACGGCTGGCACCATTGATGGTTCCAATCGTGTTCTCTTTGAAAAAGGCTTTAAGGGTTGGGTAGTTATCCCCTTCTCCTCCATTACGGTCAACCACTGGAATTCTAGCGATACCAGTGCGCTGGCTATTGCCTCCGGCACGGTAAACCGGTTGTTCCTGGGCTTTGCCGGTGCGTACGGCTCTACCTTTGTGTTCGATAACTTCGGCTTTGCCGAGGATGCAGAGGCCTTTACGGCTCTGGCCGCCGCTGGCGAGCTGGAGCATGGCGGCACCTATGTCCACACCTGGAACGATGCTACCTGCACCGAGCCTAAGGTTTGCTCTGTCTGCGGTGCAACGGATGGCAACTCTCTGGGTGGCCACACTTGGGTTGCGGCTACCTGTACGGATCCCAAGACCTGCTCGGTCTGCGGTTTGACCGAGGGTATCCCGACCGGCGTTGTGACCGATCCTGCTGATTTCACCCCGGTGATGAATGCTGACGATGTCGACTATGAGACGCTGGTCTTTGAAAGCAATGCTCCCGGTTCCGTCAATAAGGTGACTACCTCCTCCAATAGCGGTAACGCATATGAGTGGAACCGTGGTTCGTCTGGCGGTAGTTCTGTTGTCGTCTTTACGGTTGTCCGCACCAATAATGCCAACGAAGAGGCTGTGGTATTCTGGGTGGATACGACCAGCCAGATTGCGGCCAAGGTCAACGCCACCTTCATGCTGTATGGCAAGAACGGAGCTGGTGCAGACACTTGTTATAAAATAGCTGCTGGTGCTGATGTGTTTACTATCGCTGAGGATGGCATCCAGAGCACGCTCCAGGCAGGCGATCAGACCATTCCGCTGAACAAGGGCTTTATCGGCTGGTATGTCATTCCTTTCTCTTCCTTTGTGAAGCATTGGGGTGCTGAGGAGGCCGTTATTCCCGGCGCTGTTTATCAGCTCCGTCTTGCCCACGGTGCCAACTATGGTAGCATCCTGTGGCTGGATGATATCGGCTTCACGGCGGATGCAGACGCTTTTGTGGCGGCTGTGCTGGCAGGTGAAGAAACTTCTGAGGACGTCTATGGCCACAGCTATTTCTATCCCTGCGATGCCCACTGCATGCTCTGCGGTGAACTGACCAACGAGAATGCGGCCCACAACATCGTGCATGTGGACGCTGTGGATAAGACCTGCTACGAGAATGGTAACATCGAGTATTGGTACTGCGCCGATTGCGGCACTGCTTGGGCTGACGAGGCGCTGACTATGCAGACCAATATGATGAGCGTGGTGACCCCCATGGGTCACGCTGAGGCGACTCACGTCGAGGCGAAGGCCCCTACCTGCTACGAGAACGGTAACATCGAGTACTGGTACTGCGCTGAGTGTGGCCAGGCATGGCTGGATGAGGCTTGCACCCTGAATACCAATCTGATGGCGGTTGTTCTGCCTATGGGTCACGCTGAGGCGACTCACGTCGAGGCGAAGGCCCCTACCTGCTACGAGAACGGTAACATCGAGTACTGGTACTGTGCTGAGTGTGGCCAGGCATGGCTGGATGAGGCCTGCACCCTGAACACCAATCTGATGGCTGTTGTTCTGCCTATGGCTCACGCTGAGGCGACTCACGTAGAGGCTAAGGCCCCTACCTGCTACGAGAACGGTAACATTGAGTACTGGTACTGCGCTGAGTGTGGCCAGGCATGGCTGGATGAGGCCTGCACCCTGAATACCAATCTGATGGCAGTTGTTCTGCCTATGGCTCACGCTGAGGCGACTCACGTCGAGGCTAAGGACGCTACCTGCTACGAAGATGGTAACATCGAGTACTGGTATTGCGCTGATTGCGGCCAGGCGTGGCTGGATGAGGCTTGCACGTTGAACACGAACCTGAAGGCAGTTATTTTGCCTATGGCTCACGCTGAGGCGACTCACGTCGAGGCTTCTGATGGCGACTGCCAGACCCTGGGTAACATCGAGTACTGGTATTGCGCCGAGTGTGGCCAGGCATGGCTGGATGAGGCTTGCACCCTAAACACGAACCTGCTGGCTGTTAAGACCGGCTATGGCGACCACAACTATGTGGATGGCACCTGTGGCATCTGCGGCGACATAGAGATTGCTGCAGCCACCATTGGTGCGAAGAAGTATGCCACATTTGCAGAGGCTTTTGCGGCCGCACAGGACGACGATGTCATCGTGTTGCTTGCTCCTATCGTGGTTAATAAGGGCGAGGCTCTGACGCTGAACAAGAATGTTACCATCACCTATACTTCCGCTGTTATGGGTGAGGCGATGATCACCAACAATGGTGAGCTGACTCTGGCTGGTAACATCAAGGTTATTTACACCTACACGGGTGAAGCGGATTCTAACTATGGCAAGGGCAACTACACCATTGCCAACAACGGCAAGCTGGTCATTGACGGGGCTACCGTTGAGAATGCAACTGCTTCTATGAAGCACGCTTTCTACGCTATTACCAATGGTAACGGCGGCGTAATCGTTCTGGAGGACGGTCTGGTCTTCAACACCAACAACTACGCTGTGCGTATGTTCGGTAACGGTAGCCTGACTGTCAACGGTGGCGAGATCAAGGGTACTCGTGCCGTTTGGATGCAGGCCCCCGGCAGCAACGCCAACAATGCCCCCAGCATCAGCTTGACCGTGAATGGCGGTAAGCTGATTGCTACCGGCGAAAGTGCCGACTACAAGCTGGCAGTTTACTCTTACAGCTACGGTGATAGCCTGAAGAACGTGTCCATCACCGTTACCGGTGGTGAGCTGGATGGCGACATCGCTCTGTCCGGTGGTAAGAATAAGACCGTCGCCGAGAAGGTTACCATCACCGGCGGTACGATTACTGACCTGTACAGCTATGCCGCTGATGAGGTTGCTGTTAAGACTGTCAGCGTGTCCGGTGGTACTTTCGATTATGATGTGTCTACATATTGTGCTGACGGCTACGACTGCACCGTCAACGAGGATGGTACCTACGGTGTCGCCCTTCACAAGCATTCCTACAGCGAGGCAACCTGCACCGAGCCTGGCACCTGCGCTTGCGGCGAGGTCAAGGACGTGGCGCTGGGTCACATCATCGCTGATGGCGTCTGCACCGGCTGTGGCTTGTCTGCTGAGTGGGTTGTGGATGCTAAGGGGCGTACCTTCTTCCTGCTGGACGGCGTCAAGCTGACCACCCTGCAGAAGATCGACGGCGAGCATTACTATTTCAGCACCGGCGATGGCCACATGATTACCGACAAGACCATCTGGGTTGCCAAGAACAACCCCTATGGCTTGCCTTCCGGCCACCAGATGCTGGGCGCTGACGGTAAGCTGGCGATTGTAAAGAACGGCTGGATGACCAACGATAAGGGCCAGACCTTCTACTACATCAATGATGAGCGTGTGAAGGGTCTGTACGAGATCGATGGCGACTACTACTACTTCAATACCGGTAGCGGTCTGCTGACGGTCAGCAAGACCATCTGGGTTGCCAAGAGCAACGCCTATGGCCTAGCTTGCGGCAACTATGAGATCGGTGCTGATGGTAAGCTGATTGTGGCGAAGACCGGTTTCATGACCGCAAACGGCAAGACCTACTACTATGTAGATGGCGAGATCGTGAAGGGTTTGTACAAGGTCGACGACGCTTACTACTACTTCAACACCGGCGACGGTCATATGATGACCAGCCGCACCATCTGGGTTGCCAAGAGCAACGCCTATGGCCTGGCTGCCGGCAACTACGAGGTCGGCGCTGACGGCGTGATTATTCTGTAATATTCGGCATGGTATAAGATTGGGGGCTGTGGGTAAACCCACAGCCCCCTGATTTTGCAAGAATCGAACTAAACAAAAAAGCCTCACCCTTCGAGGGTGAGGCTTTTTGGCTTTGTACGGATTATCTCTGCTCGCCAATTTCATGGCGGCAGTTAATACAAATATTTTTGCCCTTATAGGTGCTGACATCCCGGGCATTTCCACAAAAAATACAGGCCGGCTGGTACTTCTTCAGAACAATGGTGTTATCCTCAATGAATATCTCCAGTGAGTCGGAATCCCCAATTTCCAGGGTGCGGCGCAATTCGATGGGAAGCACGAACCGGCCCACGCTGTCGATACGGCGGACGATACCGGTAGAGGTCATACTGACGCAACTCCTTTTTCTTAATTTCGACAGTATTTTACCAAATATCGGGAAATTTGTCAAGAGATGTCGTTTTGTTTTTTCAAAAAGCAAAGGGAGGGTACTGTATAGTACCCTCCCCGCCGGCAGAGGTTGGTTAGCAGCCGCAGCCACAGCCGCAATCGTAGCCGCCGCAACCGCAGCCGTTGTTGGTGGTGTTGACACAACCACTTCCGTTATCATCGATCAGCAACAGAATGATGATGATGAGCAGGATCCAGTTGCAGTCACTGCCACAAAACAGATTACGCAGACACATGTCGTTCCACCTCCTTACATTCACAGTGTATGTGGCGGCGGAAAAAGGGTGCAAAATTTTTTCAGTATGAATAACCGGGCGAAAAGCCGCCTATATTCCCTATATAGGAGGCGAGAAGATGTATCGGTTTAAGCGGTTTACAGAGAAGGCGAATATCGCACTTAACCTGGCCATTGAGGGGGCCAGAGAAATGGGACACACCTACATTGGAACAGAGCATATCCTGTTAGGTTTACTCCGGGAAGGTAGTGGAGTGGCGGCGGTGGTGCTGGCGGCCAGAGGCATTACAGTGTTGCGGTATACCGAGAGAATATTGGCCGCCGAGTCCTCCGGCATGTACAGCGCATTGACACCGGAGGATTTTACGCCACGGGCCAAGGCGGCGATGGAAGCGGCGTTGACGGATGCGGCGATGGCTCAACAGCGGTTTGCCGGAACAGAGCATCTGCTGGCGGCTATCCTGCGGGATGATACCAGCGTGGCGGTGCGACTGCTACAACTACTGGATGGACGCCCCCATGAACTGTTAGGGGATATTCAGCAGATTGTCGGCGGTCAAGCCCCTTCCTCCGGGCCGGCACAGCGACAGGGGGCAAAGAGCCGCACCCCCACCCTGGAGCAATATGGGCGGGATCTAACACAGCTTGCCCGCAGTGGACGGCTTGACCCGGTGATTGGGCGAGAGCAGGAGATTCAGCGGGTCATTCAGATCCTCTGCCGCCGCACCAAAAACAACCCCTGTCTTATCGGGGAGCCGGGGGTGGGCAAGACGGCTGTGGCGGAAGGGTTAGCCCAACGTATTGCGGCCGATGAGGTGCCGGAATTACTGCGAGGCAAGCGGCTGTTAACCCTTGACCTGACCGGTATGGTAGCCGGTACAAAATACCGGGGCGATTTTGAGGAGCGAGTTAAAAATGCCATTACCGAAGTGGGCAAGGCTGGGGATGTGCTATTGTTTATTGATGAGATGCACAACTTGATTGGGGCAGGTGCGGCAGAGGGGGCGGTGGATGCCGCCAATATCCTCAAGCCGGTGCTGGCCAGAGGAGAATTGCAACTGATTGGCGCTACCACCATTACCGAATACCGCAGGCACATCGAAAAGGACGCGGCGCTGGAGCGCCGCTTTCAGCCGGTGACGGTGGGGGAGCCTACCGTGGAGCAGACCCTGACCATTCTGCAAGGGTTGCGGGATAAATATGAGGCGCATCACAAGGTGAAGATTGGCGATGAGGCGCTGTCGGCGGCGGTGTCTATGGCGGTGCGGTACATTCCCGACCGCTTTCTGCCGGACAAAGCCATTGACCTGGTGGACGAGGCGGCCTCTCGTGTGCGCCTGCGCACCTATGAGTCACCAGCCGAGGTGCGTCAGCTGGAGGGGGAGGCGGTGCGGCTGTCAGCCGAGAAGCGGGCGGCCATCCATGAGCAGGATTTTGAGTTGGCCGCCCGTCTGCGAGATGAAGAAAAGGCGCTGTCCCTCCATTTGGAACAGCGGCGGGAGCATTGGCAACAGCAGGAACAGCTGGCCGGGCATGCCGGCGAGGTGACGGCGGCGGATGTGGCGGAGGTAGTGGCTGGATGGACAGGAATTCCGGCCCATCAGGTAAGCCAGGAGGAGCAGAAACGTCTGCAACAGCTGGAAAGCCTCCTCCACCAGAGGCTTGTAGGGCAGGAGAAAGCGGTGAGTGCCGTTGCACGGGCGGTTCGGCGCAGTCGGGTCGGCCTGCAAGATCCCAACCGTCCGGGCGGGTCCTTTATATTTCTTGGCCCCACCGGTGTGGGCAAGACAGAACTGTGCAAAGCGTTGGCAGGGGCCCTGTTCGGGGATGAAAAGGCCATGGTGCGGCTGGATATGTCGGAATACATGGAGAAGCACGCTGTGTCACGGCTGATTGGCTCCCCTCCCGGCTATGTGGGGCATGAGGAGGGCGGCCAGCTCACGGAGGCGGTACGCCGCCGTCCATACAGTGTGGTCCTGTTTGACGAAATCGAAAAAGCCCACCCGGACATCTTCAATTTGCTGTTACAGCTCTTGGAGGATGGGCAGTTGACCGACGCTCAGGGGCGTCATGTAGATTTTCGGCACACGCTGGTTATTATGACCTCCAACGTGGGGGCCAGGCGGGTGGCTGGCGAGGGACGAGTGGGGTTTTCTTCCATTGGGGATGGGACGCCGTCTGCGGAGACACAGCGCAACGAGGCAATGAGCGAACTAAAAAAGCTCTTCCGGCCGGAATTGCTCAACCGTGTGGATGAGGTGATCGTATTTCGCCCCCTTACCCGGGAACAGGTGGAACAGATTGCTAAGCGTCTGCTGGAAGGACTGGCAGGCCGGGTGGAAAAGCTGGGCTACACCCTGGCTGCAGAGGACGGTGTGGCGGCAAAGCTTGCCGAGGCAGGATTCGACCCGGTGTATGGGGCACGGCCGTTGCGGCGAGCCCTGCAGACTGCCGTGGAGGACCCGTTGGCGGAACGGCTGTTGGCGGGTGCTTATCGAAAAGGGGAGACCGTGCGGATTTCAGTAGCAGAGGGCGGTATTACGGTAGCATAAAAAAGCCCACCGGGAATTTCCCGGTGGGCTTAAACTTGTTATTCTTCTTCAAACTCTTCCCACTCAAAGTCATTGGTGGAGTTGCTGATGGCTTCCTCCTGCTGGAAGATAACCAGTTCCAGTTGAGGCTCTACGTACTGCTTTTTCATAGTATTATCTCCTTTCGTATGGTCATCAGCCAGCGATTACGCTGTTCAGAGAAGCGGACACAACCTCGCCGTAAACGGTGATGGTATCCGTGCCGTTGGAATAGGTGAAGTAGGGGCAGGCCCAAATAGCGGTGGCCGCATTAGCCGTGGGGATGTTCATGACACGAACGACGAACTGAACAGCACCGTCCTCGTGACTCAGCACACGAATACCCTGTACCTTCTTTACCTTGTCGGAGCCCTGCATGGTGTAGCCGGCAATGCCACCATCGGTGACATTGGTCAGATAGGCACCGAAATCCACCAGGGTATAGGCTTCACCGTTTACCATAACGGTGGCGTCGGTGGTGGACAGATCGTCTGCACGGGAGAAGTGATCATCACCAACGGTGACATTGGAAGCATTGACCTCCCAGCCGAAGCGCAGGGCGTTCTCGCCCTCCTTGACGGAGGCACCCATGTAGGAGATAGCCGTGTCGGAAGCGGCCATGTCCTCGGTGGAAACGGTGTAATAGGTAGCCGTTTTCTCCATGGCATAAGGGGAGGTAGAGCCGGTGGTGACCCAAAGAGAGGACAGCGGGCAACTGGTTTGGGTGGGGTGATAGATATCACCGTACCAGAACACCAGGGCAGCGTAATTTTTAATCTCGTTGCCGGTCATACCCAAGGAGAAGGTGACCTGGCTACTCTTGCTCTCCTTGTTGGTGCTACGGTTGATCTGCAGGGCGGTGCCGTAAGGAGACACGCCTTCTACCAGAGCACCGTTACCGTTGTAGGAAACGGTAGTCAGAGCCTTATTCGTCTCCGGGTCAAAGCCGTTGGCCACGGTATAGTCGGACTCGGTGAGGGTGCCGGCCTTCACCTTAGCGGCGAAGCGGTTGATATCCCAAACAAAGCCCACCTGGTCGATCACCACGGAGGCGTTATAGTTGGTGGCTAGTCCCAACTGCAGGGAGAAGGTGGTGGCGGAGGCAAAATCCTTCAAGGAAGGATTGGTGTCGGTGCCCCACCAACGAGCCATCTGGTCCAGCGGGATGATGACCCAGCCGTTGTAGTCCTCGTTCAGGACAATACCGCCACGAGAAGCTGCGCTGTTGCTGACAGCCGTCAGGTCGGCAGAGGGAACGAAATCGGGGGTAACGGCATCTTTGTCCACGGCCACCTTATAGCAGGTAGAGCCGTTGTTTACACGCCACATGCCGGTGTTTTCGTTAGAAAGGCCGAAACCGAAGGTCATGTTGTGGGTGGTGCCGGTGGTAAAATCGTAGGAATACCAGAAAGCAACCGCCTTGGCGTCGGGATACTGCGTCCAATCAACGGGGGCGAAGCCAACGCTCAGCTTGGAAGGACCGCCGCTGGTGCCACGTGCCCACTGGACGGCCTTGCCGTAGGGGGATACACCACCGACCACCGAACAAAGATCACTGTCGTTGATGGTGTAGTCAATGTCGTCGAAATCACACAGCACGCGATAATCCTGGCCGTCCACAGGGAGGGTCGTCTCCACGGTGGAAGCGAAGGCGTCGATGTCATCGACCACGGCAATCTGGTCGATATACACATTGTAGCCGTAGTTGTTACCATTCATGATGCTCAGACTGTTCCAGGCAGTCAACTCATCAAAGGAGGTGGCATCGTAATGATCCCACTGCTCGACAATATTCTCGATGGGGATGATGACCCAGCCGGAGAAGCCGCCGGTAAAGGGCATAGCCTGGTTGCCGGCTGTAATGGTGGTGGCTGCCGCACTGACAGGCATCATGCCGATGGCACAAGCGCTGACCAGCAGAGCCAGGGACAGAACGATAGCTAACAGTTTTTTGCTCATGGTGAATAGTCCTCCTTAGCCATGTTTTGATCGCGTAAGCACACTTACACGCTTACATACATGTTAAGTATAATATAATAAAACAGGTTTGTCAACCTTTTCCATAAAAAACTGCACAAGCAAAAAGGGAAAGTGGGGTGTTTACCCCGAACTGCCGGCGGACACCAATTCGCCTCGTCGGAAGGCATCGGCAAACCACACCTGTTCCAGAGAAAAAGCCTTGCCGTTCAGGTAGTCCAGTTCCCCGGCCGGTGTGGCAAAATCAAACTGCAACCGGTAGGAGCAAAGGGCTTGTTTGTTAAAGCCGGTACCCTTGTTTTGCTGATTGGTGCCGTATTTTCCGTCCCCCAGCAGAGGATGGCCGATGCTGGCCATGTGTGCCCGGATCTGGTGGGTGCGACCGGTGAGTAGGTGGATTTCCAGCAGAGAGAGGCCGTCCCGGTGCTCCAGCACCCGATAACGGGTGCGGATGGTGCGTGCCCCCGGCTTCGGCTGGGTGGATACATACACCCGGTTCTGAGCCTCGTTCTTTTCCAGATACCCTTCCAGTGTATCCTCCTGCCGGGGCATCTGCCCGTGGACAAGGCAGAGGTAGTATTTCTGTATCTCTCGGTTTTTCAGCTTGTCGTTGAGGATCCGCAGGGCCACGGCGGTTTTGGCGGCAATGACGATGCCGGCGGTGTTGCGGTCGATGCGGTTGACCAGTGCCGGGGCAAAGCTGTTCTCTGCCGCCGGGTCATATTCTCCTTTTTCGTACAGGTAGCGCTGTACCCGGAAGATGAGGGTGTCGGTAAACTCCCGGTCATCCGGGTGCACCAGCAGACCCACCGGCTTGTTCAGCAGCAGCACGTGTTCGTCTTCGTACACGATGGCCAGTTGTCGGGAGGCGTGCATAAATTCATAGGTGGGCGGCGCCGTTTCCAGCACATCCTCCGGCAGGAACAGGGACAGCACGTCCCCCTCCTTCAGTCGGTCGGCGATGTCGCACCGTTTACCGTTAAGGCGGATATCCTTTTTGCGGATAGCCTTGTACAGCAGGGATTGGGGGAGCCGCCGATAGGTTTTGGTCAGGAATTTGTCCAGCCGTTGGCCAGCATCGTTGGCGGTGACAGTGACAGTGATTTTCATAGTAAGCCTCCCGGTGCAAGTCTTTACAAACAGCGTGTGATGTGGTAAAATGGGGTGAACAGGAGAAAGGGGCGTGCGTCATGCCGGTTGAGAAGGATGAAACAGCTGTCAACCACAACGGTCACCGACAGCGAATGAAGGAACGGTATCTGGCAAATGGGCTGGATGGCTTCAGTAACCATGAGGTGTTGGAGCTACTTTTGTTCTACGCTTTGCCGTATCGGGATACTAACGGCCTGGCGCATCGGTTGTCCGATGGCTTTGGCGGCTTGGCGCAGGTACTGGAGGCGGACTATGAGGACCTGGTCAAGCAACCGGGCATCACGCCGCACATCGCTCTTCTCATCAGCCTAGTCCGGGATATTGGCCGCCGATACCAAGCAGAGCTGGCCGGCCGGGTCACCCAATTATCCAGTACACAGGAACATATGCAGTATCTGAAGCCCTGGTTTTTGGGACAGCGGGAAGAATCTGTGGTACTGCTCTCCATGGACAACAAGCACAAGGTGCTCAACTGCACCCGGATATTCCAGGGAAGCGTTAATTCGGCCCAGTTCAATCCCCGGTTGGCTGTACAACAGGCACTGCGGGATAATGCCACCGAGGTGGTGCTGGCCCACAACCACCCCAACGGGTTTGCCTTCCCCTCGGCAAAGGATGTGGAAACCACCAGGTATTTCCAAGGTATTTTGCATGCGTTGGATATCACATTGGTAGACCACATTGTCTTTGCGGAGAACGATTGCCTGTCTATGGCAGAGATGGTGGATTCCGGCTATCTGCCCAAGGGGACGGATACTTCCTCGGCCGAGGAGGTACCTCTGGTCGCTGACAGGCATTAACGCAGACATTGTACCACAACAGGGATGATTTTGCAACTGGTAGAAAAGGAGAAAGACGGATGCATCCTATACGGCATTTCATCACCATTACCCGGCATCGGCATCGGGTTATTGCCCACTGCTTCCGGGTAGGGATCGGCTGGCAGGGGCTGTTCCACGACCTGTCCAAGTACAGCCCGGCAGAGTTTTGGGTGGGTGCCCGGTTTTATCAGGGGACACGTAGCCCTAACGAGGAGGAGCGTCTCCGGCAGGGATATTCCACTGCCTGGTTGCACCACAAGGGGCGCAACCGGCACCACTTTGAGTACTGGACGGACTACAATCCGGCGACCAAGCAGGTAGGGCCGGTAAAAATGCCCCTGCGCTATGTGGCGGAGATGTTCTGCGACCGGGTGGCGGCCAGCAAGGTTTACCAAGGGGCGGCGTATACCGACGAAAGCGCCTTGACCTATTTTCTGCGCGGAAAAGCCAGACGTAGTATCCACCCGGAAACCTCCGCCTTGCTGGAGGGGTGGCTGACGCTGTTGGCGGAGCAGGGGGAGGATGCGGCCTTTGCCCATATCCGTAAACAGCTGAAAACAGGAGACTATTAAAAAGCCGCCGCTTCGGGGGCTTTTTTGCATTGTCCTTTATTTGTCCCAGTGAGTGTGATATACTGGAGAAAATGCAGGGAAAAGGAGGCGTGGCCATGCTACGCTTGTTGATAGGTCGTTCCGGCAGTGGCAAGACAGCCTGGCTGTTGGAGCATATTGAGACACTGCTTCGTAATGGGCAGGAGCGGGTGTTCTGGCTGGTGCCGGAGCAACACTCCTTCGAAACAGAACGGCTGTTGCTGACTCGCTTTGGCGCACAGCTGGCGGCTCGGGTGCAACTGCTCAGCTTTACCCGGCTGGCGGAGCGTGTGTTCCGTGAGGTAGGCGGTCTGGCGGGGGAGCGCCTGGACGAGGGCGTCCGGGCTCTGCTGATGAGCCGGGCGCTGGAGCAGGCGGCGGCTGTGGGACAGGATTTGGAACAGCCCATACAGCGGTTGCGTCCTCGTTTGGCGGCAGACCCGGCCTATGTGGAGCAGTTGCTGACCTTGTGGGAGGAAATTAAGCAGTGTGCTGTGCCTACAGAGGAACTCGACCGGGTTGCGGAGGCGCTGGCCGGGGAGGAAGGCAGTCCCCTGGCAGACAAGCTGGCGGAGCTATACCGGGTATTCACTGTGTACGAGGGGCTGGCCTCTGCCAGCGGACTGGACGAGCTGGATGTGCTCACCCGGTTGGTACAACGCCTGCCGGATAGCCAACTGCTTAACGGTGCGGTGGTGCTGGTGGACGGCTTCAAGGGATTTACAGTGCAGGAGCTGGCGGTGCTGGGGCGGATGATTCCCCAGGTAGCCGGGCTGACGGTGGCGCTGTGTGCCGATACACCGGGCGCTCGTTTTCCCGGGGTTGACCGGGCTACCTGTCGCCGGGAATACACGCTGTTTTCCCCTGTGACCGACACGGTGGAGCAGCTGTGGCGGCTGGCGGATAGCCACGGCAAGAGGTGGGAACTGACCTTGCTGGAGGAAAACCGGCGAGCCGCCACAGAGGGCTTGCGGGCGTTGGAGGCCGGCTTGTATCTGCCGGCTCCGGCGGTGTGTGAGCAACCGGCACCGGAGGTGGTGTTGGTGCCCTGTGACGATGTGTATGAGGAATGTGCCGCCGTGGTGCGCCGCATCCGCTATTTACTGCGGCAGGAAGGGTACCGTTGCCGGGAAATTACGGTGGTGGTGCGTGACCTGACTGCTTACCGGGGGCTGTTGGATGCGGCACTGGAGCAGGAGGGCATTCCTTGTTATATGGACAGCCGTACAGATCTGCTGTGCGAGCCTTTGGCCGTCTATCTTCGGGCGGCTTTGCGGCTGGCGGTGGGCGGTTGGCGCACCGAGCAGATACTGCGGCTGTTGAAAACCGACTTGACACCGCTGACGCCGGTGGAGACGGCAGAGCTGGAAAACTACGTGTATATGTGGCGGATTGAAGGCTCCGCCTGGGATAAGGAATGGACGGAAAACCCGGCAGGTCTGGGTGCGCCGTTGACGGCGGCCGGCCGGGAGCAACTGGCTACCCTTAACAGCCGCCGGGCCGCCGTGATGAAGCCCCTCAAAGAGCTGCGACAGGCTCTGCGTGGGGAGGTGACCGGCCGGCAGTTTGCGCTGGCGGTGTATACCTACCTGACAAGTGATAAGGAACTGCCGGAGCGTATCGCCCGGCAGACAGCCTGCCTCGAGGAACTGGCTCAGCCGGTGCTGGCGGCCCATGCCGCCCGGCTGTGGGACGAGATCATCGGGGTGCTGGATCGGTTTGTGCTGGCGCTGGGAGACCAGCGCATGCCAGCCACCCGGCTGGAAGAGCTGTTCACCATGCTTTGCCAGATGGTGGATATCGGCCACATTCCTCAGGGGCTGGATGCGGTGACGGTGGGCTCTGCCGATCGCATTCGGTATAATCAGCCCCGGGCGGTGTTTATCCTGGGTGCCAACGAAGGGGTATTCCCCGCCTATCCTACCGGCAGTGGCCTTTTGTCGGAGGAGGAACGGCAGACCATGCAGCGGCAGGGGCTGACCTTGTCGGCAGACCTGCTACGGCAGTGCGTGGAGGAACGCTATTATGTCTATACAGCGGTATCTGCACCCAGCGAACGGCTGACGGTAATGTACCACACGGCTGGGGATAGCACCCCCTCGCCGCTGGTGGCGGCGGTGCGGCAGATTCTGCCCCACTGCGGGCTGGAGCCGGCGATGCGGGAGGATGGTACCGACCTGGAATCCTACCAGGAGTGCTTCCAGCGGTTGGCGGAGGGCTATGCCGCCCCCTCGGCCATCACAGCCTCTTTACAACAGGTGGTGGCGGATGAGCCGGCTTACGGACGCCGTTTGGAGGCGATAGAACGGGCGGCGGCAGATACGCCGTTCCGGCTGGAACAGCGTCCGGTTGCCCGGCAATTGTTTGGCACGGAGCTGTGCCTGTCAGCCAGCCAGACAGAGAGCTATTATAACTGCCCCTTCTCTTATTTCTGTCGTTACGGTCTGCGTGTACAGCCCCGGAAAACTGCCCAGATGGACGGGGCGGTTTTCGGCACGCTGGTGCACGCCGTGATGGAGACACTCCTGCCGGTGTATACCGCCGCTGATGGCCTGGTGGACAGGCTCAAGGCAGCGGATGAAGCCGGACAGCCTGTCACCCCCACCGCTGACCGGGAACTGATGAGCACCCTGCGAGAGGATGTTCACCGGGTGGTTATGGCCTATCTGCAGAAGGAAATGGGAGGCACCGAGGAGAAAAACGGCCGCTTCCTGTACCAGGTTTCTCTGGCAGAGCGCTCGGCCTGCAATATGCTGTGGCACATCTTGATGGAACTGCGGCAGAGCGCCTTTACACCGGTGGATTTTGAGCTGGCTATTGCCCCGGAGGGAGAGCAGACAGCGGACAGTGTGCTGTCACTGCGGCTTCCCTTCACGGAGGGCACGGTGCAGGTGCGGGGCAAGGTAGACCGGGTGGATTTGTTCGTCCGGTTTGACGGCACCGCCTTTGTCCGGGTGGTGGACTACAAGACCGGCACCAAGAATTTCGATCTGAGTGAGCTGACTGCCGGTCTGGGGATGCAGATGCTCATTTATCTGTTCATCCTGTGCGCCAACAGCGGCCGCTATGCGGCGGAGGATATGCGTCCGGCCGGTGTCCTGTACCATCCCCTGTCCGACCTGACGGTACAGCGGGGGGAGGATACCGCCCGCCGCCTGCGGAGCATGCGGATGAACGGCCTGGTGCTGGATGACCCCAGTGTGGTGCTGGCTATGGAAAAGGATGGGGGCGAGAATTTCGTCCCGGCCAAAATAGACAAGGACGGGGCGGTCAAGGGCAGTGCGGTCACTCTACAGCAGTTCACCCTGCTTCGTGGGGTGGTGGAGCAACTGCTCACCGGCATGGCTGACCGGCTGATGGCGGGGGATATTGAGGCTTCCCCCTTACAGCGTGGAGACGTGACCGCCTGCACCTATTGCGACTACAAGGCTGTGTGCGGCCGGGATGAGGACAGCCCTGCCAGAGAACTGGCCAAACGGAGTATGAAAGCTGTTTTAGAGGAGCTGGAGGCAGAGGAGGCGGTGCAGAATGAGTAAGCGGAACTGGACAGACAAGCAGAAGCAGAGCATCACCGCTACCGGCGGCACGGTGCTGGTATCTGCCGCCGCCGGCTCCGGAAAGACAGCTGTGCTGGTGGAACGCATTATTCGCCGCATCACCGACCCGGACAGTCCGGTGGATATCGACCGGCTGCTGATTGTCACCTTCACCCGGGCGGCGGCGGCAGAGATGCGGCAACGGCTGGGTGCGGCGCTGGCAGAGAAGATGGCGGCTGAGCCGGACAATGCCCTTTACCAGCGGCAACAGCTTTTACTGCCGCAGGCATATATTTCCACCGTGCATGGCTTCTGCACCCGGCTGTTACAGCAGTATGCCGGGCAAGCGGGGCTCCCGGTAGGCTTTAAGGTGGCGGAGGATACCCAGGCACAGCTGTTGGCGGCAGAGGCACTGGATACCGTGCTGGAGGAAGCCTACCGACAAAAAGAGCCGGCTTTTCTGGCTCTGGCTAACCAGCTTAATTCGCACAAAAATGACAGCGGCTTGCGTGCGGCTGTCCTGCAAGCCTACCAGTTTATGCAGGCACAGCCTTTTCCGGAGAAGTGGCTGAAGGAGCAGATGGATGTGTATACCCGGGTACAGCCACTGGAAAAGACGCAGTGGATGCAATGGGTGCTGCGGGAACTCGCCATGCTGTTGGAGGCCGCCTGCCTGTTGTCGGCCCGGGCAGAGGCGTATGCTCATACCGATGGGCTGGAGCCGTACCTGGATGTGCTACCGGCAGAATGTAAGCGCTTACAAAAGGTGAAAGAGGCAGTTTTTACTGTCTCCTACGATGAGCTGTATCAGCTGGTAACCGGCTTTACTTTTGACCGTCTGCCGGCGGTGCGCACCAAGGATGCCGTCGTGGCGGAGACGAAAGATCTGATTAAGGATCTGCGTACCCGGATAAAGGATAAGCTGGCAAAAGCGGCGGCGTTTTTTTGCGGTACCGAGGCGGAATGTCGGGCTGACTTAGCCGCTATGGCACCTCTGGTGGAGGCACTTGGCCGGCTGGTGAATCAGTATAGTCGGCAGTATACCGCCCTCAAGCTGGAGCAGAAATTGTTGGACTATAATGACCTGGAGCACGAAACCCTCCGCCTTCTGCTGGAGGAGGACGGTGCCCACCCCACAGCGGTGGCCGCAGAGCTGTCCGGGCGGTTTGCGGAGATCATGGTGGACGAGTATCAGGATACCAATGCCGCCCAGGATGCCTTGTTCAGGGCGCTGTCCCGGCAGGAGCAGAACCTGTTTATGGTGGGGGATGTGAAGCAAAGCATCTACGGCTTCCGGCAGGCTATGCCGGAAATTTTCACCGGGAAGCGTGATGCCTTTTCCGCTTACGACCAGGCGAAGCCGGACTATCCGGCGGCGATTACACTGGAAAACAATTTCCGCAGTCGCCACGAGGTGACGGATACGGTGAATTTCCTGTTCCGTCAGCTGATGCAGCGTTCTCTGGGCGATGTGGCCTACGAGGGCAGCGAGGAGCTGGTGTACACGGCTCCCTATCCTCAGCCGGACACCGCCGACCATCGCACAACATGGCTGCTGTTGCATACCGAGGAGACCGACCCGGAGACGGCGGAAATTCATCTGATTGCCCGTAAAATCCGGAACTTGTTGGCCACGGAGCGGGTGCAGGAGGGGGAGACCTCCCGCCCTCTGCAGTGGCACGATGTGTGTATTCTTCTGCGTACCCGCAAGGCTATCACCCGGTTCTCCACTGCGCTTAACCGCCTGGGGATCCCTACCGCCGCTGAGGCAGGAGGGTCCTTGCTGGCCACCCCGGAGATCCGGCTGGCGTTGTCGCTGTTGCGGGTGGTGGATAACCCCCTGCGCGAGGTGGAACTGACGGCGGTATTGCTGTCCCCCCTGTATGGCTTTACGCCGGACGAGCTGGCCAAGCTCCGGCTGTCCGGAGGGCGGCATACCCCGTTGTATACTCTGCTGGAGGGGTACAGCCACCCCGACGAGGGGAAGGAGCCGGGTATGTGTGCCCGGTGCGGGGATGTGCTGGCCGACCTGCGGCGGTACCGGGCGCTGGCGGTGGCGCTCCCGGCTGACCGATTGTTGGAGCAGATTTATCGGGAGACCGGGCTTGAGGCGGTGTACGCCGCCCGTCCCGGCGGCCGTCAGCGGGTGGCTAATTTGCGTCAGCTTGACCGGACGGCCCGTAGCTTCGAGCAAGGGGGATTCCGGGGTCTGTCCGCCTTTGTCGGCTACATCGACCGGCTGGAGGAGCAGGGCAAAGACCTGCCGGCCGGCAGTACCCAGCAGCAGGACGGTGTGCGTCTGATGACGGTGCACGGCTCCAAGGGACTGGAATTCCCGGTGGTGTTCCTTGCCCGGCTCAGTGGCCGCGGTAACAACGATGACGCCCGGCAGAAACTGCTGTTCCACACCGGCGCCGGCATCGGCCTGCGCCTGGTGGATGAGGAGGAGAACGAAAAGCATACGACGCTCCCCTTTGTGGGGGTGCAGAGTGCCCGGCGTCTGGATGAGGCGGCAGAGGAACTGCGTGTATGGTACGTGGCTCTCACCCGGGCAAGAGAACGGCTCTTCATGGTGTATTCCGCCAAGGATATGCCGAAAAAGCTGGAAAAGCTGGCGCTGGAGGTGCCTGCCGGTACGTGTCTGTTGCCGGATACGGTGCTCCGTGCTTCTTCTCCGGGGGATGTGTTGCTGACAGCGGCACTGCGGCACACGGATTTTATTCCCTACCGCCCGGCAGGGCTGGATAGTCTGCCGGCAGAGACCGGATGGCAGGTGGAGCTGTGCACCCCCACTGCAGAACAGGCAGATGCGGTTGCCGCAACGGCAAGCCCTACGCCGGATGAGGCACTGACCGCCGCCCTGCGTGAGAGACTGGCCTACGTCTATCCTTACGAGCCGCTTTTGGGGGTGCCGGCCAAGTTGGCCGCCTCCCAGCTATCCCATGAGGCGATGAGCCGGACGCATATAGCGGATGCACGCCCGGCTTTTCTCCAGCGTGAGGGGATGACCGCCGCCCAGAAGGGAACAGCCCTCCACACCTTTATGCAGTTTGGCGACCTTGCCCGGGCGGAGTCCGATTTGCCGGGGGAGGTCAGCCGGCTGGTAGAAGCGCAGTTCCTTACCCCCGGCCAAGGGGAGGTACTGCCGCTGGACAAGCTCCACCGCTTCCTCTCCGGAGGCCTGTATGCCCGGATGAAAGCCGCCGGGCAGGTGTGGCGTGAATACCCCTTTACCGTATCGGTGGAGGCCGGGACACTGACCCCTCTGCCGCCGAAAATGGCCAGAGAGCCGGTGGTGGTGCAGGGCATCGCTGACTGCGTGTTCCGGGAGGGCGACGCCCTGGTGCTGGTGGACTACAAAACCGACCGGGTCAAGACCGGGGAGGAACTGGCTGACCGCTATCGGTCACAGCTACTTTTCTATAAACAGGCGCTGGAGCCTCTGCTGGGGCTACCGGTGAAGCAGATGCTGTTGTACAGCTTTGCGTTGGATACGGAAATCGAGATAAAATAAAGAACTGCCGTCGGAGGTTTGCTCCGGCGGCAGTCTTTTCTTAGTGCGATGGTAATACCTGTTGAAGGTATTGTCGGGGGGAGACCCCGAACTGCTTGAGAAAGGCCCGGTTGAAGGTGCGGATGGTCTGAAAGCCGGACCGCTGTGCCACCTCGGTGATGGAGTAGCGGTTTTGTCCCAGTAGCTGGACGGCGTTTGCCAGCCGCAGAGAATTGACGTAGTCGGGGAAGCTGATCTTCAGCCGATTACTGAAGGTGTGGGAGATGTGACTGCGGCTGATGTGCAGTTCCTGGGAGACTCTGTCAACGGTCAGTTCCTCGGTGTAATGCTTCTTGCAATACTGGATGATGCGCAGGGCACAGCTTTGGTTATTGTTGACGGCTGTCAGGGTACAGCGCTCCAGTAGCATCCCCAGGACGGTGGACAGCAGGGAGAGAATCACCTCGTTGGAGGCACCTCTGGCGTGTTCTTCAAAGACTAACCTGTACAGTTGCAGGAGGGTTTCGTCTTCTCGGCCGGTGGTGTAGCAGGCGGTGAGAGATGTTTTTTCGGTAAGGGTGGTTGTGTACAGGGGGAAGAAGGCCGGGTTGGCGGTGAACAGCATACCGTCGCTTTCCGGGCCGAAATCGCAGTAATAGTGGATCTGGTTAGGGAAAACCAGGAAAAAATCCCCTGCATGTAAGGTGTACGCCACCCCATCACAGTAAGCGGTGCCTGTTCCCCTCTTGAGATAGATAACCTCCACCGCTTCGTGCAGGTGTGGGGGGAAGTTGGGGTTGCCGGTGGGACTGAGCTGGATAGTTTTCTTTATTTCACGAAAGGCGTCGTGCATAGGCACCTCCAAAAGTGCACAATATGTCTATAAAACAGCGTAAATTTACTTGTATTGTAGCATAAAATTTCTTAAAATGCAAGTAGGAACCAAAACATGCAAGGAGGTTGTATCTGTGGAAAAGTACGCAAGAATCAAATACCAGCCCTGCTTACCGCTGGGCGAGGACGGCCGGCGGGCTACCGGCTCGGCGAAGCACATTGCTCTGTCCAGAAGAGCCGCCGGTGAGGGCATGGTACTGCTCAAGAATGAGGGTGGCACGCTTCCGCTGCAGCGGGGCACCAAGGTGGCGCTGTTTGGCCAGGCCTCGGTGAACTATGTCAAGGGCGGCGGCGGTAGTGGTGAGGTCTACAGCGACTATACCCGCAATGTGTACGACGGCTTTGCGGAAAAGGAAAAAGAAGGCAAGGTGTCGGTGTTCCAGCCTTTGCGTGCTTTCTATCAGAAGCACGTGGATGCCGAGCTCATCCGGCAGAAGGCGGATTACGAAAGCGACCGCCTGAAGGCCATCTGGGCCATGGAGGATAAGGGCGAGCAGGAGCTGGCCCGTGGCGATTTCATGCGTGAGGTGCAGGTGCAGGAGGCGGTGGTGCCGGAGGCGCTGCTGGCCGAGGCCAGAGCCTTTGCGGATACGGCCATCATCACCTTCGGCCGGTTTTCCAGCGAGGGCTATGACCGTGCCGGTGTCAAGGGCGATTTCTACCTGTCGGATAAAGAAATGGCGCTGGCCGAGCAGGTGAAAGCCGCATTCCCCCACTGCATTGTGGTGCTGGACGTGGGCGGCATGGTGGATTCCGAGTGGTTTATTCACGACGACACCGTCGGGGCTGTTCTGCTGGCCTGGCAGGCCGGTATGGAGGGCGGCTCGGCGATTGCCGACATCCTGTGCGGCGATGTGAACCCCTCCGGCAAGCTGGTGGATACCTTCGCCAAGGCGTTTGCGGATTATCCCTATGCCGAGCATTTCAATGATTCCACTGTGTATGTGGACTATACCGAGGATATCTATGTGGGCTACCGCTATTTTGAAACGGTTCCCACCGCTAGAGACCGGGTGAACTATCCCTTTGGTTTTGGCTTGTCCTACACCACCTTCCGTCTGTGGGGCATCGCCGCCTATGAGGCAGAGGGTACGGTGACGGTAACGGCGAATGTCACCAACACCGGCGATGTGGCCGGTAAAGAAGTGGTGCAGGTGTATTATTCTGCTCCCCAGGGCTTGCTGGGCAAGCCGGCGAGAGAGCTGTGCGCCTTTGCCAAGACCAAGCTGTTACAGCCCGGCGAGAGCCAGGCGCTGGCCATGACCTTCCGGGTGGCTGACATGGCCTCCTTTGACGATCTGGGCAAAATCGCTAAGAGCGCCTATGTGCTGGAGAAGGGTGACTATGCCTTCCATGTGGGCACCTCGGTGCGGGATACCGTGCAGACGGATTTCGTCTACACCGTAGCGGAGGATACCGTGACAGAGCAGCTCACCAGCCTGTGCGCTCCGGTGGCACTGAAGGAGCGTATGCTGGCGGACGGCAGTTTGGAAGCGCTTACAATGGGCGAAGCCAAGCATTTCTTTGCGGAGAACGCTCCCATCACGGCCAAGGCACCGGCAGAGGAAATTCCCTTCTCCCGGGTGGGCGAGGCCTGTACGCTGGACGAGTTCATTGCCCAGTTTACCGATGAGGAATTGTGCGAGTTTATGGGCGCCTCGGAGGATGTGGGCGTGAGCAACACCCAGTGCTTCTCCGGGCTCAAGCGTTTGGGCGTGCCCCCGATGCCGACTGCGGACGGCCCGGCCGGTCTGCGTCTGCAGGACTGGATCTGTGGCGTACGCACCACCTCTTTCCCCTGTGCGGCGCTGCTAGCCTGCACCTGGAACACCGACCTGTTGGAGGAAATCGGACAGGCAGGCGGTCTGGAGGTGAAGGAGAATAACCTGGCGGTGTGGCTCACCCCGGCAATGAATATTCACCGCACCCCTCTCTGCGGCCGGAACTTCGAGTATTTCTCCGAGGATCCCTTCCTGTCCGGTAAGATGGCGGCGGCCAAGGTGCGGGGCATCCAGTCCAACAACATCGCCTGCTCTGTCAAGCACTTTGCCTGCAACGGCAAGGAGGTCAACCGCACTAAGAGCGATTCCCGGGTGTCGGAGCGCGCACTGCGAGAAATCTATCTGAAGGGCTTTGAGATCTGTGTTAAGGAGGCCGACCCCTGGACGATTATGACCTCCTACAACATCATCAACGGCATCCAGGCCAGCGAGAACTGGGAGCTTATCAACGGCATCCTGCGTGGTGAGTGGGGCTTCAAGGGCATGGTCACCACCGACTGGGGACAGAAAAACAACCCGGTGTACGAGGTGAAGGCCGGCAACGATATGAAGATGCATATCGGCTACCCGGAGGATCTGATGGCGGCGCTGAAGACCGGCGAGCTGAAGCGGGCAGACCTGGAGGCTTGTGCCCGGCGCATCCTGTCGGTGTATATGCGGCTGGACTAATTAAGGGGCTATCCTGGTGGCAATATCCACCAGGGAGAAAATAATGCAGAGGTGTGTAGAGAGGTGTGTAAGAATGATTTTTGAAAACTATGACAGAATCGTGTTCGCCGGTGACTCGGTGACCTCCATGGGCAGTAACCAGCCCGTGGGCGAGGGCTTGAGAGATAACGTGGGTTTTGGCTTTGTACGTGTGATTGAGAATCTGCTGTCCGCCTTTTATCCGGAGGTGATTTTGCGGATTACCAACTGCGGTGTTTCCGGCGATACCACGGTTCAGTTGCTGGATCGCTATGACCATCACGTGGTCGATCTGAAGCCGGATTGGGTTGCTATCTGCATTGGCATCAACGAGGTGTGGCGTCAGTTTGACTCCCCTGCCATGCAAGAGCTGCACGTATCTCCCGAGCAGTACCGGGCAAACGTAGAGGAGATGATCCGCCGGGTAAAGGATACCGTCAAGGGGATCCTCATCCTGTCCCCCTACATGATGGAGCCCAACCGGGAAGATCCTATGCGGAAGCGGATGGACGAGTACGTTGAGGTGAGTCGGCAGATCGCTGAGAAGCACGGCTGCATCTTTGTGGATTTCCAGAAAATGTACGATGAATACTGCCAGATTCGCCACAACTGCTACATTGCCTGGGACCGGATCCATCCCAACCAGGTGGGGGCAACGCTGATGGCCTGTGAGGTACTTAAGCACTGCGGCTTTGATTTCGGCCGTTTGGCCGGCACTGGCTCTCTGTAAAATTTGTTTCTGTTTCGGACAAAAAAGGCATCCCCCGGTAGGTCAACCAGACCTGCCGGGGGATAGTTATTGGTTCAGATATTCCGCCGGTATTCCGAAGGCGAACAACCAATGCGGCTCTTGAAGAAGGAAGAAAAATAGTGAGAATCGGCGAATTGCAGCATCTCGGAGATTTCCTTCACCGATAGATTGGAGTTTTTCAGCAGGGTGCAGGCCATGGTAATGCGCTGGGAGATAAGATACTGGTAAGGGGAGACACCGAAGCAGTTACGGAATAGGGAGATGAGCCGTGTTTTGCTAATGAAAAAGATATCCGCCAGCTCGTCCAGGGTGACCTTTTCATAGATTTTCTGATCCAGGTAAGAACGGATGTCATAGGCCAGTTCGTGGCGCTGTTCCTGGGTTTCTGACTGGATGTCGGCGTGCAACTCGGACAGCATCCGGTGGACAACATAGCCGCAGTTGGCATCCTTGGTGGCCAGAGGAATATAGGGATTGCACAGGATGCGGTGCATGGAGCGGATGTGCTTCTCCGCTTTGGGGAAGTGGTGAATGAAAAAGGGACGGTCGATGTCAAATGCCTGACACAGACGGCGGCAGAGACTTCCCCGGCAGTTGACGTACACTTTTTGATAGGGGTCGTTGTAGTCCGAATAATATTCCAGATAGGAATAGTCGCTGACCATGTAAAAGTCACCGGCCGTGACAGGGTGCTTGACGCCGTCGGCCTCGATATATCCCTTACCGCTGACGACACACTCAAAGACCCAGGGCGCTCCCGGCCGCCGGGGGATGAAATAGCGGTTGTAGGGCAGGGTCTCGCCGGCCAGCTCGATGGAGAAGGGGGCTTCCTCGTCAATGTTCCTGGCGTATAGCACTAACTCGTGTTTGACATCGGATTTTGACCGGTCAGTGGGTAAGGACAAAAAATCACCCCCGAAAATTGTAATTTATTACCCTGTGCAAGAAAAAATCGCAACGCCATCAGCATAGCATGAGAATAGGCGAATGTCAATAGAACTGCCATGAAAAAAAGAGAAAAACATATCTTTTTAACTATTTTTACCAAAAAACATCTGGATAAATTTGGATGGTGTCTTTTTGAGTCGCTTCAAAGCCACCAGACAAAATGAATAATAATCCTCACCTCGATGATAATATTCTGCATTTCCATACAGGGGCAATTCGTCTATAATATAAGCAGAATAGCGGAGCTGTCTCCGCAACACAGGAAAAATCGACCAGTGAAAGGTGAGGGCATGATGGGAAAAATGACCGGAAAACAGTGGTCGGCAGGCTTGCTTGCCGCTGCTTTGTTGATACTGCATACCATTGCGGTGGATGGACAGCCGGTATATGCGGCAGAGGATGCCTCCTATTCACAGGCGGTAGAGCAGCAGGGGGCGACGCCGGCCTATACCGGGCAGGATATCGTCCTGGGGGCTGACCGCTTTCAGGGTGGCGAAAAGGCCACCGTGGAGACAGTAGATGCTGTGCTGTCCGACGAGAATAACGACGCTGTTACGGTGACCTTTGACGCACCGATGACCGGCCGATACACGGTGCTGGTGAGATACTATCCTATGGAGGGCACCGGACTGTATCTGCGGCGCCGTCTGCTGCTGGATGGCAAACTCCCCTTCAATGAGGCCAGTTTCATGCTGTACCGTCACTGGACAGATAGCGGTCTGCCTACGGTCAATTCCATCGGGGACGAGCTGAAGCCTCGTCCAAAGGAGGTCACCGGGTGGTTCCAGCAGGCGGTGTCGGATTCCCTGGGTCTGTATTCCTCACCGCTGGAGTTTTACATAGAGGCCGGCACCCATACGCTGACGCTGGAATATCTGGATCAGCCGGCGGCTATCGCCTCCATCACGCTGTGTGCGCCGGCGCAGTTGCCGGACTACGCCACCTATTCTGCCGCCTATGCAGAGGGGGCGAATGGCGAATACATCCGCTTTGAGGCGGAAAACCCGGAGTACGCCGTGTGGCGTACTGAGGCGGCGGCAGGCATCACCAACGATGGTGACCCGGCGGTTTCGCCTCCCGGTGTGACCAACATCAAGTTCAACGTGTTCGGCGGCTATGCCTGGCGGAGCAGTGGGCAGAGTGCCTGCTGGCAGTTTGAGGTCAAGACCGCCGGCTACTATAAAGTCAATCTGCGCATCAAGCAGTCCTGGGGCGGCAACCTGCCGGTCTACCGGACGATCTTGGTGGATGGAGAGATTCCCTTCAGTGAACTGCAGGCGTATCGCTTCCCCTATTCCCGGGAATGGTACAGCGAGGTGCTGGGCAACAAGGCAGGCGATTTCCTGTTCTGGTTTGAGCCGGGGCTTCACACCATCACCATGAACCCGGTGATGGGCGAGCTGGCAGAGGTGTACAAGGAGCTGGAAACGGCGCTTTTGGATCTGTCCGCCATAGTGCGGCGTGTGGTGATGATCACCGGTCAAACCCCCGACCCCAACTACGATTACAGCATCAAGACGGCTATCCCGGGTATCGACAAGGAGCTGACTGCTGTAAAAGAGCGTGTGCGGGCTTGTATCGACCGGATGACGGTTGTGTCCGGCGGCCGGACCACCGTGATGGGCAACCAGCTGGAATCGGTGGAAAAGCAGATAGGGGAGATGATCCGCAATGTGGAGCGGATTCCCCGCCGTCTGACCGACCTGAACACCGCCGTCACCTCTTTGGGCGATTGGCTGGCCTCGTTGCAGGAGAGCCCGCTGGCTATTGACTATTTCGAGATTGCCCCTCCGGCGCAGGAGATCGACTATTCCCACTCCACCTTCCTCGAGAAGATCTGGGCCACCCTGCGGAATTTTGTCAACTCCTTCTTCAAGGACTACAACGCCCTGGGGAACACCGGCGGCCAGACAAACACCACCATCGATGTGTGGGTGGGCCGTGGCAAAGACTGGGCGGAGATCCTCAAGACCTTGTGCGATTCCGGCTTCTCGGAGAAAAGCGGCATCGCTGTGCGGATGAATGTCATCCCCTCCGGTCAGCTTTCCTCCACCGGGTCGGTCAACCCGCTGCTGCTGGCCATCAGCGCCGGCAACGCACCGGACGCCGCCCTGGGTGTGGCCTCCAATGTGCCGGTGGAATACGCTCTGCGTAATGCGGTGGCTGACCTGTCCGGCTTTGACGGCTTTGACGAGGTGACCGGCAACCTGCTCCCGCAGGTGCTGGTGCCCTTCGGCTATGACGGTGGCGTATACGGTCTGCCGGAGACGATGTTCTTCCGGTGTATGTTCTACCGTAAGGACCTGGTAGAGGAATACGACCTGCTGTTGCCGGATACCTGGGACGACATGTACCGGACGACCCTGCCCCGTGTGTACGAGAACGGTATGCAGGTGTACATCCCCGGTTGGTTTGATATGTTCCTGCTGTCCAACGGCGGCACCTATTACACCGAGGACGGCAAGCGGTCTGCCCTGGACACCAAAGAGGCGTATATCGCCTTCGAGCAGTATATCGAAACCTACACGGTGTACGGCGCACCCACCAACGCTAACTTCTTCAACCGCTTCCGCACCGGCGAGATTCCGATTGGCCTGGGTGATTATGGCACCTATGTCCAGCTGCTGGCGGCGGCACCGGAGTTGTCCGGCCGTTGGGGCATTATGCCTCTGCCCGGCGTGAAGAAAGCGGACGGCACCGTTGACCGGAGCACCTCCGGCTATGTGGGCGAGGCGGATATCATCCTGGCCACCAGTGAAAAGAAGGAAGAAGCCTGGCAGTTCATCGAGTGGTGGCTGAGCACCGAGGTGCAGACGGAATACGGCCGTGAGATCGAGGGCAAGCTGGGTGCACAGGCCCGTTGGGCTACCTCCAACGTGCAGGCCTTCCAGTCTCTGCCGTGGAACCTGGATGATCTGGATATCATTTCCGGGTCTTGGGAATTTGCCAAGGAGATGCCCATTGTTCCGGGTAGTTATTTCACCGGACGGCATATCACCAACGCCTGGAACCGCTGTATCATCAATCACATGGATCCTCGTGAGAGTCTGGAGCTGTGTGTGAAAGACATCAACAAGGAACTGAAGCGTCGGCAGACCCAGTTCGGCATCGAGTAAGAAAGGGGGAGGGTTTCTGTGAATCGGAAAGTATCTGCACTGGTCAGTAAGTATAAAGTCGGTACCCTGTTTTTTCTCCCCTTCTTCACGCTGTTTGTGATTTTTGTGGTGTTGCCGATCTTCACGGCTATCGGCACCTCTTTTACGGACTATGACCTGCTCAATCCCGGCAAGTTTGTCGGCCTGTCCAACTATCGGCTGTTGCTGTTTGATGACGATATTTTCGTCACGGCGCTGAAGAACACCCTGGTGTTTGCGCTGTTTTCCGGCCCCATTGGCTATCTGGCCTCCTTCTTCATGGCCTGGATCATCAACCAGCTACGCTTCAAGAGCGTGTTTGCGCTGGCCTTTTATGCCCCGTCCATCACCAGCAGTGTGGCGATGAGCGTGGTGTGGCTGTACATATTCTCGTCTGACCGCTATGGCTTTGCTAACAACCTGCTGTACAACATGGGCTTTATCAACCAGCCGATTTTGTGGAACCAGGACGCCACCACCATTATGCCGATCATCATCCTCATCTCCATCTGGATGAGCATGGGTACCGGCTTCCTGGTGTTCCTGGCCGGTCTGCAGAACGTCTCGCCGGACATCTGCGAGGCAGGACAGATCGACGGTATCCGCAATCGCTTCCAGGAGCTGGTGTATATCACCCTGCCCCAGATGAAGCCCCAGCTGCTGTTTGGTGCCATCAACGCTATCTCCGGTGCCTTTGGCGTGTTTGATATCGCCGTGGCCTTTGCCGGCATGCCCAGTCCGGGGTATGCGGCGCACACTCTGGTGGCACACCTGTATGACTACGCCTTTGTGCGGTTCGAAATGGGCTATGCCTCCGCCGTGGCGTGCGTGCTGTTCTTGCTGACCTTCTTCTTCGGACGCATCTGCATGAAGGTCTTTGCCTCGAATGATTAACTTATGACTGAAGACTACCTACGGGAGGGAACGTGTTGAAGTACAGAATCTTCACCAAACGACAGCTGGTGGCACGGATATTGCTGTATTTGGCGGTGCTGCTGATGCTGGCCTTTACAGCGTTGCCGCTGATATATGTGGTTTTAACCGCCTTTAAGCCGTTGGACGAGCTGCTACGCTTTCCTCCGACCTTTTTCGTTTCCCGCCCTACCATGACCAACTTCAGCGACCTGGTCACCACGCTGGGCAGTTCGGATGTGCCGTTCCTGCGGTATATCTTCAACTCCCTGCTGACAACGGTGATTACGGTGTTCCTGTCGGTCATCGTCTGCTGTATGGGCGCCTACGGCATGGTTAAGCATAAAGTGCCGTTTTCCAATTTCATCTTCCTCATCATCGTCAGTGCGCTGATGTTTTCCGGCCACGTGACCCAGATTTCCAACTTCATGATTGTCAACTCGTTGGGGCTGGTGGATACCTACTGGGCGCTGATTATCCCCAAGATTGCGGTGGCTTTCAACTTCTTCATGGTCAAGCAGTTTATCGAGCAGATGCCGGATGCCTACCTGGAGGCGGCCCGCATCGACGGTGCCGGCGAAACCTTGATTTTCACCCGGTTGGTCATGCCGTATCTGCGGCCGGCTGTTGCCACCCTGACGGTGTTCTCCTTTGTCAACAACTGGAACGACTATTTCTCCCCGCTGATTTTCATCACCAAGGAGCAGCTTAAAACCCTGCCGCTGGCTCTGCAGAGCATTGGTGAAAGCGGTAACATTGCCCGGGCCGGTGCGATGGCGGCGGCCACATTCCTGATGACCCTGCCCACCATTCTGGTGTTCTCCTTCATGCAGCGGCAGGTCATCCAGACTATGGCTCACTCGGGTATCAAAGCATAAGCAGGAGGTGTTCATGTGAAAAAGTGTATCGTGCTGATGCTGGCTGTGCTTCTTTTTTGTGCCGGCCTTCCGGTGTCTGCCTTTTCGCAGAATGACCTGAATTATTGCATCGACGAGGAAGGCGAAAAGACCTATACCTCCAAAACCTACGAACAGGTGGAGACCATCAACTATATCAGCGGAGCCCCTGTGGCGGAGCTTTCTAATCCGGAGGATCTGTTCATCCACAGCAGTGGAGATGTGTATGTGGCCGATACCGGCAACAACCGTATCGTGCGCATGAGCAAGACCGGCGAGTTTATCCGGGAATATGCCAACGAGGCAGATCCTTTTTACCAGCCCACCGGTGTTTTTGTGGATGCAAACGGCGATGTGTACGTGGCGGATTCCGGCAACAAGCGCATCGTGGTGATGAACGGGCAGGGGGAAGTGAAAACTATCCTCGGCAAGCCGGAAAGCGACCTGCTGTCCGATGTGAACGACTTTACCCCTGTCAAGTTGGCGGTGGGCACCACCGGGTACATCTACACCATCGTGGGCAAGGATTTTATGGCCATCGACCTGGAGGGCAACTTCAAGGGCTTTGTAGGTGCCGAGCGTCTCGGCTTCTCCCTCAAGCGGTTGCTCATCAACATCTTTGCCAGCGAGGAGCAGAAGGCTCGTCTGCCCAAGGACAACCCGCCTTCTTACACCAACTTCACCGTCAACAGCGGCGGCGAGATGACTGCCTGCTCCGGTGCGGATAATGGGCAGATCAAGACCCTCAACTATCTGGGTGAGAACATCTACCCCGCCGGTTTTTACGGCGAGATCGTACAGAGCGAGGACTACGGTGCCCCCCAGTACCCGGTATTCAGCGACATCTGCGTGGACGATGCCGGAACGGTGACACTGGTGGAACAGCGTGGCGGCAAGGTGTATCAGTACGATAAGGAGGGCAACTCCATTACCGTGTTCGGTGGTATCGGGACCACGCGGGGCTATTTTCAGAGTCCCTCCGCCATTGACCGGGATGCCAATGGTCGGCTGTACATACTTGACCGGAACATGAATAACATTCAGGTGTTCGCCCCCACCGAGTTTCTCAACACGGTGGAGCAGGCAAACCACTATTATTTCTCCGGCGATTACGAGGCTTCGTTAGCCGAGTGGCAGAAGGTGGTTAAAATCAACCCCGACTATCCTCTGGCGGCTACGCGTATCGGTAAAATTTACTACAAAAACGAGCAGTACGATCAGAGCCTGGAAAATTACTTTAACGGCGACGATATGACCGGGTACAGCGAGACCTTCGGAGAGTTACGGCACCTGTTCCTGCGCAACCACATGGGCGTTATCGTAGTGGTGGCGCTTGTGCTGATTCTGGCGCTGTCCTTTGGCTTTAAGAAATTACGCAAGCATGCGAAAAAGACGCTGGAACGGTTTTATTTCGGCGAATAGATCTGCAGAAAGGAGGGGAAGACCTTGCATCCGGTTAATTTGGCCCTGATTACCCTGTTTCATCCGTTGGATTCCTTTGTTGTGGTAAAGCGCAAGTACAAGGATATGAGTGTTTTGCCCGCAATTTTGATATTTGTGCTGATGGTGGTGCTGCGGTATCTGACCATTCTGCTGACCCACCGGCCGTTGCAGCCGATGGATATCTCCGACACCGACCTGCTGCTGCAGATTGCCGTGCTGGTCATCCCCCCGCTCACCTATGTGGTCAGCGCCTACGGTGTGACCAGTGTTATGCAGGGTGAGACGGATTTTAAGTGTTATTTCATTTCCACAGCGTATTGCTTCACCCCCTATCTGGTGCTCAGCCCCCTGAACATCCTGCTTTCCCAGGTGCTGACACTGCAGGAGTCCGGCTTGTATAACGGCATTGTGTTTATCATGAACGCCTGGACCATCGTGCTACTGTTTGCGGCGCTGATGCAGATGAATAACTATTCTTTCGGTAAAACGATTTTGGTGGCGCTGCTCAGCGTTATCGGCATTGTGTTGGTCTGGATTGTCCTGATACTGGCCTTTGCCTTTGTGTTCCAGATCGTTATGTTTGTACGGGAGCTCCTGCAGGAGTTGCAGATCATCAGTGTCTAGTCAAGGAGGTGTGTAGCTGTGAAAATACGAAACATGTTGGCCTGCGTTGTATGCATTGCCTTGCTGGCCAGCTTATCCCTGTCTGCTGCACCGAACATTGACTGGGGCGGCATGGGCGGCGGTCTGACAGAAGATGACCCCAGCCTGGAAGAGCCGGTGGATACCGGCGAGTTGCGGCTGATGGCTTCCTCCGGCACGGCCCGACTGTATTATAACGATGTAACCACCGAGGTGGTGCTGGAAAACACCCAGGGTGTGCGTTTCTCCAGCGCTGTCACCAGCGACTATGCCGGAACCAAGCCGGAAGCCGAGGAAAATATGCGGGAGCTGTTTTCATTCCTAGTGTACAACAAGCAGACCCGGACCACCCAGAGCTACTCCTCTGCAGACAGCAATGTCACGCTGACCTTGCAGACGGTGGACGGCGGTTTTGATGTAAAAGCGGAGAAGGAATCCCTTTCCTTTACGATCAGCTTCCGTCTGAACGACAGCGGTTTGACGGTGTCTATCCCCCAATCCTCTGTGACGGAGGGGGAGGAGTGCCTGGCCACATTGACGCTGATGCCGTTTTTCGGTGCCTGTAACACCAAAGAGGATGGGTATATCTTCTATCCCGACGGCAGTGGCGCCCTGTATACCTTCAAGGATAAGCCGAAAATGGCTCGTTCTGCCGTCACCAAGCTGATTTACAGCGATGCGGTGAATGAGCTGGATGACTACATGGATGACCGGGAGCACAACATCCTGCCGCTGACCCTGCCGGTGTACGGCATCAAGCGGGGAGAGAATGCGCTGTTCGCCCAGGTGAAGGCCGGTGCGGCAGATACCTCGCTGACCCTGGCTCCTCACGGATATATCTACGACCTGGCCCGGGTGTATCCCACCTTTAATTATCGGTACAGCTACTTTGAAACGGCGGTGGCCGGCTCGGAGATGCTCCTGTTCAATGAAACAGCCGTAAAGACGGATTTCTCCGTGAGCTACTCCATTCTGTCCGGAGAAGATGCCTCCTATATCGGCATGGCCCGGCTGATGCAGAAGGAGCTGTTTGGCGACAGCGAGAAAACCGCCGCCCCCAACCTGTCGGTGGACCTGCTGATGACCACCCAGAAATCCCTGCTTTTATGGAATGTCAGCCGGGCGGTCACCACCTTTGACCAGGCTGGCGATTTCCTCAAGACCCTGCACAATGACGGCATTGACAATGTGCGGCTGAACCTGCTGGGTTGGCAGGCCGGCGGCTATAACAACTATCCCTCCCACCTGCCGGTGGCTGGTTCGGCTGGCGGCAAAAATGGCCTGAAAGCCTTGACGGCATTGGCGGCGGAAAACGGCTCGCAGATTTACCTGCAGGACAACTTCGCCGAGGCGGATTTTGCCGGCTCCGGCTATTCCATCCGCCGGGATGCGGCCTACAATATGCAGAAAAAGGTGCTGGCCGATACCCTGCAGACCAAGCTGTTATTAGACATCGGCCGTGGCCTTACCACATTTAAAAAGAATGTGCAGAAGCTGGCCGATACCGGCATTGCCGGGTATAGCTTTGACCTGTTTGGCTCGTTGGTGTATGACAGCATCGCCACCGGCCGGGAACTGCGCCGTCAGGCATACACCGAAAAGGTGAATGAGTACTTGGCTCTCAGCAGCCAGCAGTTTGGCAGCAATGCGGTGGATGGGGCGAACTATTACGCCTTGCAGAGCGCCGGGTTCCTGTACAATCTCCCTGCCGGCTCCTCCGGTGAGTTCATTTACGATGAGGATGTGCCGTTCCTGCAGATCGTTCTGCATGGGTACAGACCGTACAGCGGCCGCACCTTTGGTAACTTCTCCAACTCGGTGGAGGAGGCCGCCTTGCACTGGCTGGAATATGGCTACGTACCCTCCTTCGTCCTGGGGCATCAGTCTCCCAGCACACTGAAGGATACCATGAGCGAGGGCTTCTTCTACTCTCGTATCGAGGATTGGAGCGCTACCATCGCTGAGATTTATACCGACTTCCTGCCGACGTACGAGCAGATCAAGAGCCAGGCGATTACCGGCTATGTGAAGGACGGTGACACCCGTGTGGTCACGTACGAAAACGGCCGGAAGCTGTACCTCAATTACAGCAAGGAGCCGGCGGTGGTCGACGGCGTGACCATAGAGGCCCTGTCTTATGTACTACAATAACCCAGTGAGAAGGTGACACTATGCTGCGGAATAAGTCTTCCTCTTTTACCCGGCGTAAAAGTATTACCGGGCTTATCTTCGTGACCCCTTTTATCATCGGTGCGCTGGTCTTTTTCGTCTATCCTGTCATCATGTCGCTGATTTACAGCTTTGGCGAGATTGATTCCTACCGCACCTTCAGCGTCAAGTTTGTTGGCTTTGCCAATTTCCAGCGGGCGCTGTTTGAAGATACCTATTTTGTGTCTAAGCTATTGCAGGTTATCCGGGATACCCTCATCGACCTGCCGCTGATTACGATTTTCTCCATCTATATCGCTATTTTGCTCAACCGTGACCTGCCGGGCAAGGGCATTTTCCGGGTGATCTTCTTCTTCCCGGTGGTGCTGGGCAACGGCTTCGTCATGGAGCAGCTGCTGGAGCAGGGGATTGACAGCGGCTCTATGGCATCGGTCATCGAGTTCCTGCTCCCCCCCAAGGTGGTGACCTACATCGGCTCGGAGGCTGCAGGCGTGGCGGCGGAGTTCCTTAACCGAGTCACGCTGATCCTGTGGAAATCCGGCGTGCAGATCATCATCACCCTGTCCGGTCTGCAGAGCATCCCCAAGGCACTGTATGAGGCGGCGGATGTGGACGGTGCCAACGAGTGGCAGAGCCTGTTCTTCATCACCATCCCCATGCTCACACCGGTGATTTTGCTGAACATTATCTATACCATTATGGATACCTTCACCAGCAAATCCAACCCGGTTATTGAGTGCATCAACGCCTATTTTACCGCCTTCAATGCTCAGTTTGAGTATTCGGCGGCGATGGGTTGGATCTATCTGCTGTTTGCACTGGCGCTGATTGGCGTGATTACCCTGTTCATGAAACGGTTTATCGCCAACGTCAGCGAGCAGGTATAAGGAGGGACGGTCGATGAAAAAATCTCTGTTGCGTATTCCCCGTGGCCGTCTGCTCTCTAATACCTATAGTATAGTGGTATTTGTGCTACTGGTGGGTCTTAGCTTCGTGTTTCTGTATCCGTTCTTACATATGTTCTCCACTTCCTTTAAGTCGTATGATGACCTGACGGATATTACGGTCAAATGGTTTCCGAAGAATTTGACCCCCTCCAACTGGGTGGTAGCTTGGGATAGCCTGAATTATTTTCGTTCTTTCGGCAATTCCCTGTTTGTATCGCTGATAGCGACTGTGGGGCACATTGTTTCCTGCTCTTTCATCGCCTACGGCTTCGCCCGGTTCAAGTTCCCTCTGAAGAAGCTGTTGTTTGGCATCCTGGTGCTGGCTATCGTGGTGCCGCTACCGACCATCATCGTACCCCAGTACCGGATGTTCTCCAGCTATGGCGTGGTCAACCAGCAGAATCTGCTGGATTTCACCGCTATTCTGTTGCCCACCTTCTTCGGCTTCGGTCTGCGTGGCTGCTTGTTCACCTACCTGTTCCGGCAGACGTTCATCAAGCTGCCCTCGGCGCTGGAGGAGGCGGCGGCCATCGACGGCTGTAACCCCTTCAAGACCTTCTTCCGCATTGTAATTCCTTCCTCCGGTGCGGTCATCCTGGTGGTGTTCGTGCTGTCCATGGTGTGGCACTGGAACGATTACTATGAGCCAAGCTTATACATCGTGGGAGAAGAGTATTTCTTGCTTCCCCAGATCCTGCCGGGCATGAAAGCCATTATGGATGCCATGTCCGCTAACCCGGCCGACCCCGACGCCGTGCGTACCTACAACGACGCCGTGGCTATGGCCGGCACCGCCCTGGCGGCGATGCCCATGCTGGTGATGTTCTTTGCTGTGCGTAACAAGTTCATGCAGAGCATCGAGCGTACCGGCCTGGTGGAATAATTCTTTTGTTCGGAAAGCGAACGGATGCCGTGTGCACGACCGGTGTGTGGCTTTGCCACGAGGGGAACACCGGCCGGATTCCCGGTGCCTGTTTGCCCGGAAATAAAATTTTAGCAATGAAAGGAAGTTTGTCATGACAAAACGCATTTTGGCAATTCTGGCAACCGTTGCACTGCTGCTGTGTGCCATTCCCTTTGTGACAGTCAGTGCGGCAAACACCCCCACGTGGAAGGTCGGTAACGTTAACTCTGTTACCGACGAAGGGTATGTCCACTACGAGGAGTGGCAGGACGGCTATTACCTGCTGAAGAGTAATGACGTTCGTGGCTCTATCGACACCCCCAACCTGGACGAAGGCCCCTGGTATATGGCCCTCGGCCAGCAGGGTCGCTACCCCAGCGGCCACTGGCTGCAGCTGACCATCGACAATACTGAGATTGGTGCCAATACCTTCCGGAATGGTGCTTTCCGTATTGCATTCCCCAACCCCAATACCAAGACCTGGAACATTCAGAGCAAGGCTAACAATACGGTCACTACGCATACGGGCATCAACTTTATGCCCAACACGGCGTATATTTTCAAGTTCGCCAAGGAGAACATTGATGGCACGGATGTTTTGGCCATTTACATCAACGGTACCCGTGTATTTGAGGGTGCGGCTGAGCTGGCTCTTTTCAGCGGCAGCAAGGTGTGGTTCGACACCACCTGTAATGTTGGCGCTAACGATACGCTGAGAAATAACCCCCTCTTCATCAACCCCGACCTGGGCGATTTCCAGGAGCCGGAAACCTACTTTACTACCGCCACCAAGGGTGGCGCTCCCCTCAACGGCAACAACCTGACGTACTACTGCCAGGATGATCTGTATGTGCTGTATGACAGCAAGGGGTATGCCAAGACCTACATGAATTGTAGCTATGATAGCAGCGGCGGCGGTAGCATGGTGGGTGAGTCTGCCGCTACTGAAATCAACAACGCGTATGGCATGTTCGAGATCAACCTGCGTCCCAACCTGATGTATACCAGCAACTGGAACGTGCTGGGTATCTATGATACGTCCAAGGGCATTCTGACCCCCTCTCAGAACGGTGACATGATCCGTATCAGCACCAATTCCGGCGGTACTTCCATTAGCTATTATTATGGCACGGCTGCCGGTCAGTATATCACGCTGATGGCAACCAAGAGCATTTCCTGGAACAACGACAACAAGTTCCGTTTCGAGCTGGTTGAGGGTGACGTAGCGGTCGTCAATGTGTACCACAACGATACGCTGGTGGCTACTGTTAACGAGACCGATGAGAACGTAGCCGGCTTGTTCGGCATTCTGCGTGCCAGCACGTTGCGTGTGGCGCTGACCGGTCATAAGGGCAACGCTACCAACAATGACATCATCAGCCTGCAGGCCAAAGCCCTGGCTCCTGAAATTCCCGCCTGCGAGCACGAGTACACCTATCCCTGCGATGCGCACTGCGCCCTGTGCGGCGAGCTGACCAACCCGGATGCCGCCCATAACATCGTCCATGTGGACGCTGTTGCCGCTACCTGCGAGGCCAACGGTAACATCGAGTACTGGTATTGCTCCGATTGTGGCAGTGCTTGGGCAGACGAGGCTCTGACCATGGTGACCAACCGCTTCAATGTGGTTGTTCCTGCGGCTCACACCTACGATGACAACTGCGA
>JAFURT010000035.1 GCA_017471765.1 Clostridia bacterium
ATCACCAACACGAAGTGTTGTATATCATCAAGCCGCAGATAGATGCACGCTAAAGCGTGATGAGATACAGCCCCAAAGGGGCTGATGATATGCACCACGCTTCGCGCGGTGATGATATGCCAAGCCTGCGGCTTGGATAAACAAAAACAGTCCGTGATTTTTGCCGTGAGGGTAGACTTATCCCTTGGTGATGATGGGAGCAAAAAGTTGTCCGAGGTCTGTCGGGCTTTCACACCATGCTTGTAACGAATCTTATGTATCAATAACACCGACTTGATAATCATCTTCATAAATAATTTTACCAACATAATTCGTGTAAACGATATCGTAAGGGATATCATATTTTTCAAGTAAATCTATCAAGGGTTGTATTTTTTCCAACATCACATCTGAATTTTCGGTTTTGAAATATGTAATAGCTCCTTGTGGATTATCATTGTTGTCACCATAAAATGGTGGTTGCGGTAAATTATCAAGAAACCATTGATGTGTTTTATCATAAAGCTTAACATCTTCAGGACTATAAATATTGTCACGTATTCTACGCCAATTCAAAATAAATATTCCCACGGGCTTTTTTGTTTTCCACGCAATTTCGCGCCCTTGTATTCTTACATATTTGGGAAGTTTCATTGCTTATCTCCTTTCGCCGTATTGATCGAGGCAATCA
Organism: Clostridia bacterium; assembly: GCA_017471765.1. Classification (GTDB taxonomy): domain Bacteria; phylum Bacillota; class Clostridia; order Oscillospirales; family Acutalibacteraceae; genus UBA5905. Next base: position 671 of record JAFURT010000035.1, read on the forward strand.
ACATTCTGCGGATCGTTCCGCATTGATTATACAAATCTTTTGCAAGCTCGCGGTCGAGCAATTCGGATTTGACAAACAATTCAAGCCAATATTCAGTCTCATAGCATTCTTTTAATGCAATTTGAAACTTGGCAACAAAGTCAGCTTTACTGTGAGCATAATTCGCTTCGTGGATATTTGCACCTATCGAAGTAGAGGAACGTTCCAACTGATTGACAAGAGAATAGTGACCTTTTATTTTGTCACACATTTTAATGACTTTAACCGCAAGGTCTATGGATAGGTCACGAAGTTTCGAATCTGCCATAGCAACCCCGCCTTTCTTTGCTCCATTATATCACAAATTCTTTGTTTATTCAAGTGAAATATTCGCCTTGTGGCGAATGTGAAATAATTCCTTTGCGGAAATTGTGAAATATTGCTCCTTCGTCGCAATGTGAAATGAAATTCGTTCCTTCACACGCCGCAGGCGTATTTCACTGCCGCAGGTAATTTCACACGCGCCAGCGTATTTCACTCGTTCCGCAGGAACGAATTTCACTGAAAAAAGCCATTCGCGAAAGCGAATGGCTTTTTTCTTGGCTGGGCTGGGTGGAGTTGAACCACCACGGCGTGAGTCAAAGTCACGTGTCCTACCGCTAGACTACAGCCCAATATTTACTTTACTTGCGGTATTCTACCCTATTTTTCCCGAATTGTCAATAGGAAAACAAAAAACCGAGGGATGCTTTTTTTGCCCCCTCGGTTTCCTTGTCTTTACAATCTGTCGGCTAAGTCCAAAATCAGACGCTCGGTCTTTTCCCAACCCAGACAGGGATCGGTGATAGACTTACCGTAAATATGCTCGTCCATCTTCTGGGCGCCATCCTCAATGTAGCTCTCGATCATCAGGCCTTTGACTAGCTTCTTGATGTCACTGTTCTGATTGCGGCTGGTGACGATCTCTTGGGCGATACGGATCTGCTCCAGGTATTTCTTGCCGGAGTTGGCGTGGTTGGTATCCACAACAGCCGAAGGATTGGCCAGACCGGATTTTTCATACATCTCGTGCAGTTTAAGCAAATCCTCATAGTGGTAATTGGATACGCTCTTGCCGGCGAAATCGGTATATCCGCGCAGGATAGCATGGGTCAGTGGATTGCCTTTGCTCTCCACCTCCCAGCCACGGTACAGGAAAGTATGGGGATGTTGACCGGCAGTCACCGAGTTCATCATCACCGTCAGGTCACCGCTGGTAGGGTTCTTCATGCCCACCGGCTCATCCAGGCCGCTGGCCACCAGGCGGTGCTGTTGGTTTTCCGCCGACCGGGCTCCCACAGCCACGTACGCCAGCAGGTCAGACAGATAGCGGTGATTTTCGGGGTACAGCATCTCATCTGCACAGGAGAAGCCATAATCTCGCAGCGCTTCCATGTGCAGGTCACGGATGGCAATGATGCCCTCCAGCATATCCGGCTTCTTATTCGGGTCAGGCTGGTGGAGCATACCCTTGTATCCATCGCCGGTAGTGCGGGGCTTGTTGGTGTAGATGCGGGGAATGATGATGATCTTATCTGCCACCTTATCCTGCACCGTGCGCAGACGGCCGATATAATCCAGCACCGGCTCCCGGTGATCGGCAGAGCAAGGCCCGATAATCAGCAGGAACTTGTCCGACTCACCGGTGAACACCGCCTTGATGGCCTCGTCACGCTGAGCTTTGACCTGTGCCATCTGCTCGGATACGGGAAACTGCTCCTTAATCTCCTTCGGGATGGGCAGTTTACGATTGTATTGCATATTCATTGATATCAACCTTTCTTAGCAAATTTCTTGCGACGGGCGGTGGAGAGACGCATCATACTGCGCATCTCTTCACGGTCACCGGTTTTTACACAGGTATACAAACGGTCAAAAGCCGTCCGGTACAGATCCATCTGCTCCAGCAGAGCTTTTTGATTGGACAGGAATAGCTCACTCCACATATCGTCGTTGATGTTGGCGATACGAGTCAGATCCCGAAAAGAATCGCCGGTATAGCGCTCAATAGCCGGGTCATCACAGGCACACATCAGGGAAACGGCGATGCAGTGGGTCAACTGGGACAGGAAGGCGATCATCTCATCGTGTCGCTCGGGGGAAAGTCTGGACACATCGGCAAAGCCAAGCTCCTCCCCCAGGCTTTCGCACAGCTCGATTGCGCCAAAGGTGTTCTTTTCCGTTGGCACCACCAGATAGTTGGCCCCCCGGAAGATACTGTCATCGCTGTTCTCTACCCCATATACCTCACGGCCAGCCATGGGGTGTGCGGCGATAAACTCTACGCCAGTCGGCAGAAGAGACTGAATTTCGTATACTATACAGCCCTTAACGCCCGTAACATCAGTGATGATTGTCCCGGCACGGATAAGGTGACCGTATTCCTTTATCCAGTCGACAAAAACATGGGGATACAGGGCAAAGATGATCAGGTCAGCCTCTGCAATCAGTGCCGGCTCTACCTCGGTGGTTCCCTTATCAATCAGGCTGTGTTCCTTGGCGTAGGCAACAGAGGATTCCTCCTTCGTGATGGCGTTGATGGTGTAGCCTTTTTTCTTGAGCGCCATGGCATAGCTACCGCCCAGCAAGCCAAGGCCAATAATCAAAATATTCTTTGAAGGATCAAGCTTCATGGTATTTCAGTCCAATCTGTAAAGTTTCAATAACATCAAAAAAGTCCGGGTAACTTTTTGCCACCGCTTCGGCACCGTCAATCGTACCACCGGTAACCGAGCAAAGCAGTGAAAGCGCCATTACAATGCGGTGGTCGTTATGACCGCACAACACCTGCGACGGTGGCTGTAAGCGCCCCGGATGTACCGTAACTGTATTTTCCGCTACGGTGACCGCTATGCCGAATTTCGCCATCTCCTCGGCCATAGCGGTAGCCCGGTCGCTCTCTTTGATGCGAAGGCGGGCGGTGCCGGTAAAAGAGGCCCCTCCATGGGCCGCAGACAAAGCAAACAACACCGGAGCCAGGTCCGGGCAATCGGACAGGTCAAACTGCTTCTCACCGGCAGCCATTTGCCGGTAAAAATCCCGATAGACCCGGTCGCCCTGCAAAGTTTCAGGTGTAAGGCCAAACACCTTTACATCTCCGTTTAAGAGATTAAACCCGTCCAGAAAAGCGGCGTTGGAGTAATCCCCCTCCACAGTGTAGTCGAAATCGCCATAGGTCTGGTTGCCCGGGATAAAAAACACATCTGCCTCACGGGTAATGGAGATACCAAAAGTCCGCAGTGCCGACAAGGTCAAATCAATGTAAGAGGCGCTCTCGAAGCCCCCGGTGACAGTCAGGCGACTATCCCCTTGTAATAACGGCAAAGCAAACAACAGGCCGGTAATAAACTGGCTGGACACATCACCACGAACAGTATAGTCACCCGGCTTCAGCACACCGCACACAGTGACAGATGTGGCCGATTTTTTCAGAACAATTCCCTGCTGACGACAAATCTCTTCATAAACACCGAGAGGGCGTTCCAGCAAGCGCTGACTACCGGTCAGCGTGACCGGCTGGCCACACAGCATACATAAGGGGAGTAAGAAGCGCAGGGTGCTGCCACTCTCGTTACAAGGAAGTACGGCATCCGACGGTAGGTGCAAGGGGTCAATGCCGCCGATTTTCACCGTATCGCCATCCGGTACGATCTGGGCCCCCATTGCCTGGAGACAGTGAAGCGTTGCCTCAATATCCTTTGACCAGGCCAAGCCACGGATGGTGCTCCCTCCGGACAAGGCACCGCAAATCAGCGCCCGGTGCGCCATACTTTTTGATGGCGGCGCTGTCACCGTTCCCACAGCACGGGACGGTGTGATGGTCACTTGCATGTCGTCGCCTCCAGTAAGGCATCCATTGCCATCAGATACCCGGCAAAGCCGTACCCCATAACCGTTTTCAGGCAATAGGGACGAATATAGCTCACCTGACGGAAATCCTCCCGCAGAGAAACATCGGAGATGTGCACCTCCACTGTAGGAATACCCACGGCCTTAAGGGCGTCCAACAAAGCTACGCTGGTATGGGTATAGGCGGCAGGATTGATGACGATGCCGTCTACGTTTCCATAGGCCGCCTGGATCTTATCCACCAGATCTCCCTCGTGGTTGGACTGGTAGATTTCCACCTCAACGTCAATGCGGGCGGCGTGTGCCTGGATATCCCGGCACAGGTCCGCATAGGTAGCGTACCCATACACATCCGGCTCACGGATACCCAGCATATTCAAATTCGGGCCATTAAGCACTAAAATTTTCATGGTTAAAATCCTCTTTTATGGTTTGTACAGTCTCCGCAATCGCATTGGCCGAGCGGATATGCGCATCACACACACGGCAATAGATGGGGTAGCGTTCAGCATACCGATGCTCCAAATCAGCACGATTGGAGGACAAAGGCCGGTCGGAAGTTGCAACTAGTTGCTCGAGCGGGCGGTCGATAAAATACAAGATGCCATTCTCACGAAGGATACGCACATTTTCTTCTCGCAGAATTGCCCCACCACCGGTAGCAATAACCGTGTGTTGCCGTGCTGCGACTTGGTGAATGATTCGCTGTTCTATATCCCGGAATCCAGCCTCCCCCACCGCTTCAAAAATAGCCGGGATAGGGCGACCATCCTGCCGCACGATTTCCTCATCCGTATCAATGAATTCCATACCAAGGGCAGAAGCTAAAGCCTTGCCTACGGTGGATTTACCACACCCCGGCATCCCCACCAGCACGACATTCTGCTTGGAGGCCAGCAACTCCCGATAGATAGCCTCCACCTTTTCCGGCGGTGCTGTGTGCCCGATGAATTTCTCTGCTGCAAAGGCCGCCTGAGCCACCAGCATATACAGCCCACCAACCGCCGGAATACCGGCCGCCTTGGCGTCACATACCAGACGGGAGCGCAGGGGATTATACACCGCATCCACTACCCCCTCCAGCCGGGGATAGGCCGCCACATCCACAGCGGCTGTACCGATCTTAGGGAACATACCGCAGGGGGTGGTGTTTATGATAATTTGTGTATCCATATGTCGGGTAGCTTCCTCGTAGGTAATGCAGTCCTCCTGGCCGGTACGGGAAACCCGTAGTGCCTCAGCACAACCTAAACTTTTTGCCACCGCCAGCGCCGTCTTAGAGGTGCCGCCACTGCCTAAAATGAGCACTTTCTTCCCTTGTAGAGAAATACAACTGCGCTCAATCAGTGCCGTCATACCGGAAAAGTCTGTGTTATACCCAATCAGCCGTCCACCGTCATTGACGACTGTATTTACTGCGCCGATGGCTTTGGCGGTATTGCTGATCTCGTCCAAATACGGCAGTACGGCTTCCTTATACGGAATAGTCACATTGACAGCCCGAAACTCCCGTGCCATCATAAAGGACGCCAGTTCCTCAGGTGCCAGCTCTTTCAGTTCGTACTCATATCCAAACAACTTCCGGTGAATTTCCGGCGAAAAACTATGACCGAGATGCTCGGCAATCAATCCGTACGTCATGCTTCACCCAACCAATCTGTCCCATGCCGCCACGCCAGCATATCGCACAGCGTCAAGGCAGTCACGCTGTCCACCACCACTGCGGCTCGGTGAACGATGCAGGGATCGTGCCGCCCGGTAGACTGCAGGGTGGCATCCGTCCCGGTCTGCATATTGATTGACTCTTGTTCCCGGGCAATCGTGGGTGTAGGTCGGACAGCGCAGCGGAACAATAGGGGCATACCGTTAGTGATACCGCCGTTGATACCGCCACTGTTATTGGTAACAGTGGTTACACCGTTATCTGCCATACGGAAGGGGTCGTTGGCTACAGAGCCATACATATCCGCCAGGCGGAATCCGGCCCCAAACTCCACGCCCTTGATAGCCGGAATGGAGAAAAGCGCGTGGGACAACAGTCCCTCCACCGTATCAAACCACGGCTCACCAAGCCCTGCCTCCAAACCGGTCACTGCCGTTTCCAGCACACCACCGACGCTGTCGCCGTTCTGCTTCGCCGCCAGGATGCACGCTGTCATCTTCTCGGCGGCAGTAGAATCCAGCACCGGGAAAGAGCTATCTGCTAAAGCAGCAAAATCCGCTTCCAGCCGGTCAAAGGGGCGATCATCAACACCGCCAAGGCGAGAAATATGGGTGGCAAGGTGAACACCTTTACGCTTTAGTGCCGGCAACACCAAGCCGCCAGCCGCCACCAGCGCCGCCGTAATACGGCCGCTAAAGTGCCCACCACCCCGGTAATCCTCATAGCCACGGTATTTGCAATTCGCTGTATAATCCGCATGAGAGGGACGGGCGAGCCACCGGGTAGCCGCATAATCCTTCGAGCGTGTGTCGCTGTTGGGGATGCGGATGCACACCGGTGTACCTGTAGTGTAGCCATTAAACACACCGCTTTCGATCACAAAGGGATCCGGCTCCTGCCTGGAGGTGGAAATCTGCCCACCGGGACGGCGACGAGCCAGCATAGCGGAAATAAACACCTCATCCACCGGTAAACCCGGTGCAAGCCCATCGATTACCACACCGATAGACGGGCCATGACTCTCCCCAAACAGGGTGACAGAAACATGACTCCCAAAGGTATTTTTCACGGCGCCAGCACCTCCTTTATCAGCGTTTCAAGTTCGCCAAACGTTATCTGTTTAAAGTTAAACTTCCCTATCTCGTGGACATAAACCACCGTGATGGTCTCCCCTGTCGCTTTTTTGTCGTGGCGGCAGGCTTCCAGCAGCGCATCGGCACCGCCGATCAGCTCCGTGGGCAAGCCCAGCCTCTTCAGCACCGGAAGCAGCCGCCGCCGCACATCCGGGGCGCACATCGACACCATCCCGATGGCTACACACTCACCATGGTAATAAGTGTCCATGTTGTACACGCTCTCCACGGCGTGGGCCAGCGTGTGACCAAAGTTCAGCACCTTCCGCAGACCGCTCTCACGCTCGTCCTCCTCCACTACCTGCTTCTTAATCAGCAAAGCACGACGGAGGATATCCTCCATGACAGTGGGATCGGACAGATCGGCCGTTTCGAACAGAGAAAACAACGCACTGTCACCGGTCAGCGCCATCTTCACAGCTTCTGCCAGGCCGTTTGCCACCTGCCGGGCAGGCAATGTAGACAGCGTATCCGGGTCAATCAGCACCGCTTTCGGCGGATAAAACGCTCCGACGATATTCTTAATCCCCTTAAAATCAATGGCTGTTTTGCCACCGATGGAGGAATCTACCTGGGAAAGGACGGTGGTGGGGATGTTGTAAAAATCGATTCCACGCATAAAAACAGAGGCCACAAAACCGGCTAAATCGCCCACGACACCGCCGCCAACCGCCACCACACAGTCAGTGCGGGTAAAGCCTTCCTCGACCAGCCTTTCCAACAAATAGGTAAAGGTGGTCATCTGCTTGGAATGCTCCCCTTGGGGGATGGTCACTACCACCGGCTGACGGCAACGGGCCGCTACCGTCTCGGCATAGGCCGCCGGAACACCGCTATCCGTGACAACAAGCACTTTGCGGTGGAGATTTAGCAGCTCCGCTACTCTCTGTAAACAACCTCGTTCCAGGTAGATCGGGTAAGATCCTGCGGAGGTTTTCACTTGAATGGTCATACTGACACCTTCTTATACACGCATTTCCTTTTCATAGGTGCCCAGCACCTTCACATGGCTACAGCACTCCTTAAGGCTACGGAGCATGGCCTTGCCTTCTTCGCCGGACAGGTCACCCTCGCCCTCAGCATAGAAGTAATAGTCCCAAATCAGCTCCTTTGTAGGACGGCTTTTTAGAGCGCGGAGGTTAAACCCATGCTCCCCGATAACAGAAATTGCCCGGCCCAGCGAGCCGGCGGTGTTATTCACCGTGAACAGCATAACGAAGTGGTTGTCACGCTTGCTTGGCGTACGCTGGGCACGGGAAAACACCGCAAACCGAGTGGTGTTTTGGCTACTTTCATTGATGTGCCCTTCCAGCTTCTTCAGACCGAATTTTTCAGCAGCCTCTGTACTGCCGATAGCGGCAATATCGTGCCGCCCCATTTCCGCCACCTGCCGGGCGGCTACAGCGGTATTCACCGCCTCAACAGTTTCAAAGCCGTGGCGCTCAATATATGCCGCACACTGTCCCAGTGCTTGGGGATGGCTGATGACGGTCTTAATTTCATCCATGGTGGTACCCTTTACCGCCAGCAGATTCTGCACGATCTCTGCCTCATACACGCCAGTGATAAACAGTGAGCCGAAAAAGGCTAAGTCCATCACCTTGCCTACATCGCCGTTAAAGCTGTTTTCCACCGGAAGCAGAGCACAGTCACAGGTGCCGTCTTCCACCGCCTTATAGGCGGCGGCAAAATCAGCACAAGGCACGGCTGTGGCATCCGGGAAAATGCGCTCTGCCACAATATTGGCAAAGGCGCCCTCTACCCCACTGTACGCTACACGCATCCCATCCAGCAGACGGCGTTGCATGCTCTTGGACAGTTCGATGGTGTTCCGCAGAAAACGGACGTAATAGGAACGGTATTCCTCATTTTCGATCAAACCGGTGTTCTTTTTGATAATCTGCTCTTCCCGGCCACCATCTTCCACGGGCAAACCGTGTTGCTTCTTATATTCGGCCACCAGTCTGACTGCATCCATACGCTTTTCAAACAGCCTGGCCATGTCCCGGTCAGTTTCATTAATAAGCTGTCGGGCTTTTTCTAAATCCGTCATAACGATTACCCCTTATTGTACTCCTCATACAAGGCCCTGAAAGCAGGCAAAGAGCGCTCGATCTGCTCGTAGCTGACACAATAGGCAATACGCACATAGCCGGTTACACCAAAACTGTCACTGGGCACCAGTAACAGCTCATGCTTTTTCGCTCGTTCGCAAAAAGCACTTGCATCCGGCTCCAGAGCCTTCATAAACAGGTAGAAAGCGCCCTGCGGCTCTACCGCCTCATAGCCCATCTCTGTGAGGGAGCCATAAAGCAGCTTCCGGTTGCGGTCATAGGCGGTCAAATCCGGCGGTGTTCCGTCACAGGCGGCCACTGTCTGCTGAAGCAGGTTGGGGGCACACACATAGCCGAGACTGCGTCCGGCACCGCACACAGCGGCAAACACATCCCCAGCCTGAGCCATCTTCGGAGATACAAAGATATAGCCGATACGCTCACCGGGGATAGACAGAGACTTACTATAAGAATAGCAGACAACCGTATTGTCGTAATAGGCAGGGATATACGGCACCTTTACATCACCGTATACCAACTCACGATAAGGCTCGTCGGCAATTATGACGATGGGCTCACCGTACTCGGCAGATTTCGCCGTCAGCAGGTCAGCCAAGCCGCGAATCGTCTCCTCGCTGAACACCGCACCGGAGGGATTGTTGGGGGAATTTACAATAACCGCCCTGGTCTTGGAAGTAATAGCCGCAGACAGGGCGGCAAAGTCAACATCCAGCGTATCCGGGTCACAGGGTACCACCACCGGCGTCGCCCCGGAATTAGCGGTAAACACCCGGTATTCCGGGAAGAAGGGCGCCAGTAGCAGCACCTCATCACCGGGGCCGGTGAGAGCACGCAGGGTGATGGTCAGCGAAGCAGCGGCGCCGCAGGTCATGTAAATGAGGTTAGGATACGCCTCCACGCCGAAACGGGCGACGATGTTCTCTGCCAGCTTCTGCCGCACCCCCTGGTCACCGGGAGCGGAAGTGTAGCCATGGAGCGACACCGGGTCACACTCGGCAATCAGTTTTTGCATTGTCTCCCCCACAACGGCCGGGGCAGGGATACTGGGATTGCCCAGACTAAAATCAAACACGTTCTCTTCCCCAATTTCCCCACGGCGCACACGGGCATACTCAAAAATCTCCCGGATTACCGAGCTTTTCTTACCAAGGGCTAACATATCTTTTGCTATCATTTTTCTCTACCTCCAAATAAAAAATCCGCACCCTCACTATGCCCTGCGGCACATGCGGTTGCGGACTGTCCGTAAACTCTACACTCGCATCAGCGAGCAAAAGCAGAGCACGGGCAGTCCATCATAAAAAAGTAATAATACGCAGTAAAGAACATATCCGTGGCTCTCCTTTCAAACTTGATGCCTATATTTTACTCCCATATTGTGGGCTTGTCAAGAAAAAATCAAGGATTTTGCAAGATTTTTTTGCACTTCTTGCAAAAAAACAACCTTCGGATGGGTATTTGCTCATCCGAAGGCAATTATTAAGATATTCGACCGCCTTTTTCTTATTGGACCAATCTTGTCTATTACAGTTTCTTAAATCTACTGTAAACCATAACATTTGTGTTATTCTCTTCAATTTTGTCAGCACTGCCGAAAACTCCATCGTCAAGTCCGGTAATCTCATTGGGATTACCTTTCACAACAAAAAGAGTAATGTATTTTCTCTCTTGAGTGTGTTTATAAATAACATCCCGTGTGCCAACCATTTTTCCGCCCCAGTTGAGTCTTGGCGCTTGCTGCCACACAATGTGCCCATCCTTGCAATGAACGAACGTGTGATCGTTAGCGAATCTGTTTGTCAGTACAATTTTGTACTCTTTGCCGTCAAAGCTGCAAGAAAAAACTTTTACATATTTCGTTTTTTCAATTAGTTGCTTTGAGGCTTTATACTGCTCAAATAGTTTCATATCATCACCATCCTCAAGTACAGTGTAACATAAAGTAGGCAAAATAGCAATAGTTTCTTTACCGACTGGTAACCGGAATCTGAACCACTTTTCCCTTGGCGGCTTGGACAGCCGCCATTTGCTCCGCAAACCGGGAAAATCAAACCGGCTCTCTACAGACCAACGGCAATAATTACACCCGGCACGCAAAAGCGTGCCGGGTGTAATTGGTGCCGCTGACCGGAATCGAACCGGTACGATGTTTCCACCGAGGGATTTTAAGTCCCTTGTGTCTGCCAGTTCCACCACAGCGGCGTATGAATGGAGCCATTTCTGCCCCATATCATAGCGTTTTTATTGCGATTTGTCAAGGGAAATTCAAGAATTCCCCTTTTTCCTTTTGGACTGATTTGGGATATAAAGAACTGTCCTCCGTCAAAGTAACGGTAAGAGGCATGTTCATAAACCATAACTGCTCAATAAATTTTTAATTTCCTTAACCGAGACTATTTTCATAATCGGATATATCAATAATCAATCTCTTGCACTTTGGACAGCAATCACTCTCAATTTGATGCGGAGAGATCATAGGAACTCCCAAACGTAATGCAAATTTCTCTTTGCTGTCAGGGTTTGTACTTATTTTGTGTTTTCTCTCGCTCCAAATTGTGTTGCCACAATTTAAGTATCCGTGAAGCATTTCTGTATCGCAAAAAGGACATTTCATGCAATCATACTCCTTTGTCAGATTCTAATTTATTACTCAATTTACTCTATCATATTTTTTCGCCGCTTTCAACGCATAGTGAAACTGACGAAGATAACGCCTGTCAGGCCAAAAGTAAAAAGGGAGTCAAGAATTTGCTTTCTTTCCGAACAGTCCAGACCGCTTTTTCCCCTCTTTTACCCAACGGCTAAGCTCTCTTTTGACGTTCGGGTCATCTGTAGGATTCACCGAAACAGAATAGGCGGCTCCGCAGTGGGCGCAGCGCGAAATGTCAGCCTTGTTCACCGTGCCGCACTTTACGCAAACCCAGGTGTTTTGCGCAACCTGAGCAGGCGCATCAACCGGAACTTGTACCGGACTCTCCGGCGCCTCCTGCTCAGCGACCTTCTGCAATTCACGCACCGCTCCACGCAGGCGCTCCAGTTCATACCGCAGGTCATCCAGGTCTTCACAATGCCGAATAACAGCCACCGTCAGCGTCACCTGTAAAACCGTGAGGAACAAAAACAGAAGCGCCAGCAAGAAGGATTGTGCCAGTAACGTGATAAACGAAATTCCCCCGGCCAGGATCTGAAGCACCAGTAAAATAATCAGCAGAATTTTCATCCGTCGTCATCCTTTCGACGTTATTCGTTAGGCTTCCGCATAGTCAAACCAATGCGCTTTTTCGGCACATCCACCGACAGCACCCATACCTTGACGATATCCCCCACCTTCAGCACCTCGGAGGGGTGCTTGATGAAGCGGTTGGTAACCTGAGAAATATGCACCAGACCGTCCTGGTGAACACCGATATCCACAAATGCACCGAAATCCACCACATTCCGCACCGTACCAGTCAGCTCCATGCCAGGCTTCAACGACTCGATGCCCAGAATATCCGTCCGCAACAGCGGGGGCGGCAGTTCGTCACGAGGGTCACGGCCGGGATGCTGTAACTCAGCCACGATATCCGCCAGCGTAGGCTCACCAACGCCCAGCTTTTCCGCCAACGTGGCAATGCCAAAAGCATCCACCTTCTCCTGTAGGGGGGTCACATCCTTCACCGTCAGCCCACACATCTCCAGCAGGCCTTTGGCGGCGGCATAGCTTTCCGGATGGACAGCGGTGTGGTCCAGCGGATTTTTGCTCTCCGGCACCCGGAGGAAGCCGGCGCACTGCTCAAAGGCCTTCGGCCCCAGCTTCGGCACTTTTTTCAGTTCCGCACGGGAGGTAAACATGCCGTTATCCTCCCGATAGGCCACGATATTCTTCGCCACCGTGGCGTTAATGCCGGCTACCTGCTCCAGCAAGGGGGCAGAGGCGGTGTTCAGGTCCACACCCACAGCGTTCACACAGCTTTCCACCACGCCGCCCAGCGCCGCAGAGAGCTGATTTTGAGGCAGATCGTGCTGATACTGCCCCACGCCAATGGCCTTCGGGTCGATCTTGACCAGCTCCGCCAGCGGATCCTGCATCCGGCGGGCGATGGACACCGCCGAACGGAGGTTGACGTCATAATCCGGGAACTCCTGCGCCGCCAGCTTGGAAGCGGAATACACAGAAGCACCAGCCTCACTGACCACCATATAGGAAACCCCTTGCAGGTTATTATCCCGAATGAGGTCGGCGGTGAACACTTCCGTTTCGTGGGAGGCGGTGCCGTTACCGATGGCGATGACCTCCACCTTATGCTTTTTGATGAAATTCAGCGCCGTCTTCTGTGCCTGTTCCATGCGCTTGAACTGGGGCACCGGATAGATGATGCCGGTGTCCAGCACCTTGCCGGTGGGGTCAATTACAGCGCACTTACAGCCGTGCTGATAGCCGGGATCCAGGCCCAGCGTGACCTTACCCTTGACGGGGGGTTGCATTAGGAGCTGGCGCAGGTTGACAGAAAACACCTTGATGGCGGCCTCACTGGCCGCATCCGACAAGGCGTTCCGCATCTCTCGCTCCAGCGAGGGGAAAATCAGTCGGTCGTAAGAATCCTCGGCCGCCGCCTGCACCTGAGTCGCATAGGGGCTGTCTCCTTTCAGATGCTCGGAGTAGATGATCCGCATCGCCCGGTCCGGCTCAAACTCCACATGCACCTTGAGGAATTCCTCGCGCTCACCCCGATTGATAGCCAGCACACGGTGACCGGGTACTTTGGACAGGGGTTCACGGAACTCGTAATAGTTGGCGTAGACACTGTCCTCCTCCTTGGCCGCCTTGGAGGTGAGAAAGCCGTTAGCCATGCACACCACACGCAGACGTTTACGCACGTTGGCATCGTCCGCAATCAGCTCAGCAATGATGTCCCTGGCTCCGGCCAGCGCATCCTCCACGGTGGGGACGTCCTCAGTGATATAGGCCTCCGCCAGCGTGTAGGGGTCTTCCCCACCCGGCTCCTGGGCATATAGCACATCCGCCAGCGGCTGGAGACCACGCTCCTTGGCCACGGTAGCACGAGTACGCCGCTTAGGACGGTAGGGGCGATACAGGTCATCCAGTTCGGTCATGGTCACCGCCGCATCCAGTGCCGCCGCCAGTTCCTCGGTCAGAGCCCCTTGCTCCTCGATGGTGGCCCGGTATTTCTCCCGGGTCTCGTTCAGGTTTCGCAGGTAGGTCAGCCGGTCGGCCAGTTCACGTAGCACCTGGTCATCCAACGAACCGGTCTGCTCCTTGCGGTAACGGGCTATAAAAGGGATGGTGTTGCCGTCGTCCAGCAGTTTGACGGTGTTTTCCACCTGCGCCGGGCGAAGGTGAAATTCCTGTGTCAGTGTCTGTAAAATATCCATGGGGGGAACTCCTTTATGTAAATTTACCTTCGTATTATACCGCAAAAACCAGCTGGCTGTCAACGGGTTTTCATTGACATACAGCTAAGAACTATGCTATGATACAAGCGCAAAGGAGGGATGAATATGGTGACGCTATACGGCGTGGATGCTTCACCGCTGATGACTCCCGAAGCGCTGGCCGACATCGAATGGTGGCTGGATGACAGCCGTAGACGGCGAGTGCAACGGCTACAGGTACCGGAAAAACAGGCACAATGTGCCGCCGCCGGGCTGTTGCTCACCTATCTGTGCGGCAAAAACGGCACGCCCCCTACCCTATTCCACGGCAGCCGTGGCAAGCCCTATCTCTACGGCCGGGAAGACCTGTTTTTCAGCCTCTCCCACACCGGGCAATGGGTATTCTGCGCCTTGTCAGACAAGGAAATCGGCCTGGATGCCCAGGCGCTCTCCCCCCACAACCCAGCCATAGTGGCCCGGCATTTTTCATCTTCGGAGCAAGCATGGTTGGAAGAACAAGGTGACAAGGACATTACCTTTACATGTCTTTGGTGCATGAAAGAAGCCTATCTCAAGCTAACCGGCTTCGGGATGGTGCTGCCCATGAGCAGTTTTACGGTACCAATCCCGCCGGCAGATGGCTGGGACGAGCAAAACCGCTGTGGTTGGGGATTGACGACCTACGAGGACGTACAAATCGCCCTGTGCGGAGAGACAGTGGACACCGCCCCTGCGATAAAAATACTCTCTATCGAAGAACTGAAAAGCCTGCCGGACTGACCGGCAGGCTTTTCAGTGTCAATTACCTTTTCCCAGGGCTTCGGAAATCTTCCCTTTCAGTTTCTTATCGGGTTGGTAGAGTTGCATCCGATTGCGGCAGAAGGCCAGCACAACCATCTCAATGTCGTTGTTGCTGATGGGGCCGTGGTGGTCGCACATCACCAGATTGTACAGACTATCATCAATGTAATAGCTGTCCGTCTCCCGGAAACTGCCCTTATCCACCCCGGGCAGGCCGTCAGAGGCGCTTCGGTACAGGTCACCCAGCCCCAGTGCGTGTCCAAATTCATGCTTGGCCACGTGCATAATCTCGTCATAATCATCAAAGCGGCCGTTGTCGCTCTGCAGGACAATAACCTTGCGGGAATTAACCGACCACTTTTTCACCCCAATGCCGGCAAAGGAGCGCTTGCTCTCCACGATGCCGTGGACACGGTCCTTGACCGTGTCAGTGCCGATCTTATCCCACACGTTGGTAATCCGCTGTCCCAAGTCATGACCGATAGGGATAACAAACACGGTATCAAACAGGCGATAATCCGTCGTCACCTCCACACGCACCGTCAGCTTCTGCCCGCCGAACACCTCATACTCCCCCTGCCAGGCCAGTATTCCCTGCAGGACAGCCCGGTAGAAAGCTTGTTTATCTGTCACTCCGGCATCCTCAGCCATAAAGGTGATGTTCGTGTTCAAGGTAAGAATATTCTGCCCATCCGCATAGGTCAGTTGGGCGTCCACCGGGGTCAGCAGGCCGGTACGGCGAATTTTGATACGTCGCCCGGAAAAATCCGTCAACGGGCCGCCTTTTGATGTGGGCAGTTTGGCTTTTACCATACCGCTGTACCGCGTGGCGCAAAATCGATCCAAATACGCCCTGGCCGGGGCATATCCGCCGTTTGCCGCCTGACAAAGACGAGCCATACCGGCGTCGAAAGCATCACCGGCCGTCACCTGCAGACGGCCTTCCATAAGAAACCGACCAATCAGGTAGATGGCTTCGCCATCCCCCAGGCTGGCCGCCCTGTCGATAAGCCGGAAACCATCACGCCGCTTATCCGCTGTCTGATCGCCGGAAAAGAAAAGCAGTTTCCCCTCCTCACGGCAGGCCGCCGGATTGTTCCATATCTCCACATATTGTTCCATGCTGTATTCCTCACTGCCGCCACTTGCTGTAATAGGCAACGATGGTGTCCTCCTGCCCGGTCAGCTCGTTAAATCCGGTAAAAATCGCTCCGTTTTTTGACATCAGCTCCGCACACTCGACGGTGGAAATATCGCCGTTGACGAACACCTCACGTTCCCCATTCGACAGGATAACATGGCCATTGGCCGTGTCGATGCGCCCACCACGGCCCAAGCCCTCCTCCTGGGGGTTACCGTTTTCATCCATATACCGGCGAGCGATCAGCGTCAGCTCCTTACCGTCCACACGTAAGGCGGTTTCATTCACCTTTTTCGGTTTATTTCTTCTCCAAAACATGAAAAGCACCTCCAGTTACTCTATTATTGTAGAGAAAATAGAGAGTTTTGTCAAGGCGGACTTGTATTCTCGGGGGAATTGTGATAGAATAACGTTTTGTAAACAATCTCTACCGAAAGGACAGGAACCATGGCCAGAGTGGATCGCTACAAAAAGCTGTTTTCCAACACGCTCATACTGGGGCTGGGTACCCTGGTCTCCAAGGTGCTCACCGTCCTGCTGATGCCGCTGTACACCAGCTACCTGACCGAGGGGCAGTACGGAATCGTTGACCTGGTGGTGCAGGCGGCCAATCTGCTTATCCCCCTGGTTTCCCTGGGTATCAACACCGCTGTGTTGCGGTTCAACATGGATGGCGAAACCGACCGCAAATCGGTGCTTACCACCGGCCTGTCGGTAAATATCCTCAGCTTTGCAGTTTTTCTATTGTTCTATCCCCTGGTGAAACAGATCCCCATTTTTGGTGAGTATGCACTGCTGGTATATGTTTTTGTGCTGTCCTCTATCCTGCACTATCTGTTCGCTTATTTTGTCAAGAGCCTGCAGAGGGTCAAGCTATTCACCCTGGTCAGCATCTGCGGCACCGCTATTACACTGGTGCTGGACGTGCTGTTTTTGGCTGTTTGGAATCTAGGTGTGGTGGGATACATCCTTGCCATGCTGTTCAGCGACCTGACCTGCACCATCATCCTGATTTTAGCCGCCAAGCTGTATAAGTATATCGATTTCCGCAGGCTAAACAAGCCGGTGGTTTCTGCTATGTTGCGGTATTCCATCCCCCTTATCCCCAACTCAGCCCTGTGGTGGGTTACGGATATGTCCGACCGCTATATGGTGACCTGGATTGTGGGCGAAGAAGCCAACGGTCTGTATGCCATCGCCTACAAAATCCCCAACCTGCTCATTCTGGTATGCGGTATTTTTATGGACGCTTGGCAAATGTCTATTCTAACGGAAAAAAGCAAGCTGGAACAGCAAAAATTCTTCAGCCATGTCTTTTCCATGTACCAGTCGGTCATCTTTGTAGGGGCTTCCCTACTTATTCTTTGTGCCAAACTGGTAACAAGGATCCTGGTGGCTGACAATTTCTATCCCTCCTGGGAGTATATGCCCACGCTGATTATCGCTACGGCACTCTCCTGCTTTGTTACGTTCCTCGGCACTATCTATATTGTGGAGAAGAAAAGTAAAAGTTCTCTGTTCACCACCGTTATCGGCACGGTATTCAACCTTATATGCAACTTTATCCTCATCCCGCGGATGGGGGCACACGGTGCGGCTTTGGCCACCGCACTTAGCTACGGGCTGGTGTTCGTCCTGCGCTCTATCCATACCCGACGGTTTATTCCCATCAGTTGGAATATAGGGCGGTTTACCATCAATTCCATCGTCCTCATCGCCCAGGCCATTATTCTGGTGCAGGAACTGAAAGGATGGGTATTGATCGAGAGCGGGCTATTCCTTGTCCTGCTGGTGCTGAATTTCAAACCTCTCCTGGGGAGCATCCGGCAGGTCATCAGCCGCCGTACGGGAGGCTGATGTATGAATACCTGTCAGCAGATTGAGCGTAGCCTCATCAAAACCTACCGCAAGACCATCTGGAACCCCTTTATCGGCGCACTAAAAGAATATAAGATGATTGCTCCCGGCGACCGCATCGCCGTATGCCTGTCCGGTGGAAAAGATTCCTTTGTGTTGGCCAAATGTCTGCAGGAACTGCAACGACACGGCAGCGAGGTGCCTTTTGAGCTGGAATTTATCGCCATGGATCCCGGCTATCGCCCGGAAAACCGGCAAAAGATCCAGCAACTGATGACTCAACTGGACTTGCCGGGACACATCTTCGACAGCCCTATCTTTTCTGTGGTGGAAAAGCAAGCCGGCTCCCCCTGTTATCTGTGCGCCCGGATGCGGCGTGGATACCTGTACAAATATGCGCAGGAACTAGGCTGCAACAAAATTGCTCTGGGCCATCACTTCGACGATGTGATTGAAACCACCTTGATGAGCATGCTGTATGCCGCAGAAATGCGCACCATGATGCCCAAGCTACACAGCACAAACTTCCCCGGTATGGAGCTCATCCGTCCTCTGTACATGGTACGAGAAAAGGATATTACCAACTGGAGCCGGTATAATGGTCTGGAGTTTCTCCGCTGTGCCTGTTCCGTCACCGACAGCAGCCGGGAGGACAGCGGTTCTAAACGAGCCGAAGTGAAAGCACTACTGACCGAGTTGCGGAAAACCAACAAACAGATCGATATCAACATCTTCCGCAGTGCTCAAAATGTGAATTTGGAGACTATCCTCAGCTACCATAAAGGCGAAGATTATCACACATTCTTAGATGAGTATTAAAAAACGCAGACCGTCTGCTAGTGACGGTCTGCGTTTTTCATTCTGGTTGTTCTTGTTTAGTCCAGTTTTTTTCCGCAGTTGTTGCAATAGGCCGCATCAGAGGGATTGACATTCCCGCACGCCGGGCAGGTCTTTTTCCCGCAACTGTTGTCGATATTGGCCTGCAGTTCCTCGTTGGCGGCCAGCAGATCATCCACCTGCTTGACCAACTCACCCACAATGGACTCATCCAGCTCGGTAGCCGCATGACGGCTGTCATACAACAGACGCCCCAGCGCCTCCATCGTGGCGGTAATGGCTTTCTCGTTCTCGGCCATCTTCAGTTTCTGCTTGGCCAGGTCGGCTACATCCGCCACCTTACGGCTGGCTGCTCCGTAAAGCTCCTTAGCTTTACAGGCGACATCTTCCCATGTTTTCATCATTACACGCTCCTTTTCGATGTATCTACTGGTCTATTATATGCGATTTTGCGGCATTTTGCAATCAATAATTACAAAGTGCCGTATTTCTCATAAAACGTCACAACACTCTCTTTTCGGGACAGCATCTCCTCCAGGCCACTGTTGTACTCATAAGGAAATTTATAGTTGAATATGCGCTCCAGATAATCCGTGCCCGGTTGCTTAAGCTTACTCACCGCACCGGCGCCGCATCCGAGGATGGTATGGGTCTCATCCATGATATAGACATTATACAGGCCCTCACAGCCCGGCTTGGCCCACCCAACATTCTCCTGATTGCCCACGGTACGGCTCTGCCGGTAAAGGTAATAGGGGGCATAACCAGCCCGTGGCAGTGCATCAGCCGATAACTGCACCATCCGCACCGCATCGTCCTGCACCCGGTAATCTGCCCGGTGCTGTAACATAATGTTAGAGGCACGCTTCATAGACAGGGTGTGCACGGTAACGCTCTCCGGGTCAAGGGCCAAAATGCGCTCCAGTGTATCCGCAAAGCCAGCGTAATCATCCCCCGGCAGCCCGGCGATCAGGTCGGTGTTAATATTTGTAAAGCCGGCCTTTCTGGCCAGGTCAAAGGCTTCATAAAACTGGTCAACAGTATGTTTGCGGCCGATACCGGCCAAAACTGCCGGCTGTAGTGTCTGGGGATTGATACTCACACGACCAACGCCGGCGGACCGGATAGCGGCCAGCTTTTCCGCCGTAACCGTGTCGGGTCGTCCTGCCTCTACAGTGTATTCCCGCAGACAGGATAAGTCAAAGGAACTTTCTACCGCACGGAACAGAGCCGTTAACTGCTCTGCTGACAGGGTCGTCGGCGTGCCGCCGCCGAAATACACGGTTTCCAGCCGCAGGCCCAGGCGACGAGCCAACTCGCCGGTGTAGGCAATCTCTTTGCACAGTTGTTCCACATAGACAGGAATCAGCTTTTTCGCCTGCACCACTGTCTGCGACACAAAAGAGCAGTAGTCGCACCGTGTGGGGCAAAACGGAATAGAAATATACAAACTGAAGGAATCCGGACGAGATAGAGCCAACAGTTTGTCCTCTGCCTGCAAGGTGGTGTGACACAAGGTGCGTTTTTCCTCGCTGACTAACAGTTTATCCGTGAAATACTGAAGGGCGGCCGCCTCTCCCGACTCTCGCACCAGGCGACGAAGTAGCTTCACCGGCCGCACGCCGGTAATCAAGCCCCACCCTTGTGTAAAGCCGAGTAACTTTACAAGTAAGCGGTACAACAACGTACACAGAGAAAGCTCGCAGAGATCAGAAAAGTCGTCCCCGGTCTGCTGAACCATGGTCTCGATGGTCTCATCGAAGCTTTCCAGCCACACCCGGCAAGAAAGCCGAGCACCGATGTCCGTTGGCTCCATCGTGCAACACACCACCAGCCCCTCCGGCTGTGTGGGCTGCTCCTCGTGGTGGGTAATAATCTTTTCTAAAGGCAAGAACAGACGGCACACATTTTCACATTCAAAGTGGTAGTCATGTCCAATCAAATACAGGTGCATAGAACGCTCCTCTTAACGTAAGTATGGGTTAGACATTTTTTCACGGCCAATGGTGGTCGCCGGGCCGTGACCGGAATATACAGCGGTCTCATCCGGCAATGCACACAGGCGAGACAAAGATGCCCTCATCGCCGTTACATCACCACCGGGGAAATCGATCCGGCCAATACTGCCGCAGAACAGCGTATCACCGGAAAACAGCACCCCATCCCCTACCAGGCAGATACAACCGGGCGTATGACCGGGAGTTTCCCACACAGTCAGGGTCTGTCCTCCCATAGACAGCCTATCACCCTCACGAAGCAACCGGTCGGCCGTCAGCGTGACCGCCTGCCCGCCCGGAAGCCAAGTAGACAGGTTGCGTCCCGGGTCGCCAAGGGCAGGCTCATCCCCTGCCCCGGCCCAAAGCGGGGCACCGGTAGCCTGGCAAACAGCCTCTGCCGCCAACATATGGTCAAAGTGGACATGGGTGAGCAAAACAGCCTGCACGGTCAATCCTTTGCTACGAATAACCGTCAGTATGCTGTCCGGGTCATCTGCCGGGTCAATAACCAGTGCCCGGTCAGGGTCATCCCACACCACATAACAGTTGGTTTCCAAATCACCCAAACTCAGTACCACAATCGTCATAGTTATACCCCTTTTTTCCAGGTATCCGTATCCAGCAAGATCGTCACTGGGCCGTCATTCAGCAAACGCACCTGCATATCCGCACCGAAGCACCCGGTTTCTACCCGGGAAACGCCCTCCTGCCGCAGACAGGTGACAAAATACGCGAACAAAGGCTCTGCTGTTTCCGGACGTGCTGCCTCAAAAAAGTCAGGCCGGCGGCCTCGGGATGTATTGGCGCACAGGGTGAACTGGGACACGGCCAGCACACTACCGCCCACGTCCAATACGGATAAATTCATCTTGTCCTGCTCATCGCAAAACACCCGTAGCCCGGCCACCTTTTTGGCCAGCAGAGCCGCCTCAGCCTGGGTATCTCCCTGGCAGACGCCTACCAACAACAGCGCACCATCGCCTATCGTGGCGATACACTCCCCATCGACGGTGACAGAGGCTTCGGTAACACGCTGAAAAACAGCCTTCATACTCTCTCTCCTTATCCCAGTCCTGTGCGTTGCACCTCATCAACACCATCGATGGCACGCAGTTTCTGCATCACAAACTGCAGATGCTCCACGCTGTTTACCGATACGGTTATATTCACCACAGCGCCATCATGGACATCTCGTGCATTAATAGAATGTACCGGAATATGCAGACCGGCAAGCAGGGTGGTCAGCTTCAACAGCAAATTCACGCCGTCATGAGCCACAATATACAAATTGGCGTGGAATGCCGTATCCACATCCTGTTCCCAGTGCACTGTGACCCAACGCTCTCGGTTAGGAGCCTCAGCCATATTCTTCGGTACATTGGTACAATCCCGACGATGGACGGAAACACCGTAGCCGCGGGTAATAAAGCCGATAATCGGATCGCCCGGAACCGGGTTACAGCACTGGGCAAACTTCACCAGGCAATCCTCTACATCGTCAATAATGACCCCTTTGTTGTGGTGCTGACGACGCACAGGCGGTGTGGACGGCACGATAGGCGCGGTTGCCAACTGCTCATCCCGGAGCATACGGCTGTATTCCTCTTTCAGACGAGGAATCAACCTGGACAGAAGAACGCCACCGTAGCCAATGGCCGCATAGAAGTCCTCCAGCGTGGCGCAGTGCTGTTTTTTGGCCTGCGCCAACAAAAACTGCTCCATCCGGTCCGGCGACAAGCGAATCAGGTTACGAGACAGCTCTCGTTCCAGTTCTTCCCGGCCTCGCTGGATATTTTCTTCCCGGCGCTCCTTCTTAAACCAACTACGGATCTTGTTCCGCGCCTCGCCGGTGTGTACGATGGTCAGCCAGTCACGGCTGGGACCGTGGTTAGCGGCAGAGGTGGTCAGCACCTCCACAATCTCACCGGTCTTCACCTTATAGTCCAGCGGCACGATACGGCCATTCACCTTAGCACCAATCATCCGGTTGCCTACCGCCGTATGAATGGCATAGGCAAAGTCAATGACAGTACTCCCCTCCGGCAGCGTGATCACATCGCCCTTGGGGGTGAAGACAAACACATCGTCAATATCCAGGTCGGTCTTGATGCTTCGGACAATATCCTCTGCATCGTCTACGTCCTGCTGGCTCTCGATAAACTGCCGCACCCAGGCCAGGCGCTCCTCCAGCTTATCCTTTTTCTGAATACCGGCCTTGTACTTCCAGTGGGCGGCGATACCGTATTCTGCCGTGTAGTGCATCTCCCAGGTGCGAATCTGCACCTCAAAGGGAATCTTCTCCTTACTCACCACCGTGGTGTGCAGAGACTGATACATATTCGGCTTGGGGGTGGAGATGTAATCCTTAAACCGGTTGGGAAGCGGACGGAACATCTCGTGGACAATACCCAGCACATTGTAGCAATCGTTAACATTGTCCACAATGATGCGGATAGCGTAAATATCAAAAATCTCGTCAAAGGCCTTGCCACGCATATACATCTTACGGTAAATGCCGGCAAAGCTCTTAATGCGCCCGGAAATGTGGGCGGTCAAGCCGTAATCGGCCAAATGCTCCAACAGACGCTGTTGGATATTCGCTAAGAACGCCGCGCGCTCGTCGGCATGAAGGGCCAGGTTTTCCTCAATTTCTTTATAGGCCACCGGGTCCAACACGCGCAGAGACAGGTCTTCCAGTTCCTCTTTGATAGCACGGATACCAAGGCGGTGGGCCAACGGCGCATAAATATCCAAGGTCTCACGAGCCTTGTCCCGCTGTTTCTGCGGGTCCCAGCCCTCGCTGGTACGCATATTATGCAGACGGTCAGCCAGCTTGATGATCATCACCCGGACATCCTTGGACATCGCCAACAGCATTTTACGCACATTTTCTGCGTGCTGTTCCTCCCGGGTGGAGAAGGTCATCTTGGTAATTTTGGTCACGCCATCCACCAGGTCGGCAACATCCTGGCCAAACTGCTGCGCAATTTCTGCCAACTCCACGTCGGTGTCCTCCACCACATCGTGAAGCAGTGCCGCCGCTACTGCATCGCTATCCATCCCAATCTCCACCAGGATGCACGCCACGTGCAGGGGGTGACAGATATATTCCTCGCCGGACCGACGGCACTGCCCATTGTGGGCCGCCGTGGCCATATCTGCCGCCGCACGGATGCGGACAATGTCATAGGCCTTATCGCTCTCTGCCATCAGCCGTTCCAACTGCTGTCGGACATCTTCTTTTTTCTCCGGTACACAGATATTCTCAGACATTCTCCTCATCCCCTTTCAAGTAGCGCCATAACGGTGTAGCGGCCAAATCGGCCTTTCCCTCAACAGGCAAGACCTTGATTTGTAACCGTTCTCCCCAATCGCGCCATTGGATAAGCCCAGCCTGTTGCCACAGTTCCAATGCCACCAGCATCTGCAAAACCGTGGGAGCCTGTTCACCCAAAGCATGCTGTAACTGTTCCGGTGTCCCATTCCATTCACGGCAGGCACGCAGAAGGTTATAGAAATGCCCCAGCCTGTCCCGGGCGGGCAATGGCCATTCCGCAGGGCAGTACTCGCCCCGCAGTATGTTCTCAAAGGTTTGTATATCACTAAGCAGGGCATCCCGGTCGGTATCCGCAAAGGAAATATCCCGTACACGGACAGAAACGGTGGTGTTGCCCCGATACTCATTCTTTTCCAGGCTGACCACGCAGTTGACCACAGCGCCACAGGGAATCGGGAATCCCTCCGGCGCCGTCTGGAACTTGACAGCGCTGATTCGCACCCCATCACGGCTAAGGGATAACCGCAGATGTTTGCCATTACCAATGGCGGTGATGTTATCCAGCCGCATCCGGAAAAGCCCAAACAGCGGTGCCGGGTTCCCGGCCCCATACGGCTCCAGAACCTGCAACAAATCCAGTTTTTCCACGTTAATCTGGTCCGGGCGCAGGCGAACTGCGATGTCCCAGCTGGGCACCGGCATACAGGGGCATACACGAGCAGCATAGGCGTTGATCGTCTGCCGGAAGGCATCCACCGAAGCGGCAGGTAGCGTCAGGCCGGCAGCCAGCTCGTGTCCGCCGAAGGTAGTCAGCCCCTCAGCGCAGGCGGCCAGTGCGTCGTACAGAGAGAAGCCCGGCAGACTACGTCCGGAGCCATGTGCTATTTTGCCGGAATAGCTGAGCACAATGGCCGGCTTGCCATACCGTTCCATCAGTTTAGCGGCGACAAGGCCCAGTAGTCCACCAAGCCATCCTTCGCCGCCCAGCACCAATACCCGATCACGCAACCACTCCGGGTGCTGCGCCAGCAGTTCCTCCGCCAAAGCCGTCAGCTCACTGCCGGCCGTCTGCCGGGAGGCATTAAGTTGCTGTATCTCCCGGGCAAGCTGTATAGCCTGTTCCGGCTCTGTGCTAAGCAGAAGCTCCAACGCCAAAGCAGGGTCAGCCATGCGGCCGGCGGCGTTCAGACGAGGTACCAACCCAAAGGAAACCGTCGACGCTGTCAGCGTTTTTTCTTCCAGGCCGGCCACCTCACGCAAAGCAACCAATCCTGGACGGGCGCCCTCTTCCAGTAGCAACAAACCACGGCGCATAAAATCCCGATTAATTCCCTGCAACGGCATGACATCCGCCAGTGTCCCTAAGGTGAGCAGATCACCGTACTGGGTGAAGATCCGTTCTCCGTCCCCTTCCAGGGCACAAGCCAGCATAAACGCCACGCCCACACCGGCAAAGTCCAGACAACCGCTTTGACAATCTGAGCGATGGGGGTCAACAACAGCCACCGCTGAAGGCAGAGTTGCCGCCGGGTGATGGTGGTCGGTCACCACTACATCAATGTGTAATTCATTGGCGAGGGCTACCTCCTCTATGGCGGTAACGCCGGTATCCACCGTCACCAGCAGGGATACTCCCTGCTCTGCCGCCCAACATATCGTCTCCTGATGAAGCCCGTAGCCCTCCTCACGGGTAGGTATGCGGTACAACACATCCCCGCCTTGCTGGCGCAGGTAGGTTACCAGCAAAGCCGTGGCCGTAATGCCATCCACGTCATAGTCACCGTACACCAAGATGCGCTCTTTCTGCTCCAAGGCCTGCCGAATACGATCTACAGCAAGCTCCATATCAGCAAACGAGAAGGGGTCTACCTCTTCCTCCTGCCCTACCAAAAAGGAAAACACCTGTTCAGGGGTATCCATCCCCCGGGAGGTAAGTAACAAGGACAAAAACGGATGAATCTCACAGGCCTCGGCCAGTTCAGCCGCCAAATCCGTATCCAGCGGTGACACATTCCACCGTTTGATTAACATGCTACTCCCTCCTTTATAATATGTCAGTATTTGATTATTGTACCATTAATTTTTATATTATTCAACACCGTTTTGCATAATTCCCCCCGGTTTTCGACAAAAAATTCCGCCACGATACACCGTAGCGGAATTTTTTGTGTATTTTATTCTCCGGTAACAGCAATTCCCAGGTCGGTGAGCTGTTGAGCGTCCACCACAGAGGGACAATCCGTCATCGGCTCGGTCATATTCTGCACCTTGGGATAGGCAATCACATCGCGCAGAGTGGCGGCACCCACCATCTGCATCACCAGACGGTCAAGGCCGATGCCCATGCCACCGTGGGGCGGTGCGCCGTA
This sequence comes from Clostridia bacterium, assembly GCA_017471765.1. GTDB lineage: Bacteria > Bacillota > Clostridia > Oscillospirales > Acutalibacteraceae > UBA5905. Next base: position 27,064 of record JAFURT010000035.1, read on the forward strand.
GCGGAAGGCATCCAACAAGAAGCCAAACTTCTGCTGAGCCTCCTCCTGAGACAGACCCAAAGCGCTGAACATATGATTCTGCAGAGCCGGGTCGGTAATACGGATAGAGCCGGAGGCCAACTCGATGCCATTGAGCACCAAGTCATAGGCCTTGGCGTATACCTTTTCGGGCGCAGTATCCAGATACTGTACACACTCATCCAGCGGCGAGGTGAAGGGATGGTGCATCGCCACCCACGTCTGAGACTCCTCATCCCACTCAAAGAAGGGGAACTCAGTAATCCACAGCAGATTGAAGCCCTCACGAGGGATATTCAGCTTATTGGCCAACTCCAAACGCAGAGCACCCAAGGTGGTGAGCACATGCTTCTTAGCAGTATCCGCTACAATCAGCACCACGTCACCCTGCTCTGCACCGGCAGCGGTCAGCAGGGCCGTCATCTCCTCCTCGGCCAGGAACTTGCCAAAGGAAGAGGCCGGTGCTTCCTCAACCCAACGTACCCAAGCCAGGCCCTTGGCACCAATGCCCTTGACCATCTCGGTCAGCTTATCGATCTCCTTACGAGACAGGGTGCCAGCGGCGCCCTTGGCATTCAGGCAACGAACGGTACCACCACCTTCGATGGCGGAGGTAAACACCCCAAAACCACAGCCCTTAACAGCCTCGGTCAGGTCGATAATCTCCATCCCGAACCGGGTGTCCGGCTTATCCGAGCCGTAACGCTCCATGGCATCGGTATAGGTCAGACGAGGCAACGGCGTGGGAATCTCCACATCCAGCACCGTCTTGAACAGGGTGGACATAAAGTCCTCACCCAGTGCCAGCACGTCCTCCACATCAACAAAAGACATCTCAAGGTCAATCTGGGTGAACTCCGGCTGACGGTCAGCACGCAGGTCCTCATCACGGAAGCAACGAGCGAGCTGAACATACCGGTCAAAGCCAGCCACCATGCTCAACTGCTTATACAGCTGGGGCGACTGGGGCAAGGCATAGAAAGTACCGGGATGCAACCGGCTGGGCACCAGGAAGTCACGGGCGCCTTCCGGTGTCGACTTGATGAGCATGGGCGTCTCCAGCTCGATGAAACCGTTTTTATCGAAGAAGTCACGGATAACCTTGGTGATACGGTGACGGAGCAGAATGTTCTGCTGCAGGTCAGGACGCCGCAGATCAAGATACCGGTACTTCAGGCGGGTTGCCTCTGCCGTGGAGCAATTCTCCACGATCTCAAAGGGCGGGGTCTCCGCCTTGTTGAGAATACGCAACTCCTCCACAGCGATCTCCACATCACCGGTGGGAATATCCTTGTTCCGGGCAGACCGGACACGGACCGTGCCACGAGCCGCCACCACAAACTCACTACGCAGAGTAAAGGCTTTCTCGAACACATCCTTCGCCGTATCCTGATCGAAGGCCAGCTGGATAATACCGGTGCGGTCACGCAGGTCAACAAAGATCAGCTGTCCCAGGTCACGCTGGCGCTGTACCCAGCCGAACACAGTCGCCTCCGTACCGGCATGCTCTTCACGAAATTCGCCGCAATAGGCGGTACGCTTTAGTCCCTTAATCGATTCAGACATCGCTCTCTATCCCCTTTTCATCATATACGGCATCAACCGATTTCCGCTACTTCAGCGAACAAATCGGTCACGCCGGCCAGTTCTCTGTCCAGCAATTTCTGCCGCAGAACAGTATACAGTCCATCATCCAAGGATACCTCCTGGGATTCACCGGTGGCCATGTCTTTCATCATCGCCACGCCGTTCTCCAGCTCGTTGTCTCCTACTACAATAGTGAATTTAGCACCCAGCTTATCAGCATATTTCATCTGCGCTTTCAGAGAACGGCCAACAATGTCACACTCCACCGCCGCACCGCCGTCACGCAGGGCCGTCGCCAATGCAAAACATTTCTGTGCCGCCGCCTGCCCCATAGAAACCAAGTACAAATCGCAGGTGGGCGCTTCCGGGAAGGGGGCGTTCTGCGCCTCCATCACCATCAGCAGACGCTCAATACCCATACCGAAGCCCAATCCGGGTTGCGGTGCACCGCCCAGTTCTTCCACCAGGCCGTCATACCGACCACCGCCGCACACCACCAGGCCGTCCTCTGCCACCAGTTCGAACACAGTGCGGGTATAGTAGTCCAGTCCACGGACAATGTGGGGATCAAGGGTAAAGGCAATATCCGCCGCAGACAGGCACCCCTGCACCGCCACAAAGTGGGCGGCACAATCTTCACACAGGTAATCGGTCACCACAGGTGCTTCGGCGGCAATGCCGTGGCACACCGGAGATTTACAGTCAAGAATACGCATGGGATTGCGCTCCAAACGGCTCAGGCAGGTGCCGCACAGCTCGCTCTGCCGTCCGGTGAAATACGCCTGCAGTGCCTCGTAGTACCGAGCACGGCAGGTAGGACAGCCAATCGAATTGAGCCGCAGAGCAACCCCCTTCAGCCCCATCTCCTTGAGCACCTGAATAGCCAGGGAGATGACCTCGGCATCCGCCTGCGGAGCCGAGGCACCAAAGCATTCCACACCAAACTGGTGGAACTCCCGGTAGCGGCCCTTTTGGCTCTTTTCGTAGCGGTAGCAGGAAGTCACATACGATACCTTTACCGGCAGGGCGCCGCTGAGCAGGCCGTGCTCCAGCACAGACCGGGCGGCACCGGCTGTCCCCTCCGGGCGCAGGGTGATGGAACGGCCACCCTTGTCCTCAAAGGTATACATCTCCTTCTGCACCACATCGGTGGTCTCGCCAACCGAGCGCTGAAACAGATTGGTATGCTCAAATACCGGGGTGCGAATCTCATGGAAACCGAAATCCCGGGCGATAGAAAGCGCCGTCTGCTCCACATACTGCCATTTGTAACTGGTCTCCGGTAACACATCCTGTGTACCACGGGGTGCTTGTGTAATCAAAGCCATTGTTTATCTCTCCTATACTGCAAGGCAAAAGGGCACACCGGAGTGTACCCTTTGCTCTGATTAAGCGTTGCGGGGGTTAATAATATTCCGCCAATCCAGGTCGCCACGCTCCAGGCCGTGAATCAGCACCTCGGCAGTGGCAATGTTGGTGGCTACAGGGATACCTCGAATGTCACACAGACGCAACATATCATGGTCATTGGGCTCAGATGCCTTAACAGACATGGGATCACGGAAAAAAAGGAGCAGGTCGATCTCATCGCAGGCAACGCGAGCGGCAATCTGCTGGTCACCGCCCTGAGCGCCGCTCATATAACGGGTGATCTCAAGACCGGTGGCCTCCCCCACCAGCTTGCCGGTGGTGCCGGTGGCACACAAATTATGACGGCTTAAAATGCCGCAATAGGCGATACAGAACTGCACCATCAGTTCCTTTTTCGCATCGTGTGCAATCAACGCAATGTTCATAATCGTCCACAACCTCTCTGTAAAGTCACATTAGTTTACATCTTTTCCAACCGGGCGAGAGGGACGGAATCCCCCAAAAAGCGCCGGGCAATATTTCCAAAGCAAACCGCCGCATTGCAGGCGGACGGCAGAGGACGGCCGTTGGCGTTGGCCACAGCTACCTCCTCATCCTCTGGGATGATGCCTAAAAGCTGAATACCGGCTGTATCAATAATTTCATCCACATCCGGCATAGAGCCATCCATTACCTTGGCCGGGCGCAGACGGTTAATAATCAGGTGGGTACGCAGGTGCTTCTCTTCCAAAAGGTGCCCCAGTATCTGGGCATCACGAGCGCAGACCATGTCGGGTGTAGACACCACCAGTGCCCGGTCAGCTGCTGCCACCGCCGTATCAAAGCCATGGCCGAGACCGGCCGGACAATCGATAATCACCTGATCATAATATGCCGCCAAGCCGCGGCAAAGGCTACGCATCTCCTGTGGGGTACACATATCCTCCAAACGAATTGGCGCAGGTAACACAAACACATTCTGAAAGACCGGTGAGGGATAAATCGCCCGTACCGGCTCACAATTACCGGCAAACACATCAGCCAGGTCATACATGGTCGTGCCGCCTACACCCAGCATCAGGTCCAGACTACGCAATCCGGCATCAGCATCGATCAGCAACACACGGCCGGAATGCTGGGACAGAGCATAGCCCAGTCCGGCAGTAACAGTTGACTTACCGGCTCCACCCTTGCCGGAGGTTATAACGGTTATTTCGCTCATGCTTTACACACTCCCGGCAAGCCGCATTTTTTGATAAAAACCAACAATTTTGTATAGTATATCACATTTTGAGCTGATTGTAAACCCCCGAAACCAAACGGAATGCCATAAATTTACGGAAGCAGTTCTCCCTCCGGCGTGGGAGCTTCACCGGTTACTTTCCCCTGGAAATAGGCATCCAGCACCTCCCGGGCAACCGTCGAAGCGGCGGCGGAGGTTCCTCGCTCTATGACCACCGCAATAGCCACCTGCGGATTTTCCACCGGGGCATAGGCAATAAAAGTACCGTGATCGGAGGTTCCGGCGATACCGGTCTGGGCAGTACCTGTCTTACAGGCGATGGTATACGGTGCATTAGCAAAAGAACCACGGGCAGTACCGGTCTTACCTACGGCAATCATACCCGCACGCACGGCATCAATCGCCTCCTGGCTCCACTCTGCCCGAGCGGCAACCTCCGCAGGAATAACCGTATCAGCAGCACTATCATAGCTACGCACAGACTTGATGAAGTGGGTCTTATACCGCACACCGTTGTTAGCAATCATCATGGTGTAAGCCGCCAATTGGATGGGCGTATAGGAGCCGCGCTGACCGATAGCCAGCTGCAGATAGTCACCGCCCACCCAGGTGCCGCCAATAGAACGCATATACTCCGGCGTCTGTTGCAGGCCGGAGGATTCCCCAATCTCAACACCTGTCTTTTGGCCAAACCCATACAGCGATAAATAGCTGAACAGGTTGCTCCCCATCAAACGGCCAACCTCATAGTAGTAGTAGTTGCAGGACTTTTCCAGCGCCCGCACTACACTTAAGCCACCATGGGTGCCCATACACTTCGGCATATAGCTAGGAGCATAATACATATACGTGTGGGTACAGGTGATAGTAGTGGATGGACTTATATATCCCTCTGTAATTGCCGCTAAGGAAACCCCTGGTTTAAAGGTTGAACCACAGGGAAAAGAGCCGAACAAGGCCCGGTTAAACAGGGGGTTATCCGGATTGGAAATCAATTCATTGTACTGTTGAGAATAACTGGCAAGGTCATAGTCCGGCCAGGAGGCACAGACCATCACGCCGCCGGTATTCACATCCAGCATCACCACCGAGCCACTTTTTACATCCTTGCCCTTTTCTTCTTTTCCGTTTTCACGCAGATCAGTCACCGTCTTATCGAGGGCCGCCTGCGCCGCCTGCTGGACACGGGAATCCAGACATAAAATCACAGTCTGTCCGGGCGTAGGGGCCTTTTCCTCCACTTCCGAAACAACTACACCCTGAGAATTCTTTGACAATACACGCTTGCCGTCGGTGCCACGAAGATAGCTCTCAGCGGCGGCTTCAATACCACTCTTGCCCAAGATATCGTTGTAGGAGTACCCTTGCTCTTTCAGTTCAGCATACTCTTCAGCATAAATAGGACCCACCGTCCCGATGATATGGCAGGCGGTCGTTCCACTTACATATTCACGCACCGGAACCGTTATCACATCCACACCGGGGAACCGGTTGCTGAATTCCACAATCCGGTACATGGTCGTACTGGATACATCACTAGCCAGCGTGTAGGGCACCTTAGCAGAAAAGCCAGCCGTTTCCATCTCATAATGGATACCGGCCAAAATACGCTTCTGCTCCTCGGTGTACGCTGACAGGCCGAAATTTTCTGCCAACTGTTCCAGGCATTGCTCCGCTGTGGCATAACTGGCCATGCGTAGCATACTTTTCAGCTTCTCTACACCGCTCTTACGCTCCTCATCAAAGGTATACGGTATGGTGCGGCTGATAGGTAACGTGTCGTTCCAGGTCTCCCCCTCTGCCTGTAGCAAATCGACCAGTTCAAGAAGGCAGTCGTTCTGTTCCTGCAGTTTTTCCTCACTGTTGCCATGAGGAAAATAATTATAATCCAGCGTCACAGCATAACTGGTTCGGTTTGACACCAACGGAATCTGGTTACAATCCAGAATTTCTCCACGAGAGGCAGAAATGGATATTGCGGTCTTATAACTCTCGTCAGCCAACTTTTCATACTCGTCGCCCTGGACGATCTGTACCTGAAACAGCCGAACACTGTAAATGCCCAAAATCAACAGCAATATCAGCAATAAAGCGGTTATACGGCGCAAATTCAGGCCGCTTTTATTTGGCTCACTCAGCATATCTGCCCCTCCCTTCACAAAAAATTATCAAAGAAATCAGCCGTTAGCCCGGCGTCGCAGGAAACGGGCCGTAGCCAAAGCCAACCAGTAAATCAGCGGTGCCAGCACAAGGGTATACACTGCATTGGGGAGATACACCTTAGCCAACACCGTCCACAATTCTTCCCCTTGAAACAGAACATAACAAAACAGCCATTCCAGCAGAGAATGGAGCAAAACCGCCCCACTGCACAAAAGCATTGCAGACAGAAAGTTAGCCCGCAAAAGCCACTGCACCAGCAACCCTACTGTGAGGCCAATTGCCAACAGCAGTAAAGCATCCAACCCAAACAGCCGGAACGCATACACATCCCATAGCAGGCCGGCAATCACGCCCACGCCGGCCCCGATGCGGGCCCCCTCAAACAGGGCTACGCACACCACGAAGGGAACCAGGGGCACCGGACGAGCAAAGGCAACATCCGGGAACAGCCGGGGGGCCATCTGCAGGATTACCACCAACAGAGCCAACAGGCCGTACACCAGCCAGGAAACATATGTCTTAGACCAAAAGGAGCCTGGGCTTCGCTTGGTTTTCATTATTCCGATTCCTTTCCTACCGATTATTGGCCAGCCTGACCATCGAAGGAGGTGATGACCATCACCTGCTTCAAATCGTAAATGTCAGCGAACAGCGATACATCACCATTGAGAGTCATGCCGTCCGAAGCGTTGGAGATGCTTTGCACACTGCCAATGAGCAGGCCGCTGGGGTACACACCACCGATGCCGGAGGTGACCACATAGTCGCCCACCGACACGCCGGAGGAACGTTCCAGGGTGGTCATACGCAAGTTATTCTGCCGGGCCATCTCCACCGTACCACCGGCAGTGTATGCCGTGTCACCGGTACGGCTGATCTGACAAGCGACCTTGGTACCAGGGTCAAGCACCGTGCGTACCTTAGCGTAGGTCAGCCCAACCTCCTCCACAACGCCCACCAGTGAGCCATCAGTAGCCACCACCGGGTCATTGACGGCAATTTGGGCGTTTGTACCGGCATTAATGGTGAAGTTACCGTATACATCCGACGGGTCACGGCCAATCACACGACCTGAGGCGAAGGTATAATCCGAATGCGCCTCGTGCAGACCGAGAATATCACTGTACCAGGCGTTTTTCTGCTTGAGCTCATCATACTCCACCAGCTTGTTCCGCAGTTCCGTATTCTCTTTTTCCAATTCGTCCAGCCGTTGCTGCAACTCATCCGTGCCGGTCAGTTGACCGAAAAAACCGGAAATACCATCTGCCGCACCGCTGAACAAGGTCTGCACCGGTGTGATGAAGATGCCGGCAAACTTCGCCGGAAGCGTGGCGATACCGCCGGTAGTCGCACTGTATATCATCACACCTACCAGCGCCAAAGCAACAACGCCTAATACCCGGGCGAATACACTTTTTAAAAACTCTTTCACAGCTTTTCTCCTTCAGAAAGAGGATGTACATACAGGAAAGCGGAAGACGCATCCGTCCTCCGCTTACTCCCTATTATCGGCGATTGGAACGGAAGTTGCTGACCATACCCAGGTCCAAGCACTTGCCGGTGCCGTTAACCACACAGTCCAGCGGATCTTCAGCCACATGGACCGGCATACCGGTCTCCCGGTTGATCAGCATATCCAGCCCACGCAACAAGGCGCCGCCACCGGTCAGCATAATGCCGTTATCGATAATATCTGCGCTCAGCTCCGGAGGCGTACGCTCCAGAGTGGACTTGACCGCCTCCACAATGGAGCCGACAGGGTCTGCCAATGCCTCACGGACCTCCTCGGCACTGATGACGATGTTCTTCGGCAGGCCATCCACCAGGTTACGCCCCTTAACATCCATCGTGGTCTCATCCTCGTAAGGGAAGGCAGAGCCCAGCTTCACCTTCAAATCCTCAGCGGTACGCTCACCGATGAGCAGGTTGTACTTTTTCTTAATGTAGGAAATGATGGCCTCATCAAAATCATCGCCAGCCACGCGGACAGACTGAGCCGTAACAATATCGCCCAGCGAAATGACCGCCACCTCAGAGGTACCGCCGCCGATATCAACCACCATACAACCGGTAGCCTCGGCTACTTCCAGCCCGGCACCGATGGCCGCCGCCATCGGCTCCTCAATCAGGTCAACCTGACGGGCACCGGCGTTCTGTGCCGCCTCGATAACCGCACGGCGCTCCACCTCCGTCACACCGGACGGAATACACACAATCAGGCGGGGACGGCTCAGAGGATTATACCGGATTGCCCGGCGAATAAAATACCGCAGCATGGCAGAGGTAACCTCGAAATCCGCAATAACGCCATCCTTCAGGGGTCGGACAGCGGAAATGGAGCCGGGGGTACGGCCAATCATTTCTTTCGCCTCACTACCCACAGCCATGACCTCATCTTTTTTCACATCCACCGCCACAACAGACGGCTCACGCATGACAATGCCTTTGCCCCGGACATACACCAGCGTATTGGCAGTACCAAGGTCAATACCGATATCACGATTAAACAGCCCCATATCGACAACTCCTTTTCTTAACAGCCACAAAAGCGGCTATGCATATTTTTCCCATATTCTTAGTTATTATATACCTAATACACAAAAACCGCAATAACAAAATGCAAAAAAATCCAGAAAATCCCATTATTTCTGTATATCAGAGGTGAAATCCGTCAAAAAACGCAACAATCGACCGCCGGGAAGCCCCATAACAGTATAAAAATCCCCCTGGATGCCGGAAACAAATCGCATTCCTTTCCCTTGGATGCCGTATGCACCAGCTTTATCCATCGGCTCACCGGTGGCCACGTATGCGGTAGCCTCCTCCGGCGTAATGGGATAAAAAGATACCTCGGTTATATCTGTAAAGCCATCCTCCTTTACAGCGTTTCCATCCGCATCCGTGGCAATAAGCCACACTCCGGTCATCACCCGGTGGGTGCGTCCACTCATAGATAGCAACATGTCCACCGCTTCATCGGGGGTTTTCGGCTTTCCTAAAGCCCGGTCATCCAGCACCACCATGGTGTCGGAGCCTAAGATTACGCTGTCCGGATATTGTGTGGCAACCTGTCTGGCTTTACTGCAAGCCAGCGCCCGGACACGCTCTTCCGGCGGCAATCCATCCGGCGCCCACTCCGTGTCTGCCGGACAGACAGTAAAAGAGAGGCCCGCCAACTGCAAAATTTCCTGCCGCCGAGGGGAGGCAGAGGCCAATACGAGAGACTTTGCTTTCATCACAGTTCTCCCCTTTCCTCTGCCAGTACCAGCTGGGCGCACAGTCCAGCCAACTCCTCCATAGAAGACAAAGTACCGGCTTCACGGCGGAACGCCGCCGCCCCTCGCAAGCCGTTCATATACCAGGCAGCGTGCTTGCGTGCCTCCAACATGGCCACACGCTCCCCCTTATATGCAATCATCAGCTCCACTTGCCGCAACAAGACAGTCATCCGCTGGGCCATTGTTGGTGTGGGTAAAAGGCGGCCGTGAACAAGGTAAGCTTCGATCTGGGAAAATACCCAAGGCGCTCCCAAGGCACCTCGTCCTACCATTACCAGGTCACAACCGGTCTGCTCATACATTGCCGCCGCCGACAGCGCATCCACTACATCGCCGTTGCCGATGACCGGCACTTTGACCGCTTCCTTGACCTGCCGGATAATATCCCAGTCCACCGGCGGTGCATACATTTGGTCACGGGTACGTCCATGGACAGTGATGGCATCCGCCCCACCAGCTTCGCACGCCAAAGCCACTTCTACGGCGTTGACCTCGTTTTTGGAATAGCCTTTGCGAATCTTGGCCGTAACAGGCACAGCCACCGCCTCCTTGACCGCCTGCACAATTTGGCGACACAGCTCCGGCTCACGCATCAGCGCACTGCCGCAGTGGTTACCGGCGATCTTCGGTGCCGGGCATCCCATGTTGATATCAATCCAGTCCGGCTTATAATCCATCGCCTGCACAGCCGCCCTGGCCATGGTGGCCGGGTCATCGCCAAACAGCTGAATGGCCGCCGGCCGTATATCCGCATCCAATTCCAGTAATTCCGCACTTTTCCGATCTCCATAGGTCAGCCCTTTACTGCTCACCATCTCCCCCACCACGCAGGCGGCACCGTGGTCGGCACAGATACGACGAAAGGCACGGTCCGCCACTCCAGCCATAGGAGCCAGCGCCGCCTTCCCGGTTATTTCCACATGTCCAATAAACAAGTCACACACCGCCTTAATGCATATCAGCTATTAGTATACAGGATTTTTTACCGTTTGACTAGTCTTTTTCGCAGAAAATTTATAAACAGAAAAGCCCTCCTGCCGAATTGGCAGGAGGGCCACGCAATACCTATTCAGGAATTACACATTCTGAGCGTACAGCTCGCCCAGGCGAACCAGGTGCTCATAACGAGCCATAGCGGTCTCCTCAGCATGAGCAAACAGCTCGTCGGCACGCTCCGGGAAGGAACGGGTCAGAGAAGAGTAACGAGCCTCGTTCATGATGAAGTCACGGTAGCTGGCGGTGGGAGCCTTGCTATCCATGGTGAAGGGATTCTTACCCTCCGCCTTGGCAGCGGGGTTGAAGCGGAACATATTCCAGTAGCCGCAATCCACAGCCTTCTTCATCTCGGCCTGGCAGTTGACCATGCCGCCCTTGATGGCGTGCATCTCACAGGGAGAGTAGCCGATGATCAGGGACGGACCCGGATAAGCCTCAGCCTCGGCGATAGCCTTGATAGTCTGGTTCTGGTCAGCGCCCATAGCGATCTGAGCCACATAGATGTAGCCATAGCTCATAGCGATCTCAGCCAGGCTCTTCTTGGCAATAGCCTTACCGGCGGCGGCAAACTGAGCCACCTGACCGATGTTGGAAGCCTTGGAAGCCTGACCACCGGTGTTGGAGTACACCTCGGTATCGAAGACCATCACATTGACATCCTCGCCGGAAGCCAGCACATGATCCAGACCGCCGAAGCCGATATCATAGGCCCAGCCGTCACCACCGAAGATCCAGACGGACTTCTTGGACAAGTATTCCTTGTTAGCCAAAACATTCTTGCGCGCCTCGCAACCGCAATCCAAAGCTTCCAGCTCAGCGATCAGAGCAGCGGTAGCAGGAGCGTTGGCCTCACCGTCGTTGACGGTATCCAGATAAGCCTGGCAAGCAGCCTTGACAGACTCAGTAGCACAATCGGAAGCAGCGATCTCCTTAACCTGCTCGATCAGGCTCTCACGGACAGCCTTCTGACCCAGATACATACCGAAGCCGTGCTCAGCGTTGTCCTCGAACAGGGAGTTAGCCCAAGCAGGACCGTGGCCGTTGGCATCGGTGGTGTAGGGAGAGGTAGCGGCGGGGCCACCCCAGATGGAAGAACAACCGGTGGCATTGGAGATATACATACGGTCGCCGAACAGCTGAGTGATCAGACGAGCATAAGCGGTCTCAGCACAACCAGCGCAGGAGCCGGAGAACTCAAGCAGAGGCTTCTTGAACTGGCTGGAAATCACGGTCTTGCCGCAGGTCTCGGGCTTCTCGGTGACGTTGGCCACGCAGTAGTTGAACACATCCTGCTCGGCAGCCTGGCTCTCCTGAGAAACCATCTTCAGGGAGTTGGTGGGGCAAACGCCGACACAGACGCCACAACCCATACAATCCAGCGGAGAAACAGCCAGGGTGTAGGTGTAGTTGGTCTTGATAACCGGCTTGGGAGCCTTCTTCATGTTGGCCGGAGCAGCCGCAACCTCCTCCTCGCTCAGAGCGAAGGGACGGATGGTGGCGTGGGGACACACGAAGGAGCACTTGTTACACTTGGCACAGGTGGTGGGATCCCACTCGGGAACCATCACGGCCACGCCACGCTTCTCGTAGGCGGAAGCGCCCTGCTCGAAGGTACCGTCGGCGTGATCAACGAAAGCGGAAACAGGCAGGCTGTCGCCGTCCATCTTGCCCACGGGCTTCATGATGTTGTCCACCATCTTGACCAGCTTGGCAGGACCCTGCTCAGCCACAGCAACGGCATCGTCAGCGACATCAGCCCAAGCGGCAGGCACATCGATCTTCACGAACGCAGTAGCGCCGGCGTCGATTGCCTTGTGGTTCATATCCACGATATCCTGGCCCTTCTTCAGGTAGGACTTGGTGGCGGCATCCTTCATGTACTGGATAGCCTCAGCCTGGGGCATGACGTTAGCCAGCGTGAAGAACGCAGACTGCAGGATGGTGTTGGTACGCTTGCCCATACCGATCTCGATAGCCAGATCGATCGCGTTGATGGTGTACAGCTGGATGTTGTTCTTGGCGATGTAACGCTTCGCCTCAGCAGGCATATGCTTATCCAACTCTTCAGCAGACCACTGGCAGTTGATCATGAAGATACCGCCGGGCTTCACATCGTTGACCATCTTGTAGCCCTTCAGCACATAGGAGGGGTTGTGGCAAGCCACGAAGTCTGCCTTGTTGATGTAGTAGGGGCTCTTGATGGGCTGATCGCCAAAGCGCAGGTGGCTGATGGTGATACCGCCGGTCTTCTTGGAGTCGTACTGGAAGTACGCCTGCACATACTTGTCGGTGTGGTCACCGATGATCTTGATGGAGTTCTTGTTAGCGCCAACGGTACCGTCGCCGCCCAGACCCCAGAACTTGCACTCGATGGTACCCTCAGCGGCGGTGTTGGGGGCCTCCTTCTCTTCCAGAGACAGGCCGGTCACGTCGTCCACGATACCGATGGTGAACTGCGCCTTGGGAGCATCCTTAGCCAGCTCGTCGTATACAGCGAACACGCTGGAGGGAGGAGTATCCTTGGAACCCAGACCATAACGGCCGCCGATGACGCGGATGTCGCCACGGCCCTGGGTAGCCAGAGCAGTCACAACGTCCAGATACATGGGCTCGCCCAGAGCACCGGGCTCCTTGGTACGGTCCAGAACAGCAATCTTCTTAACCGTGGCAGGGATAGCGGCAGACAGCTTGTCCGCGCAGAAGGGACGGTACAGACGGCACTTCACCAGACCGACCTTCTCGCCCTTGGCGGTCAGGTAGTCGATAACCTCCTCGATCACATCGCAGATGGAGCCCATCGCAACGATAACCTTCTCGGCATCGGGAGCGCCGTAGTAGTTGAACAGCTGATAGTCGGTGCCCAGCTTCTCATTCACCTTGCCCATGTACTCCTCAACAATGCCGGGGATGGCATCGTAGTACTTGTTGCAGGCCTCACGGTGCTGGAAGAAGATATCACCGTTCTCGTGAGAACCACGCATCACGGGATGCTCGGGATTCAGCGCACGCTTACGGAATGCGGCAACCGCATCCATGTCGCACATCTCTTTCAGATCCTCGTAGTCCCAAATCTGGATCTTCTGAATCTCGTGGGAGGTGCGGAAACCGTCAAAGAAGTTCAGGAAGGGCACACGTCCCTTGATGGAGGCCAGGTGGGCAACGGCGCCCAGGTCCATAACCTCCTGGGTGTTGGTCTCAGCCAGCATGGCGAAACCGGTCTGACGGCAAGCATACACGTCAGAGTGATCACCAAAAATATTCAGCGCATGAGAAGCTACGGTACGAGCCGAAACGTGGAACACGCAAGGCAGCAGCTCACCGGCGATCTTGTACATGTTGGGGATCATCAGCAACAGACCCTGAGAAGCGGTGTAGGTGGTGGTCAGCGCACCAGCGTTCAGAGAGCCGTGCACCGTACCGGCCGCACCGGCCTCGGATTCCATCTCGGATACCTTAACGGTGGTTCCGAAGATGTTTTTCAGACCGGCGGCTGCCCACTGGTCCACGTAGTCTGCCATGGGGCTGGAAGGGGTAATCGGATAGATACCCGCCACCTCAGTAAACGCATAGGATACGTGAGCCGCAGCGTTGTTACCGTCCATGGTCTTAAACTTTCTTGCCATAGATATGTCCTCCTTTATAGGATAAAATAGATTGGGTTTATGTGGGTAGTATACTTCCCTACCCAACGTACCACCGTATATAATAGCACATTATTTCATGCTTGTAAAGAGTAAAAATAAAGAAAAACAGGAAAGTTGTTAAAATTTCAACAATCTTCCTGTTTAACATTCATTTTAGAAGATATTCTGCCAATTGTCCAACCGTTTCCAGGATAATATCAGCACCGGCCGTCTCCAGTTCCTCACGGTCGCCATATCCGTACAGCACGCCGACAGCAGGTAAACCGCACACATGCGCCCCCACCGCATCGTACTTCCTATCCCCCACCATCACCGTGTTTTCCGCCGATATATCCGGGTACTCCTGCATGATGTAGGCGATAACAGCCTCTTTGGTGGGGCGGCTTTCATCCAGCGTATTGCCGCCCACGAAAGCAAAATACTTATCCAGCTCAAAATGCGCCAAAATCCGATTGGCGAACTCTTCCGGCTTGGAGGTGGCAACAATCAGCGTACATCCCCGCTCCTGTAGCCGGGACAGCATAGCCGGAATGCCGTCATACACCTCATTTTCAAACAAACCCTTAACAGAAAAGCGTTCCCGATAATACACCAGCGCCTGCTCCGCCTGTGAAGCGGTCAATCCGTGAAACGCCTGAAAAGAGGGCACAAGCGGTGGCCCGATATAGGGGTACAGCTCCTCACGGCATGCCGGATGAACGTCGAATTTTTCCAATGCATACGCTACACAGTTGGTGATGCCCGGGCCGGGGTCTGTCAATGTTCCGTCTAAGTCAAACAGGATATACTGTAACATAGGTTTCACTTCCCTTTCTCGGTTATCATACCAGATTTGCACCCATATTGCAAGGTTTGCCGGAAAGAAAAGGATTTCTTGCTATTTTTAACCGTTCGTGTTATACTAACATTTAGTTATATTTCTACCGGAAACGAGGAATGAATATGAAACTGAATTATCGCCGCACCATCTTCGTTGGTTTTGCTTTTTTTCTGATTTGCGCCTTCTGGCAAGCTTACGACAACATCATTGCTCTCACCCTGACCAATAAGTTTGGCATGCCCCAAACCTATTCCGGCATCATCATGGCCTTTGATAATATCCTGGCCTTATTTATGCTCCCATTGTTCGGCGCACTTTCCGATAAATGCCACACTAAAATCGGAAAACGAACCCCCTTCATCGTGATTGGCACCATTTTGGCCGCCGTCGCCTTTGTCGCCCTGTCCTTTGTGGACACGATGCAGTTGACCAACATCCGCAATGTGAAGGATATCGACAGTGAGTCCTCTCTGGCGGTTTTGTATGACTACGATTATGGCAACACAGTGCTGAGGGATACCAATGGCAATGCGTTTGTCATTCAGGAAAAATTTGACCGTGACACCTTCCTTTCCATCCGTACCGACACGGTGTGGGACAAGGACGGCAACGACGTTACCGGCGATACCACCTACACCGGACAGCGTATCAGCCCCTACTCCGAATATGTAGCTCCTGCCCGCCAGGCCTATGCATGGAAAGCCACCCTAGCCAACCCCTCTACGGTCATTTTCTTTGTGGGACTGCTGTTGATTGTGCTGGTGGCTATGTCCATCTTCCGCTCCCCTGCCGTAGCCTTGATGCCCGACGTAACCCCTAAGCCGCTCCGTAGCAAGGGCAACGCCGTCATCAATTTGATGGGCTCTGCCGGAGGTGTCTTCGTGCTGGTGCTGGGCATGGTCATGGGCACCGGCAACGCGAAGAACGGCCTGATGAACTACACCGTCTTTTTCAGCATCGTAGCCGCATTGATGCTGATTTCGCTGGTCATCTTCCTGCTGACTGTCAAGGAAAACCGCTTTGTCCAGGAGATGGAGGAGCAATCCAGGCGCTTCGGTATTGACGAGTCCACCGGGAACGATACTGTCGGCGACCGCAAGCTGACTCGCAGTGAAATTTTCTCTCTGCTACTCATCCTCGCCTCTGTGGCCCTGTGGTATATGGGCTATAACGCCGTCACCTCTAAGTACTCTGTCTATGCCTCCAACATCCTGCAAAAGGATTACAACATGACGCTTATCATCGCGCAGGCGGCAGCTATCATCGCCTACCTGCCGGTGGGTATGCTCTCCTCTAAACTTGGGCGCAAAAAGTGCATCCTGGCCGGTGTGTTGATTTTGGGTGTTGCCTTCGGGGCCGCCTACTTTGTCGGTCCCACCACGCCGGTGCTCCTGATGAACGTCCTCTTCGCCCTGGCCGGTATCGGCTGGGCCACCATTAATGTCAACTCCTTCCCCATGGTGGTTGAGCTGGCTAAAGGTGGCAACGTGGGTAAATACACCGGTTACTACTACACGGCTTCGATGGCGGCACAAGTGCTCACCCCCTTCCTAAGCGGTATCTTGATGGACAATATCGGCATGACCTCTCTGTTCCTCTACGCCACCGTTTTCGTAGCAGGCTCCTTCGTGACGATGCTGTTTGTAAAGCACGGCGATTCTATTGCCGCCCCCAAGACTTCTGTACTGGAAAATTTTGATGTTGAGGATTAATATGTGGATTGTATATGTGTTACCGGGCATTGCCGTTTTGGCTGTATTAATGACCCTCTTGCTCCTGAAGCCGGGAAAGCGCCGTCCCACCACGCCAGCTTCCCCGGTGCCCTTTGCTCACCGGGGCTTACATAGTGGAGACAGCCGTATACCGGAAAATTCCCTGGCGGCTTTCCGACAGGCCGCACAGAAGGGGTTTGCGGTAGAGCTGGATATTCAGCTCACCGCCGATGGGCAGGTAGTGGTGTTCCACGATGCTACCCTGATGAGACTGTGCCAGATAGACAGCCGGGTGGACGCACTCACCTACGAAGAACTGAAGCAGTATCCTCTGCTGGGTAGCGACCAGCACATCCCCTTGCTCAGCCAGGTGCTGGAGGTGCTGGACGGCGTACCGCTGTTGTGTGAATTCAAGTCCATGCGCTCCTTTACGGACACCCGCATCTGTTCGGCGGCCTGGCCCCTGCTGGCCAGTTACAAGGGGCCGGTGTGGATCGAGTCCTTCAACCCCCTTCTGGTGCGTTGGTTCAAGCGCAACCACCCCCAGGTGATGCGAGGCATCCTGTCTATGCGTTTTAAAAAGGACAATAAAGAAGTCACCCCCCTGCAAGGAAAACTGCTCACCGCCCTGTTAACCAACGCTCTGACTAAGCCGGACTTTATCGCCTATCAGTTATCTGACCACCGGGAACACGCTTTCCGTCTGTGTCGGTGGCTGTACCGACCACTGACACTTGCCTGGACCGTCCGTAGCCCCGAAGAAGAACAGGAAGCCAAAAATGCAGGCTTCGATGGGGTGATTTTCGAGGGATTTCTGCCGGAAGAAAAAAAGTTTGAAAATTTCTGAAAAAAGTTTGAAAAACCTATTGACAAACCGATTTGCCTGCTGTATAATACAACACGTTCCGAGGGAACACCCGGGAACGAAAACAGAATATGCGGGCATGGCGGAACTGGCAGACGCGTATGATTCAGGTTCATATCGGAGCAATTCGGTGGAGGTTCAAGTCCTCTTGCCCGCACCAAAAATCGACATTCTTCGACAGAAGGATGTCGATTTTTACTTTTTACCTCTTCACTCTTCACTTTTCACTTTTCGCCGCGGTCGATTTTTGGCAAGTAATAAGTAATAGTGAATAGTGAAGAGGTTTTATTTGGCTTCGCCTTGCTTTTTTAATTTATACAAAGTATAATAAAAATGTGAGGTGGTTTTGATATGACCGAAAGTCCTTTGATAATAAAATCGAAAGCCTTTGCGCTTGATGTGATTAAAGTTTGTAAGGAATTAAGAATGGCGAAATGTGAAAGTGCACTTATAAATCAATTTTTGCGTTCAGGAACAAGTATTGGTGCAAATATCCGAGAGGCTTTTTACGCACACGGCAAGGCTGATTTTATTGCAAAGTTACAGATTGCTTTAAAAGAATGTTCTGAAACAGAATACTGGCTTGAATTACTTTTAGAAAGTGGCTATTACACTAATAAAAATACGCTTGAGAGTTGTATAGAAATTAAACGCATTTTAATTGCATCTATTAACACCGCGAAGGAGAAAAACAAATGAACAAATGGCTTGTTGAAGATTGGGCTTTCGATGTAGAAGTAATTGACGGCGAAGCAAGGAATTGCAGACTTGGATTAGAAAAGGGAGATATTTTTCACTTTGAATACGAAACTCCTCAAAATTTTTGCCCTCGTGCTTTAGCAGAAATTTTTACTTGGTGTGAAGTTATTCGTTGTGGCGGCGATTTTACATACAGAGGTAAAGAAAAATATAAAATGGAAATTCCTTGCCCGTGCCATTGTTTACAATTTTGCCTTACCGCAGTTCCTATAAATAGGGATGAAAACGGAAACTATATTAATAATAGTATGAAAACTAAAAAATGAATTACGAGAGTTCAAATCTATACTACAATCCGCCGTAAATATCTTTTTTGTAGCCCATACACAAAATCCTGTCGACTTAAGGGGCGTGTTCTTAAGGACAGTTTTTGAAATTTAATAAAATACGTTACCTACTGACAGGAAAAAGGATAGAGAAAGCAAAGTGCAATCTCTATCCTTTTTTCTTGACAAGTACTGCATTTGTAGACACAAATGCAAAAACAAGGTTATTGTTTTATTTTATCTTATCTTCAATCTCTTTCGCATATCCTAAAGCTTGCTCCGCTTCAACATCATATCCGTTTTTGCGATGAATATCTGCAATCTCTAAATATACCTGATATGCTTCTTTGAATTTTTCGAGTTTTCGATAGCACAGCGCGATATCATATTTTTCGTCGCAGAAATATGTTCCGATTTCTCCTGCCTTTTCGAACCATACGATTGCCTCATTGTAATTTCCCATGCGGTAGTAGATATCACCCATGCTGATACACAGTTCCCAATTATCCGGGAATTTCCGTAGAGCCTCCGCACAAACGGTAAGCGCTTTTTCGTATTGATGCGCGTTCTCGTATGCTTCAATCAATAAGAACCATTCACGCTCGTCAAGATTGCCGCCCGCTTCATCCATTGCGAGTTGCAACTCTGACAAAATTTCTTCGCCCTTACCCATGGAAAAGAGCATATTCATTTTCATAGATGCCGCTCTTCTGTAAGGCAAACAATTTTTGTCCGATTTATCGGCTAAGACTTCGTCAAAGTATTTGAGTGCTTCATCTCTGCA
>JAFURT010000036.1 GCA_017471765.1 Clostridia bacterium
ATAGAGGTAATGCCGTTTTCGGTCAGAGCAAAGCCGTTCTCCGCATCCCGCAGAGTCCAATCGCCGTTACCAGCGTCGGCCGCCATGATCGGCAGTGCCTGCAGGCAGAACGCCAGCAACAGCACAAGGGAAAGAATACGCATACCAAGCAGTTTCATGGATACACAACCTTTCTTATTTTTTGCTTTACCGCCCTTTCATTGTAGCACGCTATCTCTCTTTCGGCTATATCCAAAAGTGTCGTATACTTGTCCAAAAGTATGATTCTATTTTCTTTTTATACAGAAAGTTTCAAAAATATATCAAAAAACATAGACAAAAGTACTTATTTGTGATACACTGTTTCATAAATGAAGTTGTGGGGGTAGCTAAATGGATATTTCCTTTCTCAATGCGATTTCTCCCTATGTGCGCCGAGCCAGAATCATGGAAAGCAAAACGCTGATTGGTGAATGGACGGACTATGACTATTGCTGTACGCTTATCGAATCGGGCCAGGCCGTTTTCCGTGTAGGGGACGAGCGTTACGTGTTGCAACGGGGAGATCTGATTTTAATCCCCCCATTTATTCCGCATATGATTTTCTCCGACGAAGGACAGATCTTGCGGCAGTATATCTTCCATTTTGATTTTTTCTACGACCCGGAACGAGCCACTTTTCGGGAGCAAAGGGTAACCTATCTGGATTTTCCCGACAAATACCCCATTCCCCCACAGGAGATGCTGATAACGAAGCCGCTGGTGCTCCATTTGAGCGAGGCGGAACAATTCGACTTTACCAGCGTATTTCTGCGGCTTGTCAGCGAGTACCGTGGAAGTGCGCCATTACGAAATCTGATTCTCAAGCATCTGTGCCTGCAACTACTCACCGCGTTGTTCGTCCGCCAAAGCCGGGAGCAAACCCCATATTTAGGGTTTGACCGGCGAACAAATCCGCTGGTCACCCGGGCAATGGATTATATTCGTCTCAACTACGACGATCCGACGCTGAGCAACGAAAAAATTGCGGCGGAAATTCACGTATCCACCAAATATCTCTCCCATCTATTCCGGCAGGAGATTGGCGTACCGGTGCACCGCTATCTGAACTGCGTTCGCATTCTGGCCGCCCAAAAGCTGGCCCGGTTTGACACCATGAACCTCTCTCAGATTGCCACAGCTGTCGGTTTTGCCAATCAGCAGACCTTCTGTAAGGTGCTGCGGCGTACCGTGCATAGTACCCCCACAAAATTCCTGTATCATACCTGCGCCGATAACGAAGAGGTGTACCTCAAACTATCGATTTCCTCCGGTGAGAAGGAGGCCTGAGCAAGCTTTACGGCTTTTACCACTGATGAAAACGCCGTCTGCGGTCGCAGACGGCGTTTTTTAGTCTTCCGTAATCTCAAACAGCTCGTTGGGGGTACAACCGAGCAACAAGCACAGCGTTTCGATGTTCTCGTAGCGAATGGACTTGGTTTCGTTATTCACCATTCTGCTGAAATTCTGATAACTCATGCCCAACTGCTTATACAGCCAGTACTTGGTTTTTCCGTTTTTCTCCAATAACGGCAACACATTTAGTCTAATCATAAGACATCTCTCCATACCGTATGTTTTAATGAGATAATATCTTATTGCGCCCCACAAAATATAGACTATTGCATTATATAATGCAAAGATATATACTGTTAGAAAGGTTATGCTCCTTGGTACGGCAACTCCTGTGATGCGTGTGACGATATATGTTGTCCACGTTCACTTTGTTGTGAAGATGCAACGTAAAAAAGCCGCCTGCAACTGCAGGCGGCTTTTTGCGGAACTAACTTACTTGAACTTGGGGCGAGCGACGTAGTGGGTGTGCAGAATTTCGTGGGCCTTGTGGCCGCCGAACTCACCCAGGTACTCCTCGTATACCGCCTTGACGGTGGGGTTCTCGTGGCTCTTACGCAGGGCCATGGCCGCATCCTGGTCATACAGCGCCTTGGCACGCATGGCCTTGATGTCAAACACATTCCGCACGGATGCGGGCTGGATGGGCTGACCGCCGCCGTTGACACAGCCGCCGGGACAGCACATGATCTCTACGAAGGTCCAGGGGGCAGTACCGGCCTTGATCTGATCCATCACATAGTTGGCGTTGGCGATGCCGCTGGCAACCGCCACCTTGATCTCCACACCGTTGATGGTGTAGGTGGCCTCCTTGAGCCCCTTGGTGCCACGCACCTCATGGAACTCCACGGCCTCCTGGCTCTCACCGGTCAGCCAATCGTTGGCGGTACGCAGCGCCGCCTCCATCACGCCGCCGGTAGCGCCGAAGATAACGGCCGCACCGGTGTCCACGCCCATGGGATCGTCGAACTCTTCATCCGCCAGGAAGGTGAACTTGATACCGGCACGCTCAATCATGCGAGCCAGCTCACGGGTGGTGATGGAAATATCCACATCCGCCAGACCGTTCTCGTTCATCTCCTCGCGGCCCACCTCGAACTTCTTGGCGGTGCAGGGCATGACGGACACGGACACGATCTTGGCCGGGTCGATGCCGTTCTTCTCGGCATAGTAGGTCTTCAGCAGAGCACCAAACATCTGCTGGGGAGACTTACAGGTGGACAGGTGGGGGAGCTGCTCGGGATAGTACAGCTCGGCGAACTTGACCCAGCCGGGGGAGCAGGAAGTGATCATGGGCAGCACGCCACCATTCTGGATACGCTGCACCAGCTCGTTGGCCTCCTCCACGATGGTGAAGTCAGCGGCGGTGTCGGTGTCGAACACCTTATCGAAGCCCAGGCGGCGCAGGGCGGCAACCATCTTGCCCTCCACGTTGGTGCCGATGGGCATGCCGAACTCCTCGCCCAGAGCCGCACGGACGGCAGGCGCCGTCTGCACGATAACAATCTTGTCGGGGTCTGCCAGGGCGTCCCACACCTTCTGGGTGTCGTCCTTCTCGGACAGGGCGCCGGTGGGGCAGACGTTGATGCACTGGCCACAGGACACACAGGGGGTGCTATCCAGGGGCAGCTCAAAGGCACAGGCGATGTGGGTATCGATACCACGGTCGTTGGCACCGATGACCGACACCAGCTGCTGCTTACAGGCGGCAACACAACGACGGCACAGAATACACTTGTTGTTGTCACGCACCAGGTGGGGAGCAGAAGCGTCGATGGCATACTCCGGCTTGAAGCCGTCGTACTTACCGGCGTCCTCAATACCGTAGTCACGGCAAAGCTTCTGCAGCTCACAGTTGGTAGAACGCACGCAGGTCAGACACTTGCGGTCGTGGGTGGAGAGGATCATCTCCAGGGTGGTCTTGCGGCTGTTCTGCACACGGGGACTGTTGGTGATAACCTCCATGCCCTCGGACACAGGGTACACACAAGCGGTCACCAGACGGGCGGGGCGGCCACCCTCGCTGACCTCAACCATACAAATACGGCAGGCGCCGATCTCGTTGATTTCCTTCAGGAAGCACAGAGTGGGGATTTCCACACCGGCATAGCGGGCAGCCTCCAGAACGGTAGCGCCCTTCGGCACGCTGACAGCGATGCCGTTGATCTTAATATTAATCATATCCATTCTATCCACACTCCTTTCTTACTGCTTGCTGATAGCCTTGAACTTACAGGTGCCCACGCAGGCGCCGCACTTGACGCACTTGTCGGCGTCGATGGCGAAGGAAGCCAGCTTGTGGCCGGGGGCGATGTAATCGGTACGGGTGATGGCGGAGGCCGGGCAGGCCTTGGCGCACATGCCGCAGCCGATACACTTCTCTGCATCGATCACGTAGGTCAGCAGATCCTTACACACGCCGGCAGGACACTTCTTATCCACCACGTGAGCCACATACTCCTCACGGAAGAACTTGAGGGTGGACAGCACCGGGTTGGGAGCCGTCTGGCCCAGACCGCACAGGGAGTTTTCTTTGATGTAGTAGCACAGCTGCTCCAGAGCATCGATATCCTCCAGCGTGCCCTTGCCCTGGGTGATCTTATCCAGCATCTCCAACAGGCGCTTGGTACCCACACGGCAGGGAGTACACTTACCGCAGGACTCATCCACGGTGAACTCCAGGAAGAACTTGGCCATATCCACCATACAGGTGTCCTCGTCCATGACGATCAGACCGCCGGAGCCCATCATACAGCCGATGGCAATCAGGTTGTCATAGTCCACGGGGGTATCGATCAGGCTGGCGGGAATACAACCGCCGGAGGGGCCGCCGGTCTGGGCGGCCTTGAACTTCTTGCCATTGGGGATACCGCCACCGATGTCGTCGATGATCTCACGCAGGGTGGTACCCATGGGGATCTCCACCAGACCGGTATTCTTGATCTTACCGCCCAGAGCGAAGACCTTGGTGCCCTTGGACTTCTCGGTACCCATGGAGGCAAACCACTCCGCACCACGCAGGATGATCTGGGGCACATTGGCGAAGGTCTCCACGTTGTTCTCTACGGTAGGCATACCGTACAGACCCTTCACAGCCGGATAGGGCGGACGGGGACGGGGCTCACCGCGGTTGCCCTCGATGGAGGTCATCAGAGCCGTCTCCTCGCCGCACACGAAAGCGCCGGCGCCCAGACGGATGTGCAGGTCGAAATCAAAGCCGGAATCAAAGATGTTCTTGCCCAGCAGGCCATACTCACGAGCCTGGTCAATGGCAATCTGCAGACGGGCCACAGCGATGGGGTACTCCGCACGGACGTACACGTAACCCTCGGTAGCACCGATGGCGTAACCGGCGATGGTCATGGCCTCCACCAGACAGTGGGGGTCACCTTCCAGCACGGAACGGTCCATGAACGCACCGGGGTCGCCCTCGTCAGCGTTACACACAACATACTTCTGGGGGGCCTTGTTGGGGGCGGTCAGCGCCCACTTACGGCCGGTGGGGAAGCCACCGCCGCCACGGCCACGCAGACCGGAATCGGTGATGGTCTGGATGACCTGGTCGGGGGTCATCTCGGTGAGCACCTTGCCCAGGGCGGCATAACCGTCCATGGCGATGTACTCGTCAATGCTCTCGGGGTTGATAACGCCGCAGTTCCGCAGCACCACACGGTTCTGGGTGCGATAGAAGGCGGTGTCACTCAGGGCCACATTGCCATGGACAGGCTCGTCGGCGCCGGTATCGTTGTACACCAGACGCTCCACCACACGGCCCTTCAGCAGATGCTCGGACACGATCTCAGCCACATCGCCCGCCTCTACACGGCTGTAGAAGGTGCCGTCGGGGTGAACGATAACCACCGGGCCCAGGGCACACAGGCCGAAACAACCGGTCTGCACAACCTTTACTTCGTCCTCCAGGCCGTTGGCCTTGATGTTCTCATTGAACGCCTCAATGATTTTGTTACTACCTGAGGAGGTACAACCGGTACCGCCACAGATCAGTACATGCGCACGAATCATAACTGTTTACCTCCTCGTTTTTATGCCTTCAACATGTATTCCGCCACAGGCTTGCCACCCTCGAGGTGCTCTTCCACCACGCGGGCCACCTTGTCAGCGGTCATCTTGACGTAAGTAACCTTATCCTTGCCAGCCTCAAAGACCTCTACCACCGGCTCATACTGGCAGATGCCGATGCAACCGGTCTGGGTGACGGTGACGGTGGGGGTCAGGCCCTTGGCATTGACCTGCTCCACAAAGGCATTCAGCACCGGACGGGCGCCGGCGGCGATGCCGCAGGTGGCCATGCCGACCACAACACGCTTCTCGCCACTGCCTTCACGCAGAGCAACCTTGCCCTGCATCTTCTCTTTGATGGCCTGGAGTTCTGCTAACGATTTCATACATATCTTCCTTTCCTTGTGATAACTTTATTGTGCGGCTGTCTCATACTGCTCGTCGAGAAAGCCCTTTATCCATTGTAATACCTCAAAGCTGTCCAGCGGTACATCCTCCAGCACCTGCCGCAACTGCCGGGTATCCAGCTCCACCGGGTCGCCGGTGGGGCGGGTATGGGTAAACCGGAAATCCGTATCCGGGTGGCCCTGAATCAGGGTAATAACCGTGGACACCACATCCCCCAGAGGAGGACAATCAATGTGCCGGTGATGAAACACCGCCGTCACCCGGGTGCCGTGGTTATCGGGATGAGCATCCCGGTGGCGGGATTCCACCGTCACGCTCCCCCCTGTCTGCTCGGCGGCCATCCGCAGAAGCGGTAGCCCCAAGCCCACCGGACGGGTGGTCCGGGTGGTGTAAAAGGGGTCGGTGACGCGGCGCACCGTTTCTTCCGTCATGCCACACCCGTCGTCCGTGATAGTCACGGTGAGGGTATCGGCGGTTTCCACCAGCTCGATGTGAGTCAGGGTGGCCCCGGCCTTGACAGAGTTTTCCGTGATGTCCAAAATGTTGAGGGATAATTCTTTCATAGTCCCCTCCTGAGCATATCGATGAGCCGCTGTCGCACCAGCGCCCCGGAATAGGGCTCATCCTCGATGTCCAGCCAGTTGGCGGCATCCCGGATATCCCACAGGTAGTGGGCGTCGGAGCCGACCACCGTCCGGACACCATCCAGGGGTTGGGTAGCCCGGTAGGCCGCCTCCTTTTCCCCATCGTGGAGCTCCACGCAGGCGTAGCCGTGGCCCGGGGGCAATGCACCCAGCACCGCCACGATTCCGTTGGCCTCCCGGTCGATGTGAGCCGGATAGCACACACCGCCGAAATGCTCGGCAAGGGGGGCCGCCTCCTCCACCGACACATCGGTGGCATTGGATAACAGGTTCGGCTCGGTGTCGATGACCTCATCCTCCCCGTTCATCACCAGCTGGTTACCGAAAATGTCCGGGCGGTTGGGGATGAGCAACCGACGTGTGCGAATCTCGGCATCGAACGCCATCGCCGATTCCAGGTCAGGGAACAGGCACACCATGTGGATATCCTCGGCGGTGGTCAGCTCCATCCCCGGCACCGGGATGATACCCTGCCGCCGGGCCGCCTCGAAAAAGGCCGGACAGTTGCGGCAGGTGTTATGGTCGGTCAGGGCCATAATCTGCAACCCGGCCAACACCCCCATGCCGACCAGGTTGTTGGGGGTGCAGTCGTCATCCCCGCAGGGGGACAGACAGGAGTGGATGTGCAGATCGTAATAGTAGCGGCTCATAGGGCATCCCGGAGCAACAGTGCCGTTTCGTAGGCGCTGTGGGGACTGCACAGCAGATTGATGCCCTTATCCAGGGCCAGCTGCGTCACACCCTCGTCCGGCTGCACCCCTTCTGCCAGGATGATGCAGGCGGTATCTGCCAGGGTGGCCACCGCCACGATGTTTTGGTTAGACATAATGGTGATCCAGGCATCGCCGCTGGCGGCACGCCCCATCACCCAACTGAGAAGATCGCCGATGTACACACCGGTGACCTCCCGGTCACCTTCCGGCAGAGCTACCGCCGTCAGGCCGGTCTTTTCCAGCAACCGCTGTACGGTCATGGTGTCTCCTCCCCTTTCTGCTGACGCTCCAGCAGAGGACAGTCAGTCATCCGGGCATTACCCCGTACCACATCCTCTGCAAAGGTGCGGCAGGAGGGGGCGCCGCAGGCGCCGCAATCTAGCCCGGGCAGAGTGCCCCGCAGGGACTGGATATCCGCCAGCATCCGCATAGACTGGGCCATACTGCCGCTGAGCTGGGATATGGGCTGGTACTCCGGAATCTCGTCGAAGAAGTACTCCTCCGGTATGTAGGTTTCCTCCGACGGCAGGAAATTCCGGGAAACCGGCAGGAACCGTCGCAGATTTTGCAATCTTGCCTTGGCGATAAAGGGGTTTTGCACCGTGAGCACGCCGCCGACGCAACCGCCGGTACAGGCGTTGAGCTCCACGAATTCCAGCTGAGGGATGTTACCGTTCTCGATCTGATCCAGCACGTGGATGACATGCTCGATGCCGTCCGCCGCCAGATAACTGTCGTTGAACAGTGCCGACGCCTCGCCGCCGCTGGATGCCCAGCCCACCCCCAATATGCCGGAGGCGGACAGGTCACGGGGCTGGTCAGTCTGCTTCATCTCGTTGATGAGCTGGAAATACACGTCGCTGATGGAAACCACCACGTCCACCTGACTCTTGTAATCGCCAAAACCATTCTTGACATAACTGGCCTTGGCCGGGCAGGGGGACAGGAAGCAAACGCCGATATCCTCCGGCGTGAGCTCCGGGTGCTGTGCCAGGGCACGCTCCCGGGCTAGCTTGGCGGCAATCTCCATAGGGGGCAACAGCCGCAACACATTGTCCAGCAGAGACGGAAATCGCAGAGCGATCAGCCGTACCACAACAGGACAGGCGGTGCTGATGACCGGTTTCTTGACCCCTTCGGTGCTGAGATAGTTCCGGGTGTAGGCGGAAACCAGCTCCGCCGCCTGGGATACCTCGTACACATCGTCAAAGCCGATGTGGGTCAGGCCGTCCAGGACATAGTCCACATCGTCCAGGTTGTCGAACTGGCCGTACAATGTGGGGGCCGGCAGAGCAATCTTCCACTTGAAGCCATCCATCGCCTCCAGCTTACTGCACACCGCCTTTTTCGCCTTCTGTGGGCAGGTACGGATGCATTCGCCGCAGTCGATGCAACGGCCCTCGTTGATGACCGCCTTGCCATCCTTGACCCGGATGGCCTCGGTAGGACAGCGGCGCACACAGGTGGTGCAGCCGGTGCACTTATCCGGAGATAATAACACAGAATGCTCGTATGTATGCATACTATCCTCCCTTCAGCGCCAAAGCGCTTTTTATTGGGGAATATCCACCCGCATGGTGACACGGGTACCAACGCCCACCGTGGACTGGATGTCCATATAATCCGTGTAGCGCTTCATGTTGGGCAGGCCCATACCGGCACCGAAGCCCAGCGACCGCACCGCATCCGGTGCTGTCGAGAAGCCGGCCTGCATCGCCTGCTCAATATCCGCAATGCCGGGGCCCTTATCCTCCAGGATGATGGTGATGGCATCCTCTGCCACCTGCACCTCAGCCTGGCCGCCGCCGGCGTGGATGACCATATTGATCTCGCCCTCGTACATAGCGATAGAGACGCGCCGGATGATCTCCGGGTCCAGCCCTAACCGACGCAGGTCCTTCTTTACCTGCACCGAGGCCTGCCCGGCAGAGGTAAAGTCCTCTCCGTCCACATTGAAGCGGAACGACAGCACATCGCTCATATGCCCGGCTCCTTTTTTACCTTATTGCCTACCAGGCCGTTGCTGTACAGGATACCGCAGGCCTCGTACATCCGCTTATCAGTGGCCAGCAGTACCATGCTACTTTCCTCCGCCAGACGAATCATCTCCGGGGTAGGCTCCTTCGAGCGCACGAACACGATGCAGTGCATATCCATCATCTCAGCAGTACGCACCACCTGGGCATTCACCAGACCGGTGAGCAACACCGCCTGGTCCTTGACGTAGGCCAGCACATCGCTCATCATGTCGCTGCCACAGGCAGAATATACATGGGCTCCCATCTGCTCCTCGCCAGTAATGATACGGGCGTCCAGCAGCTCACGGATGGTACAGATCTTCATAGGTCATGTTCCTTTACGGTGGATTTTTACAAATCAGTCAGCGTACTTAGCCAGGATGGAGTCCACATCGTCCTTGGTCAGACGGCCGTACACTTCCTCATTCACGGTCAGCACGGGGGCCAGACCGCAGGCGCCGATGCAACGGCAGGCGGTAAGGCTGAACTTACCGTCGGGGGTGCACTCCTCGGCACCGATGCCCAGACGCTCGCTGAGCTTGTCCATGATGTCGCCGGCGCCCTTAACGTAGCAGGCGGTACCCAGACAGACAGAGATGTTATACTTGCCCTTGGGGGACAAGGCGAACTGGGCGTAGAAGGTACACACGCCGTACACCTTCTCCAGCGGCACATTCATGCCGTCGGCGATCATCTTCTGCACCTCGATGGGCAGATAGCCGTAGATGTCCTGCGCCTGCTGCATGACGGCCATCACTCGGCTGCTATCGTGCTTATTGGCATCGATGACTGCCTTGAGCTGGGCCTCCTGCTCCGGCGTACCGGCAAAGGGAATTGTGCTGATTTTCTTTTGCATAGTGGCTTGATCCTCCTTGTGATAGTTTCTCCGTCCCCCTGAAAAAGGGCGCACGGAAACAAGGTGCATACTGCACTCGGATACAGTATATCACACAATTCCCGTATATGCTAGTGTTTTTTACATCTTTTTTGATATTTTTTTCACAATTTTTCGGAAACGGGGGCTTGCCTCCCCAAAAAGGGAGCGTCGCAGAGGAATTTTGTCCCGGCTGGCCTCAAAAGGCAACATAAATCACATATTTTTTTTTGCTTTTCCCATTGTCACCGAAGCCCCGGTGGTGTATATTTAATGTAAAACACCTGTAAAAAGGGGGAGCACATATGGTGCAAAAAAGCTTTCCTGTCCGCACCGGCTACCTGCACATCCCGGTGCGAGGCGCCGACCCGGAGACCTTCTACTATACAGAAATATGGGCCGACGGTGTGATGCAGACCGAGTTTCTTATCGGCATCGCCCCGCCCGGCACAGCGTATGACCACTATATGCCTCTGGATGTTGGCCGGTATGCCGCCAGCGAGGTCACCTTGGTATGCCGGGAGGATAAGGCTCCCGATGACCTGTTTGACACCATCCTGCCCGGCGGCACCGTCCCGGAGGAGCCCCTGCTCTACCCCAACCTGTACAAGGAGCCCTTGCGCCAGCAGATTCACTTCTCCCCTGCCCGTGGCTGGCTCAACGACCCCAACGGCCTGTTTTACAAGGATGGCCTGTTCCATATGTATTTCCAGCACAGCCCGGTGGCCAACACCCACTCCGGTATGAATATCAGTTGGGGACACGCCACCACCCCCGACGGCATTCACTTCACCCAGCACGCCGACGCCATCACCCCCCGTAGCAGCCGGTTGCTGGTGGCCTCCGGTAGCGCTATCGTGGATGAGTACAATCTGTTCGGACTGGGCCCGGATACGGTGCTGGCGGTGTACACCGACCTGTTCGCCCTGCAGTACCACGACCGGCCTCAGGTCACCTCCGGCGGCGCCCAAAACCTGGCGATCAGCACCGACGGGGGCATGACCTTCCGTCCCTACGAGGGCAACCCCATCATCCCCGTCCCCGACGGCATGACCTGGCGTGATCCCCGCATTTTCCAGCTGGACGAGCAGACGATGTGTCTTGCTGTATACGAGACCTATGAGGGAGAGGACTGTATCAGCTTCTATTCCTCCTCCGATTGTCGACAGTGGCAATTCCGGTCTCGCATTCTTCATTTCTACGAATGCCCCGACCTATTCAAGCTCCGGGTGGAGGACGGCGACGAGGAGCTTTGGGTGGTCTACGGCGCTTCCGGGAAATATCTCATCGGCCGGTTTGAAAATTACGCCTTCACCGCCCTGACCCAACCGGAATATATCGATTTCGGTGATTGCGTCTACGCCGGGCAGACCTTCAGCAACACCCCCGACCCCACCCGACGGATATACACCGCCTGGTTGCGGGATTTTGGCAACCACGGCTGGAGCCCGGAGCAGAGCGAGGAGGGGCGCAAGGCGGGTTTCTGCCAGTCGATGGCCCTGTATTCCACCTTCCGCATCGTCAAGACCTCCCTGGGTTACCGGCTGTTCCGTTCCCCCATCGAAGCACTCACCTCCCTGCGGCAACAGGCAGAGACCCTTTCCCTTGACCGTCCCGTGTCCCTGCCTACCCCCAGCGAGACCCTCTTTACGCTGGCAGAGGACAAGGATGCCCGGGTCACCATCGGCAATGCCGGCTTCACCTACTGTGCGGCTGACCGCGCCATCACCACCTCCTCCGACAAGGTGTGCCGCCTGTGCACCCCGGGGGATATTGCGGTGCGTATTCTCGCTGACACCCGGTCGGTAGAGATCTACATACAGGACGAGGCGGTGATGAGCTTCTTTGTCCTGCCGGAGGAGCTGACCGCCCACAGCGAATACCCCCTGACAGCGGTGCAGTACCGGCTGAAAAGCATTTGGGAACCGTAAAAAGAGGTAACAAAAGCGACCTGTTCATCACGAACGGGTCGCTTTTTTGTCTTATTTACCAGGTATGTGTCTCGTGGCGAATCTTCACCGGCCCAAAGGCAGGCACCGCCCGGCCGGCAGCATCCGTCAGGTTGCAGTAGGTGGTCTGGCCCCAGCCGTAATACACGTACCGCTGTTCCATCTCCTCTACGCTCAGCTCCGTCCGTACCAGGGCGATATTCCCACGCAGGCGGACGGTGATGACCGAATCCTCGTTTACCCGATCCGGGTCGGTAGTAAAGGCGAAGCCCCAGGGCCGCCCGGCGGCCTGCAGGGCGCCGTGAAGATTCTCAAACTCCACACACACCGTGCGGAATACCGGGTCTACATCAGTATCCAACCACACATGCTTCACCCGGGGGGCCGCCAGCAGGTCGTCCCGTTCCGGGAACAGCAGATGCGCCATGCTTTCTGCCCCCTCCCGGCCGATGCGCTGCTGAGCCTCGTTGGCCAGGTGGATGTAGTCATCCAGATCCTTGTCTATCGCCGAGATAGTGTCAAACAGCGGATACTGCTCCGTCAGCGCATACTGCTGCATTCGCACGCTGTTCCAGCTATCCTCATAATCCCGGAAAATATGGTGCACCGGGCCGATCTGCACCTGCACGATGGGAATCTGTCCCATATCCTCCCGTACCGCCTGGATGAACCGGTGCATCCGGTCAGTGAACACCGCCGCATCCTGGGGGGCGGAATCCGAACAACCCTGATACCAGAACAGGCCACGGACGTGGGAGCCGTTGAGAACGAAGCGGTCGATCATCGCCGCATACAAGCTCTCCATAGGGCCTTTTTCCCGGATGTCTGGCGACCACTGCGTCATGGAAGTGCCACCCACGGCGGCGCTGATGAGTCCCTGAGGCACGCCGATATACCGCTTCATCTCCTGCCCGAAGGACAGGCCGGGGCCTACGCGGCGCTCGCCACGACAGATGTTCCGCCAGCCCCATGTTTCCATATAGACGCTGTGCTGCGTATCGCACAGGTCGTGCTTCGCCGGGCCCCAATAGCCGGGAGCGTAGTAGTTGCGGATATCCTCCTCTGGGATAAAATCCTTATCCGCTTGGGACAGGATGCCGCTGCCCTCCATATTGGACTGGCCGGCCAGCATCCACACGTCGCCCACATAAATGTCGGTAAAGGTCTCCCCATCCAGCTCCACCGTATAGGGGCCGCCTACGGGAATGCCGGTCAATCGGGTGCCGGCAGCCGTCGGCTCCAGCGTCACCTCGCCGCTGGCCGCACCGGAGTAGCTTCCCCGGCTCACCGCCTGCTGTACGGTAATCTCACACACGTCCCGGTCATTGCGTTGCATGACCATGCCGTTCATTATTCCCCGCATATTGTTCTCCTCCTATCAAATCCCCTGCACAAACCGGGAGCACACCTCGTAGGTCCCCTGGGCTGTAACAGTGGTCACTGATAAATAAAATTCTTTAGCCTCCGGCGGCAGGATGCCGATGACACGGCCCGCCTCTACCCGACAGGATACCGTCTGCCACGTCTGTTCCACCGCCGTAGACTTTTCGCCGGGGTTGCTGTAGGAAAGGGGCGCCGTAATATACACCAGCGAAGCGGCTATCTCCACGCCGTCTGCCGCCGGGATGATGGTGGCTGTCACCGTATAGGTGCCGTCCTCGTTCCGGGAAACAGCAGGCTCATCGCCCATGGCGGTGAGGGGGCATCGCCGGCCGATGGCGGCGTCGGCAAATATATAGCCCTCCTCCTGTGTCCAGCCACCGGCGTGGCTGTGTCCCATGGTCACCTTCGCCGTATGCCGGGCGCCGGCGGCCTTGGTCGCCTCATAGGACAGGCTGTTGGAGTTGATGGAAAAGGGAGTGTCGCTTGCCCAATCCATCCACAGCACCGGGCAGGCTACCCGATGCAGACGGCTGGCCGCCGACCACTGGGCCCGGGTCTGTTCAGCCGAAAAGATAGGGCCCATCCAGCCCAGACTCACATCCAGGTAGGCGGAGCCGTAAATGGGGATGGCAAACGCATAGTGGGGGTCATACCCAATCACCAGGGAGGTAATAACGCCGCCCCAGGACACACCGGTTATGCCGATCTTCGCCGCATCCACCCGTGGGTCTGCCGCCAGGATGTTCCGGGCGCCCATTGTCGCCACGATGGCGTGGGGCATCCACTGCTCCTCCCACGGCTGGCCGGAGGAGGCCATCTCGTCATTGTCGGGGCCGTCGGTATAGCCCGGCTGGGCGAAGGGCCCATACAGGCCGTGCCGCCACCAGTCGGTGGCATAGTCCGACTCCCGGCCGGCACGCCCCTGCCCTGTCTCAGAAGGGTAACAGCCGGTGGTGTCCATCGCAATAGCCGCATAACCCCGGTCGTTCCAAATTTTCACCCACTCGGCAAAGGCGTGACCGCCTCCCCCGTGCACCAGCACCACCCCCGGTACGGGGGCGGCGGCCGATGCGCCGGCAGGAAAACCGATATAGGCGAACACCTTCGTCTTTTCTTTCCGGCAAGGGGCGCCGTCAAAGGTCAGCGCCCGGATGCCATCCCACTGGTTTTCCCCGCCATCCGGATGGCTGTGCGGGTCAAAATCCGGCACGTATGTAACCGGGGGCAGCCGGTCAAGGTAAGGGGAAAACGCTTGCTCAAACATACTGTCACCTATTTTCTGTCAGTCAAATACAAACTCAAACACCCGATAGTCGCCCGGCCCGATGGTGGTGGTCACGGTGTTGCCGGACAGGCTGACCGCCTCGCCATAATATAGCTCCTTCACCTGCTTGATGGCCAGGGCACCGGTGTAGTTGATTGTAAGGGTTTTGGTCTTGCTGTAATCCACCACAGGAGCAGACAGACGCTCTTTGGTCACGCCGGCGTTGTTGATGACTGTGACGATGAGGCTGCCGTCCTTCACATTCACCAGATATTCCACATCGGTGGAGAAGGTGAAGGGAATATGCTTGGCCAACTGCTCTTTGAGAATGGCACCCAGATTGGCCACGCTGTAATTCGGGCCGTAGATAATGACCTTGCCCTTGCCATCCGACACATCCTGCCGGGTGCCGCCTGTATACACCGCGTTGTAGCGGCTAAACTGGCTGAGATAGGCCGTGTTGAGCAGCAAAGTGCCGCCCTGCTTGACGTAGCTGATGTACCGGTTGACCTCCTGGGTGGACAGTTGCATATCGCCGGAAAGCAGAAGCACGGGATAGCTGTTCAGCACGGTAGCAGAAGCATTCTGCAACAGCACATCGCAGGTGTCACCGTAGGGGGTATTGACCTGATACTTCTCCTCGCCGGGGATGCCGGAGCTCATATAGCCGCCAAACAGGCCGCCGCCGGGATAATACATCTCAAACAGATCCCAGGTCATCTTATCCCCGGCGGTGTTGTTGAAATAGCCGAAAGCCTTGTCGTGGGATTTAACCGACGTGCCCAGGTTGGTATAGCCGGAAATGCCGTGGTAATAGTCCAGCACAATGCCGATGGGAGCATAATTGAGGCCCACATCCTCGTTCTTGGTGGAGAAGCCCACCAGCTCCTGCATCGCCTGGCCATAGGGGCTCAGCTCATAACAACCGTCAGCCGTCTTGTGGCTGGGACCGTAGAAGGCCAACCGGCCGCCCGCCTCAAAGGCAAAGGTGGATACTCCGCCCATATAGCTCATCATATACGCACGCTTCAGCAGACTCATGGAGTGGCCGCCGTTCACATCGCCCCAACCCGGCCAGGAGTTTTGCTCCTCCCACGTGCCGATGGTGGACTGATACCAGTTGGAGAAATACAAAGCGCTGTAGGTGCCATATTGCTTAGCTGCACCGCGGGTGAAGGCCAGGTGTGCCTGGTGGGAAGCGATGTTTTCACCGATCTCGGCGCCGATAAAGCCAAGGCCCCATTCTCCGGTATAGTGTTGCCAGTGAGTGTGGCCATTAAAAGCTCCCGTATCCGGTGATCCCTCGTACAGATGATACGGCGCACCGGCATACTGGGTGAACAACCAATTTTTGATAATCGACAGGGCGTCCGCATCGCTTTTAGGTGTATTCACTAACCAGCCAGCGCCGGACACATACATTCCGTCGCCCGCCCAACTGCCGTTTAGGTTGAGGAAGGTGTAGCCCCACTCGCCGGCGGTGGTTCTCCCCCCATCAAACGGTGCATAGTACAAAGAGCCAAGCCCCAGTTTTTGGATGGAATCCGCTACCAACTGTTGGTTCATATTGTCACTGCCATGGTGACGGCCATAGTCAGTGTAGGCCTCAAAGCCGCCGTTCAAATACTGCGGCGTGTGCACCGACGTGTTCAGGATATAGTCCTCCATTTTCAGATTGAAGATTTTGGCGGTCTTGCTGTAGGTTGTATACCGCTTGCCGCCCACCACTACGGTGTCGGTGTAGGGATAGTTTGCTTTTACATACGTCGGCACAGCGTTGATGTCCGCACGGATAGCAATCGTCTCCGCCCACTTGATCATGTTGCCGTACACCGCATTACCGGTCAGACCAGCGGCGATGGTAGCAGAGTCGATGTAGACAGTTTTTAGATTCTCATTGAGACGAAATGCCAGATCGCCGATGGAGGTCACCGTCTCGGGGATGGTGATGCTGGAAATCGACCGGCAGTTGTTGAAGGTCTGCACATCAATCTTGGTGATGCCCGACAGCTTCACGCTCTCCAGAGCCGTACAGCCGATGAACACACGGTCGCCCAGGGTCGTAACGGTCTCGGGCAACTCAATGCTCATCAGGCTGGTACAGCCGGAGAAGGTACGTTTCTTCAGGTTGGTCAGGTTGGCAGGCAGCTCAATGCTCTCCAGGCTGGTACATGCACCAAACGCCCAGGTAGCGATGTTGCCACCGGTGATGG
>JAFURT010000037.1 GCA_017471765.1 Clostridia bacterium
AATACCAGTACTCGATGTTACCGTTCTCGGTGCAGGTCTTGTCCACAGCGTCCACATGGACGATGTTGTGAGCCGCATCCGGGTTGGTCAGCTCGCCGCACAGGGCGCAGTGCGCATCGCAGGGATAGGTGTACTCGTGCTCGCAGGTGGGAGCGGCCGGAGCATACAGCTGGAAGGCATCAAAGTAGAAGTTGTTGCCAACATAGTTGCTGTCGGTGGTAATCCACAGGTATGCCTCACGGACAGAGGACATATCCACATCCTCGCTCCAGCCCACCAGAGAGGTGAAGGGAATGCGAACATAGCCGGACTGATTGGGCATGAGGTAGCGCATATCGCCACCCGCATACATCTCCACCTCGGCGGTAGCACCGTCTGCCAGGAAGTACCACTTGCCAGCGTTATTGGAAGCGGTGTAATTAGTGCCGTTGGTCAGACAGACGGTGAAGTCCATACGGCCAACCTCCGCGCCACCGGAATACACGTTGGGGCAGTTGCCGGCCGCATAGTAGAAAATCACACCATCCTGATTACTCCAATCCTTAACGGAGAAGAAGGGATAGAAGTTATCACCGCCAGCGTTCTCGTTAGAAACCGTTACGTGAGAGTACTGGTTACCGCTAACCGCCACATCAGCACCAATGGAGGCATAGGTCAGGACGTTGTATGCCGACGGATTCGCATCCTGGAACTGGCTGAAAGTGTAGCAATCGTTACCGATATTGGCAGAGGAGAACTCCTGCAGTACCTTGTAGTCGGTATCGCCGTCCTTGTACAGCTTCACATCGTCGAAGCGATAGTGGTTACCGGCGTAAGCATCGGTAGCAATCCAAATAAACATCTCCACAGAGGACAGATCCGTGCTCTCGGTCCAGCCATTCAAAGAGGAGAAGGGCATACGGACATAGCCGGACTTGTTGGGCATGATATAGCGCTGATCGCCGCCAACTAACAGCGTGGTCTCGCTGGTGGTGCCATCCTCCAGGAAGTACATGGGGCCTACGGTGTTAGAGGCAGTCAGACGGCCAACACCGGACACGTCCAGGTTGATGTCAAAACGACCAACCTCTGCCCCGCCGGAATGGATAGTGGGGCACTCACCGGCCGCATAGTAGAAGACCAGACCGTCGTAGCCGTTCCAATCCTTCTCGTCAGCCGCCAGAGCGGGGTAGAAATTATCGCCGATAGTCTTATCGCCGACGGTCACTTCAACCATCTTGCCATTTTTCACGTTGGCGTAGGTCAGGGCGTTGTGACCGGCGTGCTGGCCAAAAGTCTGGCAGTCAGAACCGGCGTTTGCAGACTCAAAGTCCTGCAACATGGTGTAGACATACTCGGTAGAATCGGCCATGACACTGAACCCGGCAGAAAACAGGGTAAAGCACAAAGCCAAAGCGCAGAGGACAGATAAAACGCGTTTTTTCATGGATTTTTGCACTCCTTTATATAAATTTTAATTGGGGAACAAAATAAACATGATTACTCGGTCATCAAATCCAAGGTTTCAACGAACTCCTCAATGGTGGAGTTAAACTGGTTCTTGTACACATTCACGATGGCAGACCACTGCTTGGTGTGTGCATACTGGAAGCCGTTATCCCAGCCGTTATCCAGCCAGCCGATCCAGTTGTTGGGATTGTTCTTCATCTTGTTGACATTCTGAGGATCCCAGATTGCCTCAACAATATGCTTGTACTGCTCTTCCTTCAGGTTGGGAATATCGGTAAACAGCCAAGCGCAGTACCGCATATCAGCGCCCACTTTCTTACCATAGGCCTCCAGCTTATCCTCAACCGCATCCGTCCTCATATACAGGGCCGTCCAGATGAGCGCCTTAGCCGCCTCTATATTCTCCGCCTTCTTATAGATGACGTAGGAGGAAGGCACACCGCTCTTGTAGTAGGCACCGCCCTTTTCCATAGCCGGGAAGGGTACAATATCCACTGTGCCAGACTTCCACATATCCTTGTAGGTGGTCCATGCACGGTAGTGGCTACCCGCATCCATGGCTACCTTGCCGGCTACAAACAGATCCGCATTATCATGGCTGAACGCCGTAGCAACCTTGTACTTACCACTGGGACCCATGTCATAAATAAGCTGGGCAGTGGTAGCAAAGGTGGGGTCGGTGATGTTGTTGGTCACCTTTTTGCCGTTGATGGTGACCAGAGATTTACCGGTAGCCGCCTGCATATGGGTGAAGAACATACCGCCGGTGCCCCACAGGTCGGTGGTGCCGTCGCCGTTGGTATCCTGGGTCAGCTCAATAGCCATATCCAGCATAGTCTGCCAGGTCCAGGTGCCCTCCTTCATGTGCTCATGAGGGGTCTTCACACCGTTCTGCTTAAAGATCTTGGGATTGTAGAACAACGGACTCATGTACTGCCCATCATCAAACACCGCATGGTAGTGCTTACCGTTCCAGGTGTACTGATCCAGCACATCCTTCACGCTGTTCCAGATAGGATCCTTAAAATCAAAGTAGGAATCCAGGCTCTGGATGTTACCCTTAACGATGTCGTAGGGGTAGCTCTCGGAGGGAGGAACCGCCACATCCGGCGAATCGCCCGATAAACTCAGCGTGGCCAGCTTCGTATACCAGTCATTATAATCGCCACAGGAAACCAACTGCAGGTCAATACCATAATAGGCCTTGAGCAGTTCCCACACACCGGGCACCTCCGTGGTGGAATAGTAATCGGACAAGCTCTTTTCCGGGCCGGTATACAGGCGAAGGGTCTTGTTCTTGACATCAAACTTTTTCATATCAAGACCGATCGACGCATACTTGGTGGTGTCCACGTCACTGGGGATCGCCGTCACACGGGTAGGCGTCTTAGTGCCGCCATTACCGGCAGTGGTGGCATTACCGCCAGCGACGGTAGTCGTTCCATCGGTGGCTGTGCCGGTGGTGGTATTCTCACCCACACCGGGGTTGCTTCCGTCGTCTGCCGGTGCGGTAGTCGTGGTAGCGGAATCCCCCGACACCGGAGCACTGGACTCCCCTGTACCGTCACCGCCGCAGGCGGTCACACACAGCAGCATGGACAGCGACAGCAACACCGTCAACAAACGCGCTGTCATTTTCATACACATACACTCCTTTTCTTATATTACTTATGTTAAATGGCTTGGCCACTTAAGCCCTAGGGAAAACGGCCTTATTCCACAAGACCGGACAATTCAAGTCCCTGCACAAAATACCGCTGACAAAAAGCAAACAAAATCAGCGGAGGGATGATCAGAAGCAAACACCCCGACTGAATCATCGTGGAAATCTGCACCTGGTCAAAGCCTTGCAGGGTTTCGCTCAGGCCATTGAGGATGGCGTTGAGCATGGACGGCAGTGCCGCCAGTGTCGAGGACACTGTGCGGGCGTTGTTCATGTACATATTGGTAAAGTAATAGTCGTTCCAATACCAGATACTGGAGAACAAAAACACCGTCACCATGGTCAGGCGGGAGCTGGGCACGGCTATCCGCAGATAGGTAGTAAAGGCGTTACAGCCGTCAATGCTGGCTGCCTCCTCCAGCTCCTTGGGCAGCCCCCGGTAATACTGGCGGAACAGATAGATAAACAAGCCAGCCCGGATACCACTGCCGAACAGAGCCGGGATATACAGCGTCAGCTCGGTATTCAGCAGGTTGGCGGTCAGCGGCTCTCCCAAGAAGGGGTACAGCAGATACCCCAGCCCGAAAAAGTCAAACTGCCAAAACTGGGTGTAGGAGGGAATGATGATGGTTTCTGCCGGCACCATGATGGTGAACAGTACGCACATAAACAGCAGCTCCCGTCCCTTAAACCGGAACCGGGCAAATCCATAGCCGGCCAACGAGCAGGACACCACCGTCAGCAGGGACGAGACTACCGTCAGCCGAACGCTACGCCACAACACCGACCAGTAGTCCATAAAGTCAATGGTCTTAATCATGTTGTCCAAGGTAAGGGATTTGGAGATCCACACCACAGACGGGTCCCATATCTCCTCGATCGGCCGCAGAGAAATGGTAATCATGTACAGCAGCGGATAAAGGATAATCACCGAAATCGCCACCAGCAGCACATCCCGAAAAAGTGCAGTGGTAAAGCGCTTTATCCCATTTGCCAAACGTATATTGGCGGAAGATTGCATAGACTGTTCCCTCCTTTCTTACGTATTACGGTAAAACACCTTCCGGTTCAGGAAGAAATACACCACGATGATGATGACAAAGGTAATCAGGAAATACACCATAGACATGGCCGAGGAAAAGCCCAATTCCATTTTAGAAGCAATCTCGGAAATATAGCTGATAACCACATTGTTATAATCGGTAAACGTGGAAATAATAGTGAACACCGTATTGGTCAACAACAGCGGCGAAATCATCGGGAAGGTAATGAGCCAGAAGAAATCCCAGGCAGAAGCACCATCGATATGGGCCGCCTCACGAAGCGTAGGTGAGATACCCTGCAGGCCGGACAGGAAGATGACGATCTGGATGCCTGAATACCAAAACAGCTCCAGCAAGCTATCCAAAATCGACCCTACATAGGTGATGATGGTTTCACTGACACCGCTTTGCCGCAGGATATCCTGCACCGACACCGTCTGTAGCATATAGGTGGTCTTCTCCCCCACCTGCATGGCGTTGTACAGGGTGTCACCGTTGATGATACCCAGCACCACACCGCTGGAAATGATGGTGGGCAGGAAGAACACCAGCCGGAAGAAGCCCCGGGAGGCAAACTTCTGATTCAGCACCACCGCAATAAACAGGCTGAAAAACACCACCAGCGGCACCTGATACACCATCTTGCTCAGCGCCTGGGTCAGCAAGACCATAAACTTGGTATCCTCGGTAAAGGCGTCGGTGTAGTTCTTAAAGCCCATGCCGGTCAGGTCGATAAAGCCGTTGGACAGGTCAACGTTGTTGAAGCTGAACACGATTGCCGTAACAAAGGGACGCACAAACAGGAAGATAAAGCCGATAAGCCAGGGGGCGATGAACAGCACGCCCCGCATCGCCTCGCGGCGACTGTAGGTAAGCCGATTTTTCATCTTCATCACGCCCCCTCCGTAAACACATAGCTCTCTGCTTCCACCGTGCCATAGGGCGTTTCTGCCCGGTTGGCAGACCGGTTGACCAGCAGGGTGGCACCGTTTTTGTAGGTGACCAGCGCCACCTGCTTCGCCACCAGCTGATGGGAGGCAATGGCCATACCGTCGGTCTTATCCCAAATCTCCCGGAAGGCCGCATACTGGGCGGCCGCCGTAGCCGTCCAGCCATCATAGGCAATGCTGTAATACCGGGAATAAGCACCCTCCAGGTTCTCCCCCTCCTGTGCCAGCACATACAGCGGCCGACTGCCGCTTTCCAGCGCCCACAGGAACAGGTCCTGGCCGTCGGAGCTGAGGTTCAGTGCCGGGGTGGTATAATCTATCAGCCCATTCAGCACCAGCTGGTAGAAGGGCACCGCCTCATCCTCGATATCATAGCCGCTATGGGAGGCCGGTGCACCTAATACCGCCTGCAGATAGGGCAAGGCATAGGCGTTTGCCCCCTCCGACACCATGGTCATCTCCTGCTCCTGCAGGGAGGCCAGGGCTTTGGTGATATAGCCTACGCTCCCACTCTTGGTGGTAGAGGCAGACCGGGTATAATCTGCATACAGCATGGTCGCCAGGTCATCCACCGCAATGTGGGTCCGTTCCTTTTTGGCAAAGTTTTTCGCCATCACCGTCACCTTATCCATCAAGCGGGTGGGCGACAGCAGATACTGGGGGCGGGTCTCCAGGTCCTCCCGGGAGGTACTCAGGCTATACGCATACCGGCGGATGCTGACATTCTCAATGGAGCGGGCCGCATCCCGGAATCCGGCGAACAGGCCGCCCTGCCGATAGGCCACCGTCCGGGTGGTCAGATACAGCGGTATCCCCGCCTTCTCGCCATAGCTCATCAGCCGTGAAAAGGCTTTTTTACCCCCCAGCGCACCGGACACCTGCACCCTTTTGGTGATGGTCTCCTTCACCGAGCCGGTGTCCCAGTTTTTCAGCACCACCGACAGGTGGTTCATGCCGGCTTTCTGCAGCGTATCCAGCATGGTTACCGTCTCATCATAGGTGGTGGTTGCCTGCTGACGCAGGTAATCAAAGCCCAGAAAAGACTGAGTCTGTGGAACGCTGTTCAGCACCTGCAGATAAGCACCTGTATTGGTTGCGGAGGCAGTCAGCCCCTGCTCCTTCTGCAGATAGGTGCGGTACAGCGACGCCATCTCGCTGTAGCCACCGCCATTGGCATAGAAATAATACCGTACCGACAGCGAGCCTATATCCTTGATGCGCTCCTCATAATCGGTGATTTGGTTATCCCCAATGGATACCACACTGGCATCCCGCAGGGTAAACACCGCCGAAACGCCATTGTAGCTGGTACGCTTCCCCGCCACCTCGGCATGGACAGCGGCGTTGGCCGCCGCCCCATCAACAACAGCCAAATAGCCACTGTTACCGCTCTGCAGACCGAACACCGGCAAATAGCTTTGCTGGGTCACCAGCTTATTGGTGGTGCTTACCTTGGACAGGTCAGCCCCATACAACTCATTTTCATAGAAAGCGGCGGCGGTTTTGCCGTTGTTAAAGCGAATAAGCGCACCGGAGCCGTCCGGCACCAGCATAAACCCCTCTGCCTGGCTGTTTCCCGCCCCGAAATACGGTAGCAGAGTCAGGGATTTCACCCAGGTGGCGGTGGTTTCTTTAATACCGGCGGTATCCACCGCTACACACAGTGCCCCATCCTGCAGGGTCACCGACAGCGGCACTGTAATGCCGTAATCCACAAACTTAAGGCTCACCGTGAAGCCATTATCCAGATACGCATACTCCACGCCGCCGTCTGACAGCACACATTCGGTATAGCTGGTCAAGGTGGAGGCTGAAGCGCTGTTGGTAGCCGAGTCGATGACATTCAGCGTCACCAACGAGTACAGGGACATTTTAAAAACGCCCTTAGCCAGTTTTTCTTCCTTTACATCCGCTGGGGTGGAATACCACAGCGTCCCACCGGCCACATCCCGCAGGAGGATAGCGCCTTCCTCCTCATCCAGATACAGTTCCAGCGCCCCATCTGCCGCCACTCGGGTATAGTTCTCATCCGGCAACGCCGCATCCTGTACCGTACCTGCCGGCTCCTCCGGCTGCCCGTCTTCCTCCGCGGCCAGTACCGTGCAGGACAGCAGAATACACGCCGCCAACAGACCAGCCGCATGACGCAACCATTTTTTCATCGTCGTTGTACTCCCCTTTCAGGCGCACTCAGAAATACCGATACCGCAGCTCGGAGAAAATCGTTCCCACCAGCGAAAAGGCTTGCTGGAGCGAGCTGTAGAACAGAACAAACAAAAACACAATCAGCACCACGAACAGCAGCGTCAGCAAAATGGCCTTCACCGTCTCACCAAAGGTGTATTCGTGGATACCCTTGATGCCGGCTACCAGCATCACACCACTCCACAGCAGACCGATCATCGTCACCCAGGACATGAACATACCCTCATCCTGCGTCAGGAAATAGCTCAGCCCGATGTTGAGGACGGTGGTCAGCGTATAAGGCAACAGGCTGTACGCCGAAGCCGCACAGATCTCCCGCAGGGTGCCACGGCCGGCCATAAAGGTGCGCAGACCCAGATTAGCCGCCACCCACAGCACATACACCACCACTGTGGTAATAAACACCATGTTCACATCCGTTTTACCGGTGGCGTTGGCGTTGAAGATGAAAGCCACCAGCCACTGATACAACAGCTGGGACAGCACCCACACGGCTACGATCACCGCCGACAGCACATACGAGGCGTGTCCTTTATCCTTCATCTCCTCAAAGGCTTCGAAGGGGTGCCGCATACAATAGCCAGGATACCGCATATAGGTGCGGGCACGTTGCGGAATGCGAGCCACCAGTCGGCCAGCTGCCGCCTTAACCGGGCGACGCAACCACACGCTCCAC
Organism: Clostridia bacterium; assembly: GCA_017471765.1. GTDB lineage: Bacteria > Bacillota > Clostridia > Oscillospirales > Acutalibacteraceae > UBA5905. The sequence continues at coordinate 7,987 of JAFURT010000037.1, forward strand.
AGCACCAGCAGTGCCACCAATCCGAACACCCCCACCATCAGCCAGGTGAAATTCTCCCGGATGAGGTTCAGCCGGTAATACTTGAAGGCTTCCGAGTAGTTTTCCTGGTCGCCGATGGTCTCGAAGCAGGCCATAGCACCCGCATAATCCCCCTGCTGAAACAGGGCTTTTCCGATGCCCACATAGGCCAGGTTGTAGTTACTGCACTCCGCCAGCACCTCCTGCCAGGGAGTCAGTGCTTCGTCATAAAGGCCCTTCTCAAACAGGCTGTTGGCCTGCTGCACCTTGCCGAAAAAGGCGGTGGGAGCAAACGTCGTTACACTGTTCTTGCCCCGATCCAACACCAGGATGTGGGTGTCCGTTTTGCCAATAGCCACCGGGTAACGGAACAAACCGGTCTGCTCCCCGGTGCCGGAAAAAGCGCACAGCAGATTGTACTGAGCGTCGTAGATAAACACCTTGCCGTAGGTACTGTCCAGGGCATATACATACATCTGCTCATCCACAGCCAGGTCGGCAAACCGGGTGTACACCGTACCATTGAGTGTCTTATCATAATACATATCCAGATCACCGAACTGGGTATCTGTGTCGGTGATGCTGTTGCCGGCCGGATTGAGCTTACGTATGGCTGTATTCAAATTGATACTGCCCGTGTTCGTTTCATAGGAAACCGTGTAGATAAAGTTATCCCGCACCGTCAAATTTTCGTACTCGGCAGGTACATATTTCGCCATTTTACTACGCTGCTCTTTGGTCATGAAGTTCTTGAACATCTTCTGCACCACGATCTCCAGCGTAGACTGGACGGTGTTGGAGCCGAAGAAGCCGTCAAACTCCCCTGCGGCAGTAAACACCACCGCCCCCTGGTAGACGTTCTTGCACAGCACATACAGGTTGCCGGCCTTGTCTGTCGCCACCTTACGGGGCTCGAACTCCAGCTCCTGCTCAAACTCCTCCGAGGTAGGCTTGGTCACCACCAGGGACACCTGCCCCTGCAGATCCGACACCAGCACACGGCGGTTGCCGGTATCGCAGATGTACAGCGTATCGGCAGTGGCATAAATGCCCAGCGGACCATTCAAGGTCAGGATTTCGCCATTATAGGTAAATTCTGTCAGCGCCGTGGCTGCAGACAGGTCTGCCTCCACGATCACCACCCGGTTATTGCCGGTATCGGAGATGAACACCCGGCCATCGTCGGCCACCATCATGTCCTCCGGCGCATTCATCGCCCCTACATGCCAATCATCACCGGTCAGGTAACCGGTGGGCAGGTAGCTGTGAGGAATCTCCACCGCCTCGCTCTTTTCATCGTACAGGTAGCTATTGTAGGGAGCAAAGGTGGAGTCTGCAAAGCAGGTCAGCGAAAGGGCAAACACCAGGATAACGGCAATAATAACTGTTTTCCGTTTCAACCATACCACCTCTTTCGCTTACTTAATGCCGGAATGAGCCATCGTTTCCACAATGCGGCTCTGGCTGAACACAAAGATCATCACCGGGGGCAGCATCAGCAACACCGTCACCGCCGCACCGGTACCGGCACGGGCCACACCGGCGGTGGCAATCTGGTTCAGGATGGTGGTCAGCGGCTTGAGACTCTCGGTATAAATATACCCGGAGCCGGCACCGTTCCAATAGGTCTGGAAGGCAAAGATAAGAATCGTCAGCCAAGCTGCCTTAACATTCGGCATCACCACACGCCACCAGGTACACATCCGGCCGGCGCCGTCAATCTGCGCCGCCTCCAACATAGCATCCGGTATGCTGGACATAAACTGCTTCATCAGGAACAGGCCGGTGGCTCCTGCCAGCGGCGGCAACAGCAGTGCCAGATAACTGTCAATGACCCCCATGCCCGCCATCACCACATACTGGGGAATCTGGGTCACAGAGCCATTGAACATCAGCGCCAGCACCACGATCTCGAAAAACACCCGACTGCCGGGAAAAGGATACTTCGCCAGCGGGAAAGCCGCCATCGAGGCCAGCAGCACGTGCAGGGCGGTACCCACCACCGACACCAGCAGGGTATTCACCACATACCGGCCGAAGGGCACCCAAAGATTGTCCACCAGCTGGGAGATACTCATAAAGTTCTCCAGCGTGGGATGGACGATATAGAATTTCGGCGGATACTGGAAGATTTCGTTCATCGGCTTAAAAGCCTGCAACACAGCATAGAAGAACGGAAAGAACATAAATACGCCGAAAAACAGCAGAAGCAACAGAACGGTTACATTGCCCGCTCTGGATCGGGATACTCGTTTCATGTTGTATTCACCAAGCTCCTCTAGATTTCGTCACACGTCCGCCTCAGGTGGAGGCGAATTTACCAATCAACCGACGGACTAACTGGTTCGTCCCCACCATCATCAGGAACAGCACCACCGCCATGGCACAGGCATAGCCCATCTCAAACCGGGTGGTACCGTGGTCGATAATGTGGGTCACGATGGTATCGGCGGCATAGTCCGTTGTGGGAGAGCCGCACAGCATCGTCACTACCGAGCCTACCGAGAAGGAGGCACCAATCTGCATCACCGCCGCAAAGAACAACTGCGGGCCCATGTGGGGCAAGGTCAGGTAAATCAGCTCCTGCAGACGGCTCTTGATGCCGTCGATAGCTCCAGCCTCATAGATCTGCCGGTCAATGCCTTGCAAACCGGCGATAAAGGACAAAAAGCCGGTGCCGAAGCTCAGCCAGATCTGTACCAGAATGCACACACCCAGGATATAGTTGGCATCCGACAGCCACTGGATCGGGTCACGGATAATACCCAGCTCCATCAGCACGGAATTGACCAGACCGTACATATCGCCGCTGAACACCCAGGAAAAGATGACAAACAACGAACCGGAGATAGAGGGGGCATAGAATACAAAGGTCATCACCGTCCGCATCCCCCGGCTCAGCTCGTTGATGAGCCAGGCGAACAGGAAGCAGCAGGCAAAGCTGATAGGGCCGGTGATAAAGGCAAACACCATGGTGTTCTTCAAACAAACCAGAAACACATCGTCGTTGAGGAACATCCGGATGTAGTTGGAAAAGCCGTTAAACAACGGCATCTGCACCATATCAAAATCCGTAAAGCTCAGCACCATGGAGGAAAGGATGGGGATGATGGTGAACACCGTAAACAGGGCGGCGAAGGGAAACACCATCAGATAATCCGCCCGGTGCTGTTTCATCTGGCGCCAAAGGCCGACCTTGGTCTCTTTTAATGCACTGCGGCTCATCCGTTCATCCCCCTTTCTGCCCGCTTGTTCAGTTCCTCGTTCTTACGGGCAATCTCCTGGTCGATGGTAAAGGCATAGGTGGTCAACACCTCACGGGCGTTCTTGCGATTATAGACCACCTTTTTGAAAGCATTGGACAGGTTGCGCTCGACAATATAGGTCGCCGGAATAATTCCCATCTCTGTCACGTTGCTCCACTGGGTGGACAGCGCCTGTGCCTGCTCCGCAGTCCAGGGTAACAGCTTCAGCGCCTCCCGGTTAGCGGTAGCGTACCGGCCGGAGGCACCCAAGCGAGCCTCCACACCAATGCCGAAATCGCCCTGGGTTTCAGCCGAAACAAACCACTGGATAAACCGCCAGGCGTCATCCTTCTGCTGGGTCTTGAGGATAATCGCCGCCGAGCTGGCCAGGACGGTGGTGGTGGTATTCACGCTACCATCCTCCCCTACCGTACCCGGCACCGGTACCATGGCCCACAGACCGGCCAGCTCCGGAGCCGCCGCCTGCAGGTAGTTATACATGGTATAGCTGTCAATACCGATGGGCATCTCACCGGTACGGAACCGGTTGAAGAAGTTGTAGGAAAGGTCAAAATCGTATTTGGTAAAGAAATCGGTAAACACCGTGAAGGCATCGATGGCGGCCTCCTCATGGAAGCGGGTAGCCGTCTGCCCTTCGTTGTAGTAGGTGGCACCACGCTGTACCAGGAAGGTAGAGTACAGACCGGAGGTACCGGCGGCACCCGAGGGGATACCGATCCGCAGGTTTTTCCGTTGCAGGATGGCCGCCGTATCCACCATCTCATCCCAGGTGGTGGGGATGGCCAGGCCCAGCTCGGCCAGCACGTCCGTCCGGACGAACATCATGGGAAACTCCACAGTACAGGGAAGGGCATAGGTCTTGCCCTTATATTGATACGGAACGAGATTATCGGGATAGAAATTCTCACTCACCGTCCCGAAATCAGCAAAATCGCTCACAGGCAACACTGCATTCCGGGCCGCCAGGTTCACCGGGTCGGAGGAGCCTACAAACAGGGCCACATCCGGGCCCTTGCCTGCCAATACCGCCTCAATCAGACCGCCCGGCACCAGGCTCAGGTTCACCGGGATATTCGCCTGGGGCGTAAAGGCCGAGTCCACCATACCCTTGAGCACCTGCAACTGGTCGCGGCCCAGGTTCATCCATACTGTCAGCGCCTCATCGCCGGTGGTGTAGTCGCCAATCATGCCGTAATCTGCCGAGAAGGAGTGGGCAATAACCGACAGGTCATACCACAGTTCCCGGAAGAAGCCGGCAGAGGGTGCCACCGACAAGGTATCCGGGGAGTGGATGATGATAGAATCCAGCTCCAGCGGCTGTTCGCTCAAGGTGCTGATCCAGTCCGCCAGCGAACTGATGTTGGTTTTAAACGAATCCAACCGGAAGGGCATGGTCTCGGTATCCTCCAGGAAGCCTTCCATCTGCACGATGAGGGCATCCAGGTAGGAAGTCTCGCTGCCGCCGCCGATGAGCCCCTCTACCAGGTACGCTTTCTGCTCCTTCAGGACGGCCAGCAGAGTTTCCAGGCGCTGAGTCAGGTCGGGAATACTGACCTCCAGCTCATAGTCGCGCAGGTCATCCGGCGAGGTGCCGGTGACCATTACCACATTCCGGTAAAGGGCGTTGAGCTGGGTCAGCGCCTCGGTCAGTTCCAGAATGACCGTCTCATAAGCACCGGACACAATCTCTATACGCAGGGTATGCTCCCCTGCCTCCAGATAAAAGCGGTAGGGGGTCTTCTCCCCACCCAAGGTCTGCATGTACCAAGTGTTTTTGTAAGGGAAGGGCTGGGCATTCATCTCCGCAAAGGGCACCTGCCCGTCAATGGTGATGCGCCGCAGAACGTTCATGCCGTATTTGCTGTTCTGCCGGGCTCGCAGGGAAAGGCAGTAAAACCCGCTTTCCTCCACCTTGAAGCGCCACTCTGCCCACTGGCCGTTATCCTGCCAGTTGATGCCACCCAGGGTATTGAGAGACATCACCGCCGGGGCGGCGGGGTGGGTGGCGGCACTGCTCTTGTCATAGCCGGCCTGAATACCGGCATCCGATTTCCGGTCGAAGCATTCCGCCCGCAATATGTATTCCAAGCCGGTGGTATCCACCGCACCGGCGGTCTGCCCGGCGGCATATACCGTCTGGTAATCCTCCGCTTCGGTGGCCGGGTGGAACCGTAGCCCATACAGGGTTACCATCGCCTGAGAAAAATCCAGGGTGAGGGTGTGGGAGCCGGCGGTCAGGTACACCTGCAACGGGTCATTATACTTACCGTCTGCGTCCCGCAGGTCAGCCGTCACCTTGTCGGCGGACAACTGCTGTTGGGGCTGGATATCGTTGCCACGGTCATCCCGGGTAAAGCTACCATCCGCCGCCGTGGTGTACACATAGGGACGCACCAGCGCCAGTTGCTCCCACTCTGAATAGGGAGCTGCGCCGTCTAACTGAGCAGAAAAGCTCACCTTACTGTACCGGGTCTCATGACTGGCATATACAAACTCCAGGCAATACAGCCCTGCCTGCTCCACAGAGAAGCTCCAGGTCAGCTTACCTGTCTCCCCTGTCAGCATCAGGCCAATACCATCAGCCGCGGTCTCTGTTACCGTATCTTGAGCCACCTGTGCCGCCAGCACATCCAGCCGGATTTCCGCCGTAGGGGCGACAGCACCGGCGTATGCCGTCCGATACGCCGCATAGTCGGCTGTTTCCGTGTCGGTTCCGGTCGTTTCTGTTAATTCTTGCACCGAGGAGGCCGCCAGCCCATCTGCCGGTTGTGCTCCGGCAGCCAGCCCCGTCCCACTGCCAAGCAGTAGCAGAGCGAGGCACAGGGCCATTGCCTGTTTGATGCGTATCTTCATACAGCTTCCTCCTTGCATACAGAGTGCATCGTTTTTATTTCTGCAGGATATGTCCCTGCTCATCCGTGATCACACGGGTGCCGGCCGGCACCACGGCGATCTCTTTGCCATTGAGCTTCAGCGAGGCTTTCTCGCCATCGTTTTCCACGGTGTAGTCCCGGTCGCCCCAGTGCTGGGTATAGCTGTAAGCACCGTGGCTACCCTCGGTGCCCCAAAACACCTTGCCATGGATGGGGTTGACACCGAACATCTCGGCAGTATACTCCAAAAAGGCCAAAATCGTAGGGCCGTAGGTGGTCATGCCGTCCTTGGCGGAGGGGACCGCCTCATACGGCTCGAACTGCTGGGTAAACACACAGGGATTCTGGGTAGCAATCGCTCCGCACAGTTTTCCACCCAGCACCGACACCAGGTCGTGGTGTCCGTAATTGTTCAGCGCCCGGATGGCACGCTGATAGGTCAGACCCTGGGGCTGGCCACTCCAGTTGTTGTAGCCCACACACAGGAACAGCGGATCGTTGGCCGCAATAGAGACCAGCGGCATGGGTGTCCAGAACTCTGCCGGGTTGAGCAGATGCTCCTTCACAAACCGATCGGCCATGTACTGGTCATAGGCGCCATGGTACATGACGCGGAGATTGTTGTGGATAAGCGTGTCCAGGAATTCGTTGTTGCCGTCACGGTCGTAGCAGGCACCCCGTTCATCCCACCACAGGTAGGACTTGATGGTGTCACGCACCTCCTGGGCCTTCTGCTTCCACATGGCCTCTTCCCCATTCCCCAGCAGGGCAGAAATTTTCGCCAGCGTCTCCCGGCCGTCACAGGAATACCCCATCACGTCCATGGACTCATACGGCAGACGGGACACACCAATGGGGGGCGTATCCTCGCTCCACATCACCGGGGCATCGAAGAACCGGGTGGAATTATCCTCGCCGGTATCGTAGACGCAGAAGGACTCCAGGCAACCGTTACCGTCGGAATCCCGAGTGCGCCACAAATACTCGTCAAATCGACGCAGAACGTCATATAGCTGCTTCAGAAAAGCGGTATCCTCCCGACCGGTCCAGTAGTACATATTCAGCGCATGGTGAGGGAAGCAATACCCCTGGAAGTGGGAGAACATCATGCCCATCTGCCCATCCTGCTGGTACAGCACCGAAGGCAGACGGCCATCCTCCCGGATGTTGTCCATAAACATCAGCTGGTTATTCATGCCCACGGTGGGGTTGCGCTTGGCATACATCTCGCCGCCCATGGGCTGGGTCTCCAACCACAGGCCGATATAGTCGCCGCCCTCAATGAGGACGTCTCGCTCGCCAAAGCGGCGCACATTCTTCTGCTCTGCCGCCTCTGCCGCATCGTATACCCGCTGCCAGTCAGCGTCCTGAATGTGAAAATCCACGCCAGTCTTAATCATCTTGCATACCTCTCTTCTTTGGCTATCATGCTACTCATAATCATAACAAATTTTTCGTCACAAAAAAATGCCGTAAACTAATTGGTTTGATTGACTTTATTGAACATCCGTCAAAAGGTTCCAAAGCCCATCTTCCGCATTTTTCCTGTTTTTTCCTAGAAAAAAGAGCGTTTTCGCCGGTTGAACAGCGGATTTGTGTGTTCATTTATTTACATTTAAGCTCACGCACTTCGCCCAAGCAGTACTCCCCGGCATCTTCCACCGTATTGCCGGACAGCGTGATCTCCTCACAGGCGTACAGATAGATGGCGTAATCCGGTTGCTCACCGTAATAATACACACCGGGGGTGCTGTTCTGCGGCGCACCGCTGGCGGTATGAGGGCCGCACAGCTTGGTCACCGGATTTTGGATGTAGTTGTTCTTGATGGTCACGTTGGAGGAATTTTTCACCAAAATACCGGAATAGTTGGCATCATAAATCGAATTCCCCTCAATAGTAATGTTCTGATAGGAATCCGTTGCCGTGGTGGGGGTCATATCGCCGTGATACCACTGGTAGGGGCCCACCGAGATTGCACCGGAGTGCACAAACACAAAATGGTTGGAATAAGAACTGCTGTTGCTCTCCCGGATGGTATTGTTCCGAATCACCACATCGTAGGAGTTGGGGCCCTCACCCCAGTCACGCTGCTCGCAATCCAGTACCAGAGCGCCCAAGCCGGAACGTTCAATCAGGTTATTCTCAAACAGCAGCCCTTTGCAGCCCTGGATAAGCACACGGCAACCCATATCGTGGAAATAGTTATTCCGCAATACGGCGTTAAAGGGCCGGCTGTAGTCCATATTTTCCACCATGTCGCCCTGTTTTACCGCCACGTTCTTATCCAGCGTTACCCGGACACAGGGCTGTGTGGTCAGCGATTCAAAGAAGCTGTAATCCTGCACCATTGTATTCCAGGCGTTTTGGTTATAGGCGCTGTTGGTGATTGTTTCCACCTTAACCACCTTAGCCGTGTAGGTACGGGTGTATGACTCAGCATCGTAGAAGTGCAAGGTATCCCCTGCATGCACCGGACTGGCGGCCGAGGTAGTCCCCTTAATCACCACGGTGTTCGCCGTCTCCTGTTCATACAAGAAGCTGACGTGGCCCATGATGTCGATGCTGTCATCCTCGCAGAAGCCGAAAATACAGTTTTCCACCACAGGCGTACCGGAAGCAAAGGCCAACTGTCCGGCCGAGCCGGCTACCAGCCGGTTGGTGCCCGGCATACGGACGTTGTATACCCGCTTAAGGGTCAGGTCGCCCTCGTGGGCCATCACATGCATCATCATGCCGGAGCCATAGTTGGTGATATCCATCAGATAGATATCCTTACAGCTGTACAGCCCCACCGCCTGGGTCATCGACCCGGTAATGGCCACAGCACCCAACTGTCCGGCCTTCAGCACCACCTCGTGGCCAAAGAAGGAGTCGCAGGTCACGCCATGAAAGGTCACGATGCCGTTTGCCTCATCGGCATAGGCGGCGCTGGTATAGGTAATAAAGGACATCTGGATCATGCTACCGTCGTCCTCAAACCACTGCAGAGAGCCACCGCCGGTGACCGCATTGCTCAAGGAATAGCCGTCCAGCAGTTTCACTGTCAGTGTTTTACTGGCCGCATCATAGGCCTGCACCCGGAACTGGGTGGCCATGCCCCCCTCCCGGTCGATAACCACCGGGCCTTGAATAATCACATTCTTCGTGTCATGGCACAGTGCAAATCTCTGGGCACTTTCCAGAATAAAGGTGCATCCCGAAACATCGATATACATATCCCGGACGCTGTAAAGTGCAAAGGGAATCTGGTCAGCGAAGCGGTATACACCCGGCTCCACCTTGAAATACGAGGAACCGATCGCAATAGCGGCATCCAAATCTATCTGCATAGTGGAACCGGCTCTGCGCTGGGCCGCTTTTTCTGTCTCGGTGTAGGTAACTGTATTCACCGGGTCCGTGATATCAAAATTGGCCATCTGCTGCTGATAATCGCCGATGGTCAGCCCCTCCTCCTGACGGATCAGTGCACTGACGTTTGTGGAATAGGTCACATAGTCTACACCATCCACGGTTCTTGCCCCCACATAGGGGTAGTTATTCTTCACGTAGTTAGGCACACCGGTGATGTCCGCACGGATCGCGATGGTCTCCGCCCACTTGATTATGTTGCCGTACACCGCATTACCGGTCAGGCCGGCGGCGATGGTGGCAGAATCAACGTAGACAGTCTTCAGGCTCTCGTTCAGACGGAACGCCAGGCTGCCGATGCTGGTCACCGTCTCGGGGATGGTGATGCTCGTAAGCTTCGGGCAGTTGTTGAAGGTCTGCTCCAGAATGGCCGTGATGTTGGACAGCTTCACGCTCTCCAGAGCCGTACAGCCGATGAACACACGGTCGCCCAGGGCGGTCACACCGGCGGGCAGCTCGATGCTCTTCAGGCTGGTACAACCGGAGAAGGTACGCTTCTTCAGGTTGGTCAGGCCAGCAGGCAGCTCGATGCTCTCCAGGCTGGTGCAAGCACCGAAGGCCCAGGTAGCGATGTTGCCGCCGGTGATGGTGCTGGGGATGGACACGTCGGTCAGGCTGGAACAGCCGAACAGAGCAGCCCAACCCAGATAGGTCACGCCCTCCTCCATGGTGAAGGAGGTCATCTTGGTGTTGCTGTGGAACGCCGCATCGTAGATGAATTTCACACGGGCAGGAACGGTGAACTCGGTCAGCGCCGCACCGTGGAAGGTGTAGGTATTCAGCAACGTGATCACGTCGCCCAGCACGATATTCTCCAGGTTAGAGCACTCGTAGAACATACGGGCACCGGTAGCACTGTAGGTCTTGTCACCCACCTTGTACTCAGTGGAGCCGTAGATCTCGGCAGACACCAGGCTCTTACAACGGTAGAACACATAGTTCTTGATGTCCACAACAGACTCGGGAATCACAACAGACTCCAGGCCGGCACCCCAGAAAGCGCCGTAACCCAGGGTGGTCACACCGTAGGGAATCTCAATCGCCTTCAGAGCGGTACAGCCACGGAAGGACTCGCCGTCGATGGTGGTCAGGGAGAAGGGCAGCTCCACAGAAGCAAGAGCCGTCCAGCCGTTGAAGATGCCGTAACCGACCGTGGTCACGCCCTCTTCGATGATCACCTTAGTGGTGGTGGCACTGTAGTTCAGGAACGCATAGCCGGCAGCCTGCTTCACAGTAGGCATAGCACCAGTACCGGAAACCACCAGAGTGTGGCTGCCGTCGGCCATCTCGCGCACCTCGAAGGTCAGACGACCATTATACTGCTCCGTGCTGACGATTGTATAAGCATCGGGGTCAGCCTGGCCGCACATAGAGCAGATGCCGTCCACATAGTTGTGGTCAACAAAAGTCACGATGCTTCTGAAGTTGGTC
>JAFURT010000038.1 GCA_017471765.1 Clostridia bacterium
AGGCATAAAACGAGCCCCTTTAGGGGCGGCCGGAAAAAGGAATGCGGTCGGCAAACCTTTCGGCGCCCCTTCAGGGGCTTTGTCCGTATTATGCCCTTCTAGGGCTGTGCAAGCCACCGGCTTAGCCGGTGGTCTTGACTACCGGGACTTTTCCTCATCCGGAGCGTTCAGAACACGCTCCAGCACGTGCCGGTAGATGCCGGTGAACTGCTCCTGCGCCCGCTCCAGCGCCTGGGGGGAGATTTTTCCCTCGTCACGCAGCTTGCGTAGCCGCTTCGCCTTCTTCTCCAGCCGAGAAAACTCCCGGTTGATGTTGCCCAACGCCATCGAGGCGGTGGGGTCGGAATAATGATAGCCCATATTCATACCTCCTGTATTCTGTTTTAGCAGGTTCGCCACCTGCAAATGGGCAGAATTTCCCCTTGGGAAATTCCAGCCGGTTATTTAGCAGGGGCCTACAGGTTCTCGCAAGGGTCATAGGTGGGGCCATTGGCCATCAGGTAGGGATCTATCTCATCATAAGGAAGAGACTGAAACGCCTCCTCAACGCCCACCACCACCGCACGCAGGCAGGGGCCGTAGCTGTTCCGGCTCTCCCGGAATTCCACGGTACCCAACACCTGCCATGAGTAGAAGCCGGGAATATCCACCCGGTCACCAGAGGCGTACCGGGCGCCATCCTTGATGGTCTTCACCAGATAGCTTACCACCGAGTGACCGGTATACGTTGTATTGAAGGTGATAAGCGCCTCGATCTCCGGGTGGCCATAGCCCCTCTCCAGACCCAGGGTGGCGGCGTATTGGAGATAGTACTCCGGGTACCACCACTCGTCCGCATCCGCCGGCACTTGCGGATAGGCGTAGTTGGAGAACGTGATGCCGATTCCCGGCTTGCGGTTTCGCAACCGCTCCTCTCTTCTTCTCCTTCTTTCTTGCTCGTTCACAAGCATTCCTCCTTTTGGGCAAAAGAAAAAGGCTGTCTGACCCTTCTCTTTGCAAAGATATGATTTTCTGTAAAAAGGCAGAGTTCACCCCTGGCCTCTTTACATGAAATCCTTATCTTTGCAAGCGGTCAAACAACCTATGCTTGCGTTGTGAGCGTTAGTCTAACACAATAAAATGAATTTGTCAATACCTTTTCTGCAAAATTGTTATTTTTCCTCCTGTGAGCCCTCATCACCGAAAGAAGGCTTGAAAAAAGAGGCATTGTGTTGTAAAATGCTTTTTGGAGGCGATAGTATGAAAAAAGTGTTTTGTGTGATAGTGTGCGTGTTAATATTGCTCTTGCTATGCTCCTGCCACCATGCGCCCGCTGTGTCAGACACCAGCGGCACAGACCGGCAGACAACCACCAGCCGGCAAGCAGAAACGACCACGTCCGGTGAGACAAAAAGCAAGACAACAACCACCCAGACAACCCAAACTGTCAAGGAAACCAAACCCACACCTGTCATCACCACGACCATCACCTCAACAGCCGCCAAAGTTACCACCCTGATTACCACGGCTACAACGAAACCGGCAACCACACCGCCCCAAACCTCCACCACGGCCAAGCAGGGTTTGCCCCCTCTCATGTATACGGTGAATGATGCGGAAAATACCAGAGGCTTAGCCACTGAGCGAAAAGGGTTCTCTTTTGGGGTGGCTCAAAACGGCGTGCCCCACAGCCAGTCGGTGATAAACCAGCAAACCTTTGATGCATACGAAAATGTGCAGGCATTAGCATTGGACACCAAAAGTCAGGACAAAAGACTGTATCTGACCTTCGACAACGGATACGAATATCAGAATTTGACGGCAGATATTCTCGATACATTGAAGAAAAAGCAGGTAAAAGCCGCCTTTTTTGTCACCCTCAGCTATGTCAAGAAAAACCCGCAGTTTGTACAGCGTATGATTGACGAGGGACATATTGTGGGCAATCACAGCACCACCCACCCCTCCTTCCCCAAGCTCACACGCGCCGAAATGGCTCAGGAGATTGCCACATTGGATAATTATCTGCGCGAGCATTTTTCGTACACCAGTCCGTATTTCCGTTTCCCCTCGGGGGAACATTCGGAATGTGCCCTGGAACTGGTCACCTCCATCGGCTTTCGGTCGGTTTTCTGGTCAATAGCCCATTCCGACTGGGATACCGCCGCCCAAAAGGGCGCAGACCACGCCTTTTCAACCGTTACCTCCCGCTTTCATCCCGGTGCCGTCATCCTGCTTCACGCAGTCTCCAAGGATAACGCAGATGCACTGGACAGAATCATCGATGAAGCCCGCCGACAGGGCTATACGTTCAAGACATTGGACGAGTATTTCGGCTAATGCTCCATCAAGCAACAACGCATTACACATTACAAGCCATACATTACAATGTAGTTTGAGAGAATAAGAGGTGGTTTTATGGGACAGTTTGATGGCAAGGTGGTCGTGGTCACCGGTGGAGCCGGCGGCATCGGGCGGTGTATCTGCGAGGCGTTCGCTAAGGAAGGGGCAACGGTATGCGTGTTCGACCTGGTGGACAACCCCTATTTTGTAGGCGACTTGGCAGACAAGGGGACACTGGAACGGTTTGCGGAAAAGGTCATCGCCGACTATGGTCGGGTGGACTTCCTCATCAACAACGCCGCCCCGCTGATGAGGGGCATCGACACCTGTAGTTATGAGGCGTTTGAATACGCCCTGCAGGTAGGGGTGACGGCGCCGTTCTACCTATCCAAACTATTTATCCCCTATATGCCTGCAGGGAGCAGTATTATCAACATTTCCTCCAGCCGTGACCGGATGAGCCAGCCCCAGACCGAAAGCTACACCGCCGCAAAGGGAGGCATCGCCGCCCTGACCCACGCATTGGCGGTCAGCCTTTCCGGCCGGGTACGGGTCAATTCCATCTCTCCCGGCTGGATCGATAATGCCTACACCGCCTATGAGGGAGCCGACGCCACCCAACACCCGGCCGGCCGGGTGGGATATCCTCCGGATATTGCTCACATGGTGCTGTTCCTCTGCTCTGACAAAGCCGGCTTTATCACCGGCGAAAACATCTGCATCGACGGCGGCATGACCCACCAGATGATCTATCACGACGACGGCGGATGGAAATGGGAAGAGGGCTGAAAACAGACTCCCCGCTATTTTCGCGCCCGGCGGAATAAGGACACCACAAAAATGGAGGAGGAACTCCTGTGATTGCTTCAGTTATTGTAGGTCTTGTTGGCACCATTTTAATTGTCATTGGATACCTGCTGTGGAAAAAAGAAAAAATATCGTTGCTTCACGAATATCATTACGATAAGGTGTCTGAAGCAGATAAAAAAATTTTTTGTATCCTCTCAGGAATAGGCATCACTTTAATAGGCATCGGCCTTTTGGTCACAGCCGTATTACTTGCCGTCACCAATTCTGCATGGAGTTTTATCGCTTTTGGCGTTGGGTTTATTGCAGGCCTTGTCCTTCTGATCTATGCACAGAATACGTACAACGTTGTTCCAAAGAAATAAAGCCGGTATATTCGTTTTTTAAAGATAAAAGGTATCCGGAGGGGCGGATGTTCCCTCCGGATACCTTTTTATGATTTTCTTGTATTACAAGGCTTCCATAACCGCATTGATTCGTTGGCACAGTGGCTCCGGCAGTGTCGCCGAGCGCTGGGTGATATAGCGTAGCAGCTCCGCTGTGCCGTTCTGTCCATACACAAAAACCGGTGTTCTGCCTGTCTGTCCGGTAAGATGCACTTCCACCTCCGGGTTGGAAAAGAACACACCGTCCTGCACAAAAACATCAGCCCCGGCCGCCTGCAATATCCCTGCCAGACAGAACACATGGGTACGCACCTGCTTGACCGGGCTATAAATCTGCTTTTGATAGGGGGTGCCTTTCTGCCCGATTTTATGCTGGGTCCAATATTTTTCCTCATGGTCGCCCCGGACATCACCGTTCAGGTTCTTTACCTCAATAACAAACACACCGGTCGGGCCAACTATGGCTGTATCCAGCTCGGCTGATTTATCCCGGTAGGCAACCGCCACATTCCGATACACCGTATAGGTATCCGGCAAGGCAGACAGCACCTCCTCCACCGCCTGTTCGCCGGCAATGCCGCATCCCAGAATGGTGGCCCGGTTGTATTCGTAAGCAAACAGCAGAAACGCCACTACGCCTCCTGCCGCCGCCAGAAAAGCAACCACTGGCAAAAACGGCAGACGCAAAGCGCTCTGCAGGCCAAAGCACAGGAGAAATACCGGTAGAAAACAGGCCCCTGTCAAAAGCCGCTTTTTTGCCCGGTCTTTGTGGTGCTGATACCGTTCCTCCAAACCGTTACTTTTCTTAACCACTTTAGCCATAGATTTCACTTCCCTTTCACAGTACAAGTCCCGTCAGGAAGGCGGCCAGAGCCGCCGCCAGCGCCACCACGATGAGAGGCTGGTTGAAATAGGCCAGCACCAGCGCCACCACCGTGCCCACGATGGCGGTGGTGAAATCCCCGGTGGCATAGAAAATCGCCGGGATGGTCATGGCAGACAGCACCGCATAGGGCAGATAATACAGCAGACTGCGCACAAACCGGGATTTGATCTGCCGCCGGAAGAGGGTAAAAGGCACCATGCGGATAAGATAAGTCACCCCCGCCATGACGGCGATGTAGATCAGCAGACTCATGCCTCCACCTCCTCTGCCACCGGGAAGAACAGGGCTCCCACCAGCGAGGCCAGCAGAGCGCTGATAATCACCGCAAAGCCACCGGAAATGAAGGGCAGCGCATACTTGCACACCACGCTGAAAGCGGCCGCCAACAGCACCACCAATAGCACCCGGCTATCCTTGCGGGCCGGAGGAATAATGATGGCCAGGAACATCCCGTACAGCACCAGCCCCATAGCGGCGGTCACCGCCGCCGGCAACAGATTGCCGGCTACTGCACCCAACAGGGTGCCGGCGCCCCAGCCCACCCACGACGGCAAAATCATGCCCAGCATATAGGCCGGGGTCAGCCGTCCCGGCTGGGAGATCGCCACCGCATACACCTCATCGGTGATACCGAAGGAGACGAGAAGCCGCCGGGAGGTGGTGAACCGGTCGTCCAGCTTTTGCGACAGAGAAAAGCCCATCAGCGCATACCGCAGATTGATGATCAACTGGGTAAGAAGCATCTCCACCAGCGTGCCGGCAGCGGCAATGATCTCAATGCCGGCCGCCTGTCCGGCAGAGGTCAGGTTGGTCAGGGAGATCAGCACCGTCCCCCACACCGGCAGGCCGAGGGCCACCGCCTTGATGCCGATGCCGAAGGACACCGACAGATACCCCAACCCGATAGGCACACCATGTACCATACCTCTGACAAAAGGGGAACGCATGGCTCTCCCCTCCTTTCCCTACAATAACAGCGCCCATTCTAGCACAAACAGCGGAAAAATACAACTGTTTTTGAAAAATACGGAAAAAGACTTGCATTTTCTGCGGAGCTGTGGTATACTAATGAACGTAGATAGTGTATGAACAAAGGAGTGGGGCGACCTGCTCCTTTGTCTTGTGTAAAGGAAAGGAAGAACGCCATGGCTAAAAACGGCGCCGCCCCCGGCGGCATCGCCGGAGCTGTTGCTCCGCTGGCAGAACCCATCACCCAGGAACTGGGACTTATGCTGTGGGATATCCGGTTTGTGAAAGAAGGCGCTACCTGGATCCTCCGGGTGGTCATCGACCGCGAGGATGCCCCGGTATCCATCAACGACTGTGTAGACGTATCCCGGCGACTGAGCCCCATACTGGACGAGGCCGACCCTATCGAGCAATCCTACTGCCTGGAGGTCACCTCCCCCGGCGCTGACCGGGAGCTGACCCGGCCGGAGCACTTCGCCTACTACGAGAGCTATCCGGTTCTCCTCAAGCTCTATCGCCCTGACGAAAATGGGCAGAAGGAGATAGCCGGCATCTTGCTGGGTCTGCAGGACGATGGCATCGCCATCCAGACGGAGGATGATGAGACGTTGGTACTGGATAAAAAGACGGTGGCAGCTGTACACGCCATCGACGAATGGGAAGAAGCTGAAGAATAAATCAAACAGATTATGACCGCCCTGCGGTCTGTGGAGGGTATAAACATGACAAACAAGGACATCACTGAGTTTTTTGAAGCACTCAAGCTACTGGCAAAGGAAAAGGGCATCGAGGTGGAGTACCTGCTGGATCGTATCCAGGCAGCCATCATCGTAGCAGTGAAAAAGGATTTCGGCGGCAAGGAGAACATCATTGTGGTGATGAACCCCGAGACCAACGAGTTCTACGTCGCCATCCGCAAGACGGTGGTCGAAGAGGTGGAGGACCCCGATGAGCAGCTGACGCTGGACCAGGCCAAGCAGTACGACAAGCGGGCGAAGATCGGCAAGGTCATCGATATCAAGCTGGATCCCAAGCACTTCGGCCGCATTGCCGCCCAGTCGGCAAAGCACGTCATCCGTCAGGGCATCCGTGAGGCGGAGAAGAACCAGCAGGTGTTGGAATTCCAGCGCCGCAAGCAGGAGCTGGTCACCGCCACCATCACCCGGGTAGATCCCCGTTCCGGTGCCGCCACCATCCAGGTGGGTAAGGGCGAGACTGTCCTGCCCAAGAGCGAGCAGATGGAGAGCGATGTCATCACCGAGGGTGCACACATCAAGGTATATGTAGTGGACATCAAGGAGACGGAAAAGGGCCTGCGCGCTCTGGTCTCCCGTACCCATCCCGGCCTGGTAACCCGCCTGTTCGAGAACGAGGTGCCGGAAATTTTCGACGGCACTGTGGAGATCAAGGCCATCGCCCGTGAAGCCGGTAGCCGCACCAAGATGGCTGTGCTGTCCCACGACGAGAATGTGGACGCCGTCGGTGCCTGCATCGGCCAGCGGGGCATCCGTGTAGCCAACATCGTGGAGGAGCTGGGTGGCGAGAAGATCGACATCGTGGAATACAGCGACGACCCGGCCACCTTCATTTCCGCCGCCCTGGCCCCTGCCAAGGTGCTGAAGGTAGAGATGGACCCCGAAGGGGCTAAGGCCTGCCGTGTCACTGTACCGGACGCCCAGCTTTCCCTGGCCATCGGCAACAAAGGGCAGAACGCCCGGCTGGCGGTCAAGCTGACCGGCTGGAAGATCGACATCCGCCCGGAAAGCGGTTTCTACGGCGAGGATGAGGAAGAAGGAACGGCTGACGAAGCCTGATAGAATACCGACTGTATCGGAGGTGAGCATATGGCAAAGGAACGGAAAATTCCGCTACGCAAGTGCAGCGGCTGTGGAGAAATGAAGCCCAAAGGGGAGCTGGTGCGTGTGGTGCGCAGCCCTGAGGGAGAGCTGTCCATGGATCTGACCGGGCGCAAAGCCGGCAGAGGCGCTTATGTATGCCGGAGCATTGACTGCCTGCGGGTCGCCCGCAAGGCGAAACGGCTGGAGCGTGCTTTCGCCTGTGCTATCCCTGCTGAAATCTATGATCGGTTAGAGGAGGAGCTGATGCAGGGTGAATAACAAACTGGCCGGTCTGCTGGGCATTGCCCGGCGTGCTGGACATATCCTGATCGGCTTCGATGCGGTGCGGGCTGCCCTGCTCGCCGGACGGACACAGCTCATCCTGCTGGCGTCCGACTGTTCTCCGAAAACGGAGAAGGAACTGCGCTTCGCCGCACAGGATAAACACTGTCCCATTCTGTTTATCGATGCCGATAAAGAAGCCGTCGCCGGTGCACTGGGTCTGCAAAAGCCCGTCGCCGTGGTAGCCACCGATGATGGCGGCTTCGCCAACGCCATGCAGGTGCATGGCACCCACACAAAGGAGGATGTTGCCCTATGATGATTAAATACCGTGTCAGCGATGTTGCCAAGGATTTCGGCGTCCCCAGCAAGGTGATCGTCGAACTGCTGGCAAAATATATCCAGCCCGCCAAAAAGAGCGCTACCGCCCTGGAGGAGCATGAGCTGGACATTATCTTTGAGTGCTTTACCCAACAGCACAACATGGACAATCTGGATGCGTATTTCGCAACCGCCAACGATAAGAAGGAGGAGCCGGCTCCTGCCCCGGCAGAGGAAATCCCTGCCACCCCCGCTAAGGAGGAAAAGGGCGCAAAGCCTGCGGCCAAGCCGGCGGCCGACAAACCTGCCGCTGCGGCTAAGGCTCCCCAGAAGCAACCGGAGAAGCCCAAGGCGGCTCCCCAGGCCAAGGTGCCCCAGGAGCGTCGTACCGTGGATACCCGTAAGCCCCAGCAGGTGGCTTCCGGCAAGTACGACGAGAAGTTCGATGTAATGGCCCAGACCTCCAACCACGTGCGTGGTGACGGCGGCGGCATCAAGAAGCAGAAGATCAATCAGAAATCCAAGCAGCAGTACAAGAAGCCTCGCCGCAAGGAGACGGAGAATGAGCGTCTGAAGCGTATCGAGATGGAGCGCAAGAAGAAGCAGGCCACCATCCAGGTGGGCGAGACCATCACCGTCGGTGAGCTGGCCGCCCGTCTGAAGGCCACCTCCGCCGAGGTTATCAAAAAGCTGTTCATGCTGGGCGTGATGGCCACTGTCAACGAGGAGATCGACTTCGATACCGCCTTCCTGGTGGCAGAGGAGTTCCACACCAAGGTGGAAAAGGAGGTCGTCATCACCATCGAGGAACGCATCATCGATGACAGTGAGGATACGGACGACAACCTGGTGCCCCGTGACCCCGTCGTGGTGGTTATGGGTCACGTTGACCACGGTAAGACCTCCATCCTGGATGCCATCCGTAAGACCAGCGTCACCTCCGGTGAGGCCGGCGGCATCACCCAGCACATCGGTGCTTACCGCACGGTTGTGGGTGGCCAGTCCATCACCTTCCTGGACACCCCCGGCCACGCCGCCTTTACCTCTATGCGTGCCCGTGGTGCTCAGGTTACCGATATCGCTATCCTGGTCGTAGCTGCCGACGACGGCATCATGCCCCAGACCATCGAGGCCATCAACCACGCCAAGGCCGCCGGTGTTTCCATCATCGTAGCCATCAATAAGATGGATAAGCCCACTGCTAATCCGGAGAAGGTCATGCAGCAGCTCACCGAGCACGAGATCGTGCCGGAGGAGTGGGGTGGCGATGCCATCTGCGTGCCCGTCTCTGCCCATACGGGTATGGGTATGGATACCCTGCTGGAGAGCGTCCTGCTGGTTGCCGAAATGAAGGAACTGAAGGCCAACCCCGATCGTGCCGCCAAAGGTACGGTCATCGAGGCTCGCCTGGATAAGGGCCGTGGCCCCATTGCCACTGTGCTGGTACAGAACGGCACCCTGCATGTGGGCGATGTGCTGGTGGCCGGCATGACCGTCGGCCGTGTCCGTGCCATGACGGATGAAAACGGCAACAAGCTGACCGAAGCTGGCCCCTCTGTCCCTGTGGAGATCATGGGTCTGGCCGAGGTGCCGGTATCCGGCGATATTTTCAACGCCGTTACCGATGAGCGCCTGGCCCGTGAGCTGGTAGAGCAGCGTAAGGACGAGGCCAAGGAGGAGATGTTCAGCCGCTACCAGAAGGTGACGCTGGATAACCTGTTTGACCAGCTGCACGAAGGCGAGATGAAGGAGCTGAAGGTCATCGTCAAGGCTGACGTGCAGGGCTCCGTGGAAGCAGTCACCCAGTCGCTGGAGAAGCTGACCAACGAGGAAGTCCGTGTGCGTGTTATCCATGGTGCCGTGGGCGCGGTGTCCGAGAATGATGTCATGCTTGCTGACGCCTCCAACGCTATCATTGTTGGCTTCAACGTCCGTCCCGATCCCCTGGCGCAGGTAGCGGCCGATAATGCCGGCGTGGAGATGCGGATGTACCGTGTCATCTACGATGCCATCGAGGATGTAGAGACCGCTATGAAGGGCATGCTGGCACCCAAGACCCGTGAAGTGCTCCACGGCCGTGCCGAGGTGCGTCAGGTCTACCGCATCACCGGTGTGGGTCTGGTCGCCGGCTGCTACGTGCTGGACGGCAAGGTGTACCGCAACGACCTGTTGCGTATCGTGCGTGACGGCATCATCATCGGCGACGATAAGATGATCTCCCTCAAGCGCTTCAAGGACGACCAGAAAGAGGTTGCTCAGGGCTATGAGTGCGGTATCGGTCTGGAGAAATTCACCGACATCCAGGAAGGCGACATCTACGAGACCTATATTATTGAGGAATACCGAGATTAAAACGGCGTTGCCGTTTTAATCTCTGCAATATGCCCTTGACGACTTAAATTGTCGTCATTTCGGCAAAGCCGAAACCGGTCATATTTGCGCATCCTTAATACAAATATAAACGGCGTTGCCGTTTTAATCTCTGCAATATGCCCTTGACGACTTAAACTGTCGTCATTTCGGCAAAAAACCAAACAAGGAGGTTGTATCATGCCTAGTTATCGTATGGACCGTACCAGCGAGGACATCATGCGGGAACTGACCGCTATTTTGCGGACGGTCAAAGACCCTCGGGTCACCGGTAGCCTGCTGAGCATCGTGCGGGTGGATGTTTCCCGTGACCTGTCCTATGCCACCGTATATATCAGCTCCATGAACGGCATGGATGCTGCCAAAGAAGCGGTAAAGGGCCTTAAATCCGCCGCCGGCTATATGCGCCGGGAGCTGGGACACGCCCTTTCCCTGCGGTACACCCCGGAATTGCGTTTTGTAGCCGACGATTCCATCGAATACAGCGCCGGAATCGCCGCCGCTATCAACCGCATTAAAAAAGAGGAGAAAACCCATGACGAAACGGATCAGTGAGCAGGAAGCCGCCCAGCGTCTGCTGGGGGCGGATAATATCCTGCTTCTGGCTCATCAGTATCCCGACGGTGATACGCTGGGCAGTAATTTTGCCCTGTATCTTGCCCTGCAAGCGCTTGGCAAGACCGTCCGTGTTGCCTGTGAGGATGTTATCCCGGAAAAGTACGATTATATGGATGTAAGCGCTTCCATGCCGGATTTTGAGCCCACCTTCATCTGTGCACTGGATGTGGCAGATGCCAAACTGCTGGGTTCCGGTATGCAGGAAGCCTATGGCGACAGGGTCGACCTGTGCATCGACCACCACAGCACCAACACCGGCTATGCCGCCGAGACCTGCGTAGACGCCTCCTGTGCGGCCTGCGCCATGATCATTTTGCGTGTTATCCGTCTGCTGGAGGTAGAGCTGACACCGGCCATTGCCCAGTGCGTCTATACCGGCATCGCCACCGATACCGGATGCTTTAAGTACGCCAACGCCGATGCGCTGGCTCACCGTATGGCCGCCGATTGCATGGACCTGGGGATTCCGTATGAGATGATCAACCGGGTGAATTTCGACATGAAATCCCGGGCTCGTATCGAGCTGGAGCGCATGGCGCTGGACAATATGGAATTTTATCACAATGGCCGTGTGGCCCTGATGGTCATAACCAACAATATGGTGGCCACCAGCGGTGCCACGGAAAATGACCTGGAGGGACTCCCCCCCATTCCCCGCCAGATTGAGAATGTGTGGGTGGGCATCACCCTGCGGCAAAAAGCAGACGGCAACTACAAAATCAGCGTGCGCACCGGCACCCATGCCGATGCGGCGGCGGTGTGCGCCCTGTTGGGCGGCGGTGGGCATAACCGGGCTGCCGGCTGTGCCCCCAGCGGCACGCTGGACGAAGCAAAAGCCGCCATTCTGCAAGCGGTGGAACAGGCTGTTCCCCGCATCACAACCGGCTAAACATGTATGCGGACAGGATTTTCCTGTCCGCATTAAGTGCTTTATTAAGAAAACCTGAGGAGGTGTGCCCATGGATGGGATTTTATGCATCGACAAGCCGGAGGGCATGACCTCCTTTCTTTGTTGCGCCATCGTCCGACGCCTGCTGGGGGTCAAAAAAGTCGGCCACGCCGGCACGCTGGACCCCAACGCCACCGGTGTCCTCCCCCTGCTCATCGGCCGGGCAACCAAGCTGTTGGACCGCCTGCCGGTGCATGATAAATGCTACACCGCCACCCTGCAATTCGGGGCGGTAAGCGACACTCTGGACATTTGGGGCAAGGTGGAGCAGACCGGCGCACCGCTTCCCACCATCGAGGCAATTGACCAAGCGCTCCCCGCCTTCCGGGGGGACATTCTGCAGGTTCCACCCATGACCTCTGCTCTCAAAAAGGACGGCGTGCGGCTATATGAACTGGCCCGGAAAGGCATCGAAATCCAACGGGAGGCTCGCCCGGTAACGATATATTCTCTGGAACGCCTGGCCGCCGACGAGACCACCGGGACTATGTCCTTCTCCTGCCATTGCTCCAAGGGCACGTATATTCGTACCATCTGCGATGACCTGGGACAAGCCCTCGGCTGTGGGGCGGTGATGACCGCCCTGCGGCGCACCATGGCCGCCGGCTTCACACTGGATGACTGTGTCACCATCGAAAAAGCAAAGGCGCTGGCCGAAACCGGCTCACTGGCCGAACGGCTCCTCCCCATGGAACAGGCGCTGACCGCCTATCCGGCCATCACCGTATCCTCTGCACAGGCCGCCCGCTTTTCCAATGGCGGTGCCCTGGCTCTTGACCGGCTACGCCAGCCGGTAGAGGGCGTGGTGCGGGTATACAGCCCGGACGGGGTGTGCATTGGCCTGGGCAACCCGATGGATGGGGAACTGAAAATGGACTGCCTGCTGGTATAGGAGAAAACAATGAACACCTACACCCTAACCACAACTGAATTTCCCTTGCCGGACATGCCCCGGGCGGTAGCGTTGGGGTTGTTTGACGGCCTGCATATCGGCCACCGCCAGGTGGTGCTGGCGGCGGCTGACGGTCTGCCGGATGGGGTTTCCCGCTGTGTATATACCTTCCAGCCGGATACTGTCACCACCAAGCCCAGAGAAGGCTTGGTGGACACTGCGGAACGCCTGTGCGACCAGCTCACCGCCATGGGCGTCAACGAGCTGGTACAGGTGGATTTTGCCTGTATAAGACAGCTCACGCCGGAGGCCTTTGTAGAGCAGGTGCTCCACCACCAGTTACACGCTGTGCAGGTGGCCTGCGGCTACAACTACCGCTTCGGCAAAAACGGTGCCGGGGATGCCGATACCCTCACCGCCCTATGTGCCGTCTACGGCATTCGGGTGGTGGTTGTGCCCCCCGTCTGCGTAGAGGGCCAACCGGTTTCCTCCACCGCCATCCGCCAGGCACTGGCCGCCGGCGATATGGACACTGCCCGGCGGTTGCTTGGCCGCAGCTATAGCCTGCGGCTACCGGTAGAAGCCGGCCAGCATTTAGGACGGCGGCTGGGTATGCCTACCATCAACCAGCCCCTCCCCCCGGATATGGCTCTTCCTCGCTTTGGGGTATATGCCTCCTGCGTGGAGATTGAGGGAGATGTGCTACCGGCGGTGACCAACATCGGGGTGCGCCCCACTGTGGGAGCTGATGCGCCACTGGCCGAGACCTTTATTCTGGACTATTCCGGTGACCTGTACGGCACCGTTCCTACTGTATATCCGCTGACCTACCTCCGGCCGGAGCAACAATTTGCCTCCCTGGATGAGCTGCAACAGCAGGTAGCCCGGGATGCGGCGGCCTCTGCCGCCTTATTCGCCCCCCCTGCCCGGCAGGAGGTGCGAGCTATCCTGTTTGATTTTGACGACACCCTAGGCATACGGGATGCCGCATTTCGGCAAGGGCTTGACCGCTTTGTCCGTTATTACTGCCCCGGCCTGCCGGAGGAGGAGCTTGTCCGGCGACGGGAGGAGATGTTTTACTTCAACCGCACCGGTTACGGCTCACCCATCGCCTATATACAGCTGGTCAGCCATTTTCTGAAGAAATGGGGACTGACAGAGGTGGAGCCGGAAACGGCGCTCCAGCGGCTGTGCGATAGCTTTGCGGCGGATTATCCACTCCACGAGGATGTATTCCCCACCCTATCCCGCCTGCGACAACAGGGCTACAAACTGGGGCTCATCACCAACGGCAACAGCTATCCGCAAAACCGTAAGATGGATTACAGCGGCCTGCGTCCCTATTTTGACTTGATTGTCGTCTGCGGCGATGAGGAGGTACAAAAACCTCATCCGCTGATCTTCCGCCGGGCGGCCGCCCGGTTGGGCGTGCCGGTAGAAGCCTGTGTGTTCGTGGGAGACCACCCGCAAAATGATATACAGGCCGCCCTGGATGCCGGTATGCAGGCCATCCGCAAGGATGCCGCCCACGAACCGGAGCATCCCTTCTTTTCTCTTCCTCTCCCCGACACGCCGGTCATCCACCGGTTGGGAGAGCTTCCCCACCTGCTGGATGGGTCTGCCACTTGACCTTTCCCGGCAAATACGCTACAATACACTTGGATTATCCTCATGAAAGGATGTTGAACAATGAAAGTTTCCCCCTCTATTCTGACCTGCGATTTTGGTTATGCCGCCGACGAGGTGCGCTTTGTGGAAGATACCGGTGCCGACATGGTGCATCTGGATGTGATGGATGGGGTGTTCGTCCCCAATATCAGCTTTGGCCCGGCGGTCATCGGCTCTCTGCGCCCCCACACTAGCCTCTTCTTTGATGTACACCTGATGATGGCCCAGCCCCGGCGGATGCTCCCGGCTTTTGCCAAGGCAGGGGCGGATATGCTGAACATCCACCTGGAGTGCGATGACCCCATCGATGAGACGCTGGCCGACATTCATGCGCTGGGCAAAAAAGCCGCCATCACCCTCAAGCCGGCCACCCCGGCCGAGGCCGCTTTCCCCTATCTGGAGCAGGTGGCGATGGTGCTGGTGATGACGGTGGAACCCGGTTTTGGCGGGCAATCCTTCATGAGCGATATGTTGCCGAAGATCGCCGCCCTGCGGCAGGAGATCGACCGGCGTGGTCTGCAGGTGGATATTCAGGTGGATGGCGGCATCAACGCCGACACCGCCCGGCTGGTCGCCGAGGCCGGTGCTACCGTCGCCGTGCTGGGCAGTGCTCTGTTCAATGCTGAGCAGCCCTCTACCCTGGTAAAAACCGTGCAGGCTATGTAATCGGCTCGGAAACCGGTGCTGTATCCGGCTGGTGGCGGCAGACCAGGGCGTGCCCATGCTCGGCCCAATAGGCGGCCAGTCCTTCTCCACTGCCCAACAGGTCCCCATATTCCGTCAATAGCCACCGCCTCTGCTGGGTCAGGGATGCGGTAGGATACACCACCAATATATACTCGTCGGCCTGTTCATACAGGCAAAAGGCTGGCACCTCCCCGGTGGACGTACCACGCCACCGGGACAATATCTCCAACAAAGCATCCTCGTCGGCTATACGGTAGACCAGCGGAGAGCGCAGTAGCGGCGGCTTGAGCGCCGACACCAACAGTACCCCTCCCCCATCTACGGGAATCAGCTCTGCCACCACCTTCTCTGCCGGCCGTGGAGCATGACGCAGCAGGCGCCGCACCAAGCGAAGTGCTGCCTGTCTGTCCTCCTCACCCGGCCGGAGCAATCCCCATTGCTCCAGCTCCTCCTCCGACAGCCACACACGCAGGCTACCGTTTATGATTTGTTCTACCTTCACAGAATCCCCTCATTTCGTGCAATCATTCTATCTCCATGATAGCGGGTACCCCATCCATTTTCAAGAGGTACCTTTTGGCAGAAAATCTCGACGCTGGGCGTAACCTCCCGTTGCGCCGTTCACCCCCGGGTGAGAGAAAGGTGTGATTTCATGCAACTGTTTCTGCGGGGCATCGTGTTGCCCTTCCAAAAAGGAAAAACCTTGATGCGAGGCATAGAGGAGCTCCCTGTCCCTGCCGCTGTGCGTATGCCGGTGGGACGGGCAGACAAACCCTCGCCTATTGCCTCGCTGCCGGAGGAGGCTCCCCTGGCCGCCGGTCAGGTGCTGTGCACCCCCGAGGGGGATGTACCGGTGGTTTCCCCGATTTCCGGCATCCTGGAGGGTACAGTCGTTATGCAGAATTCTCTGTATGGCTCCCTGCTGTGTGCCGATATTCAGCCGGAGGGCGAGCGTACCGACCTGCTCCCGGTTATCCCCGAGGACGAGCTGACCGCTTCTGTCATCCTGGATATCGCCCGGGAGGCCGCTGTCTACGACGAACTGGACGGCAGCCCCCTGTGGCAAAAATTACAGCGGTGGCAACTGCCGGAAAATGACCCGGCAGCGAAAACATGCATTCTGGTGGCCGATGCTACAGAAAACGATGTGTACGGCTCCTCGGCCTGGGCAGTACTGATGGAACAGCCCCGGCTTGCCCTGTTCGGCCTGCAGATGGCCGCCCGGGCTTTGCGGTTTTCCCGCTACCACATCGCCACCATGCTGCCCAAGCGGCGGCGACGCACCCTCAAGCGGGCCATCGGCCGTGAAAATGTGTATACTGTCGGGGATGAGTACCCGGTGACCGTCTATGCCGATGGCGACACCGAGGTGTACCGCATCGGTATCCAGGCCTGCCTGGCACTGGGCCGTGCGCTCAAGCAGGGCCTGCGCCACACCGCCGCTATTGTCACCGTCGCCGGTGACGGCGTGCCGGCGGCCCGGAATATGCGGGTGCCCTTCGGTACAGATCTGCGCGCCCTGCTCTCCGCCTGCCAGGCAGAGAGCCACGTTCTGCCGATACTGGGTGATGCCATGACCGGTGTGGCCTGCGACGACCTGCAAACACCCATCCTGCCCGGTGTAACCACCGTACTGGCCATGAAGCCTCGCCCCATCCGTGTACCTAAACCCTGCATCGGTTGCGGGCGCTGTGCGGCTGTCTGCCATGCCGGGCTTTTACCCTACGAGATCGTGCGCCGGGCAGAAAATATGCACTACGAACGCCTGCAGCATCTGTCACCGGGCGACTGCGACGGTTGTGCCGTCTGCTCCTATGTCTGCCCTGCCGGACGGGATGTCGCCGCCGAAGTACTCAAGGCAGGCGAAACAAAGGGAACCATGTTCCTTAACTGGGGGGAGGATGACAATGAATAAGCCACTGGCACCCCATATCCGCACAGAAGCCCGTACCGGACACATGATGCTGGATATTCTCCTGGCGGCCCTACCGCTGGGGGTATTCTCCTATGTCAACTACGGCCTGCGGCCGGTCATTCTCCTACTGATCAGCATGGGCACCGCCATCCTATGCGAGGCTCTGTGCTGTCTGGTCGGACACCGCCCCCTGCGCACCGTCATGGATGGCAGTGCCGCTGTCACCGGCCTGCTCATCGGTCTGCTTATGTCCCCGATGGTGGATTATTGGGTCCCCATGTTGGGCGCCGCCTTCGCCATCATCGTGGTCAAAGCCCCCTTTGGCGGCTTCGGGCGGAATGTATTTAACCCAGCCGCCGCCGGTATTGCGGTGCTTACCTTCTGCTTCCCTCGGCGGATGTTTAGCTATCCGGCTATCTCCACCGTTTCCACACTGCCCCTGAGCATGACTGTTGAGGCAGGAGAAGCAGTTGTGGAACAATCCCTGGCGGCACAACTGCGGGCAGGAGCCACCCCCTCCCTGAGCAAGCTACAATTGCTGTTGGGCGATTTTGCCGGCCCCATCGGCGCCACGGCGGCGTTGATTCTGGGTGCATTTATTGTGTATCTACTGTTCCGGCGCAGTGTGTCCCCCTGGACGGTCATCCCCTACTTTGTCACCTGTGCGGTCATCGCCTGGCTGTTCCCTCTGACCGGCATGGGGCGGCTGTACAGCGCCATGGCACAGCTATGCGCCGGCTATGTGCTGTTTACCGGTGTCTTTTTCCTCAACGATCCGGTCACTACCCCCCGTTTTTGGCTGGGACGGCTGTTCTACGGCTTCTTCACGGCTATTCTGGTGATGCTGTTACAGCGCATCGGCCGGGCGGAGGCCGGCAGCTGCTTCGCTATTCTGATCATGAACGCCCTCTCCCCCATTATCGATCGGTGGAGCTGGCACGTCTGGCACTGGCTTATGCGCCTGCGCCACTTCCGCAAGGAGGTGAAAGCCCATGGCTAAATCCCAAAAGATGCGCCGCCAGTTCTGGCAAACAGCCCATCTGTTTGTAGAAAATGCGGTCAGCAACAACATCGTGCTGATTCAGGCGCTGGGCCTGTGTCCCATCATTGCCGCCGGTACCAGCCTGAAAAACGGCGTCACCCTGACGGCATGCACCGCTGTGGTGCTGATTCCCCTGAGCTTTTTCATCGCCTCGGTGGGCAGTAAGTTGCCCAAATGGTTGCGTCCGGCTATATATGTCCTGCTGGCCGCCGCCCTGCTGTTGGCCGCCGGCTACGTTCTCGGCACCTATATTTCCCCGGAACTGTACGCCAAATTGTACCTGTTCATCCCCCTGATGGCCACCAATCTGCTGTATACACGCAGTGTGGGGCTATCCACGGTCATCAATCCGGTGGGCACCGTGGTGGATGCCCTTGGCAGTACGGTGGGCTTTGGTATGGTCATTTGTGCCATTTCCGCCCTGCGTGAGATGGCCATCAGTGATACCCTGTGGGACGTTCCTCTGGGCTATACGATTGCTCTGCCGGAAGCGGCGGTGCCCTTCACCGCTTTTATTCTGCTGGGCTTCATGTCTGCTCTGCTCCAGTGGTGCCGGCACCGGGTTTCTGCCTACTTCCACAGGAAGGAGGTGGAGGAGGCATGAGCCAGATTTTCCAAGCAATCGGTACCGAGCTGTCTGAGCTTCTCTCCTTCTTCGTCACGGTTGCGCTGCTGCAAAACATTGTGCTCACCACCGGCTTCGGCTCCTCCGTTGTCCTTCACATGGTGCGCAAGCCGAAAAATATTTGGCTGTTCAGCGGTATGCTGGCCTTTTTCTCCGTTTTTACGGTGATTATTGCCTATCCTCTGGACCAGCTTCTGGGCACCGCCGTCAACAACTATTGGCGGCCGCTGATGATGGTGGGCATCACCGTTGTGCTGTATATTGTAGCCTATTTGGTGCTATCCCGTGCCTGCCCGAAATTCTACGCCCGCATCAGCCGCCTGTTGCCGATGGCCGCCTTCAACAACCTGGTCACCGGTATTGCCCTGGTGTGCAACCTGCAGTTCTCCTCCAGCCTGGGTGGCAATATCGGCCTGGCCATCGGCTCCTGCCTAGGCTTCGCCCTGCTCACCTGGCTGACCGCTGAGGGGATTGAACGGATGGATAACCCGGATATGCCGGAAGCCTTCCGTGGGATGCCCTCCACCCTGGTGTACCTGGGACTGCTGGCCCTGGCACTGATGGGCTTTACGTCCAATTTCTCCCTTATCTGATATCAGGAGGAACCCCTATGGGAATGAAACTCAACCGTGGCCGGCACAAGGTCTTCGGCAAGAAGAAAACCGGTCTGCGCACAGCCCTTTGGGCGCTGGCCTGTGTGGTGATTATAGCGGCTGGCTTTTTCGGCGCTAAATTGCTGGACTCCCCACCCCCGACGGACAACCCGGCTTCCTCCGACAGGGTGCCGGAGAGCGAGCCGGACACCTCTACGCCCCAGCCTTCGGTACCGGAGCAGCCTGCCATCACCCAGCCGGACAGCCCGGACACGCTCCGCGCCTTTTATCTCCCGTTTTCTGCCCTGCGAGACACCGCCGGCTTGTCGGCGACGTTGCAGCAGGCCAAGGCCGCCGGCTTCAACAGCGTGGTATTCGACCTGAAGGACAACGCCGGCAACCTGTATTACCGTTTCGACAGCCAAATGGCCCGGCAGGTAAACAGCTACACGGCAGATGCCCTCACGACCGAGGAACTGACCAAGCTATTTGCCACCCTGCGACAGGCGGGCATCGAGCCCCTGCCCCGGCTGTATGCCTTCCGGGATAATCTGGGCGCCAAGGCGTTGCCGGCGGCCCGCATCACCCCCCAGGGCAACAATAGCTGGACTTGGTATGACAACGACCCCAATAACGGTGGCAAGGCCTGGCTCAACCCCTATGCCGACGAGGCACACAGCTACATCATCGGGCTGGCACAGGAACTACAAGCCGTCGGTGCCACCGCCATTTTGCTGGACGGTGTGCAGTTTCCCCATCAGATCAGCAGTGCCAGCTTTGGCTCCTCCTCCAACACCGCCCTGAACCGTGGGCAGGTGTTGACCCTATTTGTGGACAAGGTAAAAACAGCTTTGGATGGTTGCAAGGTTATTCTGTCCTGTACCGCCCAGGGGGCTTTGGGTACCGACACTGGTGTCTATGGCAACAACCCCCTCACCTTTGCCCCTACTGTGGCGGCTCCTACTATTCTGCCGGGTAGCCTGCCGGCGTCCATCCGCATCGGCGACAGCACTATCCAGAATGCCCCGGACACTCTGCAACAAACGGTGCAGGCTCTGGTCAGTCAGATGGTGCTACGCACCAAGGTGATGGAGGCGGACAAACAGCCCACCCTGCTCCCCTGGCTTCAGGCAGAAGGCTACACCGCCGCCCAAATCAAGCAGGAGATTGCCGGTTGTATCGCCGCCGATGTGCAGCAGTACATCCTGTACCACCCAGCAGGGCTGTATGATTTTTCGACCCTGACCCAGTAAGCAACACCCTCTACCAGCATACGCAATGGGCTTTTGTCCTGTCACGAAAAAAGATGACCGGTCTGCGGCAGTTTGCCGCAGACCGGTCTTTGTCATTACGCTTCGTTCTTGCCAAACTCGGACAAAATAAGGTCCTTGTTATGATCGGTCGCCCAGGTGATGTTCCAGCTGTTGGTGAACAACAGCAGCTTGCGCTCATGCAGGTCCTGGATGCGCCGGGTATCCGAGGTTAGGTTAAGAGCCTTGACGTTGATATCCTCGTTCTCAATCCAGCGGATATACTGGTAGGGCAGGTTCTGCATCCGGATATCTACGTTATACTCGTTCTTCAGTCGGTAGGTCAGTACCTCAAACTGCAGTACGCCTACCACACCGACGATGACCTCTTCCATACCGCCACCCAGCTCCTGGAAAATCTGGATGGCGCCCTCCTGGGCAATCTGGGTGATGCCCTTCACAAACTGCTTACGCTTCATGGTATCGATCTGCGAGACCAGGGCAAAATGCTCCGGGGCGAAGGTGGGAATACCCTCGAACCGGAACTTATCGCTACCGGAGCAGATAGTGTCACCGATGGCGAACACACCGGGGTCGAATACGCCGATAATATCCCCGGCGTAGGCCTCGTCCACGATTTCCCGGCTTTCCGCCATCAACTGCTGAGGCTGGCTGAGCCGCATCTTCTTATCACCCTGGACGTGATAGACCTCCATACCCTTCTCGAACTTGCCGGAGCAAATACGCATGAATGCCACACGGTCCCGGTGTGCCTTGTTCATGTTGGCCTGGATTTTAAACACAAAAGCGGAGAAATTCTCGCCAAAGGGGTCAATCTCCCCCTTATCCGCTTTGCGGGGCAACGGCGAGGTGGTCATCTGCAGAAAGGCTGCCAGGAAGGGCTCCACGCCGAAGTTGGTCAAAGCCGAGCCGAAGAACACCGGGGTCAGCCGACCGCACCGCACCTCGTTCATATCGAACTCGTAGCCGGCGCCATCCAACAGCTCCACGTCGTCGCACAGCGTATCATACAGATAGGGCCCAATCATATCCTTCAGGCTCTCATCCTGCAGGTCAACGGCGGTGGCCGCCACCTCGTGCTGGGCGTTGGCGTTCTCGTCATTGGCGGTAAAGGCCAAAATTTGGCTACCCTCCCGGTCGTACACGCCTTTAAACTCCTTGCCGGAGCCGATGGGCCAGTTCATGGGATAGGTGCGGATGCCCAGCACCGTCTCAATCTCTTCCATCAGGTCGAAGGGATTGCGGGCCTCCCGGTCCATCTTGTTGATAAAGGTGAAAATCGGGATATTCCGCAGCAGACAGACCTTAAACAGCTTGATGGTCTGCTTCTCCACGCCCTTGGAGGCATCGATGACCATTACCGCCGAGTCCGCCGCCATCAGGGTACGGTAGGTATCCTCGGAGAAATCCTGGTGACCGGGGGTGTCCAGGATGTTGATACAGTAGTCCTTATAGTTGAACTGCATCACCGAGGAGGTGACGGAAATACCACGCTGTTTCTCGATCTCCATCCAGTCGGAAACCGCATGGCGGTTGTTCTTTTTGCCCTTGACCATACCGGCCTCCTGGATGGCGCCTCCGTACAGCAGCAGTTTTTCAGTCAGGGTGGTTTTACCCGCATCGGGGTGAGAGATGATGGCAAACGTGCGTCGCCGTAAAATCTCATTCTTGGTTTCGTTGATACCCAAAACAATTCCTCCAGCATAAGAGAATAGCATACAAAGGGTATTATACCGCATTTCATCAAAAGATGCAACCGCAAATTTACATTTCTTGCGACGTAGCCGAAAGCACCCGCCATAAAAAAATACATGTTCTGTGTCGAATAGTGCATTGACAGGCTTGCACAGTAAAGGTATAATAGCCCCATATCATAGTAATTTGGGAGGTATCCCCTATGGATAAGCAAAAAATCGCTCTGTATTACAGACCAAAGCCGGATATCTTGTCCTTCTATGGGATGATCGATTTTGCCGTCGAGCACGATATGCCTGCCGTAGAGGCGTTTAATCATATGGAACTGGCCGAGCCTGACCTGGAGGTCGCCCGGCGTCTGCGTGCCTATGCCGACGAAAAGGGCATTGTGTTCTGCTGTATGTCGGTGTATGCCGACCTGGTGGACGAGGATGCCGCCGAGCAGATAGAGCGCATGAAGCGCTATACTGACGTAGCGGTTGTGCTGGGGGCACCCTTTATCCATCACACAGTCATCCCCACCAATGACCACGCCCTGCTGACCCCGGAAAACCGGGAAAAGTTCTTCTGGCAGGCGGTAGAGGGCATTCGGCAGGTTTACGATTACGCCGCCGAGCGTGGCGTACGGGCGATCTACGAGGACCAGGCTTTTGTCGTCAACGGGGTCGAGGGCATCGCCCGTCTGCTGGACGAGGTAGACCGTGACATCGGGCTGGTGGCCGACTTTGGCAACATCCGCCAGTATGGCGAAACCATCCAGCCTTATATCCGCCGGTTTGCTGACCGCATCGTTCATGTTCACCTCAAGGATATGCGCCCGGCCACCCCGGACACCCCCAATGCGCTGATTACTTGGGACAAAAACTGGATTGTAGAGACCGAGCCAGGTACCGGTGATGTGGATTTTGTGGAATCCATCGCCCTGCTGAAGGAGGCCGGCTACGACGGCTGGTATGCACTGGAATACGGTGCGCCCACCACCGACGCCAACGTAGAAGCAGCCCTGGCACGCACCCGGGAATGGCTTAAATAAGTACCAAAAACCTACGGCTGTATACACAGCCGTAGGTTTTTTATCTTTATTATTTCCCCCTACGGGCGGCGTGGTCTGCGGCGATCCGGCAACCCCAATCTGCCTTTAAGGGCTTGCTTTCACGGACACAACCCACTGCCTCGGACACGGATTCATAGAGAATCTGTGTTCCTTTGGCATCGGCCCGGTAGTTCACCGCCCGGTCAGCACCGATCCCCCAACGGGCAGCAGTCTCCACCGCATCGATGTTGGCACCGATGAAGAGGAACTCCCACCCGTACGCCTCCTTTTGATGCTGGATCATGGCTTTTACCCGGTCGCTGGTATATCGGCGGCTGGCGTTTTCCATCCCATCGGTGGTAATGACAAACAGTGTGTGAGCCGGCACATCCTCCGGCCGGGCATACTTATGGATGTTCCCGATATGCCGGATAGCGCCGCCGAGAGCATCCAGCAGTGCCGTACAGCCCCGCACGGTGTAGTCCTGTTCGGTCATGGGGGGAACATCCTCCAGCCGCACACGGTCATGCACCACCTCGCTGGCATCGTCAAACAGGATCGTGGACACATAGCAACCGCCCTCTTGTTTCTTCTGCCGGGCCACCATACTGTTAAACCCGCCGATGGTGTCACTCTCCAGCCCAGCCATCGACCCGCTTCTGTCCAGGATAAATACCAGTTCTGTCATGTTGTTCTTCATAATAAAAACCTCTCTTTCATGTGATGTCACCATTGTACACCAACAAAAGAGAGGTAAGGTCGCATAGCAAGCGACAAAATTATTTCTTTACGAAGGTAATTTGATTGCCTAAAACAACTGTTTCGACATCATATCCCGCATCACCCCATGCGGCAGACTGTGTATGGGTTTTGTCATTATTCATCCACCAGCGGTCATATTGATAAGCAGATTTTGGCAACGCAAACCCGATAACCTTTTCAATTTCAGAATACGTCAGTGTCATCTTGCTCTGGTTTGCAGACAGTAAAAAATTAGTCAAGGGGGCATATTTTCCCATAGTCACCCTCCTTAAATCCAACCAGCACGAAATCATCTCCGACGAGCAATGGCCTTTTAACAAGCATCCCATTCGACGCCAGAAGGGTCAGCATCTCATTCTCCGTCATTTGGGGCAGTTTGTTTTTAAGCTCCAGGGATTTGTACAATAGCCCACTGGTATTAAAAAGCTTTCTCATCGGCAGGCCGCTGGTTCGATGCCAAACGGTCAGTTCGTCCTTGGTCGGGTTATCCAGTTTTATATCCCTAACAGCATAGTCAACTCCATGCTCATCCAGCCACTTTTTAGCCTTTTGGCAGGTCGTACACTTGGGATAGCAGATAAAGGTCAGCATACAATCACATCCCTAACAAATTTTGGTCAAAGGCAAACAGCACCTCATTAATTTCAAAAATGTTGTAGTTGCCCTTGCTTATGAAATATTCAATGATAATATCAAATTTATTGCTGTGAGAAAGCGCAAAGCCCGCCTTCCGGAGCATGTCCTCCGTTTCCTCCAGGGTCAGCTCCAGTGCAATGGCGAAGGCGATGGCGGTAAGCTTACTGGGCTTATACTGCACATCACTGCGGATTTTGGAGAACAGCTTACGGTCTACATTGGCTCTTTTATAGCACTGGACGTCCGTCAAGCCTTTTTCGTCAATCTTGCGCAGCAGCATCTGCGAGAAGCTCTCATCCATCTGCCGCAGTTTTTCCTGCAGACTACATTTTTCCGATTTTTCATCCACTGCCATAGGGGCGGCATCGCAAAGGGGTGGCACCTCAATCGGCTTCGCTGTGGGCGTAAAGCGCTGACGGCGAGCACGTTCCCGGCGCAGGTCGGTATGCTCATCCACATACCGGTCGTCTATGTAGGCGGCGATGTCCGAAAAAAGCTTTTCTCCTATAAGGAAGGCCGCCTTATCGAAGGTGACGATATACACTGTCATCTCATGGGTGGACAGGAACTCTCCGATGACCTCCATTGCCACCTGCAAGGCCTGGGCCTTCGGATAGCCGTAAATGCCGGAGGAAATCAGCGGAAAGGCCACACTCTCGCAGTGGTAGGCCTCCGCCAGCGCCAGGGAGGTCTGGTAGCAGGAGGCCAGCAAAGCGCGTTCGTTATGGTCTCCCCCTTCCCAAACCGGCCCTACAGTATGGATGATATGCCGGCAGGGTAGTCGGTAGCCGCCGGTAATCTTGGCCTGCCCGGTAGCACAGCCACCCAGTGTCCGGCACTCCTTCAGCAAACCGGGGCCGGCGGCACGGTGGATACAGCCATCCACCCCACCGCCGCCCAGCAGAGATGGGTTGGCGGCATTGACAATAGCATCCACCTGCATTTTCGTGATATCATTCCGAACAATCTTCAGCGGCATTGTATACTCCTTTGTGCCTATGGCATTTCCACATGGTTTATGGTGCAAACAACACACCACAACTATATTGTATTGTGCCGCCTATGCATTGTCAAGTGCCAACTGCCGTTTTTCTTACACACCAGATGTCAGTAACACCGCATGGCAGATGCCGGGGATGCTCTCCCCCTGCTGGGAGGAGGTGGGAGACATCAGCGCCCCGGTGGGGGCGAACAGCACCCGACGCAAGGCTCCGCTTTCCATCTGCGGCAGGAGATAACTACACAGCACCGAGGCAGAGCAGCCGCACCCCGAGCCACCGGCATGGACATCCTGGGTATCCCGGTCGAACAGCAAAAGACCGCAGTCGGTGTAGTTCTCCCCCAAGGGGAGTCCCTTTTTCTCCATCAGTTCCCGGCACAGACGGCTCCCCACCAGCCCCAGGTCGCCGGTGGCGATGAGGTCATAGTCCGTCGGCACCGTCCCTGTATCGGTAAAGAAGCGGTACAGAGTATCTGCTGCCGCAGGCGCCATGGCGGCCCCCATATTATTCATATCGGTGACCCCTAAATCCTGCACACGCCCCACGCAGACGGCGCTGACACGCACCCCTCGGCTCCCCCGGCCCACCACCACCGCCCCGGCGGCAGTGGCCGTCCACTGGCTGGTAGGGGCACGCTGACCACCGTATTCCAGCGGAAAGCGGAACTGGCGCTCCGCTGTACAGAAATGGGAGGAGGTCACCGCCCCACACAGGTCAGCGGCACCGCTGTCCACGAAGGTAGCGGCCATAGCCAGCGTCTGCCCCATCGTAGAACAGGCACCAAACTGCCCCAGCAAGGGGATAGCCATTTCCCGCAGACCAAAGGTAGAGGCAATGTTCTGATTGAGAAGGTCTCCGGCAAACAGCAACTGCACCTGACTTTTGGACAGACCGGTCTTATCCAGCGCCCGGGTGAACGCCTCCCGCTGGAGGGCGCTTTCCGCCTTTTCCCACGTCTCCTCCCCCAGATGCGTATCCTCAAAGATGGCATCAAATCGCTTGCCCAAGGGGCCCTCGCCCTCTTTTTTGCCCCCCACGGCGGCATAACCCAAAATCGTGGGACTGTTGGACAAGGTAATGGTGTATTGCCCGCATCGCTCCGGCATAAAAATACCCTCCCATTTCGTGTACATTCTTTCCATAAAGTACCCGAAACAGGAGGGTTTATGCGTTTTTACAGCATCCCTTTCTCAAATCCTACCAACAAGCCACCCTGTTCTGCATAAAAACTACACAGGCCACCGGCGTGGTATATCTCCACCGGCACCTGTCCAAACTGAGCAAAGAGACGTGTCCGCAACATGTTGGCCGCCTGCTCGTTGCCGCAATGGCTGATACGCACCCGGCCACCGCTGTAGCCCAGCCGCCGCATATTCTCTACAATGGCCACCAGCGCCCGGTCCCGGCCACGGCTTTTCTCCAGCATCTCCAGCGTCCCCACATCGCTGGCCTTCCCCACGGCACGGATACCCAGCAGACCGGCGGCTTTGGCGATGAGAGGATTGACCCGTCCATTATTGGCCAGGTTTTTCATGCTCTCCAGCATAAACAGCAACCCCGTATGCTTTGCATACGCCTGGATAGACTGGCACACCTCCTCAAAGGACAGGCCGGCCTGCACATATTCCCGCAGTTTTTCCAAAATCAGCCGCAACTCCGGCCCGGCAGATAAGGAATCCAGCACGTATACCTGCCGCCCCGGGTGTTGCTCCTCATAATCCTGCTTAGCGATGCAGGCAGCATTATAACTGCCGGACAGATTGCTGGTGATGGTAACACACACCACCTGCTCCGCATCCCCAAAGGCGGTCAACCAGTCGCCTACCCCGGGGCAGGCCGTGGAGGAACGGCCTTTGTATTCCCGTAATTCCTGGGCCATCCCATCCACATCCAGCCGGGCGTCATCTACATATTCCTTTCCCTCCGTGATAATCTTCAGAGACGCACAGGCAAAGGGTACCCCCGTCAGTTCCAGTGTGTCAGCAGAGGAATCCACCACAATTTTTATGTTGCTTTCCATAGTTGGCTCCTTTCCAGTGAAAAATCCTTTTCCAGTATACAAAACCATCCTACGAAAGGCAACCTACACCGCTATCCGGTAACTCTCACTCCGAAAACCGGCTGGTAGAACGAAAGTATCTCGCTCTACCGCAGGTAGAATTACCGTAAAACACGACAAAACGCCTTGCAATCCCCCACAAAAAGCCGTATACTATATGGGTGTTCGGAAAACAACAGGAAAGTGCGGGAAAGAGAATGAAAATCAAAAATGTTGTGTTTGATTACGGCCAGGTAATGATTCATTTCAAGCCGGCTTACATGGTGGGGCGGTACGTCAGCGACCCGGCAGATGCCCGGTTGCTGGAAGAGGTGATATTCGACCGGCTGTATTGGGATGACCTGGACAAGAATGCCATCAGCGACGAGGCGGTCATGGCCGCCTGTCGCCAGCGGTTGCCCCAGCGGCTGTGGGAGGTGGCAGACACCATCTACTACAACTGGATTTACAATATTCCCCCGGTAGAGGGAATGGAGGAGCTGGTTGTCTATCTGCGCCAGCAGTATGGTGTAGGGCTCTATCTGCTATCCAACATCTCTACATATTTTGCCGACCATGCGGAGGAGATGCCCTCGGTGGGGGTGTTCGACCGCTGTGTTCTGTCCGGGCCCCTCGGCATCGTCAAGCCCGACCGGGCCATTTTCGCCCACCTGTGTGATACCTGTGGGCTTATCCCGGAAGAAACCCTGTTCATCGACGACAGCCCCCTTAATCTCGCCGGCGCCAAAGCTTACGGCATCCATGGCTATCAGTTTGATGGAGATGTGAGGAAACTGAAAGCCTATTTGGATGAGGTATTAGGGTAGACGAAATTTTATATAAAACATCGGCTTATACCCTCGGTTTTGCGCTACGGTCGCTACAAGCGCAAAACCTAAAAAAATTCTAACGAATTTTAGAGGTTCTCATCCGCCTCGTCACAGTGAAAAAGAAAAAGGACACCCTATTGGGTGTCCTTTTTCTTTTTGGCTGCGGAACTAGGAATCGAACCTAGACAAAGAGATTCAGAGACTCTCGTGCTACCTTTACACAATTCCGCAATGTCGGTCGCCCCTATTGGGGCTGCGAACAGATAGTATTATACCCCATTTTTCACATTTGTCAAGGGATTTTCGCAAAGTTTTGCGGAATTTTTATGATTTTTTGCCGCACAGCAGAAGTGCTCTGCACCACCGTGCAGAGCACTTTCTCATAACCGCTTATTGATACTCTTTTAGCACCTGTTTCAGCAGGATGGGGTCATCGGTCATAATGGCATCACAGCCAAGCTCGATAAGCCGCCGCATCTCGTCGGCGTCGTTAATCGTCCAGTACTGCACCGCCACATTCCGACGGTGCGCCCGGCGGATGAGGGTCTGTTTGTCTAACTGGAGTTCGATGCCAACATCGTAGCTCATAGGAATCTGCAGGCAGGCAAAATCCCCATTATCAAACAGGTTGACCCCCAGGAACTGGGTCAGGATAAACTTGGCCGCCGTACCGGTGGGAGCGCCTCGGAGCAGATCCGGGTACTTTTGCTTCAGTTCCTCCTCGATCTCGTCGTGGAAGGTACCCACCACCATCCGGCCCCGGTAAATGGGATACTGCTTCAAGGTGTCGTTGAGGATGCGGCAGGCTTCGTAGCCCCGCTCCCCCTCATCCTTGATTTCCACAATGAACAGCAGGTTGGGGTGGCTCTCATAAAACTCGGCAAACAGCTTATCCACCGTGGCAATCTGTAGCCCGGCGGCGGCCGGGTCGGTCACATCCTTGTAGATGCGCTCCCCTGCCTCGTCCTCGAAATAGTAGCCGAAATTGTACTGTTCCAGCTCAGCCAGGGTCATATCCGCAATGTAGTGGCGGTTTTCCTCCACCTCGCACAGCTCCTCCACCTCATCCAAAGACAAGTCGCCATTCACATTACAGGTCTCATCGATATAGGCATCGTGGTTATACACCAGATAGCCGTCCTTGGTGAGATACAGGTCGCTCTCAAGGATGTCCACCCCGATGGTGGTCACCGCCTCCCGGAAGGCCAGCATGGTATTCTCCGGGTTATTGTCCCCACCACCCCGGTGGGCGGCAACCAGCGGCAGTTCCCCCTTTTCCACGATGAAGGGGTTGTCCTCCACATTCTTTGCAGGAGGGATAAGGTTGATTGTTCCCCAAAACAGGGCGATACACGCCACGATGATACCAAAAATTTTAAGTCCTTTATGTTTTTTCATCGTTTTACTCCTTTTTTACACTTTAATCAGCACCGTCACGTTTTCACAATAGATTAGGCAAAGTTTGTAATATGATCAAATTGTTTTTAAATCAAATTTGTTCGTAGGAGGCACACCCCATCTTAAACCGCTATGTAATATAGCATCAACATGAGCAATTAACGCTATCGGTACAGCTTCTCTGCCCATATCGTATTTGTGTTCTTCCTCGCCTAAAAATGTATGCGTGGTATCATCTAAATTTACAAAAGTTTCTAAAACGATATAGTCAACGCAATACGTTTTGTCGTAACAAACAGTACATCCTTTTTCAAAAGAATAGTAAGGGTTGGCATACCCGACTCGGGTGCTTCCGTCGATCAATATACATCTGATTTTCATGCCATGGCAGTTTTTAATTGTTATTCCGTTTAATGTGTCTTCTTTCACAATTTCTCCGTTATATTTGTAGTAAGTAATGGTTTTCATATGAAGCTACCTCAAAAATCCAAGTTTGTTGGTCAGTGCATTCTCTCTTTCAAAGCCCTTACACGAACAAAATGCGGATGCGTTCTTCGACCTATTCCCGACTTAAACACGTCACGTTTTCACAATGGGCCGTCCGGGGGAACAGATCCACCGGCTGTACCCACTGGGTGCGGTAGCCCTTTTCGGCGAACAGCTTTAAATCTCGGGCGAGGGTGGCCGGATCGCAGGACACATACACCACCCGGTCGGGGGCCATCTCCACCACCGTATCAATCAGGTCGGGAGAACAGCCCTTGCGGGGCGGATCCAGCACCACCACATCCGGGTGTGTTCCCTCCTTCGCCAGCTGGCGGGCCGCTTTCGCCGCATCCGCACAGATAAACCGGGCGTTGCGAATCTTATTGGCAGACGCATTCCGCCGGGCATCCCGGACGGCGGCCTCCACCACCTCCACGCCGATGATCGCCCCGGCGCAGTGAGCCATGGACAGCCCGATCGTGCCGGTGCCACAGTAGAGATCCAGCACCGTCTCCTTACCGGTGAGAGCCGCCGCCTGGGCCGCCAGCCGATACAGCTTTTCCGTCTGAGCATGGTTGACCTGATAAAAGGAATGGGGGGATAACCGGAAGCGCAGGCCGCACAACTCATCCACAATAGCGTCAGCGCCCCACAGGGTATACCCCTCCTTGCCCAAAATCACATTGGTGCGGTCGGGGTTGATATTCACACACAGCGACACCAGCGCCGGGGCCGCCTGGGTCAATTTCTCCACCAGTGCCTCGGTAGCCGGCAAGCGGCCGTCGGTACACACCAGGCACACCATCATCTCCCCGGTCACCGCCGCCTGACGAATATAAATATGCCGGACAAGGCCGGTGTGGCTTTCCTCATTGTAGGCAGGGATGCCGTTTTCCTGCATCCAGCCGTCCACCGCCTCCAGCACAGCGGCATAGCCCGCCGGTTGTAGCTTACAGTCCCGACAGGGGATGATGCGATGGCTACGGGGGGCAAAGAAGCCAATGACCGGGCCCGCCTCTCCCGGGGCCACCGGAAACTGGGCCTTGTTGCGGTAGCGGTCGGGGGAATCCCCACCCATCAGCGCCAAAACCGGAGCTTCAATATCTCCTACCCGGCGCATGGTGTCCTCCACCCAGCCCTGCTTATACCGGCATTCCGCCTCATAGGTCACGTGCCGCCAGTTACAACCGCCGCACTGCCGATAGGCGTCACAGTCGGCGCTCTCGCATCGGTCAGGAGAGGGGACAAGCAACTGCTCCGGTTTGCCGAAGGCATGGCTCTTCTGCACCTTGACGATGCGGCAGGAAAGCCGGTCGCCAATGGCGGTTTTGGGGATAAATATCACCATACCGGGAGCAGGAATATCCTCATCGATATACCGGGCTACGCCAAAGCCCTCACCTGTCACGCCGGTAACAGTCAGTTCAACTACCTGATTTTTACACAATGCCATCCTGTTTTCTCCTCGCCAATAATCTACAATCTATTGTACACAATATTCTTTCGAAGTGCAAGACATCCACCTTATTTTTCCTCTCCGACGGCAAAAAAAGCACCGGTACGCAAGCACCGATGCCTTTTGCTCTCATTCTTATGCCATACCGCCAAAACGCTCCGGGCGCTTAATGCGGTTCCAGGCGTCATACGCCTTTCGGCTGTCGGGTTCCTCCAGCAAGAGGGTCTCCTCTTCCTGCCCATCTCGCTTCTCCAGAATATGATAGATGCGACCATCATACCGGAAGCGCCAGCTCCGGTTGCCCAACATATGCTCACCCAGGGTAAAAAACTCTCGGGGGGCTCTTTCCGCCTTATCCCGGTTTGGTCTGTTATTTGCCATATCTTCCTACCGCCCCTTACTGTCCCAACTGCTCATAGGCATACCGAATAAGCTCCACCGATTTCTCAATCCCAAACAGGCTGGAATTGATGCTCATGTGATAGTTCTTCCGGTCGCCCCAGACACAGTCGGTATAATATTCGTAGTGGCGGGCACGTTTGCGATCCTTCTCCCGGATCTGCTGTTCGATGCGCTTAGCATCGGAGCCGTATTGTTCTATACAGCGCTTCACACGCCATCCAAAATCAGCATGGATAAACACACTGAACAACTCATGCTCATCCCGCAGGATGTAATCCGCACACCGGCCCACAATGACGCAAGGGCCTTGCTGTGCCACCTGCTTGATGGCGTTACTCTCCGCAATATACACCTGATCGGACATATCCTTGTTATTGGCATGGCGATAACCGCCGGTAGCGAGATTAAACAGCAGACTGCTGATGAACTTCTGGTCCTCCCGCTCCATAAAATCCACACTGAGGCCGCTATTTTTCACTGCCTCATTGATGAAATTTTTATCGTAATATGGGATGCCCAGCTGCTCGGCCAAAAGCCGTCCGATGAGGCTACCGGCACTGCCATATTCCCGGCTGATCACGATAATCCGGTTGTTCTCCATACCCTTATTCTCCCCACTAACATACGGTCTTCATCCTATGTTTATAATAATTTTACCTTATTACCGTTTCATTGTCAATCTTGATAAACAACAACATTTTACTGTTTCGGGGAGAATATTATACCAAAAAGGGTAATCTTTAGGATATTTTTAATTGTAGCCGAAATTTATCCGAAATCATGGCAATGAATTCGCTGTTTGTGGGTTTACCGCG
Organism: Clostridia bacterium; assembly: GCA_017471765.1. Classification (GTDB taxonomy): domain Bacteria; phylum Bacillota; class Clostridia; order Oscillospirales; family Acutalibacteraceae; genus UBA5905. The sequence goes on from JAFURT010000038.1 coordinate 32,994, forward strand.
CTCGTTGTGGATGGTGTACCCGAAATAGGTATTCAGCACATCTACGTCCCCTCTGTCCCAGGCCACCTCGATAGCATGACGGATCGCTCGCTCCACCCGGGAGGAGGTAGTTCCATGCTTTTTTGCCACCGCCGGATACAGCCGCTTGGTGACGGCATTAATAATCTGGTCATCCTCAATAGCCAGCAGGATAGCATCCCGCAGATACTGGTATCCCTTGATGTGGGCCGGCACGCCGATCTGATGGATGATCTCTGTGACCTGCATCTCCAGGCTGGCAATATCTCCCTTCCGCTGGGTAGAACGGCTTTCCTCCGGCAGTTTCTCGCCGTATAACGACAGGATACGCTGGGCCATCTGAGCCGCATCAAAGGGCTTGAGAAAATAATAGTCCGCCCCGGCGGCCATGACCTCTCGTTCCAGTGCAGGGTTGTCAAACCCGGACATCACCATCATGCGGGGACGTTTTTTCATGTCCAGATGGGCCATTCCCTCCAACACACCCAGCGCATCCAGCCGCGGCAGGAACAGATCCAAAATCACCACATCCGGCTGGCGGTGGCTAATCGCTTCCAGCACCGCCTTGCCATCCTTTTCTGTTAACACCACATCCAGGCCTTGGGATTTCATCACATTGGCACAGGGTACGGCAAAATAGTCACTATTATCCGCTAATAAGACACTGATTTTTCTGCTCATCGTATATTTTCTCCTCCATTTGGATTGCCGGCGAGGATATATTACCACAAATCCCAAAATTTGGCAACACCTAAATTGCCAAATTTTGGGATTATTTTCGTGTCTATTCGGTTGTGTGTCAAATTCTGTCGAATTTTAAGGATACCATAAGGCTGGCTTACTCCGCCGCCCGGTCCAGCATCGCCCGGATATCCTCCTTCGGCCGGGCGCCCACCAGTTGTTCCTTGACCTTACCATTCTGCATGGTCACCAGCGTGGGAATACTGACAATACCGAACGCCTGTGCCAGCTCCGGTTGCTCATCTACATTCACCTTGCCGATAACGCAGTCGGTTACCTCCTCGGCCAGTTCATCCACCAGCGGCGAGACCATCTGGCAAGGACCGCACCAAACCGCCCAGAAATCCAACAAAACCGGTTGGGTTGCCTCCAGCACCAGCGCTTGAAAATTTTCCTTTGTTACCGTTAATACAGCCATCGTTATCTTCCTTTCTCGTCTTTCGTTTTATAATACAGCATGCAGTGGCAATACCCCTCAAAGTCCGGGTCAGCCATCTGTTCACGGAATTCCCGGCAAATACACTTGAACTCCTCCGTTTTGGGCAGGCGGCAAGGGCAGTAGCCGTCCTTCGCCTTCAAGCCCTCCCGGATTCGACGCACCACTTCCGGGTCATCGTTTAGTCTGATTGCCATTGTCCTCACCTCCTATCGCTACGCATATTATACCGCAATTCTTTCCGTTTGTCTACTGTTTCAAAGCTGTTTCCACTCTTGCATATTCTATACCGGTATGCTATACTGTATGTGTGAAATGCTGTAAAATGAGGGTTGATTATGATTTTGATTACCGGCCTTACAGGCACCAGCGGCAAGCCTTTCTACGACGTACTTTGCCGTGAACAATACAATGAAAAAATCCGGGTTGTGGTGCGAGAGACCACCGACACCTCTCAATTTGACGGTTCTCCGCTGGATTTGGAGTTGGTCACCGGCGACGTGACTGATGTGGAATTTATGAAAAAGGCGTTGGAGGGCTGTGACACGGTTTTCCATATCGCCATCAAAAACCACAGCCACCTGGTGATGGAGGCGGTCAAACAAAGCCCCCAGATCAAACGTGTCATTCTGGTATCCAGCACAATCGTATACTCGGAATTTTACAAAACGCTGGATTTGAAAGAACGGGAAGTGGAAATTCGCCAGTTGTTGGAGGAACGCAACATCCGCTATGTGTTTATCCGCCCCACCATGATTTTTGGTACCCCCCACGACCGGAACATCAGCGTATTTATCCGCTGGTTCATGAAATACCCTCTCTTCCCTATTGTCAAGAACGGCACAGCCAACATCCAGCCGGTTTCGCGGTATGACCTGGCCGAAGCCTATTGGTTGATTCTCAAGAATCTGGACAATCTCAAGCAGACGGAGTATATCGTATCCGGCAAGGACTGTATGTCTCTGCTGGAAATGTTCCGGTTGCTAACAGATTTAATTGGAAAAAAGGTGCGTTTCATTAACATACCGTTTGGTATTGCTTCTGCGGCTGTAAAGGCTGTATATTATCTCTCCTTTAAAAAGGTGGATTTCCGGGAAAAACTGGATCGTCTTACCGAGGATAGAGCCTATCCCCATGATGTGATTGCCGAGGAACTGGGATATTCTCCCCACCCCTTCGTCTACCATGCGAAAACTCTGGTAGCAGAAATGCAAAAAAACAAATAACCGGCATATGTAACAGCCGTTCGGAGAAACTAACTCCGAACGGCTCTTTTTATAAAAAGGCGGGGGCTGTGGAATACTCCACAGCCCCCGGCTTGTGCTAAATTTGATTTTGCTTACTTACTGTAAGTTCGCCTTACTTGCTATAGGTGACATACTCCACGCCGTCCACCGTGACAGAACCAACCGTCTTGTAGTTGGAGGTCACATAGCTGGGCACGTTCGTGATGTCGGAACGGATCGCGATGGTCTCTGCCCACTTGATCATGTTGCCGTACACCGCATTGCCGGTCAGACCAGCAGCGATGGTGGCAGAGTCGATGTAGACAGTCTTCAGGCTCTCGTTCAGACGGAACGCCAGGCTACCGATGCTGGTCACCGTCTCCGGGATGGTGATGCTCTGCAGC
>JAFURT010000004.1 GCA_017471765.1 Clostridia bacterium
GCATTCAACCAGGGAGGCAAAGCGCACTTCCGCAAGACTGCTCGATAAGGTAAGCAGTGGTTGAATATAAAAAGTTTCCCTTGTTCCTGCTGATAAGGGCAAAAACAAGGGAAAATACATAACAGTTGAGTTGAAAACCACGGAAAAACCCAGTAATATCAAGGGTTTTTAGAGAGATTGTATTTTTAATTAATATTTATTGAACAGATTATATCACGCTTTGCTGCGCTTTTCAATGATATATCGCTGGCGCAATATGATATACGGCGTTGCCGTATGATATACTTGCCTGCGGCAAGCATGATATACTATCCGTTCCTCCATATGCCGAAGGCATATATCATCGCTCGCAGAGCGATATCATATCGAAGATATATCACCCGTTCCGGCAGGAACGGATATCATTGTAAAAAACCTCTTTTGTCTGGTAGACAAAAGAGGTTTTTTACATGGAGCAGGGTACGAGAGTCGAACTCGCCTTAACGGCTTGGGAAGCCGCTGTAATACCGATATACCAACCCTGCGTATAGGCTTTTTCTGCGGAACGGGTAGATTATAGCACACTCCGCAGGAAAAAGCAAGGGGAATTTTGTCACCGGGACAGATTATTTTCAAATATTTTCCGTCACCATACGCTCATATTGCTGCTGTAGCCAACCCTTCGTCTGTTCCAGGCCGTCCACATCCAAGGGAAACTGCTCCCTGGCCGCCATCTCGCTCAGGTCACTGCACAGCATCCCATACCACACCGCCACCTCTAAGTGGCTGTCGATATCCTTCTCCACATTTGCCTTCACCGGGACGACACGGTAATTGAGCCCTTTATAGCTTCCGCTAAAAGGATTACCGCTGATAAAAAACTGGATGCCGGGGATAAAAAACGGCTCTACTGCTGCCACTGTTCATTCCTTCTTTCTGTTTAGTCCATAGGAAACATTATCTGCTGCACAGTCTCCTCCACCACCGCCAAAGTGCGTGGGTGGATATACAAGATCCGCCGCTGTTTTTTACGGGCATACCGCACGGTGGAAGCTGTGCCACTGCGGCGGTCGGTATCCTCCAGGGCATACACCGCCAGCACGGTATCCGCCTGGTCAACCATCCAGTGGTTACGCCCCCGGTAGCAGGCGGCCGGGTCTGTCTGGGCGGCCTTCTCATCGTACAGCACCTCCACCCTTTGGCAGGCGTCCAGCACCCGGCGATACACCGCCTGTATCGGCACAGACCAGCGGCTCTCCTGGCCACGGAACGGCACCGCCGCCCACAGTTCCACCTCCGGATGTGCCTGCTGAAAGGAAAGCACCGCCTCGGCGGCCCATAAATCTACCCCGGCACACATACCGGTGATGAACACCCGGCACCCCTCGTCATAGAGGACGGCAATCTGCCTTCCCAACGCCCGGGCAACCTGCTCGGGACACAACCCATCGGCAGAGAAGGCAAACCGATGGGGCCGATACCCAGTAAAACAACAGACATGGCTCATGCGGTTACCTCCTTTTCCCTCTTTTGTCACCAGTATAACACATCCCCAAGCGTTTGCCTAGATGAAAAATAAAAAAAGCTCCCGGTGGGAGCCATTTTTATGATTTATCCGTCCAGTCGTTGCCGGATAAACGCCCCCACCTCATACTGGGGGATATCTAGGGCAAGGGCGAATTCTTCCTCCACTAGCCGGATACATTCCTGTAACAGCGTCTCGTCCATAGAGGACAGCCGTTTGCCATCGGCCACCTTTTCCTGCTTTTTGCGGTATAGGCAACGAATGAGCCGCAACAACTCCTGTCGGTCGCCGGAGGACACCACCGCCCGAAAGGCCGCACTGCGCTGGTTACGGTCATCGACCCAATCAATCTGCCGATTATCCACATCATCCAGCATGGCTTCAATCTCCTGGTGGGTCAGCAAGGGACGCAACCGCCCCATCAGCTGGACGTTATCACAAGGAACATACACGGAGGAACGCGGATCGCTGACCGGGCCAAGAACATAATACTCCCCTTTTTCGCCACCAATCGCCATCACCTGACGGTCCAGCACCTCACAGACGCCCATTTTTCCATACACAACATAACTGCCCTTTGCAAACTGGCTCATCCTCACACCCCACCGTCAAAACTGTGATACCAGTATACCATAACCCGCTACTTTTCGCAAAGGGCAAAATTCACAAAAAAACCGTGAAAATTTCCGTCACAGAGGGGCAAGAACTCAGTTCGTCACATTGTCCGACAGCCTGTATGAGAAGCTACCCAGATCATACACCGCCGAGAAGGAGGAAGCGTACTGCAACGCCTTTCCTGCTCCAATGGCCACGCACTGGGCCGGGTTCTCCGCCACATGGCAGGGGATGCCGGTAGCATGCTGTAAAAGCAGAGGCAGATTTGCCAACTGTGCCAGACCACCGGTCAGCCAGATGCCGTTCTCCATAATATCTCCCGACAGTTCCGGGGGGGTGACCTCCAGCACCTGTCGCAGCATATCCACCGTAGCCTGTAACGGCTCACAGATAGCCTCGCACAGTTCATCCGACGTAACCGGCTGGACACGAGGCAAACCGGTCAGGGCATCCCGGCCCTTGGCCTGCACCGTCACCTCCGGCACACGGGGCAGGGCACAGCCGGCCGCAATCTTCAGCCGTTCTGCGGTGGGGAGGCTGATATGCAGGCCGTGCTTCGACCGGATATACCGCACAATGGCCTCATCCATCGCCACACCGGCCACCCGGACGGAAGAACTCACTGCCTCCCCCTTGAGGGAAAGCACCGACACATCCACCGTACCGCCACCGGCATTGACAATCATCTGCCCCAGAGGCAGGCTGACATCCATCCCGGCACCGATAGCAGCGGCCACCGTTTCCGGCACCAGCGTAACCCGTCTGGCGCCGGCCGACACCACCGCCTCAATAAACGAGCGCTGTTCCACCTCTGTCACTTTTTCGGCAATACTCACCGCTACACAGGGCTTGGTGATACGGTTGGAGCACACCCGGTGCAGGCAATGGCGCAATAATTTTTCCGCCAGCTCAAACTCGGCAATAACACCCTTTTTCACCGGGTATTCCGCCCGGATGGAATCCGGCGTGCGCCCCAGCATCTCCCGGGCCTCATTGCCAAAAGCAATCATATCACCGGTGCGGCTGTCCACCGCAATCACCGAGGGCTCATCCAGCACAACGCCGGCCCCCGGCTCATAAATCACGATCCGGGAGGTACCCAGATCAATGCCTAAATTCATAGTTTCGACTCCTTGTTTTCCCGATTATCCCCTATTATACACCATTTTCCGCCTTTTGCAAGAGGGCGGCGGCCGCAGTGACGGCGTACACCTCCACCGCTCCGTATATTTTCAGCATTTTGGCGCATTCGTCCAGCGTTGCGCCGGTCGTAATCACATCATCCACCAACAGCACCGTCCGGTTTTCCACCAGTTCCGGCTGTGTGACCTCAAACACACCCAGCAGATTACCACTGCGTTCCAGGGCTGACAGTTCCTTTTGCGGACGGGTAGGGGTAATTTTCGTCAACACCGGCCGGTAGGGCAGTCCCAATTTATTCGCCAGCTCCCGCCCCAACAGGGCCGCCTGGTCAAATCCTCGGCGACGGCGCTCCTTGGGATGCAGGGGCACGGAAGTAACCAGCGTAAACGGCAAGCCGCCGTATTCCCGGCGAACCACCTCGGCCATCTCTCCGGCAAATCCCTCTACCGTATGGATGTACCCCTCGTTCTTGAGGGCGGCAATCCCTCTCTTAGCCTGTTCGGTGTGATAAAAAGGACTGACACAACGCTCGTAAGCGTGGTGGCGGCCACCGCAGGTGCAGGTCTCCTTCCCTCGGCCACACAGATCACACACCGGCGGCAACACAAAAGGAGCCTTGTCCCGACAATCGGCACACAGGTACTGACGGGGCAGGAGCACCTGACCACACAGAAAACAGCGATGGGGGAACATCGCCGACAGCCTACTCACAGGAACACCTCTGCCGCCTGGCTGAGAAAATGTTTCAGTCCGGTATACCGGAGGGTTTTCCGGTCGTTGTTAATCATCTGCTGCGCCGTGTCCTTGCTTCCCACCAGGATGAGCAGTTTCTTGGCCCGGGTCACCGCCGTGTACAGCAGATTGCGGTAGCACAGGTGAGGATTGTTACGGAAAAGAGGCAGTACCACCGCATCAAACTCACTACCCTGGCTCTTATGTACGGTGATGGCATAGGCCAGTTCTAAATCCTGGGCGTCCTGCTTGGTATAGGTGGCCACCCGGTCCTCGTACCGCACCGTCAGGGTGTCCTCCCGCAGCCGCACATCCTCCAGCACACCGATGTCGCCATTGAAGATACCACTGCCCATCTCACCGTCCTCACGAACCCAGGGAATGTCGTAGTTGTTGCGGTTGTGCATCACCTTATCCCCCACACGGAGGGTGATGCCCTCCACCGTTACCTCCGCCTTCTTCTTATCCGGAGGATTGAGTAGCTCCTGCAGACGGCGGTTCATCTCACCGGTACCCATCTCCCCCTTGCGCCCGGCGCACAGCACCTGCAGACCTTCAAAGACCGTGTAGCCATAGGCCGCCGGCAAACGAGTACCGCACAGCTCCAGTACCGTGCGGGTCACCTCCTGGGCGGAAGGACGGGGCATAAAAAAGCAATCCCCCTTGTTGTCCAGCTCCATAGGCTGGCCGCTGACGATGCGGTGGGCATTGTACACAATGCGGCTCTCCAGCGCCTGGCGGAACACCTGCGTCAACTGGACCACCGGCACCTTGCCGCTGTCGATAAGGTCCTGCAGAACACAGCCGGCGCCCACTGCCGGCAACTGGTCGGTATCGCCTACCAGAATCAGGCGGCAACCGGTCTTGGTGGCCCGTAAAAGACTCTCAAACAAATGCACATCCACCATGGACATCTCATCCACTACCACCGCATCTGCATCCAACTGGTTACGTTCATTGCGGTCAAACACCGGGGAGTCGCTATCGTCCCACTTCACCTCCAGCAGACGGTGCAGGGTTTTTGCCTCCCGGCCGGTAAGCTGGGATATGCGCTTGACGGCACGGCCGGTAGGGGCGGCGATAGCCACCGTCTCCCCCATGCTCTCCAGCAGGGTGATAATCCCCCGCAGGGTGGTGGTCTTACCGGTGCCGGGGCCGCCGGTCAGAATCAGCACGCCCTTGGCGATGGCCTCCACCATGGCCTGGCGTTGCTGTTGCTCATATACGATATGGAAATTCCGTTCCATCGCATCAATACGCAGGGAAATATCCTGTGTCGATACGGTGTCTACTCCACTCATCAGTTGCATCCGCACAGCGATAAAGGCCTCTGCCTCATGCAACCTCGGCAGAAAGATAAATACGCGGCCGTCTATGGTCTCCTGCCGGAGCTCCAGCCCGGTCAGCATCCGTTCCATGGCGGTCTCTACCGCCTCGGTGGGCACATCCAGCAGGGTGACGGCAGTGGGCACCACCTTATCCTTGGGCAGGCAGGTGTGGCCGTTGTTGAGATTGTGCCGCAATACATACTGGATGCCTGCCTCCAGCCGGTGAGGATCCAGTTTATCCCCCTGCAGGGACATACACAGCGCATCCGCCCGTTCAAAGCCGATGTACAGCCCCGGCGTGCACAGCAGATAGGGATTGGCCTTAATGCGAGTCAGCGTCATGGGGCCAAACTTTTTCCAACAGCGCAGCGCTTCATTCGGGGTCAGACCGTAAGAGGCAAAGGTCATAACCACCTCACGCAGACCGAACTGCGAGGCAAAACTCCGCCCCATCTCCATGGCTTTGGACAGGGAGATGCCCTTAATCTGGGCCAGCTCCTGAGGCTCCTCCTCCAATATCCGCAAGGAGTCCGCCCCGAACTTATCCACAATGCGTGCGGCGGTGGCCGGGCCGATGCCCTTCACCGCCCCACTGGCCAGATACCGCAGAATGGCGGTGGCATCGGTGGGCAGAGTGCTCTCGCAGGCACTGGCCTTAAACTGCCGGCCGAAAGAAGGATGCTCCGTCCACTCTCCCTGCAGGCGCAGGGTCTCTCCGGCCTGCACCTGGGGCAGAACGCCCACCACCGTTTCCAGCGTGGTGCCGGTATCCAGCTCCAGTACCGTCCAGCCGTTATCCTCGTTACAAAATACGATGTGCTCCACCGTACCAACAAGCTGTTCACTGCACTCTGCCATCAGGGTCACTCCTTTCTTTAATCGTCCGTGTTGTTTTCCTCCGCCGCCAACTGCAACAGCATAGCGTACAGCTGTGTGGCTGTTACCGGGATAACCGATGGCGCCTCCCGGAAAAGCAGGGCCACATCCTCTCGTCCCACCGTCTCCTCCGGCAACAGCACCAGTGTGCGGCGACAGCAGGCCGGGGCGCCGTCCCAATCCTCCCACACCGCCTGGCTCTCCAGACACCGCAAAAGGGGCGCCAACGCCGTCCGGTCACGAGGCACCGCCAGCCGACAGCACCAGGCGCATCCCGGACACCGGAATGCCCACAAACACACCCGGCGAATAAGCTGGGCACAGCCGTACAGCGCCAATAACAGCGCCAGTATCATCGCTATGGCTTCTCCTACCATCTACACCACCCTCCTTGCCCCATCCTATGCGATGGACAGGGGGTGCGTGCGTGTCCTCAGGAGCCCTTCTTCTCCGCATTGTAGCGGCTGATAGGCTGCCTCCACAGTAATCTCCCCAACGCCTTGGCGTTGAAGGGAATGACCGGATACAGATAGCTGCCCCCCACGGCAGTACGGGTGGTGACCAGCACCAGCAGCATGATCCCCATGCCCAGCAGCAGCCCCCAACCGTGGAGCAACCAGGTGCACAGCAGAAACACCAGCCGAAACAGTTTGAAAGCGTAGGTCAGCTCGTGGCTGGGCTGAGTGAAGGAGGCGATGGCTACAAAGGCCATATACGCCAGCAGCTCCGAAGCAAACAGCCCGGCCTGCACCGCAAACTCGCCGAAGACCAACGCCCCCACCAGGCTGAGAGCATTGCTCAGGGAGGTAGGCGTGTTCAGGGCGGCCAGCTTGATGGCGTCGATGAGTAGCTCCACCAAAAACAGCTGCACAACCAGCGGAATGTGACCCATCTCATCAATACGGATAAATTCCAGTGCCGGGGGGATGTGCTCCGGATTCTGCATCAGCCAGTACCACACCGGAGTAAGAAATAGCGTGGCAAGAAAAATCAAGCTCCGCACGAAGCGCAGATAGCTCCCCACGATGGGAGGAAAATAAAAATCGTTGGTATCTTGAGAAAAATCGAAAATCGAGGTGGGCAACAGCATGGCCGCCGGAGAATTATCCACCAGCACTACGATCTGCCCCTCGGCAACGGAGGCGGCGGCGCTGTCAGGGCGCTCGGTATAGCGGATGCGAGGGAAGGGGTTGTACCACTGTCCCTTCAGCAAACATTCTGCTAAGCTCTCCTGCCCCATGGTCAGGGCGGGGATCGTTATGCTCTGTAAGCGTTTGCGGAGCTTCTTAAGATAGGCATTGTCCACCCGGTCTGCCATATAGCACAGGCACACGTCCGTAGAAGACAGCCGCCCCACCTTGATGATCTCAAAGGTGAGCATGGGGTCACGCAGGCGGCGGCGGATGAGGGCGGCGTTGAACACCAACGTCTCCACGAAGCCGTCCCTGGCCCCTCGTAGCACCCGGTCGCTCTCCGGCTCCTCCACACCACGCACCGGGTAGGTGCGTGTGTCGATGAGGATGACCCTGTCCATCCCCTCCACCACCAGCGCCAGTGCGCCGGACAGCACCTGGGTGACCATCGTGTCCATATCGGCGGTGTGATCCACCTCGATAAAGGTGACAAAACGGGCAATGAATTCCGTAGCGCTGTGCACATCGGCCACATCCTCCGGCGGAACACTGGCCAAAAACTGCAGCATACGCTCCAGCACCTCGTCCTTGGACAGGCCGTCCACAAAAAAGATGGTCGCCGGACGGTGCCCTACGGTGATCTGTCGGCTCATCAGGTCAAAGCTGGCGTCTACCCGCAACTTTTGCCCCAGCCGTTCCACCGTTTCTTGATAGGTCATAAGCACACTCTCCCCTTTCGGGGATAGTATGGGTATTTTGGCAGAAAATATTATACCAGCCCGATAAAAGCCGCCAGGCTGCCCCGCTGACCGCCGGTGGCCCGATGGGACCAGAACACATCCGGGTGACACCGGGTGCACAGGTCAGTCACTGTAATGTTCTCTGCCTTTACACCGGATTCCAGCATAAACCGGCGATTGACTGCCCACAGGTCGATGTGGACCTTGTCCCCACCCTTAGGGGTGTAGTACTGTTCGTCAAAAAACGGTAATTTTGCAAACTCCGTGTACACCGGGGTGTCCACCTCAAAGCAGCACCGACCGATGGAGGGACCAATAGCGGCCAGGATATCCTCCCGGTGGCAACCGTAGTCAGCCACCATGCGTTCCACCGTCACTGCCGCCATGCCGGCCACCGTGCCACGCCACCCGGCATGAGAGGTAGCCACCACCCGACGCACCGGGTCGGCAAAAAACAGCGGCACACAGTCGGCATACTGGGTGCACAGCACCACCCCCGGCTGGTCGGTAATAAGCCCATCCACGTCGGTATAGCCACGCTCCCGGGTCACCCCGCGGCCACAGTCGGCGGCGGTCACATTCACCACGTTCACAGTGTGGGTCTGGGCGGACACCACCACCTGCTCCGCTTCCACCCCGATAGCGGCACAAAACCGGCGGAAATTCTCCGTCACCGCCGCCGGGTCATCCCCACGGGTAAAGGAGAGATTCATCGACTGGAAAATCCCCTCGCTAACGCCGCCCAGCCGGGTGGAAAACCCGTGCCGTATACCGGCAAGCCGGTCAAATGCCGGGAAAGTGTAGTAAAGTAGTTCCCCTTGCCGGTGCGGAGTGAGGGTATTTGTGACGGGCAAAACCATAACGCTGTCTCCTTTCAGGATATAACAGGTATAGTATACGAAATTTCCCGAGAAAGTGCAAGAGAAAAACGAAAATATGTTTGGTTTTTTAATAATGGTTGCATTTTTTAGCAAGGAGTGGTATACTAATCATGCCAAACTAACTGAATAGGTGTGAAATTGGGTGTATTTTTCTTTTTAGGGATAAATGCGCTCTGTTTTGCAATCACTATTATTGTGAATTTGATAAAAATGCAAATTCCAACGATAATAGTGATGGGCGTATCACCCATTTCACATCGGTTAGTTTGGCGACTATCGGAGTTTGCGTTTTTTGTGCGTCTGCTTCGGTAGGCGCACTTTTTATTTTTAAGGAGGAAGAAACAATGAAAAAGCAAGCACTATCTCTAATTCTATTCATAGCAATCCTTTTGGCATGTCTGCCAGTAAGCGGCTTGACCGCAGGAGATCGCATGGTTGTTGACAGCGGAACCACCGGTGACTGTTCTTGGGAGGAAACCGCCGTCTTAGATTACCAGTATGGGTGGAGAAACCATATTCTGACCATCTTCGGCAACGGAGCGATGGCGGACTACGGCGAGGAGCAAAAACCGTGGTCCGGCATGGTGGAGCAGATACACATTGAAAAAGGTGTCACCAAAATCGGATCCCATGCGTTTGCTGGTTTATCTGAATTAGTTACGGTAAACATTCCCGATAGTGTAGTTGAGATGGGGGACAGTGCATTTAGTGATTGTTGCTCTCTCGCCTCGGTGACGATTCCAAATCAGGTTACGAACATCGGCCGTTCTACTTTTTCTTCTTGCTCTTCTCTCACCTCCATAACCATTCCGGACAGCGTGACGACCATAGGATTTTGGGCGTTCCGAGATTGTACCTCCCTTAAGACTGTACAGTTTGGTAATGGCTTAACGACTATTGACTCGGCGTTTACTGGATGTACATCACTCAACGCCATAGTTATCCCAAACAGCGTGACGCTGATGGGTAGCCAAGTGTTTGAAGATTGCACCGCACTTACCTCTGTGACCCTCCCAAATGATTTGACAGAAATTTGGTCCGGTATGTTCCGCGGATGCACTTCACTCCGGTCGGTAACCCTCCCTACCAATGTAAAGAAAATCTGGTTTGGCACATTCGAAAACTGCAAAAGTCTGAAAGACGTATACTACGGCGGTACAGAAAAGCAATGGCAAGAGGTTATCGTTGAGCAAGAAGCGAACGAGTGCTTGCAAAACGCGACCATCCACTACGCCCAAAACCCAACCACCACCAAGCAGCCCACCACGACCACCACAACCACAAAAAAGCCTCCCGTGCCCGGCTCGACTATCACTGCGGCCAGCACAACCACCGACGCCGCAAGCGGAGCTACCTCCGCCACCGGTACGCCCACCACAGGGACGACCACCGCCCCCGAGAAGCTGGTGGTGCTGGTACAGACCGATTCTGCCACGGTGGAGGCGGCTCCTGATGCCTTCCCCAAGGAGGCGGTAGTGAAGCTGGAGGCGTTAGCGGCAGACGCCCTCTCTGCTCCCGTCAAAAACGCCCTGCAGAAGCTGGCGGAAAAATTCGTTGCCTACGAGATTACCGCCACCGTCAACGGTGCGGCAGTACAGCCCGACGGCACGGTGAAGGTCACCTTTACCATCCCTGCGGAGTACGATTTGGACAAGGTGGCGGTGCTGTACGTGTCTCCCGACGGCAAAACGGAGACCATCGCCTCCACCATCGACCGGGCAAGTGGCACGATTGTAGCCGAGCTGAGCCATTTCAGCACCTATGTAGTGGCAGAGCTGGACGAGGCGGTGGTCTCTACGACCACCACAACCAAAACGACCGCTATCACCGATGCCGACACGGAAACACCGGATGATGACGCGGCACCCGGTGGCTTCCCGTGGGCGACCATCATCATCCTCGCCGCAGTGGTGATTGCCGGCGGTGTGGCGGCGTGGTATTTCCTCATTTTCCGTAAAAAGTAATGTCCCGTAACCCAAACGGCGGCCGAGAGTCCTCGGCCGCCGTTTTTACCGGGACGTCGTGAACGCCGTCCCCTACACGCTCTCTACCAACCGAAGCGCAAAGGAAATCCTGATAAAATCCGAATTTTCTCTTTACAAAAGCCCATAATTCCAGTATAATAGATGGGTAAATTTGAAAATTGGGAGATCATACCATGCTGCAATACGAAGAACTGCGTTTAAAATTAGAGGGGATGCTACCGGCTATCGAAGACCTGGCCGATTCCATCGGCCTTAATCAGTTGCGCCGGGAGGCAGAGGAGTTGGACGCACAGGCGGCCGCCCCCGGCTTCTGGGATAACATGGAATTTGCCCAGAAGATCACCCAGAAGGCGGCGGCGGTCAAAGGCAAGATCGAGGCCTACGAGCGTCTGCAGGCGGACTACCAGGATACCTTGACCCTCATTGAGCTGGCGGACGAAGCAGAGGATCTCTCCCTGCTGGATGAGTGCGTCGAGGGCGTAGACAAGGTGGCATCTGCTATGGAGACCCAGCGTCTGGCTACCCTGCTGTCCGGCGAGTACGATGCCAAGAACGCTATCCTCACCTTCCACGCCGGTACCGGCGGCACCGAGGCCCAGGACTGGGCAGAGATGCTGTACCGCATGTACACCCGCTGGGCAGAACGCCACGGCTACAAGTACAATATTCTGGACTACCAGGACGGCGATGAGGCCGGCCTGAAAAGCGCCTCTATTGAAATCCTGGGCGAGAACGCTTACGGCTATCTCAAGGGCGAGGCCGGTGTGCACCGTCTGGTGCGTATCTCTCCCTTTGATTCCTCCGGTCGGCGGCACACCTCCTTCTCCGCCCTGGAAGTCATCCCCGAAATCGACGAGGACACCGAGGTGGATATTCGCCCCGAGGACATCAAGATGGACGTGTTCCGCGCCTCCGGCGCCGGCGGTCAGCACATCAACAAGACTTCCTCGGCCGTCCGTCTGACCCACATCCCCACCGGCATCGTGGTGGCCTGCCAGAACGAGCGTAGCCAGTTCCAGAACCGGGACAAGGCTATGGCCATGCTGAAATCCAAGCTGATTGAGATCAAGGAGCGTGAGCACCTGGATAAGCTGGACGATATCAAGGGCAACCAGGCACAGATCGCCTGGGGCAGTCAGATTCGCTCCTATGTATTCATGCCCTATACCCTGGCCAAGGACACCCGTACCGGCTTTGAGTCCGGTAACATCCAGGCGGTGATGGACGGCGAGATCGACGGCTTCATCAACGCCTATCTTCAGGCGCTGGCCAACGGCACGCTGGGCAAGGCTTCTGCCGCCGAGGACTAATACTGCATAATCCGGTGAGCCGGTATCGGAAGGATACCGGCTCACTTCCCTTTTCCTAAAAGTTTTTTTATTTTTTTGCATTTTCCTATTGACATTTCCTGTGTTAGCGAGTATAATATCAAGCGTTGTGAACAACAGCATGCGCTCGTAGCTCAGCCGGATAGAGTGTTTGACTACGAATCAAAAGGTCAGGGGTTCGAATCCCTTCGGGCGCGCCAAAAAGCCTTGAAGCCACCAGGTTTCAAGGCTTTTATTTTGCACTGTTCAACCAGAAAGGCATAAAATACAGGGGGGGACACACATGTTAGCGTTCTATTTAAGTTTACTGGATTCCGAAGAGGAAAAATCCAAATTTACGCAGTTGTATAAAAAATACGGAAAATTGATGATGTGCATCGCCAACCAAAAACTGCATGATTCCTATCTGGCAGAGGACGCCGTGCACGATGCCTTTATTAAGCTCACCCGTTACATAAATACCATTGGAGAGGTGGATAGCTGTACAGCAAAACGCTTTGTCTGCATCGTTACCGAATGTGTAGCAACGGATATGCTACGCAAGGACAAGCACTATCCGAGGGACAACTACGAAGAACTGGAATCCACCATCGCCTATGAGGAGGATGCGTTGGACAGGATCGCTGTGCAAGAGCTGGCAGACATCATCGCTCATCTCCCGGAAACCTACCGGGTGGTGCTGGAGCTACGAGCTTATCACGCATTGGAGGAGAAGCAGATCGCAGACGTACTGGGGATCAGCTATGCGGCCACCAGAAAGCGGCTGGAACGGGCCAGGTCTCTCCTATCTCAAAAACTACGGGAGGAGGATGGTTACTGTGAGCAAAAATCTGTATAAGCACCCAAAACTGTACGAGGCGTTTGACCTCTACTGTCAGCAGTGGTGCAATGACCTCCCTACGGATGAGGAGCTGGAGGCGATTACCTTTTCCCCCTCCTTCGAGGAGAAGATGCGCCGGATTTTGCGGCGGCAAAAGTGCGGCTACTACGTGCTGTTCGGCACTGTGGGGCGGTGTGTAGCCTCGGTAGTGCTGTCACTTCTTGTGGGTATGACCATCACCACCTTCAGCGTCAAAGCACTGCGTGAGCCGGTGGTGCGGTTTATTACAGAGGTGTTTGAGAGCTTCACCAGCATCCTGTTTGTCAACGATGAGCCGGCCGAATCGGAGATAGAGATGAACCCCGTCGTTCCCGCCTACATCCCGGAGGGATATGTGCTGGAGAGTGAGAACAAAACGGGCATTTTGTATAGGGTTGTATACCATAATGCAGAGTTAGATGCTGACCTTGTTTTCACACAACGAAGTACCAAAAGCGGAAATTTGGGTACCAATACCGAGGACGTTGAATATCACCCCGTCACTGTGAATGGACTAGAGGGGGTTGCATACACTCAAAATGATTCTACAGCCATTATATTTTCGCATAACAACTATACATTTACAATAAAAGGGCCTCTTTCGGAGGAAGAACTACTGCACATCGCCGCCTCCATTCCGCTGGAATAAAAAAATTTAAAAATTTTTGTCACAAAGCATCTCTTTCTGTCGTTATATTGGGTAGGAGTGGTCAACACCGCCCCAATATAAACCGGAAAGGGATGTTTTGCTATGTCAAAAAGAACGAAAACCATTGTCTGCCTGCTGATGAGCCTAGTGTTGCTGTTGCCGCTGAATGTGATGGCCAGCGCCGCTACAGCCACAAAGAACCAGGTCCAGCCCCGGTGGAGCTATACCGATATGGCATATGTTGGACTGGACATTACCACTGGTGGCACAGCCTATAGCACCGCTGATGCAGAAGGCTACCCCGGAACCACCACCAAAATCTACATCAAGATGACACTACAGAAGCACACCCTTCTGTGGTGGAGTAAAGTAGAGACCTGGGAAGGAACGTTCAATAACTTTTATGGCACGCTGTGCGAGACTACCCAGGTGGGTAGCGGCACTTATCGGGTGAAAGCGGAGTTCACCGTATACAGCGGAAGCAGTAGCGAGGACATCACCCTATACAGTCAAGAGTTAAAGTTTACCAAATCCTGACAGCGCACCAGGCCGGATGGGCTTGTGGAGCGAAGCTCCCCGCCGTAACATAAAAAAGAAATCTGAAACCTTGCGTAGTTAAACCAGCTATTCTCCAATCTTTAGAAAAGGGCATTGATGTCCTCGCGATGGCGACGATGTTAATGCCCTTTCTCTTTAGAAACAGCCGAAAGAGCGTGCCGCACCTGACTGCAATACCCTGTACAAGCCGGTTTCCTATCTTCAGGCCTATCTAAAAGATTTCTTTGAAGAAAAATACGGAAGTCCCTCCGTGGTGTATGAAGGTAAACTGTCATATACTGTCGTTGTGGGTGATTGTTTGACGAAACAACGAGATGAACGATACATCGGACTGAATGTGTATTACATTCGCAAACAGGTTCTACGGGTATCGCAGGAAGAATTCGGATATATGACCGGACTAAGCAAGGACACAGTAAGCAATATCGAGAGAGGTATATATATCCCCAGTGTACACAACCTGGTGAGAATTTCAAACTGTGTGAACATGCCGGTTGATTTCTTTCTATACAAAATCGAGGAGCCAATATGTACTATACATACCGAATGAACGAGGACCGTCTATATGATGAACAGGGCATGGAATGGACGGTATACGGAATTGAAGCGCTGGATACCGCCGGCAATATTCTTTGCTGTTTCTCAGACATATTCTTTGAGCAAGAAAAAGCAAAGGAATTTGTGCAGATGTGTAATGAACAGGCCGTGGAACCGGTACACATACAGGACGTAATCGATGATGTCCTGGCACAGCTGTATTCCGTATAAATGGCTGACTTCCTGCCGGGCAGGTCCTGCTCCGTGTTTATCTTGTTGTCGATCGCCGTGATGGCTATACCACAAAACAGTGAAAGAAGCACCCCTCCCGGTGGTGCTTCTTTTTTTCGTTTGTACGCATTCCCCTATCTCTTGATTACTGCTAAAAAATGTGCTATAATGATAAAAACAGCATCAGGAGGCATGGCCTATGAAAATTAGTGAACTGTTAAAACAAAATACCCTCTCCCTCTCCTTCGAGGTGTTCCCGCCTAAAACGGAAACGGCCTTTGACAGCGTGCGGACAGCCACCGAGGAGATTGCCAAGCTGCGCCCTGCCTTCATGAGCGTAACCTACGGTGCCGGCGGCGGCACCAGCCGCTATACGCTGGACATTGCCAAGAACATTAAACAACTGTACGGCGTTCCCACACTGGCGCATCTGACCTGCGTTTCCTCCACCAAGGAAACGGTGCAGGAGAAAATTGCCGCCATCCGGGAGGCCGGCATTCAAAATGTGATGGCTCTGCGTGGCGATATTCCGGAGGCACTGCAAAGCACCGACCGGAACGGATGGGATTATAAGAATGCCATCGAGCTGGTGCGAGAGCTGAAAAACAGCAACGCTGACTTCTGCATCGGCGGCGCCTGTTACCCCGAGATTCACCCGGAAAGCGCCGACCAAAAGACGGACATCCGCTACCTGAAAGAAAAGGTGGAGGCCGGGTGCGATTTTCTCACCACCCAGATGTTTTTTGATAATAATCTGCTGTATAATTTCCTGTACAAAATCCGGGAGGCCGGCATCACCGTACCGGTCATCCCCGGCATCATGCCCATCACTGCCGGCAATCAAGTGGAACGGGCCATTAAGCTATCCGGCTCCTTTATGCCCCAGCGGTTCAAGAGCCTGGTGGATAAGTTTGGGCACGACCCGGCGGCCATGAAGCAGGCTGGTATTGCCTATGCCACCGACCAGATTATCGACCTATATGCCAACGGCATCACCAACGTACACGTGTATTCCATGAACAAGCCCGATGTGGCGGCTCATATTCAGAGCAACCTGTCGGCCATTTTGGGGAAATGAGCCCCGTTATCACCATCACGCTGCCCCCTCCCCCCTTCTGCGAACGGGAAGCCTTGCGCTATGCCGGGTGTGGGACGGCAGAGGAGGAAACCCGGCAAGCTATACTGGCGTGCTATACCGCCATACAGGATGAGCTGATATATAAGGTATGCTACCGGGAACTACCGGTGAAAATCACCGGACAAGTCTGTGATTTCGATACTTTTTCGGTAACATCACAAAATCTGGCCGATACGCTTGCCGGGTGCAATGCCATCCTGCTGATGGCCGCCACGGTGGGGGTCGGGCTTGACCGCTACATTGCCCGCTTTGGACGAATCTCCCCCTCAAGGGCGCTGTTGTTCCAAGCCATCGGCACCGAGCGCATTGAGGCGTTGTGCGACGCCTTTTGTCAGCAGTATAGCCAGCAAAACCAGGTAGGCTTGCGCCCACGCTTCAGCCCCGGCTATGGCGATTTGCCGTTGGAAACACAGCGGCAAATCTTCGCCCTGCTGGACTGTCCACGTCAGCTTGGCCTGTGTCTGAATGATAGTCTGCTTATGTCCCCCTCCAAGTCGGTCACCGCCATTGTGGGGATTACGGCACAGAGCGTCACAGAACATCACAAGTGCAAACGGTGCCAAAACACCGCCTGCCCTTTCAGGAGTAACGTATGAATTTTCGAGAGTTTTTACAACAGCACATCGTCTATCTGGACGGCGGCATGGGCACCCTGCTTCAGCAGCAGGGGCTTACCCCCGGCGAACAGCCGGAGCGCTGGAACATCACCCACCCGGAGGTCATCACCGCTATCCAGCGCCGGTATTACGACGCCGGAAGTCATGTCGTCTGCACCAACACCTTCGGCGCAAACCGGCTGAAATTCAGCGAGGCCGAGCTGGAGCAGATTGTCAAAGCTGCCATTGAAAATGCCGCCAAAGCCCGGGCAACCAGCTCCGGACAACAGGAAAAATTCATCGCCCTGGACATCGGCCCCTCCGGAAAATTGCTGAAGCCCCTTGGCGACCTGGATTTTGAAGCGGCGGTAGAGCTGTTTGCCCACACGGTGCGGTTGGGCGTGCGGTATGGCATCGACCTCATCGTCATCGAGACCATGAACGACGCCTACGAAACCAAAGCAGCACTGTTGGCTGCCAAAGAAAACAGCGACCTGCCGGTGCTGGTAACCAACGCCTACGGCGAGGACGGCAAGCTGATGACCGGTGCTGACCCGGCGGCTATGGTAGCCCTGCTGGAAGGCATGGGTGCAGACGCCCTGGGAGCCAACTGCTCCTTGGGCCCCAAACAGCTTATTCCGGTGGCAGAGGAGCTGCTACGGCTGGCCTCTGTACCAGTCATACTTAAACCAAACGCCGGCCTTCCTCGGTCGGAGAACGGGAAAACCGTCTTTGACGTGACCGCAGAGGAGTTCGCCGGAGAAATGGCCTCCCTCATTGCTAAGGGCGTCCGTGTAGCCGGCGGTTGCTGTGGTACTACACCGGCTTACATTCAGGCGCTCACCGCCAATACAAAAGAGACCATCCCCGTCCCTGTGACCGACAAGGGGCTGACGGTGGTATCCTCCTACACTCACGCCGTTTCCTTTGGCGATGCCCCTATCCTCATTGGCGAGCGCATCAACCCCACCGGCAAAAAGCGCTTCAAACAAGCCCTGCTGGAACAGGATATGGACTACCTCCTGTCCGAAGGTGTCAACCAGCAGGAAAAGGGCGTTCACATTCTGGATGTGAACGTGGGCCTGCCGGATATCGACGAGGTGACCATGCTGACAAACAGTGTGTGCGAACTGCAAGCCATCATCGATCTGCCGCTACAAATCGACACCGCTGATGTGACCGCTATGGAAGCCGCCCTGCGCCACTACAACGGCAAGGCGATGATCAACTCCGTCAACGGCAAGCAAGCCAGCATGGAGGCAGTATTTCCGCTGGTGAAAAAATACGGCGGCGTGGTAGTTGCCCTGACGCTGGATGAAGAAGGGATCCCCTCCACCGCTGACGGGCGGGTGAAAATAGCCCAAAGGATACTGAAAACAGCGGCCGCCTACGGTATTCCGAAAAAGGATATTATCTTTGACACCCTCGCCATGACGGTCAGCGCCGACCCTGCCGCAGCAAACACCACCCTGGAGGCTCTGCGTCGCATTAAATACGAACTGGGCTGTCATACCTCGCTGGGGGTATCCAATGTGTCCTTCGGTCTGCCTAACCGGGATGCGGTGAATGGCACATTCTTTGCCCTGGCCCTGGCCAACGGCCTGTCTGCGGCCATCATGAATCCTTATTCTGCCGATATGATGAAGACCTACTACACCTACTGTGCGCTGACCGGGCTGGATGAAAACTGCGCGGCGTACATCCGCACGGCAGACCGCTATATCGCCGCCCCCCAAGCACCGGCTCCGGTGACGGGCGGCAGTGCGGTAGAGGACACGCTATCTGCCCTGCAACAGGCTATTATCAAAGGACTCAAGGACAAGGCCGCTGACCTCACCCGAGCCCTGCTGGCTACCCTGCCGCCGCTGGACATCGTCAATGGCGACATCATCCCCGCCCTCAACACAGTGGGAATCGGTTTTGAGAACAAGACGGTATACCTGCCTCAACTGCTGATGAGCGCCGAGGCCGCCAAAAGTGCCTTCGCCTGCATTAAAAATCATATTGCCGGCTCCGGGGAGCCCTCTGCCCACAGAGGGGTATTCATCCTGGCCACCGTACACGGCGATATTCACGATATCGGTAAAAACATTGTAAAGCTTCTGTTGGAAAACTATGGCTTCCAGGTCATCGACCTGGGCAAGGATGTTCCCCCGGAAAAAGTAGTGGAGGCCGTTCAGCAGCATCACGCCCCACTGGCCGGGCTGTCTGCCCTGATGACCACCACCGTACCGGCTATGGAAGAGACCATCCGTCTGCTTAAACAGCAGACCCCCTGGTGCAAGGTGGTTGTGGGCGGCGCTGTGCTGACACAGGACTATGCAGATAAGATTGGCGCCGACCACTATGCCAAAGATGCCATGGAAGCCGTGCGCTATGCCGAAACAATTATGCGGAATTTTGCGGAAAAGACTTGACAAACCTTCTCTTTTTCCGCATAATATATTGGTTGTGTATAAAGTGAGGTGATTGTCTATGGCGAAAGAATCCAATATTTCTATGCCGGTTATCCGCCGTCTGCCCCGCTACTATCGGTTTCTGTACGATCTGAAAGAGAACGGGGTCACCCGCATTTCTTCCCGGGAACTGTCCCAGCGCATGGGCCTGACCGCCTCCCAGATCCGGCAGGACCTTAACTGCTTCGGCGGCTTCGGCCAGCAGGGCTACGGCTATATGGTTAACCAGCTGTACGAAGAGATTGGCCGTATCCTGGGGATGCACTGTCCCACAAAGGCTATCCTCCTGGGTGTTGGCAATCTGGGCAAGGCTGTGGTCAACCACATGAACTTTGCCTCCCGTGGTTTTCAGCTGGTGGGGCTGTTTGACGGCAATGTTGCCCTGGAGGGACAGACTTTAGGGGAACTGCCCATCCGTTCCAACAACGAGCTGGAACAGTTCTGTCAACAGGAGCATCCGGAAATGGCCGTGCTATGTATCCCCAAAGAGGCGGCGCCTCACTTGGTGGAACGGCTGGTAGCTTGCGGCATTAAAGCCTTTTGGAATTTCTCCCACTACGATATCGCCTATGACCATCCGGAGGTTATTGTAGAGAATGTCCACATGGGAGACAGCCTGATGACACTCTCCTATTTAATGACCCAAAAAGACCTTTAATCTATACGGTGTGCTATTGCACACCGTATATTTTTTGCCCTGCCGCACACGCTATATGCGAGGTGAGGAAAACATGGATAAAGAACACGAAAAACAGCCTGTGCAGGCAGATATGTATGCCGATGCCCCCTTTGTCTATCCTGTACCCGGTGAGCCGGTAGATGCCTGGGATCAAATCAACAAATACGGCACCTATGAGGTGCAGGACACCACCGATACCGACAATGTATTCCCCTGTATCGGGCCGGAAGGCAGTTGGCGGGCCTGCCTGGACCTGCCGGATGCGGTCAAGGACAAGCAACGGCCGGAAAAGCCATGAAAAAAGACCACCCGGATGGGTGGTCTTTTTGTCTGCCTAAATCAATTCAAAGCATACTTCTGCGAATAGGTTTGGAAGGCGGTGCTAAATTCCTCATTCCCATGCTTAACATCGTTGAGGTAGTGGTGAGTATCAAAGGTATTATGCTCCACCTCGATAATGGCTACCGCCACGTTGGAACAGTGGTCGGACACACGCTCAAAGTTGGTGAGCATATCCGACAGCACAAAGCCCATCTCGATGGTGCACTCGCCCTGGCGCAGACGGCGGATGTGATTGCTACGAATCTGGGAGGTCAGACCGTCGATAACCTGCTCCAGAGGCTCCACCTGGGAGGCCAGGCGCAGATCATTCTGGGCATAGGCATTGTCCGTAATCTCCAGGATCTCCCGGATAGCGTGGGTCAGCACCCGCAGCTCCTGCTGGGCCTGGGGTGTAAAGGAGATGCCCTTGTCGTGCAACTCCCGGGCGGATTTCAGCAGGTTGAGTGCGTGGTCGCCCAAACGCTCGAAGTCGCCCACGGCGTGCAACATCTTGGATACCACCTGGGAGTCCTTCTGGGACAGAGACTGGGAGGAAAGCTGTACCAAGAAGGTATCCAGCTTGTCCTCGTCCTGATCCAGGATTTCCTCCGTCTCTTCAATCTGTAGCGCCAGCTTCTCATCGTATTTATCAAACATATCCAGCGCACGCAACACATTCTCGTGAGCCAGGTGGCACATCTTGACGGTAGCGTTGTTGCTCTCCGTCACCGCCACAGAGGGGGACAGAAGCAGACGCTGATCCAGGAAGACGCCCTTGGGCTGGGCAGGCAAATCCCTGCTGGGCACCAACAGCATAGCAATCTTTTCCATGAGTTTATTCATGGGCAACAGCATCGCCGCGGTGAGCACATTAAAGATGGAGTGACAGATGGCCACGGTAAAGGGAGAAGCCTGCGCCACATCCGTTAGGAAGGGGATAGCGGGAATAAAGGCCGTCACGATCATATACACTGCCAGCCACACCACCGTACCGATAACATTCATCGTCAGGTGAAGCACCGCCACCCGACGGGCGTTGCGATTGGTACCGATGCTGGAGATCATGGAGGTAACACAAGTACCGATATTGGCGCCCATCACCAGCGGAATCGCCATTCCGTTGGTAATCATGCCCTTCAGGGCAAAGGTCTGCACGATACCGATGGTGGCCGCCGAGGACTGGATCACACCGGTGAACAGGGTGCTGACCAGCAGAAGTACCAGAGGATTGTCAAAGCTGCTAAGCATATCCGCAAAGCCTGGCAGTTTTTCAAACTCACCGGCCGCATCCCCCATCATCTCCATGCCGTAAATCAGCACCGCAAAGCTGATGAACACCGTGCCGATGCTCTTCTTCCGGTCATTCTTGGAGAACATACACATAGCGGTACCGATAAGGGCCAGCACCGGAGCAAAATTCTCCGGCTTCAGCATCAGGACGGCGATATTGCCACTCTCAATCCCGGCCAAACTGAGGATCCAGGAGGTGAAGGTGGTGCCGATATTGGCGCCATAAATGACAAATAAGGTCTGGGACATGGTCATCAGGCCGGAGTTGACCAAGCCAACCAGCATAACCGTCGTCGCAGACGAAGACTGCACCGCAATGGTAATGGCCGCACCCAGCAGGATGCTGACAAAGGGATTGGCCGTCATCTTCCGCAGGGTACGCTCCAGCTTACCACCAGCCATCTTCTCCAGGCTGCCGGACATCACATTCATACCGAACATGAAGAACACCAGGCCCACAATAAGGCCAATAATGATCTTCAACCATTCTGCACTTGACATAAACTGTTCATCCTCCAATAATTCTCAATTCTGCTCTATGTTATGACCTTGCCAGTCTAAATTTCCTGCCGTTGTACTGCCGGGGGGAAGAGCAGATGCATCGCCGTGCCCTCCCCCACTGTGCTGTCCACAGACACCTCTACGCCATGATAGGAGGCGCCGTGTTTGACGATAGATAAACCGAGGCCGGTCCCCCCCACATCACGGGAGTGACTCTTATCCACTCGATAGAAACGTTCAAAGATCCGTTCCACATCTTCCGGCGGAATCCCGATGCCGGTGTCTGCCACCGTCAGGCACACCCGACCGTCTTTCTGCTCCAGCGTCACGGTAACGCTACCGCCCGGGCGGTTGTACTTGATGGCGTTATCACACAGGTTGTACACCATCTCATAGAGGGTAGACTCTGCCCCAAACACGGACATAGGCTGGCCCATCAGCGAGAGGGATACTGCCTGCTTTTTGGCCACCGGCTCCAAGTGCGACAGAATCATATCACACAGCTCGTACAGATCTACCATGTGCTTGTCCGGCATCTCCAGCCGACTCTCTAACCGGGAGAGTTTAATAATATCCCCCACCAGTGTCATGAGCCGCTGGCTTTCGTCATAGATACGGCCGCCGAAAACCGGTACATCCTCCGGACGCACCAATCCGTCACGCAGTAATTCTGCCGACCCGGAGATGGTGGTCAACGGAGTTTTCAGCTCGTGGGATACGTTAGCGGTGAATTCCCGTCGCAGAGTATCCTGACGCTCGTGTTCGGCTTTCAGTCCCTCCATCTGGCGATAGATCTGCCGATTTTGAGTATTAATACGCCGCACCAAAGGGCGCAGCTCCGGGTACACGTCCCGCTCATCGGTGCCGGACAGCTCCAACTCCTCGATGGGACGCAGTACACTGCGGGACACTTGCATAGCCAATAGCCCAGCCAGCACCCCGGCCAGTAACAAGGCAACGAGCAAAGGGGTAAACAAATTAAACAACAGAGCAGCTCCGCCGTATGGAGGGGCGGCCACACGCAGTACCGTCCCATCTGTCAGCCGCACAGCGGCATACACCATGGTCTCCCCGGTGCTGGCGGAAAACCGTCGCCCTTCACCGGTGCCATTGAGCAACGCCTCCTGCACCTCTTCTC
The DNA here is from genome assembly GCA_017471765.1 of Clostridia bacterium. Lineage (GTDB taxonomy): Bacteria > Bacillota > Clostridia > Oscillospirales > Acutalibacteraceae > UBA5905. The sequence goes on from JAFURT010000004.1 coordinate 23,219, forward strand.
TGTCGGCGTGGTTTTCCATACGGTCGGCCTCGCCGGAGGAGTCATACAGCACCTGTCCGTCGGCGGCGATCCAGGTCACGCGGGCGGTCAGCATTCCGCCGATATCCGGCAATACGCTGTCACCGGCCGCCTCCAGAGCAGCGGCGGCACACAGCGCTTCCTCCCGTAACTGGGCGGCATAGGCTTTCACGCTGTATCGATAAAAGGCGAGTACAAATAGCAGACAGCAAAGGAGAAAGAACACCATTGCCGTCCGGAACACGCATTTGAACACCTTACGCTTCATGGACGGAGCCTCCGATTTTGTAGCCGACGCCACGCACCGTCTCGATGCATTCACCGGCAGTCCCCAGCTTCTGGCGAAGGGTGCGGATGTGGACATCCACTGTACGGCTCTCGCCGTCAAAGGCATAGCCCCAGATTGTATTAAGCAACTGATCCCGGGTATGTACCATGGCCGGTTTTTTCAGCAACGTACACAGCAGTTCGAACTCTTTGTAGGTCAGGGACACCGTCACTCCATCCACCGTGGCAATATGCTTGTCCGGGCAAACACACAGTCCGCCCACCCGGTATTCCACCGGGTGCACACCGGTATCCGTACGGCGCAAAAGCGCCTTAATGCGAGCCAGGAGTTCCATCATACCAAAGGGCTTGGTGATATAATCATCCGCACCGCTTTCTAAACCGATGACCTTATCGTATTCACTGTCCTTGGCGGTCAGCAGGATAACCGGGATACGGCTGGTCTCCCCTTCACTGCGCAGACGCCGCAGTACCGACAGGCCGTCCTCCCCCGGCAACATCAGATCCAGCAAGATAAGCTGGGGCAACGACCGGGACATGGCGTCCCAAAAATCAGCCGGATGGGCAAACCCTACAGCCTCCAGGCCACTGTTGCGCAGGGTGTACAGCACCAATTCCCGGATGTTGGTATCGTCCTCTACTAAATAGATCATCCGTCTACCTCACATCAAGGGCTGGCCGTTGATAATCAGCTTAAACTGCAAACAAAGGGACTCCGCCGCCTTGCGGCAGAGGATCATCCGCTGTAGGAAAATTTCGAAGTAATCCATCACAGAACTGTACTGGGAGTCTACCGTCAAATTCAGCGTGATGGTGGTCTTGCTGTCGTCAATCTCAAGAGTTGAGTTGATAACCGAATAATTCACCCGGTCGTGGATATCAAAGGTGGTCACATCCTGGTTGCGCACACGGCTGCGGCGCACGTCCGATTTATCCGCCAGAATCAAGGCGGCAGCCACCGGATTCACCGGCACGCCGGTACCCTCATCGTGGTTGCCAATGGCGGTGACGATGGTGGCAATATCCTCCGCCGGCATATCCGTCTTTTCCAGAATGCAGAAGGCCATCGTGGCACCGCTCTGACTATGCTCGATGCGGTTGACCAGATTGCCGATATCGTGAAGATAGGCCGCCATGCAGGCCAACTCTATCTGATGAGCAGAATAGCCCATTGTCTCCAGGATATACCCAGCCGTTTCCGCTACACGGCCTACATGGGCGAAACTATGCTCGGTATAGCCTAACGCCTTCAGCGACTCATCAGCCTGCTGAATAAACGCCCGGATTGACGGATCCTTTTTCAGTTCTGCATACGTCATATCAATCACCTAATTGCGAAATTTTGCGCTCTATCCCACGATGCTATCATCATACCATGAATAGCGTCGGAAAGTCAATCATTAAAGCAAAAAAGAGCCGGTTTTCCGGCTCTTTTTTGGAAAAATCTTATTCAGCTTTTGCTCTGGCGGCGATGACCTTATCGGCCACCGGCTTGGGGGCTTCCTCGTACCGTTCAAAAGCCAAGGCGAAATAGCCGCGACCCTGGGTGGTAGAGCGAAGCATAACCGCATAATCACCCATCTCGCCCTCCGGGACCTCCGCCTCGATGCAGGTCAACTCATCCTCAGCCGGATTCATGCCCAGCACACGGCCACGGCGCTTGTTGATATCGCCCATGATGTCGCCGGTGTTGTCCGACGGCACATACACGCTCAGGTGGCAGATGGGCTCCAGCAGGATGGGGCTAGCCTCGGTGATACCGGCCTTATAGGCCAGGGCGGCGGCGGTCTTGAACGCCATTTCGGAGGAATCCACCGGGTGATAGGAGCCGTCCACCAGGGTGGCCTTGACACCCACCAGGGGATAGCCGGCCAGCACACCCTCTTTGGCGCAGTCCTGCAGGCCCTTTTCAACAGCCGGGAAGAAGTTCTTAGGCACAGCGCCGCCGAACACCTTCTCCTCGAACACCAGCTCGTCGCCCTCCCACGGCTCAAACTCGATCCACACATCGCCGAACTGACCGTGACCGCCGGACTGCTTCTTGTGGCGGCCCTGCACCTTGACCTTGCGGCGGATGGTCTCCCGATACGCCACCTGGGGGGTGGTCAGCATGACCTCGGCGCCGAACTTGCTCTTCAGCCGGGATACGATCACATCCAGGTGTTGCTCGCCCATGCCGGACAAAATCAGCTCCTGGGTCTCGGTATTCTTCTCCACCTTGATGGTGGGATCTTCTTCCGCCAGCTTAGCCAGACCGGTGGCCACCTTCTCCTCATCCCCCTTCTTGACGGTGTTCACCGCCATGGACAGACAGGGCTGGTCAAAGGGCACACCGGGCAGCACCACCGGGCAGCTTGGGGCGCACAGGGTGTCACCGGTGCCGGTGCCCACCAGCTTGGCCACGGCACCGATATCACCGGCGCCGATAAAGGGGGCTTCCTCCTGCTTTTTGCCCCGGATATAGAATAGCTTGCCCAAGCGCTCCGTATCGCCGGTGCGGGTATTGAGCAGTGCCATATCCGGCACCACTTTGCCCCGGATGACCTTGAAATACAACAGCTTGCCCACGAAGGGGTCGACCACCGTCTTGAATACGGTTGCCACCGTCGGCGCATCCTCATCCACCTCCAGGTCGATGGGCTCGCCGGCGGCGTCTGTGCCGGTCTCTCCGGCTACCGTCTCGGCCCAAGGAGCCAGCCATAGCAGGCCGGTCAATAGCTGGTCCACCGCCTCCAGTTCCTGCGCCGAGCCGCAGAATACCGGCGCAATCTCGCCCTTACGCACACCGGAGGCGATACCGTGGATGAGCTCATCCGGCGTAAACTCTTCGCCGGAGAAATATTTGTCCATCAATTCCTCGCTGGTCTCCGCCACCGCCTCGTTCATGGCAGTACGTAAACCCTCCAGGCGGTGTCCCATATCCGGGATAGGTACTTGCTTCGCCTTGCCACCCTCGTAGGTATAGGCACGGTACTCCAGCAGGTTGACATAGCACTGCACCTTGTGATCCACCACATAGGGCACCACCAGCGGGCACACCATAGGGCCGAACTTGGTCTTCAGATCCTCGAACACTTTATAGAAATCGGCACTCTCGCGGTCCAGTTTGTTAATGAAGAAGATGGTGGCAATCCCCTTCTTCTGGGCGGCGGCAAAAGCTTTTTCCGCACCGACGGTGACACCGCTCTTACCGGAAACGACCACCACAGAGCTACCTGCCGCACGGACGCCCTCACGCAGGCCGCCCACAAAATCAAACAGACCGGGAGTGTCCAACAAATTAATCTTGGTTCCCTTCCACTCCACCGGCACCAGGGAGGTGGAGACGGAGACCTGACGGCGGACTTCCTCCGCGTCAAAGTCACTGATGGTGTTTCCATCCGCAATTTTTCCCAGTCGGTCAGTCAGCCCGGCCAGATAACACATCGCCTCAGCCAGCGAGGTCTTACCGGAACCGGCATGACCGGTCAGTGCCACATTACGGATGGTTTTTGCGTTGTAGTTTTTCATGGATGGATGCACGCCCTTTCTATTCACCCACCCCATGATTTAGTCAATTCGCATAGACCAAATCACGAAAATGGGATAATTTGCACAAATCACTTTAACGAAGCGACTATGTTTTATACGATTATACTACAATCCACCAGAAAACACAACACTTTTTTGTGCTTTTTCGGAAAAAATATGCGGTTTCATTTTGTCAAGGATGAACAACCAATAAGAATCCCCCGGCTTAGCCGGGGGTTTTCCGTATGCGGGCAAAGCCCTACGATACTAGCGGCGCACAAGTGCGCTTAAATTTACCGACACTTGCGCACGAAAGGTCTGCAGAAAGCCACGAAGGCTCCCCTTGAGGACGCAAGGGGAACTGGCGGCGCCAGCCGACTGAGGGGATTTGAAAAAGAACACAACCCCTCCACCGCCGTTTGGCGGTCCCCCTCCCCTTACACAGGGGAGGCACCCTCTCCGTCATGGCTGTGCCGTGACACCTCTCCCAGAGGGAGAGGCAAGAGAACGCTGAAAGCTATACAGAACCCCCGGCACTGCCGGGGGTTTTCAATTACAAAAAAGTTTGCCGCCATGGGCAAAAGAGCCTATGGCGGCAAAAGATAACAAGGTATTCTTTTTTTGGGGGGTTACACACCGGAGAAATCCCACTGCTTCAGCACGGCCTCTAACGAAGCTTTTTTATTCTTCAGCACCGTAGACCACGTGTTGCCGTTGGAGATAACCTCGGTGATGCCGGGGAACTGGACGCTGCCAACCCAGCCGCCCCACAGGTTGTTGGCCACCACGTCATAGCCCTGGCTGAGCATCTCCTGGGTGTACTGGATCTCCGCCGCCGTCAGCGTGCCTCCATTGACATCCATCTTCTCGCCGAACTCACGGGTATAGGCGGTGTCGGTGAAGGGCAGATACTCGTTCAAGGGGTAGTTCAGGAACGCCCACTTGCGGAGTTCAATCAAATAAGCGGCCCCCTCGGGGTTTTTGGCGCCCTTCACCAGGCCGAAGGTCTGCTGCAGGTTAACATTGTAATAGTGCTTGGACGTGTCATCCAGCTTGGGTAAAATGACCCACTCCAGTTCGCCCCTCTCACGGGCGGCGTTCATCTCATTGGTCATCGCCCAGCCGGCGGTCTGCGCCATGGCGACGGTGCCCTTAGCCACACCCGTGGGAGCATCAAAGCCAGCGGACCTGGTGCCCTTGACACCCATATTGTACATGATATTCATCAGAGTCTTATACTTGGTGTTGGAGATGTTCAGCTTGTAGCCGTAGGTCCGGTTATACTCCACCAGCTCCAAACCGGTGATGGCACCGATATTGCCGGGCACGAAGCCAAGACGAGTGACATTGCCACTATCATCAATGGCTACCAGCGCATTGGCCATTTTCTGCAACGCCGTCAGCGTCCACTTGCCCTCACGCCACAGTTCCAGGGGGGTCTCCAGAGCATATTGCTTGAAAAGCTCGGGGTTGTAGTACACGAACTCGGCAATCTGCATATACTCCACCGAGAAGAAGGTCTTGCCGTTGATCTGGTACTTGGCAGTCAGTTCACGGACATCGTCCCAGATAGGGGCGGAGAAATCAATGTAAGCGTCAATGGGCACCACCAGCCCGGACTCGATGGCCGCCGGATACATCTGGGTGGTGTTCCACTCCACCAGGTCAGGACTGTCACCGGAGGCCACCGCCACAGCCAGTCTGTCCACATAGATATCGTGGGTAGCCTGATACCACTTGGTCTCCAGGCCAACCTTGTTGTACACCTTCCGCATATCCGGCTTGGAGGCACCATAGCAGTTTTCCGACTGCTGGTCACGCCAGGAGAAAACGGTCACCGTCTTGTTCTTCAGGTCGCGGGTGGGCATGGGGATATTCTGGGGATCACTTGGGCTTGTGGTATTACTGGTCGTGGTCGTCGCTACTCCGGTAGTATTTCGTTGTGTTGTGGTGGCCGCTTTAGAAGTAGTCATTGTGGTAGCATAGCTACCTGCCGCGGTGGTTTTGTTCGCCGCTGATGTGGTATAGTCATCGCCGCCTGCCGTGGTGGTGGTGTTGGTCACGGTCAGTCTGCCGGTGGCCGGCATCCAGGACAGGGGGTAGTTTTCCGACAACATCACGTGGTACAGCAGATAGATGGCGTCATCCGTCGTGGCCATCCCATCCCCATTCAGCTCCAGCGGCTGGGCCACCGAGTATACCTCCGGCAGCATCAGGCGATACAGCAGGCAGATGGGGTCCATGGGCTCCAGTACGCCGTTGCCGTCTATATCTCCGGGAATCCCCACAGTGATGGAGCCGGCGGTGGCTGTCACATCCACATTGCACTCACGGCCGTCTGCCAGCCGTTTTTTGGCGGTTGCCTGACAGCTCACAGGCAACACCTCGCCATAAGGCACCGTCTCCTTAATACGGAAGGTCAGGGTGAACACCACCTTGGCCACGTCGGTATTCTCCTCGAAGGCGATCACCGCCGCTTCCATGTCCTCATCCCAGTGCGCCAGGCTCTGCCCCATCTCCGCCCACTCGCCGGAAACCAGTTCCAGCTTCTTGCGGTTATAGGTCAGCCCGGACAGGGACAGGGCCTTCAGGTTGCCGGTGCTCTGCACGCCCAGGTGGAGCTGCACCGTCTCCCCGGCCTGTGCGACACAGTTGGCGACATTCAGCCGTGCCTCGTCCTCCGATACGGAGCTGGCCACAGCCGGCGTCGCATCTCCCACGGCAAACACCATCATCGGTACAGCCGCCACAGCTACGACCACCGCCAGCACAGCGGATAACCAGCGTTTTTTCATATGCAACCCCTCTTTCACCATAAAATGGCTATACTGGTTTAATTATACCTCCGTTTCACTGAAATTGCAAGGCTTTTCTCCATTTTGCTCCATCCGACAAAAAAGACTTGACGGAAGCGGGGATAGGCCGTAAAATAAAGAGGTAACATAAAAACTGCATTTTAGGAGGCTTCTGTTATGAAACGATCTTGGCTTGCACGGCTGGCGCTGGTTCCGGCGCTGGCACTGGTGCTGACCGGTTGCCGGGGTGAGGACAAGCCCGACGCTCCCAGCGGTTCCTCGGAGCCGACTGTCACCACCGCCACCGGCACCTATGCCGGGCAGAACGTGACCCTTTCTCTGGTTAAGGAGACAGACTACCCCACCGACCAGGACGGTCTGTACTTCCACAACGGCTATGTGGTCTTCCTCAACATCAGCGAACGGGATGATATCGATGGGCTGGAGAACAACTACACCTGCCTGGATGCCGGTGCCAACCACATTTTCACCGTTGCCTCCACCGATATTCTGCACATCGGAGACAACAACTGCACCTACGTCACCACCGAGGACGGCTCCTATCGCCGGGTCAATCTCAACGGCGATATGACCGAGGTGGACGAAGAAGAATACATGAATGCCGTATCCGCTATGTATGAGACACTCACCTGGGAGCAGACGCTGTACGGCACCTTCCAGCAGGTCACCAGCGACAGCGGCAAACCTTGCTACCGGCTCACCCAGGTCGATGGGACGCCCGCCGGCGATTTCCCCACCGACGAGGGACAGCCCACCCTCCTGAATGAGAAATTAGTAACCACCTGCACGGAGGACGGCAAGCATTACCTCTACGGCTATGACGGCAAACGCATTTACGAAGAGAGCTTCGAAAATATCGGCACCTTCTACAACGGCCTGGCTCCCTTCTGGCAGAACGGAAAACTGGGTCTGCTGGGCGAGGACGGCAGCGTGGTTATTCCGGCCACCGTGCACAGCCCCATCTACTCCATCTCCACCGTCTACTTCAACGAGGATATGCTGGCCGTGGTCAACAGCGAAACCTCCCATGTTTCCATCTACAAAGTGACCCGCACATAAGCACACAGCCCACCGGTCAATAGCCGGTGGGCTGTTTTTCTGTATATGGACAAATAAGAATCCTCCGGCTTAGCCGGGGGTTTTCCGTATGCGGGCAAAGCACTACTACACTAGCGGCGCACAAGTGCGCTCAAATTTATCGACATTTGCGTACGAAAGGTCTGCAGAAAGCCACGAAGCCTCCCCTTGAGGACGCAAGGGGAGCTGGCGGCGCCAGCCGACTGAGGGGATTTGAAAAAGAATACAACCCCTCCACCGCCGTTTGGCGGTCCCCCTCCCCGACTTCGCCACAGCGAATGTCGAACACAGGGGAGGCACCCTCTCCCAGAGGGAGAGCGCTGAAAACTATACGGAACCCCCGGTACTGCCGGGGGGTAAATTACAAGAACAGCGGCAACAGGAATACCTGTTGCCGCTGTGTGAATCACTGCTTCTTGGAGGGGATGGCGTTGAGGGTGTATACCACCGCCACAATGACCGCCGTCACGATGAAGATGCCCAGCATTCCCTTGCCCATAATCGGCAGGGAATTGAGGAAATACTCTACGTTAATACCCATATTCGTTTCCTCCTTACTTAACAAACGCCAGAATCAGACCGCCAGCGATAACCGAGGCAATCTGTCCGGACACGTTGACACCGATGGAATGCATCAGCAGGAAGTTCTGCGGATCTTCCTGCAGGCCCATCTTATGCACCACACGAGCGGACATGGGGAAGGCCGAAATACCGGCCGCACCGATCATGGGGTTGATCTTCTTCTTGGAGAACAGGTTCATCACCTTGGCCAGCATCACACCGGCAAAGGTATCGAACACGAAGGCAAACAGACCCAGACCGATGATGAGCAGAGTCTCCCATACCAGGAACTCATCCGCACGCATACGGGCAGCAATGGTGATACCCAGGAAAATGGTGATCAGGTTAGCCAACACCTTCTGGGCGGTTTCGGACAAAGAGTTGAGCACGCCGCACTCCCGGATGAGGTTACCGAACATCAGGAAGCCGATCAGCGCCACGGCATCCGGAGCCACCAAGCCCACGATAACCGTCACCACGATGGGGAACAAAATCTTGGTGGTGCGGGATACCGGCTTGCCGCCGGAATTATCCATCCGGATCAGCCGTTCCTTCTTGGTGGTACACAGCTTGATGATGGGGGGCTGGATGATGGGCACCAGCGCCATGTAGGAATAGGCGGCCACCATGATGGCGGCAGAGTAGGAAGAGCCCAGCACACCCGACACATAGATGGCGGTGGGGCCGTCAGCCGCACCGATGATACCCACCGAGGCGGCATCATTAAGCTCAAAGCCGAACAGGGACGCCATACACATGGTAAAGAAAATACCAAACTGGGCCGCCGCACCGAACAGCATCAGCTTCGGGTTGGTGAGCAAGGGGGTAAAATCAATCATGGCACCGATACCGATAAACAAAATCAGCGGCATCAGCTCGCCTTTTTCGATACCTACCTCAAACAGGCGGTCGATGACCTCCTTGGCACCCGAGTTGGGCAGGTTGATCAGAATCGCACCGAAGCCCATGGGCAACAGCAGAGTGGGCTCCATTTCCTTCTTGATGGCCAGGAAAATCAGCACGCCGCCGATAATCCACATCACCACCTGCCGCCAATCCACGGCGACAATGTTTTCCAGCAAAACTTCCATTATTCTTCTCCTTTGCAGAAAAATTAAAAGACCTCTCTAAAAAACGTACAGGATAGTATAGCAAATTTTTCTGTATTTAGCAACCCTATAATATTAAAAAATTGTAAAATCATCGCAAAAAACGACCCATCATAAAATGGGCCGTTTTTCATAACCGGATTAGGTATGCACCACACTATTTGCGGCATTCTGATAAACAATCTCTGTCGCAAAAGCCAGCTTGGTGACAACATTCTCCTGCTTGGGATAGCAGTAGTAGGAATCGTTCTCGGTGGAAATATCCACACAGTCAAAAGGCTTAATATAGCAGTAGTCATACTCAATGTGAAGGCTGTTGGTCTGCAAGGGAGTACGCTGGATGCGGTAATCCTCCCCCCGATAGTGCCCCTCCAGGCAGAAGCCGGACTCCGGGTCGTGTGTCAGCCGCCCTGCGCCCAGTTTAATAAACCGCCAGCACCGAGGAAGGGAATACACCTCCACCTCATCCTCAAAGCGGTAGGTACCGGCCTCGATCTGGCTACGCACCTGCTCCCGCTCCCACGCAAACCAGTCGGGGATGTGAGAAAACTCCGTCTCCCCGGTCAAGGCCTCCAGATTGCCATCCTCATTCCAGTTCCAACGCTTACCGCAGGCGGTGCAGAACAGCTCTGTACCCTTGGAATCCATCTTGTGCTCCGTCAGACAATGGGGGCACTGGTACAGCACCTTGTGCAGTCCCTCCGCCCGGTAAGGCTCCCGGATGCGAATGCCGGCCTCTTTCTGATAGCGGTAATCATCATAGGCGAAAGCCTCCCGGATGACGGCATTGATCTCGGCTGCCGACATGGACTTTACCTGCTCCGCTGTCAGCACCTGGGTCAGGGTGGTGTGCAGCGGCACCTTCCGCTTCTTGCGGAAGTCCCAGAAGGGAGAGTGCAGGTGGTTACCGTGGTGAATCGCCACCACCACCGGCACTTTGTTCATCCGGATAAGCTTGCCCAGCGCCTCCGGCATATAGGAGGTGGTCCCACAAGGGGAATACCGGGCCTCCGGGTACATGGATAGGATATCCCCCCGCTTGAGCACCCGGTTGATGGACTTCACCAGATGCAGGTCCATGGTAAATTTCCGGGTGCAGATGGCACCAATCAGCTCCAACAGCCAGGGACGGCGGTAGAAGCCGTCGATGCTCACCACATTATTCATCCGGTGCGGGAGGGTGGCCATGGCTATCAGTTCAAAGTCGATAAAATACATATGGTTACTCAGCAACATATAGGGGGGCTTCAGCCCTTCCATATTGACCTTTTCCACTTTGTAGTCCTTGCCGATGAGGACGATCTTAGACAGAAGCCAGATGAGCCACACGATAATCTTCGGCTGCCGAATGGGGTATTTCGCCGTATTATAGCGTTTTTTGTTTTTGTAGTTTACTTCCTTATTCATATCATTCTCCTCTCATACTCTAAAATGCCGCAGTCCACATTGTACTGTATTTCGACAAAAAAAGCAAGGTCTATCTTTTTTCCAGTTTCCCCTTTCGCCGGATTGCAAACATGCAGAAACTGTGGTATAATTAACCGGATAAAAGGAGATGGTCATATGGAATGGTATTGTATCCTCCTGCTTTTGGTTGGCGGATTGCTGGTAGTAGGGCTTTCCGCTATGCTGTTTTGTTACCGGATGGCGTTCTACTCTCCCCCACGGACGCCCCGCGGGGAGGACGAGTATCCGCTACCGGAGGGGGATATTTATCTGCCCTATGCCGAAACGATGGTGGGCTGGATGAAGGATATGCGGTCAATGCCTTGTGAGGCGTTCAGCATCTCCTCCCACGACGGACTGACCCTGCGAGGAAAATTCTTTGAATATGCGCCCGGGGCGCCGATAGAACTGCTCCTCCACGGCTACCGTGGGGATGCGGAACGGGATATGTGCGGCAGTATCCCCCGTTGCTTCGCTCTGGGGCACAGCGCCTTTATCGTGGAACAACGTGCCAGCGGCGGCAGTGACGGCAACACCATCACCTTCGGCGTAAAGGAGCATCGGGACTGTTTGGCGTGGGTACAGTTCATAGTGGAGCATTTCGGCCCGGATGTGAAAATCATCCTCACCGGCATTTCCATGGGGGCGGCCACCGTCCTGCTGGCCGCCGGTCAGCCGTTGCCTCCGCAGGTGAAGGGGGTGCTGGCTGATTGCGGGTATTCCTCCGCACCGGAGATGATCCGCAAGACCATCCGGGAGATGAAATTGCCCTGCCTCCTCGCCTACCCCTTTGTACGGCTGGCGGGCATGCTGTTTGGGGGCTTCGATATTGAAGAAGCCATCCCTCTGGAGGCGGTCAAGCATAGCAGAGTGCCGATCATCTTTATCCACGGCGAGGCAGACGACTTTGTTCCCTGCGCTATGAGCCGGGAAATGCACCGCCACTGTGCCTCCCCCACCCGCTTGCTGACCATCCCCGATGCCGGACATGGGCTGGCCTATCCCAAAGCACCGGAGCTGTATGTCCGCACCCTGCGGGAATTTTGGGACGAGCACATGAACTGACACACGATACCGCGTATATAGGTATAGATAAAAGGATAAAGGCACCCCTTTGGGGGTGCCTTTATCCTTGGCTAATAACTATAATTTTGATACAATACTTTATTGTGTTTTCTCGATTTCAGCAATATACAGAATTATATTTCTACTTTCGCCACTTTCATATTCACTAACAATATATTTGATTTTCAAATACTGACCATCTTGTGTAACAACACCGCCGTGAGATGAGGTAGTGTTGTAACCGTTCATGATTTCATAATCGGTGTATTCAAAGTAGATACCGTCTATTTCAAAATGCTCCGTATCGTGCCCTTCGTATGGCATGGGATGGAAATTTTCAACATATCCCTCCACGTAACAAACACGATTCGTTTCCAATAATTCTTTATATTCAATGTGCTCAACCGCCATCCCAAGGGTGGAAATAAGAAACAAGAGCACACCCAAAGGTCCTACAATAAAGCCGGCTACTTTGAAAAACGCAGGATGAAAGCCGCGCACATCCTCACCGCGCTTCTTCGCTTTTATAATAGATATTGATGTTGCAAAAAAGCCTATGCCAACGATCAAGGGAATTAAATTCGATAAATATTCTGATAAATCGAACCCGTATTCATATAGAACCTTTTCCATAGCTCTCCTCCTTGTGTTTCTTCGCTTCATTATACCACAAAAAAACAAAAACCGCAATCCTTTTGTATCAGAATTGCGGTTTATGTTTGGCGGAGTAGGAGAGACTCGATTCCCCTCTTGCGGTGCCCGAGTTCGAGTGTTATTTCTGACTACAAAGAATAAAGGCACCCCTTTGGGGGTGCCTTTATTCTTGAAAGAAGTGACCTGTTCTGATACGAAATGCACACCCCTCCGACCTTTCGATAAAAGGTATAGGAATCATTAAATGGTGCACACCATACTGTCATTTGTATTAGTGAGCAATCATGACTATTTCAGTTTTTTCTTGATTTGCTTGAATACGCACGCTTCCTCCGATAGGAAAAGTAATCATTGGGAAAACATGGCCAAAATCAGCACCAAATACAACGGGAATATAGGATGGAACCTTGTCCCGGATAATGTCTGTAATTGTCTCTACAGTTAGTCCACAGCTATCATCAAAACGTCCGAAGATAATACCTTTGATCGTGTCTGCACCTTCAACCTGTAAGAGTGATTCCAGATTACGGTCGAACTCGTAACAGAAGTACTCGCCCATAATGTTGTCATCTTCCAGAAATAATACTTTATCTCTGATGTCAGGCATATATTGAGTGCCTTGCAATAGGTTCAGTGTGCAGAGATTGCCGCCGATAATTGTTCCCTCGCAAACACCCTCTTGAATGGTATGATACTTTACAGCAGATTTAGAGGGCACAACAGTAACAGGTCCATCCTTGATAACACAATCCACAAATGCATTTCTTGTGTACTCAGTTTCTCTGTCAAATCCAAAAGTGCTGAAATGCGGTCCGTGATATGTGACAAGGCCAGTCTTAGCATAAATTGCGTTGTGCAGTGCAGTAATATCAGAATAACCACACAAAATTTTGGGGTTCTTTGCAATCAGATCATAATCAAGGTGGCGCAGAAGCTGATTGGTATTAAACCCTCCAAGACAAGTTATGATCATCTTTACATTGGGGTCGCAAAACGCTTCGTGGATATCCTCCACACGGGCTGCAATGCTGGATGAATGAAATTTACCAACCTCCCGGCTGTTCTTTGAAAAAGTAAGATTAAAGCCCTCTTTTGTCCAGAAGTCAACCGCATGATGATGTGCAACATGCCATACTTCCGTTAGATTTCTTGATGGTGCAATGACTCTGATTTCA